>JAEWJR010000052.1:0-134795 GCA_023386445.1 Bacillota bacterium | reverse complement strand
GAGGTATATGGTGAGGGCTTTTATTCTTTTTATTTAGAGGTACCCAGGCTAAGCGACAGCAGTGATAAAATATCTGTTACATTTTCAGAACGTCTTGTGCCAAAGAACAAACTGCAAATTGGTGTTCCATTAGAAATAGAGGGACAGTTCAGATCCTATAACAGTTACAAAAGTGATTCAAATAAGCTCGTTCTGACTGTATTTGCCAGAGAATTGATTTTTACCGATGAAGAAAAACGGATTAAAAATCCAAACCAGATATATTTGAACGGATATATATGCAAAAATCCTATATACAGGATGACTCCGTTTGGAAGAGAAATTACGGATATACTGGTAGCTGTAAACAGGCCGTATAACAAGTCGGATTATATCCCGTGCATAGCATGGGGGAGAAACGCAAGATATTCCCAGAATCTCACTATTGGGGACAATATCAAGATTTGGGGAAGAATTCAGAGCAGAGAATACCAAAAGAAGCTTGAAAACGGAGAAACCGTTTCCAAGACTGCCTATGAAGTATCTGTTTCAAAAATGGAAATATCCGAAGAGGTTCATAACAAGGAAGAAGTAATTGAGACCCAGGAATCAAATGAATCAAATGAACCTAATGAACCGTAGGATTATTTAAATTGAAGAGCTGTACATAAAATAACACCTCAGCCGTAATGCCGGCTGAGGTGTTTGATTGTTATGAGCTCCTTCTGACAAGATATCTCCAGCCTTTCATGAGAAAAGGCATCAGGTGGGCATCAAGACCGAAAGCCCTTCCGGCTCCGGCAAGCATGGCTATTTCAGCAGGTATTAACCACCAGCTGGTTTCATATAAACCCGTTGAAAGCAAGAAGTTAATATTCAAAGCCAATGCTGCCAGCGCTGCAAGGAAAGTGAAGGTTCCGGAGAAAAATGCAAGTCCTAGACCTATTTCAGCCAATACAATCATTATTTGAAAAAGCAGCGCATTGGGTATTACGAAGTTGTTTGCTATCCAGGCATACCAGCCCGGGGTATGGGAGGATATTATACTGAACACCTTTTCTCCGGATTCTGTCACGGAGGCACTGCTGGCAGCGTCGACAGGCAGACCGGCCAGCATGGGTTTTGTCAGCCAGCCTTCATTTATTTTATTGTAACCCTCCATGAACCACGTATACCCCAGAAACAGGCGTAAAGGTACGAGCCAGAAAGCAAGTGTCTTAAAGGTATAGTGATATTCCAGAAAATTAAGTCTGTGCCTTTTGTGCAACAGTTCATGGTTAAGATATTTGAATACAAGCTCAAAGCCGCCGATGCCAAATAAATAATGTATATTTACCATATACTTCATAACTATTGAAAGCCATATGGGAAACATTTTACCCATTATTTCGCTGACGGCAAAATTACTTCCTATGGACACCATTACCCCGTGGAGCTTGGGCTCCAGTCTGGTTTTGTCCTTGTTTCTTATGTCTGCCAGAATATTTCTGCCGGCATTTTTTCCGGTTTGTACTGCCGATTCCACCAGAGGAGGGAGTACTTTATCCTCATAGGTAAAAGCGCTGACGTCACCGATGGCATAGACATTTCTCAAGGTGGTTTTTGTGAACTCATCAACTACTATCCTGGAGGCCCGGTTCTTTTCAAGGTCAACACTGTCAGTCAGCGAAGAGGCTTTAATTCCGGCTGTCCAAATAAGAGTACGTGTATTGATTATTCTTCCGTCCTTGAGTTCGACCCTGTCGGGTTCCAGCTTTGTTATGGCGCTCTCCGTCAAAACGTTGACCTTCAGCTTGTTTGTAAGATATTTCATGGATGCGTCTATGTTTTTATCCTTAAGAATATTCAAAATCTTAGGTAAGGCTTCTATTAAATATAACTGAACTTCATTGCGGTCAATGTGAAACTGGATACAGAGCTTTCTGACCCACATACCAAGCTCTCCAACCATTTCCACTCCTGTAAAACCTCCTCCTCCCACAACGAAAGCCAGGAGAGCACTTCTTTTACTTTTGTCCTCCTCCTGTCCGGCTCTTATAAAGCAGTCATAAATCTGTTCTCTCACTGCAATAGCATCCTTGTAGGACCAAAGAGGAAAACAGTTTTCCTTCATACCGGGAATACCGTAATAGTTTGGTTCGCTGCCAAAGGCCAATAGCAGATAGTCATATTTATATTGCCTGTCCCTGGAGCTTACAGTGTTGTTTTTAAAGTCAAAACCAATAATTTCATCCTTTACTATGTGAACACCGGTATAATGAAAAATGTCTCTTAACGGAACTATGACACCGTCTTCGGCTATCCTGTTTCCTGCTACCTCGTGAAGTTCGGTCAGTAAAGTGTGGTATGAATTTTTATCTATTATGGTTATTTTGATATCATCATCTTTCTTTTTTTTCCTTTGCAGGTACAGTGCTGTTTCAATGCCTGCATAGCCTGCACCGACTATAATGATATTTCTCGACATAAGAGTCACCATCAGCCTTTCTGAATTTCCTGTAAAGTTATAAAAATAGTAATTCAAGGGAAAAATTATTCAATGTAATCAACTTATATATAGGATGTATTAATTAGTGGAATTGTATTCAAACAAAATCACAGGTATATGAGGAAACAGGATTATTTCAAAAAGGAAAGCGGTGAATATACCTATGTTGAAAAAGGCTGATGTTATATTGGTTTTGTTAATTGTATTTGGAATATCATTGTCAGTCATCCTCGGCAGCGGGAACAATTCCGACAGCATGGCAATCTGGAATAATGCAAATAATTCCGGTAAGGAGGATGTTTATGCAATTATAAAGAAAGATGATGAGGTTATAAGAAGTGTAAACCTGACAAAGCTGAAAAAAAGAGAAGTCATAAAAGTTCCCGGGCAATATGATGAATTTATTGTTGCCGATCAGAAAAAAATCTGTTTCATGTCGGCAGACTGTCCCGACAGGCTTTGCGTAAAAGCAGGATGGATAAACAAGCCCGGACAAATAGCCGTTTGTCTTCCAAACAGAACTCTGATTAAAATAGTTCGAAATAATGACAGAACACTGGACGGTATAACACCATGAGATATTTAAAAGGAAACACTGATATAAAGAAAATAATTTATCTATCCTTATTTGCGGTTCTGGCTATCGTACTGTCTGTTATAGAGACACAACTCCCTGGCCCGGACGGCGTTCCGGGGATCAAGCCCGGCCTTGCAAATATTCTTGCCATGGTCAGCCTGGTATTCTTCAGTCTTGCTGACACCATACTGATTATTTTTATAGGATGCGTTATGACCTCGTTGTTTATGGGCGGCCCAACAGCATTTATGCTGAGTATTTGCGGAGGAATACTCAGCACGGCAGTTATGTGGATTATGCTGAAGTACACACGTAAATACTTCAGCTCTGTAGGAATCGGCATTGCGGGTGCAATTGCTCATTATACAGGGCAGATGGCGGCTGCCTGCTTTATAATGAGTGATTTATCAGTTGCTGCATATCTGCCCGTGCTTCTGGTTTCAGGAATTCTGACAGGGAGCTTTACAGGCATTTGCAGTAATTTTATGATGAAAGTACTAAAAAAACTTAACTTTATCGAATATATATAAAACAATTTTTCTACAGCCGAAAAATTTTCTATTGAACTTATGCGTAATAAAATGAAAATCTGATATAATTAAACACGATTAAACATGGATTTGACTTGAAAATATTTCGGAGTGAAAAAAATGACTGTATTGACCGCCTCAATAGTTTTAATAAATACTACAAGAGCATATGACAGGAAGTATACATATATAGTACCCGACAGCCTTGCCGGAAAAATATGTACGGGCTGCAGGGTGCTGGTACCCTTTGGGGGCGGCAGCATGGTCAAGGAAGGCTTTGTCCTTGAGATAAAGCCTGCTGATACCGATTCCCTCAGAAGTAATGAAAAAAATATCGAGTATAAAGCCATTAAACAGGTCATTGAACCCTATCCGCTTATTAAGGGAGACAACATTGAACTGCTGGAATGGATGAAACGGCAATATATCTGTACATATTCGGATGTCATCAAATGCATGCTTCCCCCAGGGATCAACGTAAAAACCGTCAAAACAGTTAAATTGACGGATAAAGCGTTCAAGGCTTTTAAAAAAGAGGATTTGAACAGGATAGTTGAAAATTTGAACTGCGTCGGTGGTGAGTGCGAGTATGATGAGCTGCGTGGCATGTGTGAAATAAAGGGTTTTAAAGGCAGCATCCGGAAATTGTGCGAGTGCGGTGCGGTTACCGTGGAGGAATGCTATCAGCAAAAGGTCAATGCGAAATCAGTCAAGGGCGTCAGCCTTGCCAGGACCCGTGAAGAAATAATTGAAGAGCTGGAGAATAATGCCGTCAAGAGGATTCAGCATATAAGAGTACTGGAAATATTACTGGATAATGAGCTGGTTTCGGTAGCCGACATTCAGAGGTTTGCAGGAGTGACTTCCTCTGTTCTGGACACTCTCAGCAAATATGGCTACATATGTTATAAAACCATAGAGCTTCAAAGAAATCCCATAAAGGACAGGAACTATGAAAAGACCGAACACCTGACTCCTACAACCGAACAGGCCGCAGCACTGGAACAGCTCATAGGCCAACTGGATAACGGAACTTTTAAGGAAAGCCTTATACATGGAATAACAGGAAGCGGAAAAACGGAGGTTTATCTTCAACTTATTTCACACTGCTTTGATATGGGAAAAAGAGCAATTCTTCTGGTGCCTGAAATTTCTCTTACGCCGCAGATGGTTGAAAGGTTTGTTTCCAGGTTCGGGAAACGGGTTGCAGTAATGCACAGCAGGCTTTCCCTGGGAGAAAGGTTCGATCAATGGAGACTGATAAGTGAAGGAAAGGTAGACGTTGTTGTGGGTGCCCGCTCGGCAGTTTTTGCACCTGTAACCGATATGGGGCTTATTATAATTGATGAGGAACATGAGGGCTCCTACAAGTCTGAATCAATGCCTAGATACAATGCCAAGGAAGTAGCCCGGAAGAGATGTCATATAAATAATGCCATGCTGGTCTACGGCTCGGCTACACCGTCGGTAGATACATATTACCGGGCAAAAAAGGGTGATATTGACCTTGTTGAAATGAAAAACAGGCCCAATACATCAGAGCTTCCGAAGGTTGAAATGGTTGATATGCGCCTGGAGCTGGAAAACGGCAACAAAACACCTTTCAGCTTCCTGCTTCAGGAGGAATTGAAAAAGAACGCTGCGGACGAGCAGCAAAGCATATTATTCCTTAACAGAAGAGGCTTTTCAACTTTTGTAATATGCCGTGATTGTGGGTATACTATGAAATGTCCCGAATGTAATATTGCATTGACCTTTCATGCAAAAAGTGACCGTTTGATCTGCCATTACTGCGGTTTCACCGTGAAGAATCCGGCTCAGTGCCCCTCCTGTGAGAGTAAGAATATAAGGCATTTTGGAGTAGGAACCCAAAAAATCGAGGAGGAAATAAGGAACAGACTTCCCGGGAGTTCGGTTATCAGAATGGATATAGATACCATCGGCTATAAGAATGCCCATGAAGAAATATTAAACCGGTTTAAAAATGAAAATATAAATATAATGGTCGGAACACAAATGATAGCCAAGGGGCACGATTTTCCAAATGTTACACTGGTGGGAGTTCTGGCAGCCGACAGTATGCTGAATACAGGTGATTTCAGAGCCAATGAGAGAACCTTTCAACTGCTGACACAGGTGGCAGGCAGAGCGGGAAGAGGAGAAAAAGCGGGAAGGGTAATTGTACAAACCTATAATACTGATGAATATAGTATACTGGCAGCCTGTCGTCAGGATTTTACAGGTTTCTACAATCAGGAGATTTTAATCAGGGAAAGGCTCGGATATCCTCCTTTTAATAATATTGCAGTGGTTACTTTCAGCGGCAGAAAAGACAGAAGGGTCTTTGAAACAGCCAGGGATATCAAGCCTGAGTTATCTGAAGATACATCGGCCGATTATGTTGTACTCGGACCGTCAAGATGCCCAATACCCAAGATTGCCGGAAAATACCGCTGGAGAATGGTAATAAAGGCACCGGATCAGGAGAACCTGATTGACCGGTTAACGGTTGTGTCGGATAAGGTCTGGAAAAAGATCAAGGATGAGGACATGGCTATGAGCATAGATATAAATCCTTATAATATGCTATAATTATGTAAAACGTTGGGTATAAACATATTATATAGAAAAAAGGCGGAAAATTTCCGACTTGATAATAAAAATTAACCTCCTTTATTCGCCTTACAGCGGTGGAGGAGAGAACAAATTTCATTATATTTTTGGCCGCTATTGCGGCTCAAAGCCATAGCATGGCTTAGGAGGTTAATATGGCATACAGAGAAATAAGAAAAGACGGTGACGAGGTCCTCAGAAAAAAGAGCAGACCGGTTGAAGTAATAGATAAGAAAATAGAAACCTTGCTGGACGATATGGCAGATACAATGTATAAAGCCGACGGAGTTGGGCTTGCAGCTCCTCAGGTCGGTATACTCAAACGTATTGTAGTTATAGACATAGGCAACGGCTTATTTGAAATGATAAATCCCGAAATCCTCGAACAGAGCGGAGAACAGGATGGAATAGAGGGCTGCCTGAGCATACCGGGAACCTCCGGCGAAGTAGTGCGTCCCATGCATGTAAAATTAAGTTATACCGACAGAAACGGCGAGCCCGTAATTCTTGAAACCGAAGAGCTTTTTGCAAGAGCTATCTGCCATGAGCTTGATCACCTGGACGGAATTTTGTACAAGGATAAGGCTCATAAAATGCACACCGCTGAAGAAATTGAAAAAATACAGAAATAAGGGAGGTTTTCAGTTGAGGATAGTTTTTATGGGTACTCCTGATTTTGCGGTACCAAGTCTTAAAATGCTGATAAACGAAGGTTATGACGTTGCTGCTGCAGTGACGCAGCCTGATAAGCCAAAAGGCAGGGGCAACAGGATGTCGGCACCTCCGGTAAAGGAATTTGCTTTAAAATATGGTATTAAGGTTTTACAGCCTGAAAAGATAAAAACTCAGGATTTCATAGAGCAGATCAGGGCTCTGAAACCTGATTTGCTCATAACTGCCGCCTACGGAAAAATTCTGTCAAAAGATTTGCTTGACGTGCCTGTGCGTGGTTGTATAAATGTTCATGGTTCTCTTTTACCGGCTTACAGAGGAGCCGCTCCCATTAATTGGGCAGTCATAAACGGAGAGAGCAAAACCGGTATTACCACCATGTTTACCGATGTGGGGCTTGATACCGGGGATATGCTTTTGAAAAAAGAGCTCGCCATCGGGCCGGATATGACTGTAGGAGAACTGCATGATAAAATGGCTGTGCTTGGAGCAGAGGTTTTAAAGGAAACCTTGCTTGAACTTAAGAAGGGAACACTTGAAAGAATTCCCCAGGAGGACACTGCTTCTACATATGCTCCGATGATGAGCAAGGAGCTGGGTCTGATTGACTGGAACAAAACGGCCCGGGAAATACACAATCTGGTCAGAGGAACAGATCCCTGGCCAGGAGCCTATACCTTTATTGAAGGCAGCAGAATGAGAGTATGGAAAACCTCGTTGTTACCGCAAGCCTCAGATAGCAGCCGTACCAACGGAGAAATACTTAAAGTGGATGATGAAGGTATTTTAGTTAAATGCTCTGATGAAAACCTATTGATCAGGGAGGTTCAATTTGATTCTTCAAAAAGGATGAGCATACGGGATTACATTAGGGGCCATCAGATTAATACAGGTGAAACATTTGGAAAATAATATAAAAGTATTTGTAAGAACATCAATAATAATTTTTATAATTTTTAGTTCACTGCTGGCAGTCTTCAGTGTTGCTTATGCCTATGCTACCCTGAAGGCCTATAATATTATTTTAATTTCAATTATAGCTGCTATGGGCCTGAGTTTGCTTTTGTTATTATTTATGAGTCTGGCAATTATTTTTACCTATAGAAACAAAAAAGCAGCTCCGGCCATGTTGAAGATAACAAAAGCCGGCATGCAGATAATGCTGCCGCTGGCACTTTTATTTGCCAGGGCAAACCAACAGTTAAAAAAGAGCATTAGATTATTATATATAGAATTGAATAATATAATTGTGGAATCTGATAATAAGAAATACAGGTCAGAGGAAGTTATGCTTCTGCTGCCTCACTGCCTTCAAAACAGTGAATGCGGCTTAAAGGTGACCAGTAACCCTGAAGCCTGCAAAAGGTGCGGAAGGTGTAAAATTGGTGAACTGCTGGACTATGCCGCCGAAAAAAATATCGGTATATATATAGCAACAGGTGGAACTGTTGCGCGGAAAATAATCAGACAAAACAATCCCAAACTGATTATCTCCGTTGCCTGCGAAAGGGATCTGATGAGCGGAATACTGGATGTTAAAGGAATTCCGGTTATAGGGGTTACCAATAGACTGCCCAACGGTCCATGTCTTAATACTGATGTGGATTTTGCCGCAATAAAGGAGCGGGTGGAGCAGCTGACTTAAATAGGAAAGGATAATTACTTGCATAACAATTTTGTGGCCACAAATGTGGCTCAAAGCCATTGCATGGCTTAGGAGGCTAACTTGAAAGACTTTGCTAACGCTCGTCTTCCAAACTAACCTGTGAATTTATGGCCGTGCGAAATATTCAAAGTATTGATCAATACTTTGAAAGCGCACATGGCCAATTAACCTCCTTTATTCGCCTTATAGCGGTAGAGGAGTGAATAAATCTTATTGTTATTTGTGGCCGCTAATGTGGCTCATGGAGGTAAATATGGGATTTTTTTATATGGATCAATATTATCTGGTGTTGGTTGTACCGGCTTTGATAATATCAATGATAGCTTCGTTCCGTGTGAGAACCACCTTTAATAAATACCGTGAAATAGGGAACTCAAAAAATATGACCGGGGCTGAAGTGGCGAGATATCTGCTGCAGTCAAACGGTATATATGATGTACAGGTTACCAGAGTACGGGGGGAACTGACAGATCACTATGATCCCCGCAAAAAAGAACTTCGTTTGTCCGATTCAACGTACTCAAGCGTATCGGTGGCGGCTGTGGGAGTGGCGGCTCATGAAACGGGTCATGCCATACAGCATAATGTGAAATATGGTCCTCTGGCTTTGAGAAGTTCACTGGTGCCTGTTGCAAATATCGGTTCCCAGGCCGGTCCCACATTGGCTATCCTTGGATTGGTCATGAGCTGGTCTGTGCTGATCAATATCGGATTACTGCTGTTTGCGGCTGCAATACTTTTCTACCTGATAACTCTGCCGGTGGAGTTTAATGCCAGCAATAGAGCCATAGAGAGTTTGGACAGACACAATATTTTATTGAAGGAAGAATTACAGTCGGCTAAAAAGGTTTTAAATGCTGCAGCTTTAACATATGTGGCATCTGCTCTTGTAGCAATAGCAAACTTTTTGAGACTGCTGTTGCTGGCAGGAAACCGCAGGAACAGGGATTAGAAAAGGAAAACAGGAGAAAGGTTGAAAGAAATTATAACAATGAGTTAAGGAGGTACCGAGCCCATGTCATTTCTATTATTATGTTTTATGCGAAATGCTGGGCATGGACACAAACATGGCAATAGATACGGCAAGAGAGACTGCTTTGAAAATTTTGTATGATATCAGTGAGAATTCGGCATATTCGAATATCTCGGTCAATAAGTTTCTTGAAGCAGGGGAGCTCAGGGATATCGACAGGGCTTTTGCAACCGAACTGGCTTACGGAACAGTCAAGTGGCTCATAGAGATTGATTATATAATTGATAAATTTTCCAGTGTCAAATTAAAAAAATTATCACCCTGGATCAGAAATATATTAAGGTTGGGAATATATCAACTGCTCCATACCGAAAGGATACCGGTTTCAGCAGCCTGCAATACAAGTGTTGATCTGGCCAAGAGATACGGACATCAGGCATCAAGCCGTTTTGTCAATGCGGTTTTGAGAAATGTGGCGAGAAGCAGGGAAAACATACCATACCCTGAAAAGAAAGATTTGATACGGTATCTGAGTATTGTATATTCACACCCGGAGGAATTGGTTGACCGATGGTTGACGCTCTTTGGGGCAGAATTTACCGAAAGCCTGCTTAAAAGCAATAATGAAGTACCTGACCTTGGTGTGAGAGTCAATACCCTTAAAACAAACCGCAGGGCCTTAATCGAGGTACTTAATGCCGAAGGCTGTAAAGCACGGGAGGGAAATTACCTGGAGGACGCTGTGATCCTGGAAAATTCGTCCTCCATCGCAAGACTTGAGGCCTTCCGGAAAGGATATTTTACGGTTCAGGATGAAAGCTCCATGCTGTCGTCGGCAGTACTCGAACCGTCGGAAGGCCAGCTGGCCGTTGATGTGTGCAGTGCTCCAGGCGGCAAGGCAACACACCTTGCTCAGCTTATGAACGACAAAGGTACTGTGCTTGCACGGGATATCCATCCTCATAAGCTGAAGCTTATCGAAAGCAATGCCGCCAGGTTGGGCATACATATAGTGAAGGCTGAATTGTTTGACGCTGCCGAATTTGATGAAAATCTTGCCGGCAGGGCAGACAGAGTTTTGGTGGATGCCCCCTGTACAGGTCTGGGAATAATAAGAAAAAAACCAGATATCAAGTATTCAAAAAATTTGACCGGGCAGAAGGAAATAATAGAGCTTCAGAGACAGGTGCTCAAAAATGCTTCAAGGTATGTCAAGGCGGGAGGATACCTGGTTTACAGCACATGTACGATACAGCCGGAGGAAAATCTTGACAATATCCGGGCATTCCTTTTGGAAAATAAAGACTTCAAGCTTGCAGGTTTTGAGGATTTATTGCCCGAAGGACTTAAGGTTGATACGGCAAAAGAAGGATATATTCAGTTGTATCCAAATATAAATCAGACAGATGGGTTTTTTATAAGCAAGATTGTGAAAATCAGTTAAATTAGCAAAGAAAAGAAAAAAGTAATACATTTTATTTCAAAAATGGTATAAAATAGTAGATGTCATTGTTCGTAAACAGAAAAGCTTTTTAAAAATCAATATTGTAGAGAGTATTAGGGAAACATATGAAAAACTTAATGGACATGACTCTGGAAGAGCTGGAACAGCTCCTTTCAGATATGGGTCAGCAGAAATTCAGAGCCAAACAGATATTTAAATGGGTCAACAGCGGTATAAAATCCATAGATGATATGACAAACCTTTCGAAGCAATTACGGCAGGAATTGGGCCAGGTAGCTAAAATAAGCAGGATCAGGCAGGTAAACAAGCTCCAATCAAGTATAGATTCTACTGCAAAATACTTGTTTGAACTTGAGGACGGGAATATAATTGAAAGTGTGCTTATGGAATACAAGCATGGCTTTACGGCTTGCATATCTTCACAGGCAGGCTGCAGAATGGGCTGTACCTTCTGCGCCTCAACGGGAGCAAATTTTTCAAGAAATTTAACCCCGGGGGAAATGCTGGATCAGGTTATGACAATGCAGGAGGACTCGGGAAAACGGATAGGACATATAGTATTAATGGGAATTGGCGAGCCGCTGGACAATTATGATAATGAGGTAAGATTTTTAAGGATTGTAAATCATCCTGACGGTCTGATGATCGGTTTAAGAAATATTTCTCTGTCCACCTGCGGAATAGTTCCTCAGATACTTCAGCTGGCCCGGGAAAATATACCGGTTACCCTGTCTGTTTCACTTCACAGTGCAAGGGATGACAAGCGGTCGGCTATGATGCCTGTAAACAAGGCCTATTCTATTGACAAATTAATCTCAGCATGTAAGATATATACTGAGAGCACTAAAAGAAGGATAACATTTGAATATGCAATGATTTCAGGAGAAAACGACTCGGAGCAGGATGCAAGAGAACTTGCAGGTTTATTAAAGGGAATGCTATGTCATGTAAATTTGATTCCTGTCAATACCGTTCAGGGGAATGGTTATAAAAAAAGCTCACGGGTTCAGATAGATAAATTTAAAAACATTATGGAATCAAGAGGAATTGAAACTACTGTTAGGAGAGAACTGGGCAGCGATATTAATGCTGCCTGCGGTCAGCTGAGAAAGAACAGACTAGACAGTAATGCAGATTAGGCTTTTGGTATTTTGGTGTTTAGTTCAGGAGTGATTTTTTTGAAGTATGGCATTAGGACAGACAGAGGACTAAAGAGACAACTGAATGAGGACAATTGCAATGTTCTGGTTGGATATCCGGGAATACCGGCCTGTTTCGTTATTGCAGACGGAATGGGAGGGCATAAATGCGGGGAAGTAGCCAGCAAACAGGCTGTAGATTCAGTTTGTAATTTATTGCTTAAGGCAGACTGGGAAAAAGAAAATATTTCAGAAATGCTAAGTGATATTATTGTTAAGGTAAATGATGAGATCTATAATTTTTCACTTTTGGATGAAGCTACCCAGGGTATGGGAACGACGCTTATAATTACCGTGCTGAAAAACAGAAAGCTTTATATCGGTCATGTTGGAGACAGCCGTGTGTATATCATCAGAGAAGACTCCATTGAAAAGGTGACCTGGGATCATTCCTTTATTGAAGAGCTTGTAAAAAACGGTTCCATCACCAGGGATGAAGCGGTGAATCATCCAAAGAAAAACCTGATAACACGTGCGGTAGGCTATGAACTTGGTTTACAGGTTGATACATACGAAATAGATTTGAAAGATAATGATATAATTCTTCTTTGCACCGATGGTTTGACAAATATGCTTACAGAGGAAGAAATACTGGATATAATAAAAAATAATGAAGAACCGCAGGATGCTTGTGATACTTTGATTCAAAAAGCAAATAATAACGGTGGAGAAGACAATACAACCGTGATAGTTGGTAAAATATAAATTGAGGTGAAATATGGAAGGTCAAGTATTAGGAAACAGATACCTGTTGCTGGAAAAAATCGGCGGCGGCGGAATGGCAGTCGTATATAAGGCAAAGTGCAATCTGCTGAACAGATTCGTCGCTATAAAAATATTACGATCAGAATTTACTAATGACGAAGAATTTGTCAAGCGTTTCAAGGTGGAGGCGCAAGCCGTTGCAAGCCTGTCCCATCCCAATGTTGTTTCCATTTACGATGTAGGACACCAGGATGATGTGCACTATATAGTTATGGAATATGTAGACGGAATGACTTTGAAGGAATTCATCAACAAGCATGGGGCTATTAACTGGCAGGATGCGGTTAAAATAACCATTCAGATCTGTTCTGCCATTGAACATGCGCACAAGAATAATATTGTACATAGGGATATCAAGCCCCATAATATTTTGATGACAAAAGACGGTATAGCAAAGGTGACCGATTTCGGTATAGCCAGAGCTGTTACCTCTTCAACAATCACCATGGTGGGAAGTACCATAGGTTCGGTGCATTATTTTTCTCCCGAACAGGCCAGAGGCGGATTTATTGATGAGAAATCCGATCTGTATTCCCTTGGAATTGCACTGTATGAAATGGTAACGGGAAAGGTTCCCTTTGACGGTGATACTCCTGTTTCGGTGGCACTGAAGCATATACAGGAAATGCCGGTAGAGCCGCATAAAATTGTTCCAAGTCTGCCCTACGGTGTAAATGAAATAATCATGAAAGCAATTCAGAAGGAACAAAATCTCAGATACCAATCGGCAACTTCAATGATTAATGACCTCAATAGAGTTCTGGTACAGCCCCAGGGCGGATTTGTAGGCATGGACAATTTCAACGGCCAGTCCACCATCCGTATGAAGCCTGTTAATTCTTCCAGAACAGCAAATGAATCCAGAAATAATGAATACAATAAAAATACCGATGCTAAAAAGGAAAAAAAGAAAAATCATGTTGCGTACTGGGTTGCAGGCCTTACAAGCATACTTGTTATTACTCTTGCAATTATTATGGTGTTTAGTTTATACAGCAAAAACATTCAACCCACATATAAGATGGATAATTATGTGGGAAAGGAATATGAAGCAGTCAAAAGCGAACTTGAGGAGAAGGGCTTTAAGATCACTCCGAATATGAAGGTAAGCGAGACAATAGCAAAAGGCATAATCATTGATCAGAGCATTCCTCCCGGAACAGATTATAAGAGTGGAAATTATACTACCCTGGAGCTCACCGTAAGCAGTGGTCCAAAAATGTCCAAGGTTCCAGAAGTAAAGGACAGGGAATATAGAGAAGCACAGAGCGAAATGGAGGCAAATAACCTCAAATACAAGATTGAAAGGGAATTCAACGAAGATGTAGCAGCCGATTATGTAATAAGAACGGAGCCTGCCGCAGGTGAAGAAGTCAGGGAAGGCACCGAAGTTACCATATATGTGAGCAAGGGGGCCGAAACAAAGAGAATAAAGGTACCGAACCTTGTGGGGAAAACCGAGCTTGAGGCACAAAAGGCGCTGGCAGACAATAAACTGCAGCTTGGAAATATAATCCCTGCCGGCGGTAAGGGAATAGTAAACAAACAATTGCCCGAAGCATATACAGAGGTTGAAGAGGGAGAATCGGTTACCATATGGGTGACTGTGGAACAGGCACCGTCCACCGATACATCCCAGCAGACGGCACCGCCGACCGATACATCGGGTAACGGAACTGAAACCAAAGATCCGGCGGACTCAACTCAGCCTGAGGTTCCGGTAAATAATCAAAATAACAATGAAAATAACAAGGAGACGGGTAAATAGGAGGTAACTTATTGCCAGCGGGAGTAATTCTAAAAGGAATTGGTGGTTTTTACTACGTAAAAGACGACATTAGCGGAGACGTTTATGAATGTAAGCCAAGGGGAGTATTCAGGAAGGATTCCATAATACCGCTCCCCGGTGACAGGGTTGGATTCAGCGTGCTTGATGCTCAGGAGAAGTTAGGCAATGTTGATGAGATTCAAAAACGGACTTCGGAGTTAATTCGTCCTGCTGTAGCCAATGTTGATCAATTGGTTATGGTTGTGGCTGTCAAGGCACCAAGTCCGGATTTTATGCTGTTGGACAAGTTGCTTATAACTGCTGAAATGAAAAATTTAAATGTTCTTGTTTGTATAAACAAGATCGATATTGATGATGGAAATGCAAAGCTTATAAGAGATGCATATTCCCTGGCAGGCTATAACTGTATTGATATAAGTTCGGTTAAGAATATAGGCTACAGGCAGTTAAAAGAAGAACTGAAAGAGCATACAAGTGTATTTGCCGGCCAGTCAGGTGTTGGAAAGTCAACAATTCTTAATCATATTATGGAATCCTGGGTAATGGAAACAGGCAGTGTGAGCGATAAGATCGAGCGCGGAAAACACACTACAAGGCATGCCGAGATCATGGAACTTAAATACGGGGGCTATGTTGCCGATACTCCGGGCTTCAGTTCCTATGAGATAACGGATGTGCAGTATAATGAACTTCAAAATTACTACCCGGAATTCAGGAAATATTTAAATACCTGCAGATTTACTTCCTGCAGCCATATTACAGAACCGGACTGTCCTGTCCGCGAGGCACTTGAACGCGGTGAAATAGATAATAACCGTTACCAGAGATATATACAATTATACAAGACCTTAAAAGATATACCACTGTACAAATCGAAAAAGACAGAATCCAGGAGAGTGATAAAGTGATAAAGATTGCCCCTTCCATATTATCAGCTGATTTTTCCCGCCTTGGCGAAGAAATACAAAAGGTTGATATTAACGGTGCTGATTTAATTCATATTGATGTGATGGATGGACATTTTGTTCCCAATATAACTATAGGGCCTGATGTTGTCAGGCATTTAAGGAAAACCACAGACAAGCCCTTTGATGTGCATTTAATGATATCCGATCCTGATAAATACATAGAGAAATTTGCCGAAGCAGGAGCCGATATCATTACCGTACATGCTGAAGCCAGCCTGCACCTCAATAGAACCATCCAGTTGATCAAAAGCATGGGAAAGAAGGCTGGAGTAGCTTTAAATCCTGCAACTTCCCTGTCTGTATTGGATTATGTACTGCCGGAGCTTGATATGGTTCTTATAATGACCGTTAACCCCGGCTTTGGAGGACAGTCCTACATAAAGACATCAACAAGAAAAATTGAAGAACTCAAAAACCTGGTGCTCAGAAACACCATTAATATTGATATTGAAGTAGATGGCGGTATAGATACAAGTACTATCGGCCTGGTAACAAGGGCAGGGGCAAATGTGATAGTTGCCGGTTCGGCTGTGTATGGAAAGCCCGATGTGGGAGAGGCCATCAAGCAGTTAAGGCTCAATGCATTTAGCAGAAGTCTTGTTTAGTGTGCCCGGCTGCATTTAAGATAAATATTTCGCAAAATGAAAAATAATTGGTGAATGATGAAAGCTGTTATTGTATGTAATGGTTCAGTTAAGGACTATAATGTTATAAGGCCTTTTTTTGAGAATGCCGGCTATATCATTTCTGTGGACGGAGGTGCGGCACACCTGAGAAAGCTGGGTATATTACCGGATGTTCTTTTGGGAGATTTTGATTCTGCAAATAAGGATGATATCGAATACTTTCAAACTCGGGGTATAAAAGCCGAACAGTTTCCAGTTGAAAAGGATATGACCGACTCTGAACTGGCAATTGAAAAAGCATTGGAAAAAGGGGCAGAGGAGATAATATTTATTGGTGCTGTGGGAAGCAGGTTTGATCACTCCATGGCAAATATTTTTCTTTTAAAAAAACTCATGGATGAAAAAGTTAAGGCATGTATAGCTGATGAATACAACCGGATATATATGTTTGACGAAACCTTTTCAATGCCGAGGGTTGAGGGATACAAGCTGTCACTTATTCCTGTTACCGAAAAAGTGACAGGAGTGACAACAAAGGGCCTGAAATACCCTTTGATAAATGCCACCATGCAGCTGGGAACCTCCTGGGGAGTCAGCAATGAGTTTTATGAGGATATTGCATGTGTAACCATTGACAAAGGTATACTGCTGGTTTGCTTGTCCCGTGACTGAAAGATGCAAATGTGATTAAGGAAAAGGAAGCCCAATGTCAAACATAGTAACAGATACAACGATATATACGGGTAAGCCGGATTGTACCGGCAGGCTGCAAAAGGAGACAAGCACATATGAACTCCTTGACAAACTGGGAATAGAATATTTCAGGCTTGACCACAGGGAAACGGCTACTATTGAGGATTGCCATGAGGTTGAGAAGCTGCTGGAAATAGAAATATGCAAAAATCTGTTCCTGTGCAATTCTGCCGGAACTGCTTTTTATATGCTTGTAATGCCGGGAAACAAGAAGTTTTATACTAAAGCTGTCTCCAGGCAAATAGGCTCAACAAGGCTTTCCTTTGCCAATGCGGAATATATGGAAAAGTATTTAAACATAACCCCCGGTTCTGTCAGCATACTGGGCCTCATGAATGACAGGGAAAAGAGGGTATGCCTGCTGATAGACAAGGATATTCTGAATTCGGAATATTTTGGCTGTCATCCATGTGTCAATACCAGCAGCCTTAAAATCAAAACAAATGATTTGCTTGCAAAGTTTCTGGCGTGTACCGGACATTCACCCCTATATGTTGAACTGTAAGCAGTGTAAATGAGAAGTATGTCAGAGATTAAGCAAATATGGGTATTGGGTCAGGCAAAGCAAATTTTAAGTGGGATTCAGGAAAATTTATTTTCATTTATTGCATAAACATATTGCATGAGAGTCTGAATCATGTTACTATATTAAAAGTAAAAACGTCTGGGGTATCAGCGCACTTGTGAGCGTGAGCTATCGAATGTGCAGCCCTGCAAAAGAGAAACAGATTTGAATATGAAAAATCCGGAAAACCGCATGAATAAAGAGTTTTCCAATATATGGGGGTGTAGCTCACCTGGGAGAGCGCTTGACTGGCAGTCAAGAGGTAAGGGGTTCGATCCCCCTCATCTCCACCACAATTTGTTCGAAAAGCCTGATTTTATCAGGCTTTTCGGCATTTTAACAAGAAATAATTAAAATGTACCCTATAGATTAGACAATAGAGGTTTTAAAAAACCCTTAATTTCGGACAGCTATATTTTCAAAATCCTTAGGTTTAGACAACTGAGTTTTTGAAACCCTTAATCTCGGACATAAGAGTTTTGACTCCAATTCAGATAAGTACTAGAATTAATATTAATAAATTGGAGAAAAAATATGGCTACTAAAAAATTCAACGAAAAAGAAATGAACCACCTACGTGCAAGTACATATGTTTTAGATGTGTCTCCCAGCATTGTGCATTTTTCAGCAGAATTCAAAAAGAAGTTCTGGGAGGCTATATTAGCAGGAAAAAAGCCACGAGATATTGTTATTGAACTAGGTATTGATCCGGATATCCTTGGAGAAATACGAGTAAATGGACTTAAAGGTATGATACGTAATGAAGTTAAAACAGGAAATGGATTCCGTGATTTAGATAGCTACAACAAGTATTTGGAGGATTATATAACCCCGGAAGGTAAAATTAAATATCTTGAGCAACAGTTAGCATATAGGGATCAAGAAATAGAGTTTCTAAAAAAAATTGTATCTTTAGGCCAGGGGGAAACGGAATAATGGTCGTGCCTGCTAATGCTAAGTATCAAATTATTTATGAAATGATGCAACGCAACAATAACTTGTTAAATGTTACCTGGTTGTGCGAAACAGCCAATGTTTCGCGGTCTGGCTATTATCATTATCTTGCAACAGAGGATATTAGATTTCAGAGACAAGAACAAGACCGACAAGATTTTCTAATCATTTTAGAAGCGTACCAGTTCAGAGGATACAATAAAGGCGCACGTGGTATTTATATGAGACTTCTTCATATGAGTCCTCCTGTCCACATGAACATCAAGAAAATAAGGCGTTTAATGAAGAAATACGGATTGTTCTGCCCAATACGTAAAGCTAATCCTTATCGACGTATGGCAAGAGCTATGGCTACCTCTTATGTTGCTCCGAATTTATTAAACCGAGAATTTGAAACACAAGGACCGCGCAATGTTCTGCTAACTGATATAACCTACATCATCAATGGAAAGGCTCCACGCTGTTATATGTCCACCATTCTAGATGCTTGTACAAAGGAACTCCTTGCTTGGGTTTTAAGTAAATCATTGGAGATAGACTTTGTATTGGAAACTGTTAATCAGCTTGTAGAAAATCACGGTGTTTCACTGACCTCTGAGACTTTAATTAATAGTGATCAGGGAGTTCACTATAAAAGCATTAAATTTATTAAACTGATAAAAGACACAGAGTTGCGTCAGTCCATGTCCCGTAAGGCCAACTGCTGGGATAATGCACCTCAAGAATCTTTCTTTGGCCATATGAAAGACGAAATGGATATTTCATGGTGTAAAACATTTGATGAAATTCAGCAAGTTATTACCAACTGGACTGATTACTACAACAATGAACGATATCAGTGGGATCTCGCAAAGTTGGCACCAACGGAATACTACCGGTATCTACTTACGGGTGTATACCCATTGACTATTCCGAAAGCAAAAGGAAGAGACTAATCTATAGATTCTTCCTTTTGCTTGAAAATATTTTAAGAAAGCAATGTAATATATTATCAATATTATCTGATTGAAAATAAAACCCCAAATTGTCCTTGACAAAGGGTACACTTTAAATTACTTGAACTTCGGATTATTTATATAATTCAATAGAGCAATAAATCAGAATTTGAGGCGAAATACTACGGGGAAAGATACAAGAGGAGAATTGGGGATACTATGAATGCAATTCTGATTTTAATACCATTTATACTTATAAGATTTGGACTTTTAGGCATATTGGATAAGGAAGCATTAAAACGTGCTGCCTTCTTTGCTCCGCTGCTTGGAAAAGAAAAAGCAGCGTATTGGTTTTATCAGATTTCAAACATCCTGCTCTTTGTATATCTGTGCTTCCTCAAGATTACGACTAATCCATACTGGCTTTACACAGGTTTGGTGATATATGGATCAGGAGTCATGGTGTGTATTGTGTCGGTAGCAAATTTTGCAAAACCTGCCGATAATGGCATTAATCTTAAAGGATTATACAGAATTTCCCGTAATCCGATGTATGTGGCATATTTTATTTATTTTTTAGGTTGTGTGCTGCTTACTCAGTCATTAATATTGCTTGCAATGCTGATGGTCTTCCAGATATCAGCGCATTGGATTATCCTATCTGAAGAAAGATGGTGCGTAAAGAGATTCGGGGAAGAGTATATAAATTATATGAATAAAGTAAGACGTTATATTTAGAGATGCATAAGTAAACTACCTCCTTCAAACTAAAATCATACTCGCCCTATTTGCCCCATTTCCGATATACCGGATTGGTACGCCGATTTTTTTACTGATTGTTTTCACATACTGTTTTGCATTTTCGGGCAATTCATTAAACGTATTGCAGCCCGATGTGTCGGATAACCAGCCCGGTATGGCTTCATATATCGGTTCTACTCGATAAAGGTCATAGGTATTGGGCATATTCTTAAGTGTCATACCATTAAGTGCGTAATGGGTACACACCTTGATTTCAGGTAATGAGTCTAATTTGTCGAGCTTTGTCAGAGCCAATTCATCAAAGCCGTTAATTGCGTTTGCATACTGTAAAACAGGTAAATCAAGCCATCCAATACGGCGGGGGCGCCCTGTTCTTGCCCCGTACTCATCATCCGAATTTACACCGGAACCACGAAGCAGCGAAGCGTCGGCTTCAGGCATTTCAGTAGGGAAGGGCCCATCGCCAACCGCACTGGAGAAGGCTTTGCACACGCCTGTAATACAATCAATTAATTTGGGTGAAAATCCTCCGCTTACCGCAGCGTAAGCGGCAACAGGATTTGATGACGTGACAAAGGGATAGATACCGAGGTCGATATCTTTCATTGTTCCAAGCTGTCCTTCGAATATGATATTAGCTTTTTTTACAAGGGCAGAATGAATGGTATCAAAAGAATCACAGAGTAAAGGCATTAATTTTTCATGCCAGTACAGGCATTTGTCTATAATTTTTTCAGGCAGAAACGGCTTTGCCCCATAAAAGGCAAGCTGTGCATTTACGAACTCAAGATGCCGGGACAATTTCTCTTTGAAAGCATCCATATTGCGTAAATCTTCAGCACGGAAATTTTTACGAAGGAATTTATCAGCATAAGCCTGCCCGACGCCGCACTTGGTGGTTCCTATGCCTCCCGAGCGTTCCATAGCTTCATCTAAGGCAACATGCCAGGGCATAATGAGCTGCGCTTTCTCAGAAAGCATAAGATTTGACAAGCTAATTCCTGATTTATAAAGCATTTCCATCTCAGCAACCAACACATCAGGATTGACGACAGTGCCGGTTCCTATAAAACATTTACATCCGAGGCGGAATATTCCGCATGGAATGATATGCAGCTTGAAAACGCCATGCTCATTGATAACCGTATGTCCGGCATTATCCCCTCCCTGAAAGCGCACGACTATATCGGCATCTTTTGCGAGCCAGTCAACCAGCTTGCCTTTGCCTTCATCACCAAATTGAGCTCCAACTACTACTTTAATTGACATATAACACATCTCCCTTCAGAAACTATCACTTCTGTTTGCAGTATACTCCGTTGACAATGATAAATAAAATATATATTATATATCGTATCAATAAATTACACTTATGGATGTGATGATATGAAGGGAACTTCGCTGGAATTATATAAAGTGTTCTATGAGATTGGCAAAACAGGCAATCTGACTCGTGCGGCAGAAAATTTGTACGTATCACAGCCGAATATAAGTACTGCATTAAAAACTTTGGAAGAACAGCTGCACACGGCACTTTGTATCAGATCGAAAAAAGGTATTACTTTAACTTACGAAGGACAGGCGCTTTTTGATGAGCTTGAAAAAGCATTTTCACATATTTCATTGGCTGAAACCAAGATTGAAAAGTTGGTGCATCTGGAAAGCGGAATAATATCCATCAGTGCCAGCGATACAATTTGCAACTATTATCTTTTACCGTATATCACAAGCTTTGCAAAAAAATATCCGGGAATCAGATTAGAAATCACAAATCGGACTTCACTTGAAACAGTTGATTTACTTAAAAGCGGGCAGGTCGATTTTGGCTTTGTAAATTTACCTTTTGAGGATGATTCACTCTCCATAACGAGATGTTGTGAAGTCCACGATATATTGATCGGAGGCGCGATATATAAAAATCTGACAAACGGCAGCATGTCTTTGTCCGAGCTATCCCAATATCCGCTTGTAATGCTGGAACGTAAAAGCATCAGCCGTTTATGTATTGACGATTTTTTTGAAAAAGCCGGTATATCCTTGTCACCTATCCTGGAGCTTGGCAGTCTCGATTTGATTATCAGTTTTGTCAGGAACAACATGGGTCTGGCTTTCATCCCAATGGAACTGTGCGGACAGTTTATCGATAACAATGAGGTGTTTCATGTCAAGCTGGAAAAGGAGCTTCCTACCAGGGGCATAGGACTTATTGAAATGAAAAGCTCAGTTCACTCGAATGCTGCTGAAAAATTTAAAAAAATTATACTATCAAAGAAATCTTGAATACCTGATTTAGAAATTTCTTTATAGTATCATAAAGATTGTACAGACATTACTATACTAAAAATTTAATTATAAATTTATAGTGCAGGATTTGCAATATTTTCGATAATATATAACAGGAATTAGTATAGAGTGAATGATATACTTGGATTAGATGTAATAATCAGAAAAATTCATTAGAGAATGTAACCAAAGCAATAAATATTTTAAAGGAGTTATTATGGCGGAATTAACCTTAAAAATTATTGATAAAGATCAAAATGTAAAGTTGCAAAATACCGGAGAAAATGAAGTGACTCTTGTCTATAATTCGGAATATGAGCCTGGTGATGTAATACGCCTGGAGTCGTCTGTGAAAAATCTTAATATTCTTCTGCAGGTTGATGATGCCCTTGGGCCTGCTTTCGTATATATTACAGGTGATGTAAACTATAACGTACCTTTCGGGGAAAAGAGAATAAGCTATTCTCCAAAAGTTTTCTGTGGAAGTAAACACTATCTTTATGCACGGGTTGCTACCGGGGATGAGATAAGAGTATATAGGAATCTTGCGCTAAATGTTGCTGATCAGCACGGGCAAACCAATTGCTATCCTCATGCTGCAGCAAATGTTGAGACCAGGGGGGAAGCGGTTTTTGCAGCAAGAAATGCAATAGATGGTGTTGTTGCTAATACTTCACACGGAGAATGGCCTTTCCAATCCTGGGGAATTAACAGACAGGATGATGCAACAATTTTGGTTGATTTTGGCCGTAAAATAGAGACTGATAAAATTATCCTGTATACCCGAGCTGATTTTCCACATGACAATTGGTGGACAAGGGTCACTTTGTCTTTTTCCGATGGAACTTCTATTGATTGGCAGTTGGAAAAGAGTCAGAAACCCCATAAATTAACTTTTCCCAAAAAGATAACAACTCTGGTCAGGCTCAGTAATTTGATTAAGTCTGATGATCCATCTCCTTTCCCGGCCCTGAGTCAGATTGAGGTTTACGGAAGGGAGTTTGATGAAGCATAGTATCTGTGCTGAGCCTGGTTATAAAGACCTCCTATTTTCTTGCGGTAATGATATATATGGACTCTCCGGGGAAAACCTTTTGTTCGATGTGAAATCCGGCAGAAATAAGCTCTTGCTCCATCTGGACCGAAGAAATGCGAATATGCATGGGCGGCCCTTGCACAGTGCTTTCTTCTTTTTCATATTCCACGCACAGAAAATATCCTCCTGTTTTAAGCACACGGCTCATTTGCATGAGTGCCGGAGAGAGCGGCCCCACCTCATGCAGGATAAGAGAGGCTAATACAATATCAACTGAGTCGTCTGCCAGCGGAATGGGGTCAATTCCACCTTGTGTCAGTTGAATATTCGTTATATTCTCAGACTTTGCTTTTAAACCAATTACATCCAGCATCCGTGAATCGATATCCAACGCATAAACTGCTCCATCTGTACGCTTGGCGGCGGGAAGCGTCAGATACCCGGAACCGGCGCCTGCGTCCAAAATGCGGCTTTTTTTCTGTATGGGCAGCAAATTCAAAATGTCCTCGGGAGCAGATATCCTCTTTCTCATGGCTCCGTCCAGAAAATGAATTTTATTGATGAAATTTTGCTCACCCATAACATGGTGATGAGAGTTATAATTATTATTAGACATAAAATGTTCCTCCTTGTATTAAATATATTAAAGACTTTGATTATCTTTAATTGCAGCGCAAAAAACTTCCTTACTCTCATAAGAAGACATATTAATCACAGGTGCTATGAGCGGGAATGTCTTTTACAACCTTATATATTGTTTTTTCTTGCAAATAGGCTTCCATCCGGCTTTCTGCTTCTTGCATAACCTTTTGAAAACAACATTCTTCCTCGACCATTTCACAGGTAAATAGGGCACCACTTCCCTCAATGGCCTGTATCACATCAAGAAAGGAGATATTTTCTTTCTTTTTACGCAGGCTATACCCACCATTAACTCCAGGAACGGATTGTATAAGATCCGCTTTGACAAGCTGGGTTAATATCTTGGAAAGATAGGTGGGAGATATGTTCATGCGGCTTGCCAGTGGCTGTAAACTAAGATTTTCTTTGCCCTCATATCTTACCATGTACCCCATGATGTGCAGAGCATAATTGGTTGCTTTTGTGTATTTCATATTCAATCCTTCTCAATTTAAAAGATAATATAGACTGTCTTTATCTATAATATGATATTTCATTAATTTTGTCAATAAAAAATATAATCAGAAATCAACAATCAATATTTCTGGATTTATATCTTGACAAGCGTGCATAATATATTTACTATTTTTATTAAAATTATGGGAGAGATTATCATGACGCAGAGAAACAATAACAGAAATAAAAAAGAGTTATCACCGGAACAACGTGAGGAACTAATTAGAACATTGAAAAACCGTTTTAATAAAAATTTGAACTTCCATAAAGGTCTTGATTGGGATAATGTACAGGCAAAGCTTGAAGATAATTTTGATAAACTATTGTCCCTCAATGAAATGGAGATAACCGGTGGCGAGCCGGATGTTGTTGGTTATGACAAAAATACAGATGAATACATTTTTTATGATTGTTCATCAGAAAGTCCCAAAGGCCGCAGAAGTGTTTGTTACGACCGTGAGGCATTGGAATCAAGGAAAGAACATAAACCGGAAAATAGCGCTATTGATATGGCTGAAGCCATGGGCATTGAGCTTTTAACGGAAGAAGAATACCGGGAGCTTCAGAAACTTGGAAAGTTTGATGCCAAAACATCGAGCTGGGTGAAAACACCTGAGCATATTAGAAAACTCGGAGGAGCCATCTTTTGTGATTGCCGATACGACACTGTGTTTGCGTACCACAATGGTGCGGAATCATATTATGCTGCCAGAGGGTTCCGGGGCTCTCTGAAGGTTTAATTTTGGCAGAAGTCAGCTTATCCTGTGATTTATTTACCTTCAGACCACATTCCATACAAGATTCCGGGATACTCTGGCTTTGTTATTCTGTCCTTAGGAATATTATTTTCCTTTTCTTTTATAGCATTTGATGCTTTTTCACATAAATATATCATAAATGGAGGTTAAATATGGACATAGAAAAATTCTATGCAAAGTGTATACAAGGAAAAGTTCTTGAAGCCGTTGATTATTTAAAGTTTATTGAGAATAAAAGTGAAGATATTCTTGAGTTAGAGCAAAGGTATATACATAGATTTATAACTCATGATGAGATTCTTAAAATTGACTCAGAAGACCCCTGGATTCAAGAGGTTTTGAATTGTTATTATAAATATTATATATCTGTATTGACAAATAATGATGTACAAGAGTCCGAAAAACAGCTGGCTGTTAGTTTAGCAAAGACGCTTATGATTAATGAGGACACAGATTTAGATGAAATCGAAACAAAATTGGAAAATATCTTTAGAGAAAAAGGTTATTCCTTTTTAGGTGGCAGAACAACACCGTTTAGAGGCCCTTATATCTGGAAAACAACAAATAAAGAAGACTTTGAAGTAGAATTGCCATGTGGTAATCAAAAGTTAACGGTATTTTTTATTTCAGAGTTTCTAATGTTGAGTTGGTTACACTTTGCAACTTTTGGAAGACATAATACAGGTGGATGGGCTAAAGAAGAAGGAGTTTATTATGTTAATACGCATAATGAGGAAATAGATACACACTCAGCTGATTTTCAAGTTTGGTTTCTAAAGCATGAAGCCCAGCATCTAAGTGATTATAACAAGTATCCAAATTTGGAAGGAGTAGGTTTAGAATATAGAGCAAAACTTGTAGAGTTAGTTTACTATCCTGATACATTTCACAAATTAGATACTTTTATTAATCAATCAAAAAATGATAAATCCCTAGCACATCCATACGCAGCATTCTTGATTATCAAAGGACTATCAAATATATTTTTTGGTGAAGAATTTGTCGGAGATATAGAAAAATGGAGAGGCTTTGATTCAAGGTCAATTTCTAAGGAAGCGTTGAACTTATTTATGAAAAATGAACAAGCTTTAAGTGGAGAAAACTGTGAAACTAGAGGCGATTGATAGAAATTCACCGGAACCAAGGTAACGATGTCTTTTTTTATTGTCAGACTGTATGCACAATTTTATACAAGGCTCTGGAAAAATAATTGATGCTTAATTACTTAATATTTTTGTTTACAAAAAGAGTACATTATTTCCAGAATATTCTTAAGAATTCTATATTCTGTAACAATATGAATTAAAAATCATAATATGGATATAAGGAATTTTGTCAACCAATTCATAACAAGAAAGATATGTATGAAATATTTTGGACATGATCATGTCATACAGTAATTTATTTAAGGAAGTTACGGGAAATATTTTTAATTAGTTAAAAAGGAGAAAAAATATGGTACCTGCATTTGTAAGTTATGTGACATTTAACAGGATGGGGTTGACAATAAGAAATCTGAACGCACTTTTAAAAACTACAGATGACTTTGAACTTAACATTATAGACAGCAATTCCAAAGACAATACCTGGGACTTCGTCCAAAGCTTAAAAGACAGCCGTATTAAATCAATAACCCGATTTCAGGAAAACAAGGGACCAATTTATGCATTAAATTACAATCTGGCAAGAAGAAAACCCGGACAATATTTTATTACAATAGATAGTGATGTCCATTTGCATACTCCCGATTGGATTTCAAGATTCATGAAAGTATTTGATACCTTCCCTGAAGTCGGTCTTTTAGGTATTCCCTGGAAAAAGCCACATCTGAAGTTTATGCCACCGGCTATACCCATCAACAGGAATGGAGTCGGTTATCTTCAATTTATTAATAAGATGCCGGGATTACCTTTAAATTTTATACCGGGACATTGCCAATGTCTCAGACCGGAATTGATTGAAAAGATAGGTTACTGGAGTGAAGAATGCGGAGCAGGGGATGGAGAATTATCAGTCCGCATAAACAGGTATACTTCTTTTAAAACCGGTTTGGTGAAAGATATTGAAATTGATATGAATCAACGCTTACCCTGCAGCAAATGTGAAGGTCGAAATCTTTGTACACTTGCTAAAGGTAATGGTGCCTGCTTCAATATTCTTGCAGCAAGGCATAAAAATAACGAATTTGTATTAAAAAATATTTGGAAATATTATATGTTTTTTAATGATATTGAAATGGGAAAAAGGACAGCATTCTGCGCGTCCATTCATGATCCTGAATCTTTAAAAGACCATAAATACGAGTACGGGTGGGCACAGGAAAATTTCGATTTCTATGCTAAATATTCAAACTAAATCTGTTAATATCTATATGGATCACACCCTGCCGTCTAAGAAGTTTAAAAACCTTTATTGAATTTTCTCAGTAGAGGTTTTTATGCAATAACAGCTATTCAGAGAACGATATACGATTAAATATTTTATCCTCGCTATTACCATCGCTGATTAACGGGGATGTACAGGCTGGTTCTTTTTACAATGGAATACAGTTTTGCTTGACAAATTTATACCGTATGCATAATATATGTATATACATATATTCCATAGAGAGAATAAACATATACTTCGCTTTTAGAGAAGCGTGATTTTATGGAAGGGTAGTGATAAATTATGGATCCAATAGCAAAACTTATAAATCAAAAGGCTCTTGAACTGGGCTATGAAAAATGCGGCATTATTCCCGTCGGAATGCTGGGCGGCTATGAGGAAAAACTGAATGAGCGGGTACACAAGATACCGGAATCCAGTGCCTTTTATAAAGGGCAGCAACGCCTTGTTCAATTCCAAAAGGAATATCCATGGGCAAAATCCGTAGTGGTATTGACTGTGCCGTATTCCATATACAAGTTGCCTCAAGCCGTCAACGGTCATGTTGCAAAAAAATATTTGTTTGATACCCGTATTGACGAGAACACAAAAGAATTCCAAAACAGCCTTGCACTTGAAAACTATATGCAGGAACTTGGACTGAAAACAGGTACCAACCGGAAATTTGGTGTGGTTGGTCTGCGGTGGGCGGCGATGGAAGCGGGGCTTGGAATTATCCGCCGCAACAACTTTTTTTATACTGAATCCGGTTCTTGGATTAACATAGAAGCTTTTTTAACAGACCGTGAAATGGAGCTGATTGAAACTCCTGGTCTCCGCCCCTGTCCAAAGGGGTGTGACCGCTGCATCAAAGCCTGTCCCACCGCATCTCTGTGTGAAGAATACACCATGAATCCGCTCAAGTGCATTTCTTTTCTGACCACCTTTGGAGGAAAAGACCTTCCGAAGGAGCCAATGGCAGCACAAACCGGCGGATGGATTTACGGCTGCGATGTCTGTCAGGAGGTCTGCCCGATGAACCGGGGCAAATGGATCGGCCATGAGGAATTTCCTGGTCTGTCCGGGCTTGCTGATGCTCTTGATGCAGAACAAATTCTGAAGATGGACGAGCAATTTTACAAGGAAAAGGTTCAGCCCAAGTTTTTCTATCTCACACCGGACGAACTCTGGAAGTGGCAGGTAAACTCGCTGAACTACATGGATAACCAATATGAGGACCGTTATCGGTCCGCTATTCTGGAGGCCTGCGGCAGCAGCCATGAAAAAGTAAGGGAGATGGCTGATTTTATCTGCCGGAAGCGAAGACTGAATGCAGATTGAAAAACGTAAAACCGAATATATTTGAGCAAAGCCATCCATTTATTGACAAGGCCATTCCGAAGTGTTATTTTCATATATGTATATGTGTGATATGTATGCATATACGATGGAGGGATAAGATATGCACGAATTAAATGATAACGATCCGCGTCTCGCCGACTGCGCCTGCCGCAACTTGCGGATGACTACCAGGGTTATTACGCAGTATTATGATAAAGCATTTCACGCAACCGGCTTAAAATCCACGCAGTTTGCCCTGCTCAATAACATTTTCTCAAAGGAAGATGGTATTTCCGTGAGTGAACTTGCCGATTATGCCTTGATGGATCAGACCACTGTCACACGCAATGTAGAAATTCTGCGTAAAAAAGGCTATGTGAATGTAGAAACAGAAAACGGCGATTTGCGTAAAAAACGCATCACTGTAAGTACTGCCGGAAAGGAGAAGTTTGCCGCTGCAAAACCTCTCTGGAAGGAGGCTCAGCTGAAGCTGCAGGAGGCTGTAGGAAAGGAACAATACAAGACCCTGCTTGCTATTCTGTCCGAGCTTCGTAAATTTGAATAAGGTTAATATGCGGACCTCCGCTTAAAGTTCTATTTTCGATAGAGGAGCCGGGAATGGGGAAGAATTTAAAAATTGATGAGAATATGCATGGATATACTGCCGAAAATGAGAAATTAGTCCCTGTCCATATGGAGCATTGTTATGTTCAGGAAGATGGGATCATCTTTCCGCCGCACTGGCATGAACAACTGGTATTGATGTACATTAGGAAAGGGAAACTTGCACTGCAGTGCGGAAAACAAAAAATCATAGCCGGGCAGGATACAATAGCGATTGTGAACCCCAATGAAATGCATTCCGGCGAAAATCTGGAATCAATTTTGGAGTATTTTTTATTGAAAATTGATATTTTGCTGCTGTTGGGGAACCAGCCTGATTTACAGCAATCAATGTATACGGAACTCCTTTTGAAAAATTATGTGGTTTTTGAAAACAAGATTTCAAATGATGATATTCTCCTTGGAAACATGAATAATATGATTAGTGAGTTCGAGAAAAAGGAAGAGGGATATGAACTTGCAATCAGGGGGTTAAGCTTTCAGATTTTGACCACCCTTTTGCGCAGGTATACAAAAACAGTACAAAATCAATCAGAATTGGAAATGCAGTATAGAAGATTAAAGCAAATCAAGCCGGCAATTACCTATATGGAAGCTAATATGGCTGAGAAAATAACACTGGAAGAACTTTCGGAAGTTACACATTTGAGCACTATCCATTTTTCGAGAGTTTTCAAAGCAGTATCAGGTTTTTCACCAATGGATTTTTTAAATCAGATGCGTGTCCGGAAAGCTGCTCAGCTCTTGCTGAAAACCGACAAAACAATTATGGAAATTGCAATGGATACAGGTTTTAATGACGGTAACTATTTTAGCCGTTTCTTTAAGAAATGTCTTAGCGTTACTCCGAGCGAGTTCAGAAAAAAATATATCAGAGCAGCGGGCAGATAGAGAGTTGAGTCTCCAGATATTGAATACTGCCTGATTGTTCATTTTCTTATAACCTCCGGCCTTTTCGGCGGTTTTTTTCATACTGGAAGAATTGACACCAGCTATCTTTAATTTTATATGATAAGATCGTGCTATATTTTGATTGTATAATTCATGTGTCTGAAATTCAGCTATGATAAATTTGTTATGTGCTCATAGAAATCTATATCTATTAATTCTTAGTAAAATTTAAAATCACCAATAGTTTCTGGCAGGATAATACAATCATAGGATAACTCAAGGGGGGAAAAATAATGAAAATAACGAAAAACACTATTCTGATTACCGGCGGTACCAGTGGTATAGGCCGTGCGCTAGCCGAATTTTTTCATAAGCAGGGAAATAAGGTTATTATAGCGGGCCGCCGTCAGGCACTGCTTGATGAGATAGCAGCAGCTAATCCGGGTTTAAAGGGAATACAACTGGATCTAAGTGATCCCGACGCAGTGGATATTTTTGCGAAAAATATATGTGAGCAGTATCCTGATCTCAACATCCTCTTTAACAATGCCGGAATCTCAAGGCGGGAAGACCTTACATCTGATAGTATTGATCTCTCGATTACACGTTCAATTATTGAGACTAACATTTTTAGTGTGATTCAACTTACAGCTGCATTGCTCCCAATCCTCAGACAACAGGCGGAATCGACCATTATAACTACAACTTCCGCATTGGCATTTGTACCGTTTGCTGCCTATCCCACATACTGTGCCGGCAAAGCTTTTCTCCATTCCTGGCTGCAATCGCTTCGCTTCCAACTCAGGGAAACAAAAGTAAAGGTACTTGAACTTGCTCCGCCGTATGTTCAAACAGAGCTTACCGGCCCGAACCAGGCATCCGACCCATATGCCATGCCATTGACTGATTTTATTTCTGAAGTGACTCAAATACTCAGCGGAGAGGTACCGTTACAGGGAGAGATTCTGGTAGATCGTGCCGGAAAAGACCGTTGGGCTGAAAGAAATGATGAATACGAGGAAAGATTTTTGAGCCATAACAGATAATGAAAAGTTAAGCAACCGAGGACTCTGTCAACATTCTTTGGGAAGCACATTTGGTGCTGTCATAGCAGTGGTCAATACTTAGTATTTTGTATTATTTACAGTTTGTAAGAAAAAACAAGGGATTTTAAAGTAGTCAAAGAAAAGAGGAATTATTATGCGTATATTTGTAACTGGTGCTTCAGGATTTGTTGGTTCAGCCGTTGTAAAGGAATTAATAAGTACCGGACATGAAGTAATTGGGCTTGCACGTTCAGAAACGGCAGCAAAGTCTCTCATTACCGCTGGAGCGCAAATCCATCGAGGTAATCTTGAAGATCTCGAAAGCTTGCGAAGTGGAGCGGCTATTGCGGACGGTGTAATCCACACTGCCTTTAACCACGATTTTTCAAATTTCAAGAACAACTGCGAAATAGACCGCCGTGTCATAGAAGCGCTCGGCTCTGAACTTGCAGATTCAGACCGCCCTTTAATTATCACTTCTGCAATCGGTATTCTTCCCCAGGGGCACCTTGCTACTGAAGAGACTGTACCCGTTTTAGGACCAACAGCGCATTTTCGTGCAGCATCTGAAGAGGCTGCTGATTTAGCCGTGAAGAGTGGAGCACGGGTATCAATGGTACGTTTGGCCCCGGCAGTTCATGGCGAAGGTGACCATAACTTTATTCCAACATTGATAAAGATAGCAAAGGAAAAGGGCGTTTCAGCTTATATTGCTGAAGGTAATAATTGCTGGACTGCTGTGCATCGGCTGGATGTAGCCCGGCTATACAGGCTCGTACTTGAGAAGGGTGCAGCCGGCAGCCGGTGCCATGCAGTTGCCGAAGAAGGAATTCCTTTCCGGGAAATTGCCGTTGCAATTGGCCTCCGGTTAAACATACCGGTGGTCAGCATAACTCCAGAGGAGGCTGCCGGCCATTTTGGGTGGTTTGCTCACTTTGCGGCGATGGATATACCTGCTTCGAGTCAGCGTACAAGAGATCAGCTGGCGTGGCAGCCGACAGGACCTGGACTTATCCAGGATATCAGTCTGCCACACTATTTTGAATTTTGACCTGATAAATTTTAATGATTTAGGTGGGTTGTGTAAATAGAGGATGCTCAGCTCATGAGATATTTCATTAAAATTTATTAAAATGGAGCTTTTGATATAGCAGGTTCTCTTCTTCATAGGGCTTTTTTTCCTCCGCAGGATAGCCAATGGCAATAATGCATTCAACACTATACTGCTCAGGTATCCCCAGCACTTTTTGAATATATTCCTCGGCTCTTTCCTGCTCCGTATGAAATCTTTCTCTTACCTGAATCCAACATGACCCCAGACCTAAATCCTGTACAGTCAATTGAATGATAGTTGATGCTATGGAACTATCCTCAATCCATACATCACTTGAATCCTTATCCGCTATTACGACAATTGCCAGAGGAGCACCTGCCAAAAACTTTGGACCGGGCTCTCTGCACAGGGAGAGTTGGTGAAGCAAATCCGAATCGGTGACGGCAATAAACTCCCAAGGCCTTATGGCTCGTGATGATGGGGAAAGCAGAGCACTTTTAAGGATTATATCTATTTTCTCCTTTTCAATTTCCCTGTTTTGAAACTTTCTAATGCTTCTTCTGGATTTTAAAATCTCTGATAGCATGTTTTAATCCTCCCCGATTTCTATTTTTCAAACATTATATTAAATTGTTTAAAAAATGTCACGCTTTATTTATCAGGATGTGACTCATTATTATTTATTAATTCCTAATTTTAAACCATCCGGGATATGCTCAAGCACTCCGCGTGATACCACGTAATCGTATAATTCTATTGCTTCTTTGTAACTGTCTATTCCCAATATAATTAATTTTCTATATCAGATAAGGTTTTCACAACCGTGACTAAAACCATAGACCAAATCGATTATACTTATTGGTTTATAATGGCTTTTGCCAAATACTAATCGTTCATCGTTATTATAAATGATTAATTTAATGTTAATGAATGTTTATTTAAACTTTATTTAAAATAATGCTAAAATTTTAAATAAAGTTTAAATAAAAGTTTAAAACCTCAAAACCGAGTATTTGCATAAAAAATGTGCAAAACAAATAAAAAGTCTCACAAAAATATAAAAAATATATAGAAATTACACAAAATAATTAAAAAAATATCTAAAAAAGCTATTGTAGTTTTAAAAATGCTATGATATACTTCAATTAAAGTAAACGAATACGACATCGAAATTTTAAAATAATTAATTAAACATTTAAAAAATAATTCATTTTTTTAACTAAACAGTTTAAATTTTCTAAAGTTCCTAACAAAAGTTTACATAAAATTTAAAACGATGGGTGGTCAATATGAACATTAAAGAGATTTCAAGGTTGGCAAAAGTATCTCAAGCCACTGTATCTTTAGCACTTAATAACAGGGCTGGAGTGAGTGAGGAAACCCGTAATAAAATTCTTGAAATAGCAAGTAAACATGGCTATAGCAAAAAGACAAATACTCCTAAAAAGAACATCCTGTTTATCAAGTATATCGGAAGTGGTGCTGCAGTTGAGCAGAACGGCGATTTTATAGCCAGAGTAATCGATTCTATTGAATACGCTTCCCGTAATCTGGGTTATACTCTCATAATTAAAAATATTATGGAAACTGATTTTCAGTCAGAAATAAAAGCTATTGATTATGAAGAATATGCAGGAATAGTTTTTTTAGGAACAGAGGCAAAATCTGAGGATGTCTCCCTGTTAAAAGATATATCTGTTCCAATTGTAGCTGTTGACAATATTTTTCAAAAATATGATATCGATTCGGTAGTCATGGACAACTTTGATGGAATTTACAAAGCGGTAAGTTATCTGGTTTCTTTAGGCCATAAGAAAATAGGATATCTGGACAGTTTAATAAGGTTTACAAATTTTGACCAGAGGACGGAGGCTTTTTTAAAGAGTATTGAAGAGTTCGGTCTGGACAAAAATCAAATGATACTCCATGTTGAACCAAATTTGGACGGTGCCTATCAGGATATGTCAAAGCACTTGAAGCAGATATCGGGCGATTTGCCGACAGCTTTTGTTGGAGCAAACGACACAATAGTAATCGGCGCTGCAAAAGCATTAAAGGCACATGGGATAAAAATACCGGACCAGATATCGGTTATCGGTTTTGATGATATTCCTTTCTGCACCATGATGGATAAACCATTGACAACTATAAGAGTATACAAGGAGAGAATGGGTGAACTTGCAGTAAAACTGCTGGATGACAAGATAAACAATCCATCGGAGGAAACTGTAAAAATGCTGGTTACAACCAAACTGATAGAAAGAGAAAGTACGGCAGGTATAAATTAATACGGTAATATCTATGGGTAATCAGTGGAGTGCCCAATGCCCATAGTTATTAATATAAAAGTTATATTTACACTTAATTTATGGGAGGTACTTATATGAAGAGAAAGCTTTTTTCAATGCTCATGATTGCAGCAGTTATGACATCTACCCTCGTTGGCTGCGGGACAGGCAAAACGGGGGATTCAACTGCAAGCACCGGCTCACAGGGTTCATCTGAAACAAAGAAAGTGAAAATTGCAGTAATTAGAAACCTGCCTTCTGACGACCATACCAAGCAATTCCTGGATGGTGCGGTACAGGAGGGAAAAGCTTTGGGGTATGAAGTGGATACCTTTATATCCAATGGCGATGACGCAAAATTCCAGGAACTTGTAGGTCAGCAAATTGGAAAAAATTATGATGGACTTATTATTTCCCATGGTAAAGTAGAGTACTCAACAGACATGTTAAAACCGGCATTGGACAATGGAATGAAAGTTGTTACTTTTGACACTGCCTTTAAAGATAATGTTATACCTAAAGGAATCACTTCTACAGCACAGGATGATTACGCATTAGCGCAATTATCTCTTGATGAGATTATAGCAAGATCACCGAACAAACCTGCAAAGATATTAAAGTTATGGTTTGGACCTGGTGTACCTCCTCTTGACAGACGTGAAGAAATTTACAAGAAGTACGAATCTGAAGGCAAGATCAAAACAGTTGAACTCATTGGACCATCAACACTTGATGATGTACAGGGTGAAGTATCCTCACGTGTTGGAGCTGTATTGTCCAAATATCCTGCAGGTTCCATAGACGCAATATGGGGTTCATGGGATGAACTGGCAAAGGGTGGATACAAGGCAATGCAGGAAGCTAAACGTAATGATATCCAGCTTATTTCCATAGACATTTCAAACCAGGATATAAACCTGATGATGGAAAAGGACAGTATTTGGAAAGCCACGGCAGCAGTTGATCCTAAACTTATCGGAACAGTCGACATGAGAATTCTTGCCAAGAAATTAAAAGGTGAAGAAACTCCCGAAACCTTTAATCTTGAAGCAAACCTGATAAAGGCTGAACAGTTGAAATCAGATACAATCATGACAACCTTGAGCGAAGTTGTTCCCGGATGGGGAAAATCGGATGCCTTCAATGAACCCTGGATGGATGAACTAAGAAAAGGAACAGCAAATAATCTTAATTTTTAGTACTAATGATTTATGCTAATAGAAAAGGTACACTCCACTTTTCTATTAGCAAATTATTAGTACCCTGATAATTGCGGGGGTGAAAAAATGCAGCAGAAAAAAGCTACAAAAATCAGAATGAACAATATTTCAATTGAATTTCCGGGTGTTAAAGCTCTCTCAAATGTAGATTATGAAATGGAAAGCGGAAATATATGTGCACTTATTGGTGCAAATGGTGCAGGAAAGTCCACTCTTATGAAAGTATTGGCCGGTGCAAATCCGGGCTACGAGGGTCAGATATTTATTGATGACAAGCCGGTTGACATAAGAAATCCAAGAGAGGCTAAAAAATTTGGTATAGAAATTGTATATCAGGAAGTAGATACCGCACTTATTCCGTATTTAAGCGTTGCTGAGAATATTATGCTTAACAGCATTGTTAATAAAATGGGCGGCAAGCAATTTGTTAATTGGAATGAAATAAAGAAAAAAGCGAAAGATATTCTGGGAAAATTCAACATGAATCTGGATGTTAACAAGCTGGTAAGTGAATTGACACTTGCTCAAAAGCAGATGGTGCTTATTGCCAGAGCTACTGTTGAAGATTGTAAGTTTTTAATACTGGATGAACCGACGGCACCATTAAGCAACAGTGAGACAAAAGAGCTTTTTAGAATTGTCAGAGAATTGGCAGACAAGGATAATGTCGGAATAGTTTTTATTTCTCACAGACTTCATGAATTATTTGAAATCTGCCGTACCATCACAGTTATGAAAGACGGCAGAGTAGTTGCAGAAAGAATAATTGACAATGACCTTACTCCAAAAGATATCGTAGAATTAATGCTTGGAAGAAAATTTGATGATACGTACCCTAAGAAAAAGATTCCTATAGGGGAAGTAATGTTTGAAGTTAATGATTTGAACGAGAAAAATGGAGCTGTTAAAAATATAAATTTGAAGGTTAAAAAGGGTGAAATCGTTGGAATTTCCGGCCTGGTAGGTGCAGGTAAAACCGAACTCTGCAAAACCTTGTTCGGAGCTCTGAGGCAGGGCAACGGAGAAATCAGACTTCATAAAAAAATACTCAGGATAAAAGATCCGCATTCAGCAGTTAAACATGGAATAGCTTTGGTACCGGAAGAAAGAAGAAAAGAGGGAATTCTGGTAGAAGATCCTGTCTATTCCAACTTATCAGCCACATCTCTTAAAAAATACAGTGATAAATTCAGCTTTGTATCCAAAAAGAAGGAAAAGGAAGCGGCACGCAGCATAATCAAAGATCTTGGAATCAGAACACCTTCCGAAAACCAATTTGTAAAATTCCTGTCAGGCGGGAATCAGCAAAAAGTAGCCGTTGGCAAGTGGATAGTTTCAGATGCTGAAATCTATATTTTTGATGAACCTACCAAAGGCGTGGACGTGGGAGCAAAACGCGACATCTTTGAGTTGATCGAAAGGCTGGCGGCCATGGGTAAAGGTATTATTTATGCTTCGTGCGAGTTTGCTGAAATACTTGCAATTGCAGATAGGGCATATGTTATGTACGACGGCAGGATTGTTAATGAAGTAGAGGTTTCAACTACTAGTGAAGAAGAACTTCTCTATTATTCTACAGGAGGTCATTGATTATGGAACTCAACTTAACCAAGTCAAAAAACAAGTTCTCTCCGGTTGACTTTTTAACTAAATGGGGAACAGTAATAACTATTATATTCTTATTTATTATCTTTTCTGCAATTATGCCCGACACATTCCTGAAAATGAGCAATATGATCACTATTCTGCGTAGTATTTCCATTGTTACGGTTATAGCTATCGGTGTAACCATTTCCCTTACGGTAAACGGTTTCGACCTGTCGGTAGGGTCTACGGCAACCTTTGCCGATGCACTGATTATGACAATGTTTGTATGGCATGGAATGTCCACAGGCTTATCTATTGTTGCAACAATATTGATTGCTTTATCGATAGCTGCTATCAACGCATTTTTTATAGTAAAGGTAAAAGTACCTGATATGCTTGTAACACTTGCAACCATGTTTGTATTCCAGGGTGTGGCAATGACATATGCGGGCGGAGGCTCGGTCTCGGAAAATATGGCAAGGCTTGACGGCACTCCTACAACAGGAAAGGTACCTGCGTTTTTCAAACTGATCGGACAGGCTCCGTGGATAATAATCATCATGTTGGTAATTGTAGTTCTGGTTCACATATTCCTGACCTATACAAAGCACGGAAGATATATGTATACTGTGGGAGGCAATTTGGAAGCTGCAAGACTATCAGGTATTGCAGTTAATAAATACCGTACTCTTGCATACTTTATGTCAACTTTTTTTGCGACCTTCGGCGGAATAATGCTGGCATCCAGAGTCGGGTCGGCTCAGATTAATGCAGGCGCGGGTTATCTTATGCCGGCAGTCGCAGCAGCATATATCGGCTTTTCAGTTGCCGGAACAGGAAAGCCGAATGCAATCGGTACACTTGTAGGGGCTTTGCTGGTAGGTATTCTTGAAAATGGTCTTGTTATGCTTTCAGTCCCTTATTATTCTCTTGATATTGTAAAAGGTGCAGTTCTGATTCTGGCACTTGCCAGCACATACTTCAGGTCGAAAAAATAAAGGTCAATTCATTACAGGGGGGAAATGATATGCCAAAGTTTGATAATTATTTTTTAATGAATACGGAAGATATCAGGGAATATGTTAAGGAAAAGCTGGATATTTTTAATGCGGATGCGGTACTTGAAGCCAGGGAAATAGGTGACGGCAACCTTAACTATGTTTATAGGGTATGGGAAGAGGCTACAGGAAAATCAGTCATTGTAAAACAGGCCGGTCACGAGGCTAGAATTTCAGATGAAATCAAGCTTTCAACCGACAGGGCAAGAATAGAAGCCGAGGTTCTCATCAAGCAGGGAGAACTGGCTCCGGGATTTGTGCCCGAGGTTTACAAATTTGATGATATTATGTGCTGCTGCTCCATGCAGGATTTGTCGGATCACACCATCATGAGAGCGGCACTTATAAAACATAAGAAATTCCCGCTGTTTGCAGATCATATTTCTACTTTTCTTGTTAATACACTATTGCTGACAACAGACATCTGCATTGAACATAAAGCAAAAAAACTGAGTGTACAGAGATATATCAACCCGGAACTCTGTGAAATAAGTGAAGATCTTGTATATACCGAACCTTACAATAATCTGGGTAAAAGAAATAATGTTTTTGCACCGGTCAAGGATTTTGTACAGGCAGAATTGTATGAGGACAAAAAGCTTCATCTTGAGGTAGCCAAATGCAAATTTGATTTTATGAATAATGCCCAGTCATTGATACATGGAGATCTTCATACAGGCTCCATATTTATTACCGAGGAATCTACAAAAGTAATCGATCCCGAGTTTGCATTCTATGGTCCCATGGGCTATGACATAGGAAACATAGTGGCAAATCTGCTGTTCGCATGGAACAATGCAAATGCAGAAATAGAATGTGAGGATGAAAAGCAATCATATTTAAATTGGATAGAAGATACTATCACAGAGTTGATTGATTTATTTATAAAAAAATACAATGATGCGTTTGATGCAAATGTCACTGACCATATGGCAAAGACAGAAGGCTTCAAGGAATGGTACCTTGGTACTGTTCTGAGGGATACTGCAGCCGTATCGGGACTTGAACTGATCAGAAGGATAGATGGTCTGGCAAATGTAAAAGACATAACAACAATTTCCGATGAAGCAAAAAGAGCCCGGGCTGAAAAAATATGCATACTTGCCGCCAAGGATTTTATTATGAACCGTAATCAATACACGACCGGTAAGGACTATGTAGGTGCACTTAAAAGAGCTCTTGAAAATGTCAATTAACGCCTTAATCATATAATTCAAAAGGCTAAACCAAAAAGGAAGGGGCTATTACAATGGAAGAAAGAAACATTATGACTTATGAAACCGTGAGCCTGGATGATGAGAATAATCAGCTGGTGATTATTGATCAAACCAGGCTGCCCTATGAAACTAATCTGCTGCACCTTAAAACTCAAAAAGAAATATGGAATGCAATTTATTTACTGCAGGTAAGAGGTGCTCCGGCTATTGGAGTGGCAGCCGCAATGGGAATATATCTGGGAGCCAGGGAAATAGAGGCAGATAACTTCCAGGAATTCTACAGCAGGTTTAAGGAAGCAAAAGACTATCTTGCTTCAGCAAGACCTACAGCCGTAAACCTTTTCTGGGCACTTGACCGCATGGAGAAAATAGTTGATGATAATTCTGATAAATCAGTCGCTGAAATAAAGCGGCTTCTGCACGATGAAGCAGTTGACGTCAAAGAAGAGGATGTCTGGGTTTGCAAAACAATAGGAGAATACGGACTGTCACTGGTTGAACCCGGAATCGGCATATTAACACATTGCAATGCCGGTCAGCTGGCAACTGCAAAATACGGGACGGCACTTGCACCTATTTATCTGGGACAGGAAAAAGGCTATAACTTCAAGGTGTTTGCCGATGAAACCAGACCGCTGCTCCAGGGAGCAAGACTTACAGCATATGAACTTCATTCCTCCGGAGTTGATGTAACACTTATCTGTGACAATATGGCATCAATAGTAATGAAAAACGGATGGGTTCAGGCTGTATTCGTGGGCTGTGACCGTGTGGCTGCAAACGGTGATGCTGCAAACAAGATAGGAACCTCAGGTGTGGCCATACTGGCAAAACGTTACGGCATACCATTTTATGTCTGCGCTCCGACTTCTACAATTGATATGGAATGCCCAACAGGCAATGAAATTCATATTGAAGAGAGACCGGCTGAAGAGGTCACGGAAATGTGGTATAAGGAGCGCATGGCTCCAAAGGGGGTAAAAGTATTCAATCCTGCCTTTGATGTTTCCGACAATGATCTGGTTACGGCAATTATAACAGAATACGGAATTGCCAAAGCGCCATATAATGATTCTTTTAAAGAGATATTTGCAAAAAAAGCAGCGGCTCAGAAGAAAAAATAGATTACATAAAAATATAATAAGAAAGGAGATGATTAAATGGCAGTCTATAGCGGAGCCAAATACCTTTCAGATTTTGAAGCTAAAAAAGCTATTGTTGAAATCGGAAAAAGGATGTTTTATAAAGGCTTTGTAGCATCAAATGATGGCAATATCAGCATCAGGACCGGTTCAAATGCAATCTGGACCACACCTACAGGAGTATCAAAAGGATATATGACACCGGATATGATGGTTAAAATAAATATGGACGGCAAAGTACTGGCGGGCAGATATAAGCCTTCCTCAGAGGTGAAAATGCACCTGAGAGTTTACAATGAAAACCCTGATGTAATGGCGGTAACACATGCACACCCTCCGGTTGCAACATCCTTTGCCATAGCAGGCATCAGCCTGGACAGGGCCATTTTACCCGAAGCAGTTGTAAACCTTGGTTCGGTGCCAATAGCACACTATGCCACACCCGGAAGTACCGATGTACCTGATTCGGTAGCTCCATACTGCAAATCACACAATGCGGTATTGCTTGCAAACCACGGAGCCTTATCCTGGGGAAAGGATGTATTTGAGGCATACTACCGTCTTGAGTCTCTAGAATATTATGCAACAGTTCTCATGTATACAGGAAATATAATCGGAAAGGCAAATGAGCTGAGCTGCAGCCAGGTCAGTGAATTGCTTGAAATCAGAGAAAAACTCGGCATTAAAACAGGAGGAATCCCTCCCTGCTCAATTAATGCTACGAATGATAAGGATGTTGTAGCAAGCAACAGTCAAGAAAAAGTAAAACCAAAAAATCCTACGTATGTAGATTCCGGTTCAGGTTGCGAAATTTCAATCCGAAGCCAATCCAAAGAGCAAATGCTGAATGAACTTGTAAAAAGGATAACTTCTCAGGTTTTAGAAAGCTTAAAGGGGTGACAAGAGTGGATATTCAGGCAAAAGATATAGAACTTATCGTACAAAGGGTTTTAAACAATGTTCTGGCAAACGAAAATATAAATCCAGAACCTGAGATAAAAACCTATAACCCGGCTAAAAACAACCTTTCTGTAAATAAATCTCCTGAAGACTCAACTGCCGTGGCTGCTAAAAATACTGCTGGATCTCGAACATTTGTATCCCAAGAAAGTGTAAAAGGCGAATATGGAGTGTTTGACAGAATAGAAGATGCAATAGATGCAGCTTATAAAGCACAGAAAATTTATGTAAACGAATTTAAATTAAACGATCGGAACAGGCTTATCAATAAAATCAGAGAAACAGCACGGACAAATGTTGAAAAGCTTGCTATGATGGTCAGAGAAGAGACAAATCTGGGACGTTATGAAGATAAAATCCAAAAACATTTACTGGTTATAGAAAAAACTCCAGGAACAGAATGCCTTCAAACCTCTGCCATTTCGGGAGACAACGGATTAACAATTGTTGAGCACGCTCCGTTTGGTTTGATTGGAGCCATAACACCTGTCACAAATCCAACCGAAACCATAATAAACAATGCCATTTCCATGATTGCCGGCGGAAACGCGGTTGTTTTCAATGTGCACCCTTCTGCAAAAAAGTGCTGTGCGTTTTGCCTGCAGCTGATAAACCGTGCAATAGAAGCAGAGGGAGGACCGGCAAATCTCCTGACAATGATCAAGGAACCTACCCTTGAGACTGTAGAGGTTTTGTCCCGGAACGAAAAGGTCCGTCTGCTTGTGGGAACCGGAGGCATGCCTATGGTTAAAGCCCTGCTTAAATCAGGCAAAAAGGTAATTGGAGCCGGAGCCGGCAATCCGCCGGTTATTGTAGACGAGACAGCCGATATCAGGCATGCTGCAAGGGAAATTTACAAAGGGGCTTCTTTTGATAACAACCTGCTTTGTCTGGCTGAGAAGGAAGTATTCGTTCAGGATTCGGTAGCAACAGACCTGATCTATGAAATGATAAGCGAAGGGGCCTATCTCCTCAGCAACGAGCAATTGGACAATATAATGGGCCTGGTGCTCACATATGATGAAGGACCCGGGGGAAGAGAATACCATGTCAGCAAAAAGTGGGTGGGTCAGGATGCAGGAAAGATGCTGGAGACAATTGGAATACCCGGCAAATCCGACGTAAGATTGCTGATCTGCGAGGTGGGCCATAACCATCCTTTTGTGATGCTGGAGCAATTGATGCCTGTACTCCCCATTGTAAGGTTCAAAAATCTGGATGAAGGCATGGGGTTTGCAATGCATGCAGAACACGGCAACAGGCATACCGCTTCCATGTTTTCAAAGAATGTTGACAACCTTACAAAATTTGCAAGGGCTATTGAAGCCACCATATTTGTTAAGAATGCAGCTACCCTTGCAGGCGTAGGGTTTGATGGAGAAGGTCATACCACAATGACAATTGCAGGGCCTACGGGAGAAGGAATTACCAACGCGGTTTCATTTACACGACAGAGAAGATGTGCTTTGGCAGAAGGCAACTTCAGAATCATATAGTGAGGTGGTAAATTTATATGGCTATGGGTTTTTTAGAAGTTGCAGGCTATGGTGTTGCAATATATGCCATGAACAAAGCCTGTAAGGCAGTGGATATTGAAATAATGGGAATTGATACAATCAATCCGAAGGATACCAGTGCCCATATACCTCTCACTGTTCAGGTCAAATTTGAAGGAAGCGTATCTGATGTCAGGATTGCGGCTGAAATAGCAAAGGAAGCGGCACTGCAGTTTAACAGCAGGGATGAGGTTATAACCAGTGTAATTGATAATCCGTATGAGGGAACCAAAAAGCTGGGTCAGGTATCAAAGGTAAAATTCAAATAAAGGAGGGTGAGAATATGACAGCAATCGGATTAATAGAAACCAGAGGCTTAACCGCCTCTATTGAAGCAGCAGATGCAATGCTCAAGGCGGCAGGAGTGGAAATTGTAGGTACTGAAAAAATTGGTTCCGGACTTGTAACTGTTATTGTAAAGGGAGAAGTAGGTGCAGTTAAAGCTGCGGTAGAAGCTGGTGCGGCAGCGGCATCCAGATTGGGAGAACTTGTTTGTGAACATGTAATTCCAAGACCGCATGACGACGTAGCAAAAATTCTTCCTGCAATCAAGTAATTATTAAGAGCATAAACAGGCTCTAAAGGACAACGCTTATGATTAATTCTAAATATAATGCTATCGGTATTGTGGAAATCAGTTTCTATACTAATGCGGTTATTGTACTGGATGAAATGCTCAAGGCCTCGGAGGTTACACTTGTTCAATGTGAAAAATTGCTGGGCGGAAGGCTGGTCAGTATCATTGTAGGCGGAGAGACTTCAGCTGTCCAGTCGGCAATTGAAACGGCATTGGAAATGGGGAACAGGGTTGGAACGAGCAATATTAAAATAGCGGTTGCAATACCAAGCCCCCATCCTGAGATTATGAAGCTTTTTAACAAGGGAAGAAAAGACCTGCAGGAACAAGAGCAGCTAAAGGAAAGTACAGCATTGAAGGAAGAAACAAGGGCAGAGAATAATAAAACCCTAAAGACTAATATAACTCAACAAGCACAAGTAAAGCAGATATCTGCAAACAAGGAATCACAACAAAAACCCAATACGAGGAGGAAGAGAATATGAAAGCTGTTGGAATGATTGAAACAAGAGGATTGGTAGCTGCTATCGAAGCAGGTGACGCCATGTTGAAGGCTGCAGAAGTAAAATTGATAGGAACAGAGAAGATAGGCTCGGGCTTGGTAACAGTTATTGTTCAAGGAGATGTGGGAGCTGTCAAGGCAGCAACCGAAAGTGGAGCGGAAGCGGCATCCAGATTGGGAGAGGTAGTAGCCGTTCACGTTATACCAAGGCCGCATACCGATATTGCAAATGTACTGCTGCCTGCAGCAGAATGATCAGGGAGGGGGCTGCTGCAAATTGCGGTGCTGCTGCAACAACCCCTGAAAACTTTTTATTACTGTTTGTGAGCCGCAGGTGCGGCTGTATGGAGGTTAGCGTGAAAAATGGTTGTATGCATATGGATAAAGAAAAATTAGCTGCCTTTATAACCGAATTGGTAATCAGAGAAATCAAGGAAATTGAGAAAAACGAATACACTGTTCCGGTAGGGATATCTGCAAGGCATGTACACCTGTCACAGGAACACCTTGAGATATTGTTTGGTAAAGGCTATAATCTCACTTGTTTTAAAGACCTAAGCCAGCCCGGTCAGTTCGCGGCCAATGAAAAAGTTGAAATAGCAGGTTCTAAAGGAAGTATTAAGGATGTGCGGATTCTGGGACCAATCCGGCCCCATACTCAAATTGAGCTTTCGGCATCCGAGGTAAGGAGGCTGGGGATAAAAGCACCTGTGCGTGCATCCGGAGATCTGGAGGGCACCCCGGGAATTACCCTGAAAGGTCAGGCAGGAGAGGTATATGTTTCATACGGAGTTATAATTGCGGAAAGACATATTCACATGTCGGAGGAAGAAGCACAAAAGTTCAAAGTAAAGGATAAGGATGTTGTAAATGTTATAGTGGAGGGTGCTAAAGGCGGGATGATGAGCAATGTAGTTATCAGAGCGGGTAAGAGCCACAAACTTGATTTCCACGTGGACACTGATGATGCAAATGCTTTTAACCTTGCTCAGGGGCAGCGCTTAAGGATAGAAAAATGTCAGTAATTTTGGGGTGATGAGAAATGATTATTGGGAAGGTAATTGGAAATGTGTTTTCCACCAGGAAATATCAAAATCTTACAGGTTATAAGCTTCTAATGATCAGGCCGTTATTCGGAAACCGGGAAGAAATTTTCGTTGCCGCTGATACATTGGGGGCAGGCTTTGGTGAGGCTGTGCTGGTTACAACTGATAATACCACTCAATATGCGTTGGACAAGAAGGTACCTATTGATGCAATTATTGTAGGAATTCTTGATGAAGAACCGCAGTTGGAAAGGTAATATGGCCTATGAATACAGATGAAAAAATTACTTTAAAGGTTCTGGCAGTGAATGATCCGGCGGTTGATGTGTACATTGATAAAAAATACGGAATATTGGACAAATATGTGGATGATTCCGTATCGGTAGAATTTGATATTATACCCTGGGATAATTATTCAGGGACAATGCTGAAGACCTTTAACGGTGAAGCACCTTATGACATTATCATGGTGGCTGGACATCTCTGGCTTGCCGACTTTGTTCAAAAACAGTATCTTGAGCCCATATCCTATGATTTTGAAGATATTTTACCGGTTATATCCGAAGAAATGCAGTATCAGGGCATAACATATCTTTCACCGTCCTTTTGTGACGGGCATATGATCGTCTATCGAAAAAGCATCTTGAAAAGTGTACTGGGAAAACTTCCTGAACCGGTTATTTCTGCAGATGAATTTATTAACATAACGCAAAAGCTTGGAGAAAGCGGACTAGTTTCTCCCATTGCGCTTAAAGCCAATCAATCGGAAATATTTCTGGATGCACTGCCCTATTTAAGAAGTACAGGTCTGGATGTATACCAATATGAAGGAAGCAAGGTAATCTGCAATATTGGAAGTATGGAGCCCGGACTTGTGAAATATCTGAAATTAAAAGCTTATGCCCCTGCCGGTACAAATACATTCGGCAACGATGAAATAAAAGATATACTCGCACAAAAAAAGGCTGCTATGGCAGTAACCTGGTCGGGACAGCTGGGTGTTGTGAACAGGGAATTTGAGGATGTGGAAGACCTGGGATTTTCCACTTTTGACACGGCATGGAATGTTACTTGGTCTTTTGGTATTGCTAGGACCAGTAAAAATAAAGAAAAGGCAATGGAATTTTTGAATTATTTGCGTTCCAAACAGGTGGATAATCTGGTTGGCACCTGCTGCGGAGCACCTGTCAGAAAGAGCAATTATATTGAAGGAATGTACAGGCAGCCCTGGTATAAAGTGCAGCTGGAAATGATAGAAAAATATGCCCGTCCGTTTGTGGGAATAGTTCAGGCCCAGGTTAAAAACAGTGTTTTATATGAAGAAATATATCAGGCCTTTACCGGGAAAAAGGAAGCTGCCTGCGCACTTGGTGATGCCCAAAACAGAATTAAGGCTCTGGAGGAAAGGAGTCCATTATGAAAGTCATTGTAATCGGCGGAGTGGCTGCCGGAATGTCGGCAGCCTCCAAAATTAAAAGGTTGGATAAAGATGCGGAAGTAGTAGTTTATGAAAAAGGTGATTTTTTATCCTATGGCGCATGCGGACTTCCATATTATGTCGGAGGCTTCAATGACGATTACACCAGGATGATTGCTCGAACAAAAGAGCAGTTTGCAGGTATGGGAATAAAAGCTCATACCAACTGCGAAGTATTAAAGTTGGTACCCGGGGAGAAAAAAGTGCTGGTCAGAAATCATTCCACAGGTGATACTTTTATAGATACCTATGACAGGCTGATGATTGGGACGGGTGCCGTTGCTGTAAAACCACCCATTCCCGGAATAGACTTATATGGGGTATACCAGCTTAAAACCTTGGAGGACGGGATCTGGCTAAAAAACTTTACACAAAATGAAAATATCAATAATGTGGTTATTGTAGGCGGCGGATATATAGGCATTGAAACTGCCGATGCCTTTTTAAATCTTGGCAAAAAGGTAACAGTTATTGAATTTGCAAATAGAATCCTGATGCCTTTTGATGAGGAAATAGCAAAGCTTGCGGAAGAAGAGCTTGTAAATCACGGAGTTGACCTGAAAACCGGTGAAAGGGTGGTCAGCCTCAAAGGTACAGGCAGGGTGGAAACCGTTGTCACTGACAAGGGAGAGTATAGAGCGGATCTTGTTATCCTGGCTATAGGTGTGAAACCTTTAACAGGCTTCCTGAACGGTACAGGAATTCATCTTGCGCTTAACGGAGCCATTGTTGTTGACAGAGAAATGAGAACCTCGCTTCCCGACGTGTGGGCAGCAGGAGATTGCGCTCTGGTTTATCACAAGCTTATGAAGGAAAATGTATTCCTGCCTTTAGGTACAGTGGCAAATAAATGCGGCCGTATTGCAGGAGATAATATTGCAGGGGCACATCAGAAGTATGTGGGAGCTTTAGGCTCAGCCGCAATTAAAGTATGCAATATGGAGCTGGGGAGAACCGGACTTTCGGAACACGATGCCAAAAGGTTGGAATTCAATTATAAAACGGTAATTGTCAATGCCTATGATCATCCGGGGTATTACCCGGGTCAAACCCCTATAACCATCAAATTGATATATGAAGCAGGTACGAAAAAGCTTCTGGGGGCTCATTCTGCGGGCCAAAAAGGAGCCGTCCTGCGAATTGACTGCTTTGCAACGGCCATCCATAACAACATGACAACCGACGAGCTGGGCATGCTGGATTTAGTATATGCACCACCTTTTGCAGGCGTGTGGGATGCCATCCACATTGCGTGCAACGCCGCAAAATAGCATAAGGAATGATTAAATAATAAACCCCGATTCTTGAGCGAGGAATTTTTCGTCATTCCAAGGCGGAGGAGGGCGCAATAATTGCTTTATTGCAACTGACAACAACGAAGGAAGGGCGGAAAATAACCGCTCAAGAAATGGGAAGTTATTATTTAATATTCCTAAACATAGTATTGTTAATACCGCCGGGGGAATGCATGCCTGCCAACGACAAAGAGGGGGTATATGAGTGGGCAAATTAATTACAATTGAAGATGCAGTGGGCTTGATTAGTGACGGAGATATTTTAGGAATCGGAGGAAATGTGCTTCACAGAGCTCCCATGGCTTTGGTCAGAGAAATAATAAGAGCCCGGAAAAAAAAGCTCAAGGCGGTCAAGACTGCCGGAGCGATGGATGTGGACATGCTTTGTCTTGGAGAGTGCCTGGAAAGCGTGGATGCGGGCTTTATCAGCTACGAAAGTGAGTTTTCTCTGGCAAATCATTATAGGAAAGCAGTTCAGGATGGCAGGGTAAAAGGAAATGAACATGCATGCTATACGGTTATGTGTGCTTTGCGGGCTTCGGCCTGCGGTGTTCCATTTATGCCGGTAAAAGGGCTGGTTGCGGGAGACCTTATTGAAGTAAATGATTATTTTACCAGAATAGACAATCCTTTTGGAGGCGAAAAGGTTACGGTAGTAAAAGCAATAACCCCCGATGTGACAATAATCCATGTACAGGAAGCGGATGAACAGGGGAATGTCAGAATTCAGGGACCGGGATTTGATGATATTTTACTTGCAAAGGGATCAAAAAAAGTGATAGTATCTGCCGAAAAAATCATTTCCAGAACCAGCTTTCTGCAAGCTGAAGATAAGGCGGATATCCCCCACTTTATGGTATCCGCGGTGGTGCATATACCGGGAGGAGCAAATCCGTGTTCTTGTGCCGGACATTATGATATTGACCGGAAATCCATAGAAAGCTTTAAACAGCTGAAGGATACATCCGGTTTAATGGATTACTTATCGGCATACGAGAGAAAGGACAGGGGGAATGGCAATGGATAATGTTCGTATTTGTGACATAATGGTATGCACACTTGCAAGAGAAATCAAAAATGGTAATACTGTATTCCATGGGGTTTCTTCACATATGCCCATGATTGCCGTCCTTCTTGCCAAGGCGCTGCATGCTCCGGATGCGGTACACCTTAATATTCCCGGTGGAGTTGATCCGGAGATAAAAAATCTGCAGAAGTATACAAGTGCCGGAAGCGAGCTTACTACAAAAGCCACAGCCCATTTTCCGCTGTCTGAAATTTTTGACCTTTCCATGAGAGGCGGTCTGGATATAGCATTTTTGAGCGGTATCCAGTTTGATAACAGAGGTAATGTAAACGCATCGGTTATTGGGGATTACCACAAGCCAAAAGTAAGAATGCCCGGCGGAGCCGGAAGTGCAGTTCTGATTCCAACGGCCAAAAGGGCCATTATCTGGAGAACAAAGCATGATAAGCGTACTTTTGTAAACAAGGTTGATTTTGTAACCGCCAGAGGAAACATTGACAAAATAGTTACGCCTTTATGTGTATTTAAGATGTACAAGGGAGAACTGCTTTTGGACAGCATACATCCTACGTCAAGCATTGAGGAAGTTGCCGATAACACAGGCTTTGACATCCGTTATATAGATATTGGAGTAACACCTGCTCCTACAAAGGAAGAACTGCGGTTGCTGAGTAAAATAGATCCGAACGATTACAGGAATATTGAGTTTGCATAAATGAGGTGGGCAGATGGAAAACACAAACAGGGTAAATCTTGTACAAACAAGCTGTTTTGGGCAGGGCGCCATAAATCAGCTCCCGCAGGAAGTGAAAAAGCGGGGATATAAAAGAGCTCTTGTGATTACCGACAGGTTTTTATATGAAAGCGGAACTGCGCAGAAAGTCTGTGACAAACTTAAAGAGGCGGATATCCACAGCTTTATTTATTACGGGGTAGAACCCAATCCCACAGTAGATGTTGTAAATACCTGCGTTGATGCAGCTAAGGAAATAAAGCCCGATTTTCTGGTAGCCCTTGGAGGAGGCTCTCCCATTGACGCCTGTAAGGCAGTTAGTATATTGATTACAAACGGCGGAAGTGTTACCGATTTTGAAGGGGTTAATAAATCTTCAAAAAAGGGTCTGCCTGTTGTGGCTATTAATACAACAGCCGGAACCGGTTCAGAGGTAACCAGCTTTTATGTAATTACCGACAAAAAGAGAAATTCCAAAATGGTTATGGTGGATACAAACTGTATTGTCGACATTGTAGTAAATGATGTGGATTACATGATTTCAATGCCTCCGGCTCTAACAGCCGCAACGGGTATGGATGCAATGACACATGCAGTGGAAGCCGTATTATCCAGGCATGCAACTCCTTTTACCGATAAGGATGCATTATGGTCAATTTCGGCAATTCATAAATATTTACCTAAAGCCGTTGCTGCCGGAAGTGATATAGAAGCCCGGACAATAATGGCATACGCGGCTTATACCGCCGGAATTGCATTTTCTAATTCCGGGCTTGGAATGGTGCATGCCATGGCCCATTCCCTGGGTGGTTTTTATAATCTGCCTCATGGAGTATGCAATGCAGTCTTATTGCCTTATGTACTGGAGTTTAACGGCAGGTGCAAAGACATTCAGCCGCTATTTGGGAAAATAGCAGAAGCACTTGGACTAAAAGGTCTTCAGTGGGGAGGGCCAAAGAGAGAAGTTAGTGAAAGTATCAGGGAAATCAAAAAATTATGCAAAACAGTAGGAATTCCTGAAAAGCTGAGTCTCCTCAAAGGAGTCAATTCAAAAGATTTTCCTGCTCTGGCCGAGCTGGCACTAAAAGATACCTGTATGCCCGGCAACAAGGTTATACCTACTCTGGAGCAAGTGATTGAAGTGTATCAACAGGCTTTCCAGTAGACTGTAGCATTTAAAACATATATTGTACGGACAAAATCAAGGTTTGGGATGAAAAAATCTCAAGCCGTTTTTTATTTTTGTGTGATACTTATAACACTAAATTAACTCATTTTTACCGTAAAATTGATCGACAAACCGTCATAAGGCGATAAATTATTTAATAGGAGCCAATAATATCCATAAATTTACAATTTACTATTGACATATATTTACAGAAATGTTATATTATTAAAAATGAATTATGAAGCATGCTCATTCATTTATCTATTAGTCAAACTCAATTGAGTACGGCTACCCTTTACACAATGCAGTGTAGAGTTTTTAAGTAAAGATCTGTTGGATCCAGTCTGATAGGTCTGAATAAGCTTATTCGTCGCTAGTGAATTTCGGTTAAACACCATCCTGTTTTTTATATATGATGCAAGAAATGCAAATATGTATTGGATTATTGCATTATTAAAAGCATGCCTTTGGCATGATGATAAAAAAAGGCAGGTGAAATTATGAATAAAATCAGGTCTCCAAACGTTTCCAAACTGTGGTTTTGAATTTCACAGTTTGTCAAATTACTTAAAAAACTAAACATAAGAGTCGAGAGGAGATAATATCTATGAAAAGAAATAGAATTTTAAAATCGTTTATTGTTTTTACACTTATAATTTTATTAATAGGGACACAATCATTAGTATTTGCAAAACCTTCTAAAGAGGTTGTACAACAGGTTGAGAAAGCAACCTATGAGATTACAAAGAGTCCAGACAGCAAACTATTCGTAAACCTTGAAAAGAAAATATCCGAGGCAAAAGACGGGGATGAAGTTCCTGTTACAGTCGTATTCAATAAAAAACTTACAGATGAAGAATTCGCATCTATAGAAAAGCTGCTTGGAAATCCGGAAATCAAACACAAATTTGAAATTATACCCGGTGCTACATTAAGCCTGACCAAAGAGCAAATCAGTAAGCTGGAAAAATCAGATCTGGTTAAACAGGTGGAATATGATGAAACGGTACACGCTACAATAAATACAGCTTCCAACTGGTTTGGCGTAAGTAAGGCGAGAACAGACTTTGCAGGTATTGACGGCGACCATGACAGTGCCCCTGTTACATATACAAAAAATGACATTGTAGTTGCAGTCATTGATACAGGTATCGATGCAAGCCATGTAGACCTGGATGGCGGTAAAGTGATTGCATGGAAGGACTGGGTGGGAAACAAAACAACACCCTATGATGACAATGGCCACGGAACCCATGTTGCCGCTACAGTTGCCGGTACCGGCGATGGTAATGCAAATTACAAGGGAGTGGCACCGGGTGCAGCTCTTATTGGCCTGAAGGTTCTTGATTCAAGTGGAGGCGGTACGATTAGCAATGTTACGGCAGCCATCGATTGGGCTGTAGCCAATAAAGATGCATATAACATCAGGATTATAAGTTTGAGTCTCGGTACAACCGGAAGTTCCGATGGCACCGATTCCACATCCCTGGCAATTAACAATGCCTTCAATGCAGGAATTGTACCTGTAGTTGCAGCTGGAAATTCCGGACCCCGAAAGGCGACAATCGGTTCTCCCGGAGCAGCGGCTAAAGCGTTGACGGTAGCAGCATTTGGAGATGTAGGAGAGAAGGGGTTTTTCCTGGCGGATTTCTCCAGCAGAGGTCTTACCGCGGACGGCAGACTGAAACCCGATATAAGTGCTCCTGGTTACAATATCACTTCGGCAAAGGCCAATTCAACAAATCAGTATGTGGCATATAGCGGGACAAGCATGGCGACACCTTTCACCTCGGGTACGGCTGCATTGATTCTGGATGCCAACCCGGATTTGACACCTGCACAGGTTGTAAGCTATATAACAGGAACAGCACAGGATTGGGGATCGGCAGGGCAGGATTTGGATTACGGTTTTGGCAGGCTGGACAGTTATGAGGCAGTTAAGGCTGCAGGAGGCTTTTCAGGTACCGGAATAGATATTCCAACCCACCTGTATAAAACTGATTCTCTGGCAGGCACAAATAAATACGATGAATTTACAATTACCATACCTGACACAAATTATCCGATCGCTATTACATTAATACATCCTAACTGGACATCTTCACAGGATTTCGATATATACCTTTACAATCCGAGCGGTACTGAGGTAGCAGGTTCTGAAAGCGCAACCAGGCAGGAAACTATCGGTTATACACCAACCGCTGCAGGAACATATAAGATCAAGGTACTTTCCTATAAAGGAAGCGGTTCGTACTCTATTGATTTAAGCTCGGGTGCTTCAAGCATCACTCAGACAACCAACCAGTAACATTTCCTTTTTCCATATGCTCGGCTACACGCAAAAAGCCCGTTTGAAAAGACGGGCTTTTTGCTGCCAAAATAGTTATAGAAAAAGTGAAAAGCATATTTACAAATATTTATTAGAGGAATATTATAGTATTATAAATACTACGATATAGTAATATAGTAGAAAGGTAATATATAAATATGGAAATAAAAAAAGAACACATAAAAATGCTTGACAGTCTGATGCATCTTTTTTACAAGCGAATGAGCAGATTTAATGTAGAGATGGATTCTACATACTTTCAAGGAGTTACCAGTATTGAGTTAAGTATTCTTGGAATGGTCGGTGAAAGTCCGGACGTAATATTAAAGGAAATAGGCGAGCAGCTTCAGATACCTGCCAGTACGCTTACCAATGCCGTCGACCGCCTGGAAAGGCGCAATATGCTCGTGCGCTGCATAAGCAAAAGAGACCGGCGTTCTTTTGGATTGATTCTAACCGACGAAGGCAGAAAGTTATATCAGGAACATGAAAAAGCGGAACAGATAACGTGGAATAAAATACTAAGCACATTGGAAAGCGACGAAGAGATTCAGTTATTTCTCAGCCTTATGAAAAAAATAGCGGAAGGTATTAAATAGTTACAGCAAGGAGGATTAACCCATGGAAAAATCAATAGCAAACAAGGAAAAATCAAAAATGGCTTTTGATAAACAGGCAGATTCTTATGATACTACTTATTATGGTCAGCATGCACAAAAATTATATGATAGTGTTATTGGGACAATGAATAAGTATGATTACAAAAGTGTTTTGGATGTGGGCTGCGGCACAGGCAATATTCTTTTAGAAGTTATTAAGACAAAAAGTGTGGAAATTGCGGGTATAGATCTCTCGGAAAAAATGCTGGATATAGCCAAAAGGCGCATTGGAAATGCTGCAGACCTTCGAAATGGTGACTCGGAACATTTACCCTGGAACAGTTCTGCATTTGATATGGTAATTTGTACAGACTCATTTCACCATTATCCTGATCCCCTGGCTGTTTTAAACGAAATAAGACGGGTATTAACACCAAAGGGGAAAATTATAATAGCAGATCCCTGGATGCCGTCGCCCTTCAGACAGCTGTTAAATATCTTTATTCCTTTTAGCAACGATGGAGACATAAAAATGTATTCGCAAAGAGAAATGAAAAAGCTCATAGAAAAATGCGGCTTAAAATTTGAGAATTGGCAAAAGATAGGGAATAGAGCGTTTATAATAGTAGCGGAAAAAGGATAGAATTTCACGGAGATAATAGAATTAAAGCTGAGTGTAACAAACTGTTTCCTCATAAAAAATCAAAAGAATTATGTTATGGTAGATACCGGCTATGAGTATGATTGGGTGTTATTATGCAGAAGGTTGGCCGATGCTTCCGTCAGCCTGCAGGAAATAAGCCATATAATATTAACGCACCATCACGACGACCATTGCGGTCTTTTACATAAGATTCAGGAGTTAAACAGCAGTATTCGCGTAATTATATCCCACCAGGCTGAAAGCCTTCTGTTAAAAGGCGAGAATGACCGGACACATGGCGGAGGTTTAATTAACAAGCGGATAGAATTTTTGATCGGATTAAAACAGCTATACCTGTCACTGGTATTGAAAAAGCCTGTCAAAAAAGATGATAATCTTAAATTTAAACCATATAAAGTAAGAGATAATGACATTAAAATTATGGGAGAAACACGGCTAGGAGCTATGGGGATTGATTTGCCGGGGAGAATTATCGAGACACCGGGACATACAATTGATTCAATTTCAATAGTTTTTGACGATGGTGACTGTATAGTGGGGGATGCAGCAGCCAATTTTTTAAGATTTGCCGGTACGAGGTATTGTGTAATATTCATTACTGATATTCATGAATATTACAGAAGCTGGGAACAATTGATATCACGGAAGGTACGCCTTATATTTCCGGCACACGGCAAACCATTTACAGTTGAAAAGCTTGTTGGGAATATGGGTAAAATAAAGCCGGGTAAATTTTAGTTCTTTGAATAAAAACTTATAAAATTATTCTTGACAATATAAGCAATTTATTATATTCTTTATTAAGAATAATTCCTATTCTTAATAAAGAAGGTGGTAATTTGAAAAATCATAGAAAGTTAATTTTAGATATTATTAAGTCGTCGGATGGGCATATGAAGGCTGAAGAAATTTTTTTGAAAGCGAAACAATTACAGCCGTCCATAGCGGTAGGCACTGTTTACCGGAATTTAGGCCTTATGACAGAGGCTGGTGAAATAAGGAAGATAAGTATTCTTAACGCACCTGACAGATATGACAAAACATTGCTGCCTCATGAACATCTTATTTGCCGGAATTGCGGGGAGCTTTCCGATATAACGGTTTCTGATCTTAAAGAATATATGGAAATGCATACCGGCATTAAAATCTTAGGGTATGAATTAAATTTGATATATATTTGCGACAAATGCAAAAACAGAGGAGTAAACGATTACAGTGCTAATTAACAGCTCACAAAGAGCTTAAATTAAATAATTAAAATAAAAGGAGAGTATTTTATGAACATCAAAGGAAGCAAAACTGAAAAAAATCTGGCTGCAGCTTTTGCAGGCGAATCACAGGCAAGGAACAAGTATACATATTTTGCATCGGTTGCAAAAAAGGAAGGCTATGAGCAGATAGCAGCAATTTTTGAAGCAACTGCAAACAATGAAAAAGAACATGCAAAATTATGGTTTAAGGCTCTTGGCGAGCTTGGAGATACTGCAGCTAATTTACTTCATGCCGCAGAAGGGGAAAACTATGAGTGGACCGAGATGTACGAAGGTTTTGCTAAGGATGCGGAAGAAGAAGGATTTAGCGCACTTGCAGCTCAATTCAGAATGGTGGCAAAGGTTGAAAAGGCTCATGAAGAAAGATACCGTGCACTGCTTAGCAATGTAGAAATGCAAAAGGTATTTGAAAAATCAGAAGAAACCATGTGGGAATGCAGGAACTGCGGACATCTTGTAATGGGCAAAAAAGCACCTCAGGTTTGTCCTGTCTGCGCACATCCACAAAGCTTTTTTGAAGTGAGAAAAGAGAATTATTAAGCCGGTAATATCGTATTTTAAATATCAAATATAAAACCTCAAATGTCTTTTCAATAAGGCTTTTGAGGTTTTTTTTTCGCTGTAATTTATTGCTGGAAATTTACAGCTGGTCAAATGTATCACAATGGCAGCGGGATACCCCAGACTATTTGCTTTCTTTTAAAAGATATCATATGAACACTTGACGATATGAACATTAATCAATATAATATACCCATACGGGTATACGTATAAAATTTAAATTATATATTCATGGGAGGTATTTCAATGCGTGCATGTATGGATATTCCAAATATTAAGACAAGGATTAAAAAGATACAGGGGCAGCTTAATGCAATAAGTGAAATGATTGAGAAAGATGTTCCGTGTGAAGACATACTGATTCAAATTGGTGCTGCAAAGGGAGCACTGCACAAGGTGGGTCAGGTTGTTCTGGAGGGTCATTTACAGCACTGCGTTAAAGATGGAATTGAACATGGGGATGCAGACAAAACCATAGCGGAATTTGCAAAGGCAGTTGAACACTTTTCAAGGATGAGTTAAGGAGTGGGCATAATTATGAATAAAATAAAACGATGGTTTTCGGAGGAAGAAAATAGCGCGGTTATTTTTATTGTAATTTCAGGAATAGCTCTTATTTTAAGTTTTTTGAATGTGAAATCAAGTAGTATTCCTGTTGACTTAGCTTGGATAGCTATTGTGCTTTGCGGATTCCCGATTATTAAGGAAGCTTTTTTGGGGTTGGTTTATGAACTTGATATTAAAGCCGATGTACTGGTTGCTATGGCATTGATCGCTTCAGTTTTTATAGGTGAAATCTTTGCGGCCGGTGAAGTAGCTTTTATAATGACAATAGGAGCTTTATTGGAAGACAGGACCGTCCGTAAAGCCCGTGAAGGTATAGAAAAGCTGATTGCAATTACACCACGGACAGCGCGGGTCATAAGGGACGGGATTGAAACCGTTGTTTCGGCTGAAGAGGTAAAAGTAGGCGATACCTTAAGGGTGCTTGCAGGGGAAACTGTGGCGGTAGATGGAGTTATTACTTCAGGGCAGACCTCTATCAATCAAGCTGTTATGACAGGAGAAAGCCTTCCGGTGGATAAAGGCACCGGTGATGATGTTTCCAGCGGAACAATTAATCAATTCGGTACTTTTGAAATGAAAGCCACCAGGGTAGGGGAAGACAGCTCATTGCAGCGTATGATCAGGCTAGTGGGGCAGGCGGATGCAAACAAGGCACCAATTGTAACATTGACTGACAGATGGGCGACGTGGATTGTTGTAATTGCTTTAACTTCCGCAATAATTACCTGGCTTGTGACAGGAGAAATCATACGTGCAGTAACTGTTCTGGTAGTATTTTGTCCTTGCGCGTTAGTCCTGGCAACACCCACTGCCATCATGGCCGGAATTGGCAATGCTACGAAGTTTGGTATTCTAATCCGAACAGGTGATGCACTTGAACGTCTTTCTAATATAAAGCGTATAGCTTTTGATAAAACCGGAACCATAACATATGGTAAGCCGGAAGTTGCAGCAGTTAGAAGTTTCTCTCAAAATATTACTGAAGATGAACTTTTAAAAATTGCCGCCTCATCGGAACAATACTCGGAACATCCTCTTGGACGTGCAGTTCTTAACCATGCCAAAAACAAAGTTGAGCTGCTTGTACCTCAAGACTTCCTACTGCTGCCGGGCAGGGGTGTAAGTGCCACAGTGGACGATAAATATGTTATAGCAGGTAACAGGGAATTATTTGAAGAAAAAGACATTTCAATATCAAATGATATTTTAAAATCTACACAAGATTATGTTGATGACGGCTGTACAATTATTTTTATAAGTGTTGAAAATGAAGCTGCCGGTTTTATTGCCTTGTCAGATACACTTAGAGCTGATGCCGCCGATATGGTTGCACGGATTCATGCTCTGGAGGTTAAGACTTTGCTGCTGACAGGGGATAATTCACATGCTGCAAATCATATGGCAGAGCTTACCGGAATACATGATGTTAAATCACAGCAATTGCCTATAGATAAAATGAATGCTATAACCAGCTATCAAAATAAAAATGAATATGTGTGTATGGTTGGCGACGGTGTAAATGATGCCCCGGCATTAAAAACAGCTTATGTCGGAGTTGCAATGGGAGGGATAGGGAGCGACATTGCCGTCGAGGCAGCCGATGTTGCCCTGGTAAGCGACGATATACAGAGAATACCCTATTTGCTGATATTATCAAAAAAGACTATGAAAACTATTAAATTGAATGTAGCATTTTCCATGGGCTTGAATTTTATTGCGATAATACTTGCAATAACCGGAATTCTTAACCCTGTTGTCGGTGCTTTGGTACATAATGCCGGTTCTGTAGCAGTTATCCTTAACTCGGCAGTTCTCCTCAAACTAAAAGATAAATAAGTCTGGTTTAAAAAATAATTTCAAAAACTGGATGGCTCATAAAGTACATCCTGAAATTGTGAGCTATCCGGTTTTTTGTTGTCGCAGAACACTTGACATACTGTTTGAGATTACTGCTCAAATCGGCTTCCTGACCATTTGTCAGCCAAAACACTTGTGTTTACCTGCAGTATCAGCCCTTTTTTATTCGCTGTCTATAAAAAGACACCAGCGGACACCATACCTGTCAACAATGTCTGTCATACAGGGACTGAAAAAACATTGCCCCAATGGAACGTTTATTTTACTGCCTTCCTTTAAAATCTCATAAGCTTTCCTGACTTTGTCCTCCTCTTTATTCTCGAAATGAAGACAAAACTGCATTGTATTTCCTGTAATGCGTTCATTATTGCCGCCAGCATCCTCCCCGATTGCAATAACATAGTTTTGCAAATTAAGCTCTGCATGCATATATGTACCGTCGGCATGTTTTTCGTGATAACCTGGAACAGCATCAAAAGCTTTTTGATAGAATTCAATTGCTTCTGCACTGCCTTTAACATAAATCTGCATAAATGCTCTTTTCAAAGGCTTCTTGTTATACTGTTCATTTGGCCCCGGGAGAAAGATTTCGGAGGAGAACCTGTTAAAATTCCTCAAGTAGTTTAGTTTTTCAATAGCCACACTTGCTTTCCACCAGTTTTCACTGATTGAAAATTCCCTTGAATATTTTTCATTATTCTCAAACCAGCTCCAGGTAATATCCCAGACACCATTCCGTGGTCTTGTATCAATAAGATAGTCAAGCTCTATTTGTACAATATCTTCATTTTCCTTATAAAAGATGCTCTCAGGTGAATGTATGTAATCTGAGGGTCTTCGCGTATAAAATGCCCATTTTGACGTATCCCTTACAATGGTATTATGTACAAGCTTTTTTATTCTTTCAGCCAGCAGGCTGCAGTTGAAATGTTGTGTTAACTCTGCCCGTTCTATAGCGTCAAGCAATACACAAAACCCGCCAATACCCATTTCACCATATTCATCTGTTGCATCGAGCTTGCTGATAATTTTCTCAGAAAGCGTCAGTGCTTTATTAAACAGTTCCGAATTTTTATGGGCATTTATAAGTAGGAAGCTGATTATTTGAGCGGTCAAGCCTATACTTTCAGTGGCATTGGCTTCCATGTCGCAGGTCCACCAGGGTGCATGGGCAAAATCGTTATTTGACGGAATATTGAAATACCAGCCGTCATCAGAGCAATGAACATTACTTTCCAGGAATTTGAATATTCTCCGCATTATTGGATGCTGCATGTCATTAAAGCCGATACCTTTTAAAATATTGATTGCGAATAATGTTGTATATGGCGATGAATTCGGGTTCCAACTGTCTGCTTCAAGAGCATGGCCAAATCCGCCATCTTCATTCTGATAAAATGATAAAGCTGACAGCACTGCCTCCTTACTGCCATTTTCAAAGTAATACTGCCATTGTGCTAAATTGATCTGTCTTGCATTCCGGTACATCCAGGACCTGATTTCCAAATAGTCTTTTAGTAAAAGCTTCTTCATAAAAAATCACCTCAAAAAATATTTTACAGGAAATTAAGGCATCTGTATTGAAAAAATCCGACATCACCTTGTTTTATATGCAAACATTCTTGCGTCACCCGGAGACAGAGTATGGTATCTCCTGAAATCGTTCAGCAAATGTGACTGATCGGAATATGTATATTTGCAAACGCAGTCCTGCATATTGAAATTCTTTTCAAACAGGATATCCTGCCAGAGAAATTGGAAGCGGACAAGTTTTGAAAGTTTTTGCGGGGAAACGCCCATAAATTCCAAAAACAATCTTTCAAGCTGCCTTTGTCCGACAGCTGTATAGTTGGAGATTTCAGCAGAAGTCAGTGCACCTTTGGCCTCCAATATTTTGTAAACAGCGTTCATTACATTATTATTCTGTTTGTTCAAGTCCAGTATTTTTAGGAGATATTGTTCAACCTTTGCTGCCCTGTCTGTAATTAAGGGATTATCCATCAATATATCCTGTATATCACGTTTGAGGTTTGTAAAGTATACCTCGGTTTCCACATAAGAGTTAAGAGCATATTTCATAGAATCATGGGAAAACAGCGGTACTGCCCAGCAAAAAAACCTTATGGCAAAGCAGGAAATCGAGGATGTCCCGGTGTGTATTTTATCCCTGAATGTATTGTCACTTATTCCGGCAAACAGAGCATTGACCTCATGTTTATCCATATTTACAGAAAAGATTATATCCATGCAGGTATCAGGTATTACAAAGATATCCCTTTCACAGATGGAAACAACGTCAGGTGTGTGCCCCTGCGTACCCCAAAAACAGCAGATATAAGGGCTTAATGGTTTGCAGGGCTGCAGTTCAGTATATGTTTTGTCATTTAAGAAGGGCTGGGCTGTAACAGGGCGGTAGATACTATTAAGTTTGTACATTTGTATTCCTCTTATGGGAAAGTGATATTTTAAACATGGCAGCGGATGTGTCATACAGCCAGGCTGAATATAAACATATTATTACTCTTAAGTTATTAAAAGTCAATTTTATTTGACCATTTTGGGAATAATAAATCTAAAACCAGAGGAAAGGAAACAGTATGAGGCAGAGAAAATGGAATAATTCAAATGTAGCCATTACACATAACAGCGATGAGGCTGCAGCTATCAAACAGGCCATTGAGCTCCTGAATTTAACCGATTCTATAAACAGCAGCGATGTAGTAGTTATAACACCTAACTGGGTGAATAAGAGACAGCCTGATTCTGCAACTGTTGTAGGGCCTGAGAGTTTAAGACAGCTTATCAGAATAGTTAAGGATAAATATCCTAAAAGAATAGTAGTTGCCACGGGAACGGCAGATGGAGAAACAAAGGATGTCATGGATTCTGTCGGTTTTGGAAAGGTCATTACTGAGGAGGGTGTTGAGTTTGTCGATCTGAATCACGGACCTTTTGTAAGAATCAACCTGAATCACTCAATTGTGACTGCAACCAATTTAAATAAGCTTTTTGAAGAGGTGACTATTTTAATTTCATTTACACAGTTAAAACATCATGAGGAGGCCACAATGTCGGCTGCAATAAAAAACATTGCACTGGGGTGGCCTCCGGCTGATGAACACGGTCAGCCCAAAAAAAATCTGGGAATACACACTGAACTGCACGGTTTCATATCAGCCATGGCCGAGCAAGTCCCCATTGATTTGTCCATCATCAGCGCAAGTCCTGTAATGATAGGGACAGGACCATCGAAGGGAATTGCACGGCATACGGGGCTTGTTATAGCGGGCTGCGATCCGGTTGCGGCAGATACGGTTGGAGCCAGGCTTTTGGGTTTCAAACCCCAGGGTGTCAGATACCTGTTTGAATGCAGTAACAAGAAAATCGGAGAAAGCGTTATTGAAAATATAAATATAGCAGGTATACCTCTGGTGGAGGCAGAAAATATATTCAGTCAGGCTGCATATGGAGATGGACTGGCTGTGGATACGAAATAGGCCAAGGCCGGAGAACAGGCTTATAATGAAATTAAATAATAACGAATATATATTAATTTGCAGATAACAGCACAAAGGAGGATATTATGAAAAGTATAATTCCAAATATATCGGTGGAAAATTGCAGGGGTGCTCTTGAGTTTTATAAATCGGTATTCGGCGGCGAAATAAAAATGGTCAAAACTGCCGACAACAGTGATATGTTTAAAGGGCACGAGGGAAAAATAATGCACTCGGAGCTCCATATTGCTCCAAACTGTATAATGTATTTTACTGACTTGTTTGGTGAAAGAGCCCAGCACACAAACGTACAGCTGGTTCTGGAAATGGATTCCCAGGAACAGATAGAAAAGGCATATGCTGAGCTTGCCAAAGAGGATGCAATCATTATTTTTGAACTGCAAAAGACTTTCTGGGGTGCCTATCACGCAGTGCTGAAAGATAAATATGCAGTGACCTGGGGATTAAATTATTCTGAAAACGGCTGATGTTCACGAAATATTGCATTTATTAAAATGAAGTGGAATATATTGTTAAAATGTGTAAAATTTTGCCAGAATAACTTTTGCTGATTTACAATTCATGGTAAAAAGTGCTAATATTAGATCAATGAATATTTACTTTTTCAAATCAAGACAAAATACAGCGGTTATTTACAACGTGGGAAGGACAAATGCTGATTATCTATTAAATAAAATAGTCTGCATATTCAGCTTTAAAATCCAGGCCCCTATGACATCACGGACGTAATCTAAAATTTGTCTGTTATTGTAAACGTTTTGGGTTTGACCCTAAAGAACATAAATTCGAATAAGCCCTCAGAGTGAAGGGGATTGACTAATCAAAAATTATAAAAGAATTCTGTTCTTTAGGGAGTACCCAGAATTAAATTATTTAAACTCTTTAGCCAGAGCTTCAAAAGCAGGCAGTGAATTCTTGATAGTTTCAAGACTTACACAGTAAGCCAGTCTGAAATGGCCCGGACAGCCGAACCCTGACCCAGGTACTATGAGCAGGTTGTACTTGACAGCTCTGTTCTTGAATTCCACATCATCAGCAATGAGTGACTTTGGAAACAGATAAAAGGCCCCGTCGGGTTTCACACATTCGTAGCCGAAGCTTGTCAAACCATTATACAGCAAATCTCTTCTCTCTTTGTATATATTTATATCAACAGAGGAATCAATTGCTTTTGCTATAACCTTCTGGAAAAGTGCAGGAGCATTGACATAACCCAGAACCCGGTTGCAGTATATGAGACCTCCCATAAGCGTATCAATATCCTCAGCCTCGGGATTTGTGGCTATATAACCCATCCTTTCTCCTGGAAGAGAAAGTGATTTGCTGAAACAGTCAATCATGATTGCGTTCCTGTATATAGTCAATATATTTGGCACATCAACATCATAGGCAAGTTTTCTGTATGGCTCATCTGATATTATATAAATAGTATGTCCGTATTCCTTTCCCTTTTCCTCAAGTACATTTGCAATAGCCTTTAAAATATCTGCACCATAAACAACACCTGTAGGATTATTAGGAGTATTGATAAGAATTGCTTTTGTATTGGGTGTAATTTTTGACTTTAATAATTCAGGATCCGGTAAAAAAGTCTTTGAATCGGTGTTTACTATTACTGCTTTTCCGCCGTGATTATCAATGTAGGAGGTATATTCGACAAAATATGGTGCAAAAATTATAACCTCTTCATCAGGATTTAAAAGAGTTTTTAAAACTACATTCAGAGCTCCGCCGGCTCCCACTGTCATTACCACATTATTGAAGGTGAGCTGCAGGCCGGTTTCACTGTTGATTTTACCGGCAATGGTTTCTCTTACTTCGGTATAACCTGCGTTGTTCATGTATAGGTGCATACCCAATTCATTCGAATCGGCCAGTTCACGAAGAGCGGCTTTAACTTCTGCAGGCGGTTCAGGGTCAGGATTTCCTAGAGAAAAGTCATAAACCTTATCGGCCCCGTATATTTTTTTTAATCTTGCACCTTCTTCAAACATGGCTCTTATCATTGATGAATTAGCCAGTCTGTTGCTGATTTTGTTTGAAATCATTCATATTCCCCCTAACTTATTTTTAAAATTAATTATTAATTGTAGAAAGTTTAACTCTTGTTTTGAGTTATTTTTAATACTTTTTCTTCCTCAGGAGTTACATTAACTGTTTTAAAGTTTTCGTAAATAACCATTCCGGGCTTGGCGCCACCCGGCTTTTTAACACTTCTGACAAGGGTATAGTCAACCGGCACATTGTAGGACATTTTTGCACTGCTGTGAAAGGCCGCTAAAATAGCTGCTTCCAGCAAGGTTGAGTCTGGTACCTCACGCCGCTCTGTTCTTATTATAACATGTGAGCCGGGAATATTTTTTGTGTGAAGCCAAATATCGCTTGAAGCCGCCAGCTTCAAGGTCAGCAAATCGTTTTGTTTATTGTTTTTACCCACCAGTATCTGAAAACCGTCACTTGATATAAAATCCAGAGGGGAGGAGGGTTTGTCCTGTTTCTTTTTTGAATTTCTTGCAGATGCCCGGATATATCCCTGATCAGTCAGTTCCTGTCTGACTTCGTCAATTTCCTGTCTGCTGCTGCAATTCTCCAGCATGGTCTGAACACTTTGAAGGTATTCCAACTCCAAAAGGGTATCTTTCAACTGCTGAGTTGCATTTAAATGAGTACTTTTGGCCTTTGTATACTGTTTGTAATACTTTTGAGCATTTTCCTGGGCGGATTTATACTCATTCAAAGGTATTTCAACATATTCTTCGTCTTCACTGTAATAATTCAAAACCCGTGCGGTTTTACTGCCCGCGGGAATACAGTAGATATTGGCGGTAATCAATTCTCCGTAAAGCTGAAGTTTTTCCCTGTCTGAAACCTCGCGCAACTTATCATTAAAAAGTGCGATTTTTTTCTCACATCGGTCTATACCGTTTTTGAGTACTTTTACAACATCGCCCATTTTCTGAGTCAGGCGTTCGTTTGTATCCCGAAGGGAATAGAATTCATCCAGCGCTACAGACAAAAGCTCATATTTTTTATATACTACCTGCTGCTCAGGAGCAAAACAATAGAAGTCCAGAGGTTTCAAGAAATTTTTATCCTGATAGATTATACAGGGTTCAAAGCTATTGTTGCATATCTGAACAAGATATGTTTTTAGAGCCGAGATCAGATTGTCTTGGGCGGTATGACTTAAAGACGCAACCGGTGTTTTGGGAGCCAGACCCGCAGCCCAACAAATTTCACGGCAGGTATAGGGGCTGAATCCTTTGATGAGATTTAGCAGTAGACCTTCGATATGTTTTGCATCTGAAACCAGGGGGTGTTCAAAAATCTGTCCCGGAACAATATTCTCGGGCAGTTCCTTATTCTGAGCGGGAGGGAGGTTGTAAGGCCTTGCCGGCATAACTTCTCTGACGCTGCTTATATCATTGTCCACATGCTATACAGAATCAATAATTTTATCTTCGCTGTTGAGCAAAATGATATAACTGTGCTTTCCCATTATTTCAACTACAACTCTTTTTACAGATAGATCGCCTAGTTCATTGACAGATTCAATATTAATGGAAATTACCCTCTCATAGTCATGAAAGCTTATGTCAAGCAGCTTTCCGCCTGACAGGTGCTTTCTCATGAGCATGCAGAAAACAGGAGGGGTCTGAGGATTTTCCTTTTGTGAAGCTGTAATATGAAGGCGGGGGTAGTTTGCATTTGCACTTGCAACCAGCCTGTAATTCTGGCTTTTTGAACGAACCAAAAGAACAATTTCGTCTGCTTCGGGCTGAAATACTTTTTCTACCCTGCCTCCGGCCAGTAGATTATTCAATTCATTAACAATACATTTTGTTACTATTCCGTCAAATGGCATTATAGTTTAAACTCCTATTTTTGATTTAATATTCCAATAGTCCGGTGGTTTATAACATCCGCCTTTCATGTGACAATATACGTTTAGATGTTATAGAGCAACAGGATTTTTTTAGTCCTCAAGAGCCTGACGGATATCCTGGATAATATCTTCAACATTTTCAATACCAACTGAAAATCTGATCAAGCCGGGATCAATTCCTGCCAGAACCAGCTGTTCGTCAGACAGCTGCCTGTGTGTGGAGCTTGCCGGATGGAGCACTGCTGTGCGGCAGTCAGCAACATGAACTACGATGGCAGCCAGCTTGAGTTTGTCCATAAACCTGACAGCACCTTCTCTGCCGCCTTTGATCCGGAACGATACTACACCGCTGCAGCCGTTTGGCAGATACTTTCCGGCAATATCATGATATGGGTCGCCGTTCAGGTAAGGATAGCTGACAGAAACTATCTTGTCACTTCCCGTAAGGAACTCCGCTACTTTTTCTGCGTTCCTGCAGTGACGTTCCATCCTTAAATGCAGGGTCTCCAACCCTATATTTAACAGGAAGGCATTATTGGCCGACATATAGCAGCCAAAGTCTCTTATGAGCTGAACCCTGACTTTGGTTATGTAAGCTGCCTTGCCGCAGTCACGTGTGTAAATCATACCATGATAGGATTCGTCAGGTTCTGTCAAGCCGGGAAAATCGCCGTTTTCCCAGTTGAAATTGCCTGAATCCACAATGGCGCCACCGACACATAAGGCATGACCGTCCATATATTTGGTAGTTGAATGAATTACGATATCTGCTCCATATTCAATAGGTCGGAGAAGCATTGGGGTTGCAAAAGTATTGTCAATTATCAGCGGCACCTTATTCTTATGGGCTATTCTCGCAAATTTTTCAATATCCAGCACACTGATTTTGGGATTTGCAATTGATTCACCGAATAAAGCTTTTGTATTGTATTGAAATGCCTTTTGAATTTCTTCTTCTGAAGCGTCCTGGTCAATAAAGGTAATACTGATGCCCATCTCTCCTAATCTTTTATCGAAGAGGTTAAGGGTTCCTCCATATATGGTACTGGAGCAGACAAAATGATCTCCGGATTTGCATATATTCAATATGGACAGAAGAGAGGCAGCCTGGCCGGAAGATGTGCAAACCGCACCAATACCGCCTTCAAGCGCGGCAATTTTGTTTTCTACACATTCCACAGTAGGATTGCTGATTCTTGAGTACATATGTCCTGGTACTGATAAATCAAATAACTTTGCCACATGTTCAGTCGAGTCATATTTATATGTAGTACTTTGATAGACAGGTAAAACACGCGGTTCTCCATTTCCCGGTTTATAGCCTTCCTGAAGACATTGGGTTTCTATTTTCCATGTCATATTAACCTCCATAAGCCGTTTAGCGGCCACAAAATAGTAATGAATTTTTTTGTTCTCTCCTCATCCGCTATATGGCGAATAAAGGAGGTTAATTGGCCATGTGCGCTTTCAAAGTATTAGTAAATACTTTGAATATTTCGCACGGCCATAAGTTCACAGGTTAGTTTGGAAGACGAGTGCCAGCGAAGTCTTTTAAGCTAACCTCCTAAGCCATATTATGGCTTTGAGCCGCATTAGCGGCCACAAAATGTAATGAAATTTTCATTCCTCACTAGTAATAAAAAGCTCTAAATTAACATTAGCTTATATTTTATAATACATTGATGATTTTAACAATATTGGTATACAAACAAACAGGGCTGCAGTAGAAGGAATTGTTGACATACTTCGTACTGCAGTCCGGCTATAACTTTAACAACTTTCATGGTTTATAGGGATTTTCATTGGTAGTAAACTCAGATTCATACCAATCGTCAATATTTTGATCAATTTTATCTATAGGTTTTATAGTATTACTGAAGCCTATAAACGGATTGTTTGGTATACTGTTAATAATATTGTTTATTCTTTGTAAAACATAACCGTCGTTTCTTCTTTTATTTCTCATAGATTCATCATTGCCTTTCTGGCTCACAAAATATATTGCAAATGTGTATTTACGGCTTACCGTGAGCCGTATAAGCCCGTAAAACTTTGCTGATTCTTTTATTGCTAGTTTAGGATAATTAATTGAATTTAATACAGGATGTTCCTTCCTGAAAGATGCTAAATACATTAAAAATGAACAAAGAGCCGATCACCTATTTAAAGTGATTGGCCCTTTGAAAAAATTTCAGCTACTTTTCTATTTGAACTATTAAAATAAGCTCTTTTTATATAGTTAAGCGGCGATGTTCTCGCTGTCGGCAGCTTTTGCTTTCTTGAAACCGCCTTTTTTCGAATAAACGATTGCGCCTACTATCAATATGGCACAGACCCCCAGTGCAGCCAGCATACCCGGATCAGTATTTTTGTACTGTATAAGTACAGGTGCAGCTAATAGGGAAACAAGGTTGATAACCTTGATCATGGGATTAAGTGCCGGACCTGCGGTATCCTTCAAAGGATCGCCTACGGTATCTCCGACTACGGCGGCTTTATGACACTCGGAACCCTTTCCGCCGTGAGCACCGTCTTCGATGGTTTTCTTCGCATTATCCCATGCTCCACCGGAGTTGGCCATGAAGACTGCAAGCAGCTGGCCTGAAATAATTACACCTGCAAGGAAACCTCCCAAAGCTTCAACACCAAGAAGGATACCTACTAATAATGGAGAAACCACTGCAATAATTGCCAGCCCCAGTAATTCTCTTTGAGCTGCAACGGTACATATATCAACAGCTTTTTGATAATCAGGTTTTACCTTGCCCTGGAGCAGTCCTGGAATCTTGAACTGCCGTCTGACCTCATTGACTATGAGCGAGGCTGCCCTTGTAACCGAATTGATTATGAGGGAGGAGAAGAGCCACGGGATACAGGCACCGATCAGCATACCGATGAAAACAGTCGGACTGGATACTCTTATACCTGTATCAAAAATAGTATTCTCAACACCCATACCGACCTGGATCTTTGAAACATCGGTAAGGAAGGAACCGAACAGTGAAACGGCGGCAATAACTGCCGAGCCGATTGCAACACCCTTGGTAATAGCTTTTGTTGTATTACCGGTAGCGTCAAGGCTGTCCATAACCTTTCTTGCATCCTTGTCCAGTCCAGCAAGTTCACCGATACCATTTGCATTATCGGCAATAGGGCCGAAGGAGTCCATAGCCACATTGTTTCCGGTAAGAGTAAGCATACCTATACCTGTCATTGCAACTCCATACAGGACGTAATGAACATCCTGTCCCCAGAAAATAAGAACTGAGCTAAATATGGTAACTGCAATTACAATTGTCTGCCAAACCGCGCTTTCAAAGCCTTCTGCAAGTCCGCGGAGGATAAGCGTAGCCGAACCGGTTTTTGAAGCACCGGCTATTTCCTTGACAGGTCTGTGGGATGTATCTGTAAAATGCTTCGTAACCTCATCCAGTGCCACAGCCAGCAAAATACCTACACCGACACAAAGGAAGGCCCGCCATTCATTCATATAGAAGGCAGCCAGCAAGGCAAAGGCGGCTAAACTTATTGCTGCGGAGGTATAAAAACCTCTGTTTATGGAATTAAGGGCATTACCCTTTTTAGAACCTTTTACAAGATAAGTTCCTATTATTGAAGAAAGTACTCCGATTCCTCTGACCAGCAGAGGGAAGATTATCCATTTGAGTTCGCCGGTAACCGAGTATAAGGAAAGTCCTAAAATCAAACCTGATACGATAGTAACTTCGTAGGACTCGAAAATATCTGCTGCCATTCCGGCACAGTCACCGACATTGTCACCGACCAGATCGGCTATAACGGCGGCATTTCTCGGGTCGTCCTCAGGAATTCCGGCTTCCACTTTACCGACCAGGTCAGCACCCACATCGGCTGCCTTTGTATAAATACCTCCGCCGACTCGCATAAACAATGCCAGCAATGTTCCTCCGAAACCAAAGCCCAGCAGTGCATCAGGAGCAGCTATTCCAAGAATAATGAAAATAAGTGTTCCGCCAAGTAAGCCCAGACCGTCTGTGAGCATTCCTGTAATTGTACCGGTTCTGTAAGCTATTTTTAAGGCTTCTCCGAAACTTCTTCTGGAAGCAGAGGCAACACGAACATTGCCTTCCACAGCCATTCTCATACCGAATTGGCCCACAAGTAACGAGAAGGTCGCACCCATAATAAAAGCGATAGCTCTTGCAAAACCGATTATAATTTTAACTTGATCGGAACTTAAATTTGAAAACCTTTTTGTTGCCTCATCACTGGGAGGAACAATGTAGACTGAAAAGAACAGAAGAACAGTAAGTACTGCAATGAGAGGAACGATTGATTTTAACTGCCGGCGAAGATAGGCATCGGCACCGCCTTTGATGGAGCCCCACACTTCCTGCATTTTTTCGGTGCCCTTGTCATACTTTAAAACCTGACGGCGAAGCATCAGTGCATAACCCAATCCCAGAATGGCAATCAACAGTACACACCAGATTCCAAAAGTTTCAAAGCTTGTTGCATTACTTAGACCAGACATTAAACACACACACCCTTTCATAATTTATTTATTATATTTCATTTATTTATAAAAAAAATTATTGATCGGTGATAATGACTTGTAATATCAAAAATTGTCCCATATTATACATTCTATAAATTTATAGAATATCCTTTAATTTTTACACATATAAAAAAATAATTTTTGAAAGAAATATAGTACTGATAGGTACTTATTTGAATACATACTCCTATTGACTCCAATATTTGTCTTAAAATATAATTTCAAAGTAATGCCTGCAGAAAATGTAAAATTAGATCGGTATTTGTCATTGGGTTATAGCAATTATAACTATATAAAAATTTTTATGGAGGTTTTATTATGTTAAAGCAACGTTCTTTTTGGGGTTACATCGGGCTTTGCATTATAACTTTCGGAATATATGGATTGGTGTTTGTCTTTAAGATGACTAAAGACATCAATACATTAACAGCAGCCGAAAGTGCGGAAACAAGCCCGGGCTTGGCACTTGTACTTTACATGTTCACGGGAGGTATATATCCGTTGATATGGTATTATCAGCAGGGGCAGAAATTATACGATACCGGAATGGCAAAGGGAGTAGCTGTAAAGGAGAAGGGGTCGTCATATCTGCTGTGGATAATCCTTGGTGCATTCCTGATCGGTCTGGGACCGCTGATTGCACTTGCAAAATTTATAAAGAACTACAACAGTTTAGTTCTTATATATAACAACAGAGTTGTTACAGGAGCTAACGCTTAATTAAAAAAAAGCAAAGCAACAAAAAGCAAAAAACAAGAGTTCTCTCATAAAAGGAGGACTCTTGCTTTTTGGGAAAAAGACTTCACACTTCAGCACATGAATTATCCGGTATATCTCTGTCCGGGCAGACCGTATTGTCAAGTTCCTTTGTATCGGCCAGGACCTTTCCAAGTCTCAATTTTGAAACCAACAGGTTCAATACCAGGAAAGCCAACGCAATGCCGCCGAGAACAATCAGGTTTTGAGCAAGGTACCCATAGTCAATACCTGAGATTACTTCTTTTAATGCATTTACAGAATAAGTCATAGGCATGAACGGATTAATAGTATTGAAGAAATCCGGAACAAGTTCCATAGGGAAGGTTCCTCCGCAGGATGTCAATTGGAGGATCAAAAGCAGAATTGCTATAAATTTTCCAACATCTCTGAGCTGTACCAATAAAAATCTCATTATGGAAGTAAAGGCCAGAGCGATTATTATGCTGACAAGAACAAAAAGCCCTGTATTTTTTACCTGCAGATGCAGGCCGTTTAATATTGCAATATCAAGTACCAACGCCTGTGCCATTCCAATCAGAGTGTAGCCGGCAAATCGGAGGAACCCCTTTGAGTTTGTGCTCAGCCTGCGGAATTTAACTTCAGGGTCAAGATATATGGCAAAGAACATCATTAATGCTCCGACCCACAATGAAAGAGAAACAAAGTAGGGGGTAAAAGCCGTTCCGTAATCCGGAATACTGTTTATTCTCTGCTCGTTCAATTCTACAGGTTCTGAAATGTATTCCTTTAAGCCGTCTGTACCGTTGAGCCTGCTGTCGGCATCAAGAAGTGAATCAGAGACTCCCTGGCCGGCTTTTGATATGCCTGAACTCAATTCTTTCATCCCGTCGTAAAGCTTTTTTTCTCCATCGTATAGTTTTTCAGTGCTGCCGTTCAGTTGAGTGCTGCCTTCCGATGCCTTTAAAATGCCGGCAGCCAGTCCGGTTGAACCTGCTTTTAACTGTGTGGTTCCTTCATAAAGCTCCTTTGATTTTTCCGAGGCGGTTTTTATACTGTCCGCAACATCGTTTATACCACTGTTAATCTGACCGTAGGCAGTATTGATTTTGTCGGTTCCCGCAGCAACAAGATTCAGGCTGGTGGAAACAGTATTTATTCCTGTATTTAAATCGGCAGTTCCCTGAGTCATTTGTGAGGCCCCGGACGCCAGGGCTTTTCCGGAAGTGTTCAGGTTCTCTCCGGCCTTTTTTACCTGCTCGGGAACCGACTGGGATGCTTGAAGGGTTTTAAGTATCGTTTGAATATTCTGATCCTTCAGTGCTTCCGGATGTGCCTTTGCATATTGAGCAATCAATAAAGCCATATCAGTCTGGGCATCAGCGGCCTTATTTACCGATTCAATATATGAATTAAGCCCTGCAGTAAAAGCCTGCATGTTATTATTATAGGTAGTCATACCCTGACTGAGCTTGTCAGTTGACCGGGAGAGCTCACCTGTTCCGGAATTGATTTTTGCAAGGTTATCCCTGACGGAAGATAAACCCGAAGATACCTGTGAGGCGCCATTTGCAAGCTGGGATACTTTTTCGGTACCACCTGACAGTGTTTGGTAGAACTGTTGTGCTCCTGCATTAAGTTCTCCGGCGCCTGCGGATAATTGGGAGGCACCTTTTGCTGCATCCTGCAACCCATCATTTAAAGATTTCATGCCGGTATTAAACTTTTTTTGACCGTCCAGCAATTCTCCTGTTTTTTGATAAATGGTGTCAGTGCCGCTGTTAAGTTCCTTAAGTCCATCGTCAAGTTCGTGAAGGCTTGACGGTAGATCTTTTATTTGATCTACAATAGTTCCGACAATTTCCTGAGATATTTCTTTTGAGATTTCATCTTTGAATTGAAGTGTAACCCTGCTCAACACCTGGCTTGCCAGGTAATTTCTCTTTTCATTGACATTGTATTTCAGGTCGCCTTTTATTTTTTCAGCATCACCTGCCGTTGATATGCTTTTGGAAAAATCAGCAGGTATGTAGATTGATGCATAATATTTTCTGTTGTTCAGACCCTCCCTGGCATCGGCTTCATCTGTAATAACCCACTTAAGGTTTTTATCACTTTCCAGCTTATCTAGTATTTCCTTGCCAAGGTTTTTTTCCTTGCCGTTTATGGTTGCTCCAGAATCCTGGTTTACAACAGCGACAGGAAGGTAATCCAGCTTGCTGTATGGATCCCAGAAGGCATCAAGATAGAAGAAGCTGTATACCAGCGGAATTATGATAACTGCTATGATTACAGCTATGATTTTATATTTTTTTAACTTTTGCATAAATTACCTCCATATATTGTTTATTAATAATTAAAAATACTTCACCTCCTATAATATTTCAATTTAAAATAATTTGAAATTCAAAGTATTTTGACAAAAAATTTTATTAACTGAAAACATTATCAAAATGAGAGTTCAGATTGGAGAGAATATCAATTAATGCTTTCCTTTCTGAAGGATCAAGTATACCAAAGATTTTTTCGGCAATTTTATTCCTCAATTGAACAATTGATTCAAATACGCTTACTCCAGTCTCTGATAAGGATATAAAAACCTGACGTCTGTCTTCTTCATCACGCTGCCTGATCACGTAACCCTTTTTAATCAGTCTGTCAATAGTAACAGTGGGGGTGCCGAAGGTAACTCCCAGGGTGTTGGCAATTTCAGACATCTTTTTATTTTCAGAACCATGACCGATAACAAGTATGGTGTTGATTTCAATTACAGTCAGATCTTCAAGGCTTTTACTAAAAAATTTCTTGCTTTCCAGCTTATAATATTTATCAAACAGCTTCCTGAATAGTTGGTCAACAATCAATAATTCATTTCCGTTATGAGAATTCATTATAACACCTCAATATTTTTACTTTGAAATTCAAACTATTTGATATCAATATAAACTTTTTAATAAAAATTGTAAAGTATATTTGAAAAATTTTTTCAAATACTTTATTATGCACTATTACCCTTTATAAGAGGGTAAGGAAAAAATATACAAAAATATTACATTTATGGATTTTTTATATTTACTTTTTACAAAATTAATGGTAATATTATGCAAAACGGATCATCTTACAAAAGAAAAGAATGGGGATAATTATGGAAAACAAATACTTTTTGCTTAACAAAGAAGTAGAATGTCTGAAAGAGGAACTTTATGATCTCTTGGAAAATGAGCCATGGGCAAAGCATGACATTCTCAGAATCAGCAAACGAATAGACAGTCTTATTCTTAAATTTTACAAACGGGACTAGTTGTGTATATTAATTGCATTACACTCATTTAATAAATTTTCTATATTTTTTTTCTTCGCAATATTCGTTTCGCATTCTATGTTTTCGAGGATATATCTGATTTTATTTGCCGTATGGCATTTGAAATCAGTTATATCGATTATTTTATTTTTGTATTGCTTCAATAATAAGGATACCATTATAATGCAGCATTCAAATAATTGCTTGTCAAAACTCTCCAAATTACCACACATAATTATTTTCTCCGTCTGAAAATTTAATTTAGAATAAATATATTAAATATCAAAAAGAATGTCAAATATTTCCTGAATTTATAAATTTAAATTTTGTTATCTTCAAAATGTTTGGTATAATCCTATAAAGAATTACATTATGATAAAATTTGAATTTTATCGGGTAAATCAGGTGAATAATATGCTGAATATTCATATTAAGGACGATTTTTTCAATATAACGAATATTGATAAAACAAGTATACAGAAGATATATTCAATTTACAGGAACTCAGACGACTTTAAATATGCTACCGGCTTTTTTCAGTCTATAGAATATGATCAATTTGCATATAATATTTCTCAGTTTATACAAAGAGACAATATTTTCTTTTTGGATATACGTCTTAATTCCGGGGAAACCATCGGACTGATAAAAGGATTAACTATGAACAGGGACAATGTGGTGTGGATTAACTCTATGATCATAGACACACCTTATCAGCGCAAGGGATATGGTATGAGGGCAGTTGGTTTGCTCCAGGAATATTTAAAGCGGGTCTGCCTTACTAAAAAAATATACCTCTCGGTATATAAAAGCAATATGTCAGGTATAAATTTTTGGACAAAGTGCGGATTCAATGATTGTAATGAGATATCAAACAAGGATGATATAAATTTTAATGAAAATGTTCATATTATGTGTAAATTACTATAATGTCAAAGATATTACAAAAATATTACTAAAAAATTGCTGTTTTATTTCAAAAAGTTTGACAAACTGTTACAAATTGAATATAATGTTCAAGAACAAATAAATGAATTGTAACTAAATTATAACATATTTAGTTAACCGTATTTTATTTGTTAATTAAAGCTGAATCCTCGAGAGAGGTACGGAGGAACCAAATTTTTGGGGTGAGTCCATGGAAATGGTAGGGAGGTCCTATTGCCCGAGCCCGGCAGCTAACTTCGGAAGCGAATTATAGGAGGAGCCAATGTCAGGTAAGATCAGCAAGATACTTGTCGGATGTATTTTTGCGTTTTCTCTGGTGCTTATTTGTTCGGTCGCTATGGCTGCATCCCAGCCGGCGCAGATTGTAGGAACAAAAGTAAACGTCAGAACAGAGCCCGATACATCTTCAAGTGTAGTAACAAAGTTATCCAATTCAAGGGTATCGGTTGTTGATGGGTCTGATGGGTGGTACAAGATTTCCTTTAGCGGAAAGACCGGTTGGGTAAGCAGTGACTACATAAAAGTTTTGACTGCAAAAGGAAAAATTAATGCTAATGGTGTTAATTTCAGGGAAACTGCAGGTACATCAGGCAAAATAATTGATTCTCTAAGTGATGGGACGAGTGTTGAAATTCTTGATACTCTCTCAGGTTGGCACAAGGTAAAGGTAGCCTCAAAGGTTGGTTATGTAGCCACCAAATTTGTTACAGCTGCCAGCACCGAACAAAAATCATCTCGTTCCACAACAGCAACCACTATTGAGGCAGAAGATATTGCAGTAGCCGATGATTCTGCTGAAAATGATGTAGTTGCATATGCTAAAAAATTTGTTGGAGTACGGTATGTTTATGGTGGAAAAAGCCCAAGCGGCTTTGATTGCTCAGGATTTGTCGGATACGTTTATGAGAATTTCGGAGTAAAACTTAATAGTTCATCAGCAAGTATGTATTCTGACGGTGTTAAAGTATCAAAGAGTGCATTAAAGGCAGGGGATCTGTTATTTTTCGACGCTTCTTCCAGAAAGGCATCCGGCGCAATAGACCATGTGGGTATTTATGTAGGTGGAGGCAAGTTTATTCATGCTTCAACCTCAAACAAAAAGGTTATTATTCAAGACCTATCTGAATACCGGGGAAAATATATTGGTGCAAGAAGAGTAATGTAATTTTATCATAAACCGCAAAAACGTCCTGAACAGGGCGTTTTTGTGTATTCTTTTCCAACGTCAGATCAATATAACAAATCTTATCCAATTCTAAAAATTTCTTTAAACAATTTTATGGAGGTCACATGTTTTTCAAAAGACCGCTATGTCTTTTTTGCGTGTCATTTATTGCGGGAATACTGTTGTCTGTCCAAATCAGCTTTTCTCTGTTTCTGCTCCTGGCAGCTGTCTGTTACTTTATGTTAACCATAATGTTTAATAGGTTAAGAAAGGCAGCAATTCTAATACTTCTGTCATTGCTGTTCTTTACCGCAGGAGGGGTATTATTTAATAATTCTCAAGATGTATATACCTGTGAATTGAATGAACTTTATGGGAAACAAATTACTTTTCAAGGTTACATTGACAGTGAGGTTGAGCAGGACGGGGATAAGCTTGTATTTATTTTAAAAGCCGACAGAAAGCCGGTATCGGCCAAATTAATTGTCAATGTGTATGGTCGCAGCGGGAGTGGCTTAGCTGACAAAATAGGGTATAGGACACGGCTTTCGTTGAGTGCTGTCATTAATAAACCTAAACCGGCGACAAATCCCGGAGGTTTCAATTATGAAAGGTATCTGGCTTCTCAAGGGATATCGGGGACGGTTAATCTCCTGAACGGCCAAGGGATGAGTGTTGTAGGCAAAGAGCCGGGAGGCTGGATTAACAAACTGGGTTTTAAAATAAAAAATAAAGTATTGGGAATCGTTGAGCACTGTCTCGATAAAAACCAGGCCGGCCTATTGTCAGGAATGATTATCGGATATAAGGACGGCCTGGATGAAAATGCTTTCCAGGCTTTTAGCAGAGCCGGGTTGACTCATATAATGGTAGCCTCGGGAATGAATGTTGCGTTCATAATACTACCACTTATGTTTTTATTTAACAAATTACGTTTGGGAAATAAGACATCAAGTATAATAACCATTTTTGTGCTGATTCTATTTGTATTTGTGGCAGGATTCTCAGCCTCAGTGGTCAGGGCAGTGATTATGGGCATAATAATTCTGTCCGGCAAAATTATTATGCGGGAAACAGATATATATACAAGTATTTCGGCTGCTGCATTGATACTTTTGTTTATTAACCCTTATACCATTTACGATATAGGGTTTCAGCTTTCTTTTATGGCAACGCTGTCCCTTGTAATGTTTTATCCGCCAATAAAGAAGGCCGTGACACACAGGCGTATTCCTGAAATTGTGGCCGATACTCTGGCGGCTACGCTTGCAGCCCAGCTGGGAGTGATTCCGGTCACATTATATTATTTTAACAATTTATCTTTGATATCGGTCATTTCAAATCTCTTAGTGGTCCCATTGGTCCAGGTCATAACAATAATAGGCTTTATCATGGTTTTTGCAGGATTGCTGAACATTCACCTGGCGGTACTTATCGGCTATATAAACAATTCTTTTCTGTCCTTTGTACTCTTTGTTACCGAGATATCTGCTAAAGTTCCCTTTGCTTCATTAAAACTTCCTACCCCTCCCATTTGGATGGTTTTACTTTACTATATTTTTATTCTTTATCTTTTTAAATTCAGACAGAGACTGAACGGCATAAAATGTTTCGGGCAGGTAAAATTGGCAGCGGCAGGTCTTGCAGTTTCAATTATTGTGGTCGGCTCTTTGCTCCCAAAGCCAATGGAGATTACATTTATTGACGTTGGGCAGGGGGATGGTGCCTTTATAAAAACAGCACACGGTAAAAAAGTATTGATTGACGGAGGCGGAAGGGATGCAGGATCAAAATCTTCATTTGATATAGGTGAAGCTGTTATGGTACCATATATCCTGGACCGGGGAACGAAAAGCATAGATATTGTCATAGCGAGCCACGGGCATTCGGATCATACCGAGGGGTTGGAAGCTGTTTTGAAAGAAATGAAGGTCGGGTTGGTGATCCTTCCTGATACTGACGGGAACGGTTTTGAAAAACTTGAGGACATTTGTATAAAGAAAGGTATAAAAATTGAAGAGTGCAAAAAAGGTGATCTGATCCGACTGGACAAGGAAACAAAACTTGAAGTTCTGAACCCGTTGGAGTTTTCAAAGGATACTCTGGCACAACAGTCTTTAAATAACAGTTCATTGGTGTTAAAATTAATTTACAAAAATATAAAAGTATTATTTACCGGCGACAGTGAAGCACCGGTTGAGGAAAGACTTGTGGAGTCAGATATGGATTTTGAGGCGGATTTACTTAAGGTAGGGCATCACGGTTCAATTACCTCAAGCAGCGAGGCCTTTTTAGACAGAATAAAGCCCCGGTTTGCCGTAATATCAGTCGGAGAGCGCAACCACTTCGGGCACCCTTCGCAATTTGTTGTTGACAGGCTTCTGGAGAGGAGCACAAAACTTTACAGAACTGATGAATGCGGAGCAGTAACCGTTACAAGCTACGGACGGGACTTGAAGATAAATACGATGCTTAATAAATAGCTGCTGTTACAAAAGTAAGATTTTAAAAAGTGATAATTTTGTTATATTAGAGCAGTTAAAGCTAAAAGGAGATATGTTATGAGTTTGGATATCCTGAAAAAACAGTTAAAAGAAGACAGGCTGCAGAATATTTATCTGTTTACAGGCGCAGAGGAATATTTGAAAAAATACTACGCAAATGCAATTGCCAGGCTTATAATCCAGGAAGAAAACAAGGAGTTCAACTATATTTATTTTGAAGGCAAAACCGAGACCGAAGCAATTATATCCAACTGCGAAACCTTACCCATGTTCAGTGATAAGAAGCTTGTAATTGCAAAAAATACCGGTCTTTTTAAAGGAAAAAAGGGCGAAGCCGCCGATTCGGGAACCGATAAAAAATCAGGAAAGGATAAGCTGGCAGATTACCTTGAAAATATGCCGGACTATACCTGCCTGATATTTATCGAAAGTGAAATTGATAAAAGAATGAAGCTTGTCAATACAATCAAAAAGTACGGCCTTATTGTCGAGATGGATTACCAGAAGCCCGCCGATCTTGTCAAATGGGTGGTGAAAGTACTTAAAAGCCATAATAAAAACATAGATCAGATGACGGCTTCATATATTGTTGAAAACAGTGAATATTCCATGACTGAGCTGCTTAACGAAATAGAGAAGCTGGTAAATTATGCGGGAAATAAAAGTGAAATATCCTTGAAAGAAGCAGAGATAGTATGTAATAAAACAATTAAAAGCAGGATATTTGATCTCACTGACGCTATATCCGAAGGAAATAATTCCAGGGCATTGTCGCTGTTAAATGATATGGCGGCACTGAAAGAGCCCATGCAGAAGGTTTTATTCATGATCATCAGACAGATAAGAATGGTGTACAGGATAAAGCTGTTGAGAAAACAGGGCGTCAGGGAGGACGCGGCTGCAAAACAACTGGGGCTGACCCCTTTTGTAGCTACAAAAGTTATGAATATCAGCCGTAATCTGGACATCAGTGTTTTGGAAAAAGCCATGTACTACAGTCTGGAACTGGATGAGTCCATTAAAACTGGAAAAATTTCCGATAGGATTGCAATTGAATTGTTGATAGCTTCAATGGGGCAAAAATGAGGGCCGCATTGCGGCTTAAAGCCATAGGTTAATGTGGGGGGAGTAAATTGGAAAAGTGGATTTTAAAAAATCCTAAAAATGACTTTGAAAAAATGTCAGAGGCATTAAAGGTAAGTCCTTTATTATGCAGAATTATGGTGAACAGAGGAGTTTCGGATTATGATACCGCCAGGAGATTTATAAGCTCCGATATTAGCGATCTATACGATGCAAGAGCTATGAAGGACCTTGAAAAAGGGGTTAATATAATAATCGATAAAATTAAAAATGGCTGCAGGATAAGAATAATCGGAGATTACGATGTAGACGGGGTGGTCAGCACTTTTATTCTGTACAGAGCTTTGATCAGGTGCGGAGCAGAAGTTGATTACGCCATTCCTCACAGAATACTTGACGGATATGGCATAAACAACAGCATTATAGATAAAGCCAAGGAAGACAATGTTGATACTATTATAACCTGCGATAATGGCATTGCAGCAACCGAGCAGATAAAATATGCCAAAGCTGCAGGTATCACGGTAGTTGTTACCGATCACCATGAAGTTCCCTTTGTTGAAACGGAAAATAATGAAAGGTTACATATACTGCCCGAAGCAGATGCAGTTATTGATATAAAGCGTGCCGACTGCGGTTACCCGTTTAAATATCTCTGCGGAGCCGGGGTAGCATTTAAGTTTGTTCAGGTGCTTTACAGTGAACTGGCTGTTCCGGGCAATGAATGTGATGACTTTTACGAATTTGTTGCAATTGCTACGGTTTGCGACGTGGTTGATCTTGTAGGTGAAAACAGGATTCTGGTGAAAAAAGGTCTCTCTGTCATAGGTCAGACTAAAAATACAGGTTTGAAAGCACTTATGAAACAGACCGGGATTTTTGGAAAGGAAATAGGTGTCTATCATCTTGGGTTTATTATAGGTCCTTGCATCAATGCATCCGGCAGGCTTGACTGGGCGGAAAAAGGCCTTAAAATGCTTTTGAGTGACGATGACAGCGAAGCTGAAAGCCTTGCCCTTGAACTTCATAATCTCAATACCGAAAGAAAGAGCATGACTCTGGCAGGTGTGGAAGAGACGGTTGCAACTATTGAGGGCAGCAGTCTGAAACAGGATAAAATCCTGGTGGTCTATAAACCTGATATACATGAGAGTATAGCAGGAATAATTGCCGGAAAAATCCGTGAAAAATATAATGTTCCTACATTTGTAATTACTGACGCCGAGAGCGGAGTAAAAGGTTCAGGAAGATCCATTGAAGAATATAACATGTTTGAAGGCCTGTTGAAATGCAAGGAACTTCTGAACCGCTTCGGAGGGCATCCCATGGCCGCAGGTCTCAGCCTTGACCGGGAAAAGCTGGAACTGCTGAGAAAACAGCTTAATGAGAATGCAACCCTGACAGAAGAGGATCTTATTCCAAAAGTGTACATAGATGCAAGAATTCTTCTTTCACATATAAATCTCAGGGTTGCAGAAGAACTGTCGCTGCTGGAGCCCTACGGGAAAGGCAATTCAAAGCCGATTTTTGCGGAAAAGGCTGTCACTGTCGCCAGGGCTGCCGTGCTGGGCTCCGGAAGGAAAATACTCAAGCTGAGACTTTTGACATCTCCGGGTAAATATATCGAAGCAATTTACTTTGGAAATATATGCGACTTTGATAACTACATTTCTGAAAAATTCGGAGCTGAGGAATTGACCAGGCTTTACACAGGTCAGACCAACCTGGTCAAGCTGGATATTATATTCAATATTGACATAAATGAATATAACGGAAACAGAAATGTACAGTTAGTCATGCAGTACTATCGCTGATAGGGAAAATTTCAGTACGGCCGGATATATGCCCATAAAAAAAGTATGTTGTAAGTGAGTAATTATTTATTTATAATAATATCTATACATAAATTCAGTACCATGAAGAGAGGTATATTTAAATGGACTTAAGAGCTAAGCTGAGACATGTAATGGATTTTCCCAAAGAGGGGATTGATTTTATCGATATCACAACTGTACTTCAGGATGCCGAAGCCTTTAAAGCTTGCATGGATACCTTTAAGGAATATGCGGAGCAGGTGGGGGATTTTGACATAATCGTGGGTTCGGAATCAAGAGGCTTTATATTCGGTGCACCTTTGGCATATCAGATGGGGAAGGGTTTTGTTCCGGTAAGAAAGAAAGGCAAGCTTCCGTATAAAACCATCAGAGTGGAGTATGATCTGGAATACGGAAAAGATGTTCTGGAAATGCATGAAGATGCTGTCAAGCCCGGTCAAAAGGTCCTCATAGTTGATGACCTGCTTGCAACCGGTGGTACCACTGAAGCCAACATAAAACTCGTCGAACAGCTTGGCGGAAAAGTAGCCGGAATAATCTATTTTATTGAACTCGGTTTTTTGGAAGGCAGGAAGAAATTAGACGGCTATAAGGTCAATTCAATTGTAACTTTTTAATGGTAAAGTTGATCAATTAACTGGCACAACGTGTTAATTTACTATATAGTTTTATTAAAATTTATCAAGTCGTTGATGACTAGTGGAGGATGCTTTGACAGATAGCTTTTCAGTGCTCGTTGAAAAAGTAAAAAAATATGATCCCAACAGTAACATTGAACTGCTTAAAAAGGCATATCATGTGTCAAAGACAGCACATGAGGGTCAGCAGAGAAACTCAGGGGAGCCCTATATAATCCATCCCGTTGAGGTGGCAATTATCCTTGCCGAGATGGAACTGGACTGCACTGCACTTGTTGCTGCCCTCCTGCATGATACCATTGAGGACACCACCTGTACCTATGAGGAAATAAAAACCCAGTTCGGGGTTGAAGTGGCTGATCTTGTAGACGGCGTTACAAAACTGACAAAGCTGGGCAAGCTGCCTTTTACGTCAAAGGAAGAGCAGCAGATGGAGAACCTGCGCAAAATGTTCGTTGCGATGGCAAAGGACATTCGCGTTATTATGATAAAGCTGGCTGACAGGCTTCACAACATGAGAACGCTGAAATACATGAACGAGGGCAAGCAGATCGAAAAGGCCAGAGAAACTCTTGAGATATATGCACCGCTGGCTCACCGTCTTGGTATTTCAAAAATTAAATGGGAACTGGAAGATATCTGTCTTAGATATCTGGACCCAAAAGGCTATTATGATCTTGTTGAGAAAATAGCTTTCAAACGCAAGCAGAGAGAAGCTTATATTGAAGATATAATTAAGACGCTCAAAGAGAAAACAAGTGAGCTTGGAATAGAAAACTCTCAGATTGACGGCAGGCCAAAGCACTTTTACAGTATTTACAGGAAAATGGTAAAGCAGAATAAAACACTGGATCAGATATATGATTTATTTGCATTCAGAGTGATTGTAAATTCGGTAAAGGACTGCTATGCGGTGCTGGGCCTTGTCCATGAACTATATAAGCCCATGCCGGGCAGGTTCAAGGATTATATTGCCATACCCAAACCCAATATGTACCAGTCACTTCATACTACCTTGATCGGTCCTGAAGGACAGCCTTTCGAGGTTCAGATAAGAACCTGGGACATGCACCGGGTAGCCGAGGTGGGTATTGCTGCCCACTGGAAATATAAGGAAGGCGCTATAGGTACAAAGGATTCCGATAATAAATTTGCATGGCTCAGACAGCTTCTGGAATGGCAGAAGGACACCACAGATGAAAGTGAATTTATGGAGACCCTGAAGGTCGACCTTTTTACCGACGAAGTTTTTGTATTCACTCCCAAGGGAGATGTAGTCAGTCTTCCGTTCGAGTCGACCCCGGTGGATTTCGCATATTCCATTCACAGCGCCATAGGAAATAAGATGATAGGGGCCAAAGTTAACGGAAAGATGGTACCTATCGACTATAAATTGAAGAACGGCGACATAATAGATATTCTAACCTCTTCGACCATACATGGCCCCAGCAGGGACTGGCTTAAAATAGTTAAGAGCAGCCAGGCAAAAAATAAAATAAATCAATGGTTTAAAAAGGAAAAAAGGGAAGAAAACATCATCAGGGGAAAGGAATTGGTTGAAAGGGAGCTGAAAAAGCAAGGGCTTACCTACAGTCAATTATTCAGAACAGAGTGGATTGAACTGGTACTCAGGAAATATAACTTTGCCACACTTGATGATTTATATGCAGGAATCGGTTACGGTGCCATAACCACAAACAAGGTCATTACAAAACTTAAGGAAGAATTCAAGAAAACCCTTAAACCTGAAGAAATAGAGCAGATACTTGAATCTATCGCCCAGACCAGAAATGAAAAAAAGAAAAAGAACATTCCCGAAAGCGGTGTGGTTGTCAAAGGTATCGACAACTGTCTGGTCAGGCTGTCCCGGTGCTGCAATCCTGTTCCGGGTGATGAAATCATTGGTTATATTACCAGAGGAAGAGGGGTTTCGGTACACCGCAGCGATTGTATAAATGTCTCTGCCGGACTTGAGGAAGAGGGAAGACTGATAGATGTCAAATGGTACACCACCAATGATGTGGCATATAAGGCCGACATAACCCTTATGGCCAATGACAGGACTGCCCTGCTGCTGGATGTTACCAACAGTATTGCAGAGCTGAAAGTGCCCATCAAGGCTGTTAATGCACGAACTACAAGAGAGCAGGTAACTGTAATAAATCTGACACTTGAAATAACAAATACCGAGCAATTGGAAAAGATAATAAAGAAACTCAGGAAAATTGACAGTGTATTTGACGTGACGCGAAATAAGCAATAATGATATTGTTTATTTTCTGGAATATATGGTTAATAGCAGATTGGAGCATAAATGAGGGCAGTTGTTCAAAGAGTTAAAAAGTCAAGGGTGACAGTTGACTGCGGTATTGCGGGAGAGATCAGTAAAGGAATGACGGTACTGCTGGGAGTGGGGCAGGAGGATTCAGAACGGGATATTGATTATCTGGCTGATAAAATAATCAATCTGAGAATATTTGAAGATAATAACGGCAAAATGAACCTGTCACTGCTTGAGGTGAAGGGAGAGCTCCTTGTTGTTTCCCAGTTTACCCTGTACGGAGATTGCAGAAAAGGCAGGAGACCCGGATATGACAGAGCTGCAAGGCCTGAAACGGCTAAAGCGTTATATGAAGGCTTCGTGGAGAAATGCAGAAGTTTTGGAGTGAAGGTCCAGACAGGCATATTTCAGGCCGAAATGCTTGTAGATATAAGCAATGACGGACCGGTTACACTGTTGTTGGACAGTAAAAGAGAGTTTTAGAAGAAGGATGGAGTATGAGAATAAAGACTATTACAGGTGGAATGTTTGATTCCAGCGTATATTTAATATGTGAAGGAAATAAAGCGGTGCTGATAGATGCGGGCGTAGAAAGTGAAAAAGTGATTGCAGCAGCTGCCGATATGAAGGTTGATATTGAGAAAATAATTTTAACCCACGGTCATATTGATCACATCGTTGAATTGGACAGTATTGCTGAAAAGACAGGAGCGAAGGCTTACATTCACATAAACGATGAACCTTCACTGACAGATGCCAGATATAATGTCTCGGCATATGCATTTAAAGCAATGACTTTTAGTACCCGGTGTGAAGTTTTAAGGGACGGGAGTGTTTTAAGGCTTGGTGAACTTGAATTAAAAGTAATTCATACACCCGGACATACTCCAGGGTCAATTTGCATTCAGGTAAATAATGAACTGTTCTCCGGTGATACGTTGTTTAATTCCGGTTATGGCAGAGTTGACCTGCCGAACGGGAGCTTTGAAGAGATATACGGTTCCATAGTTGATAAGCTGTTCGGTTTGCCCGGTGAAACAACGGTTTACCCCGGCCATGGAGGGACAACAACAATAGAAAACGAGAAAATATACAACCCCATCAGGCATGCAATTGAATGGTAACAAGGTAGTGTCGTAAAATGTAATTACTTTCATTTTACGACACTACCTTATAGAAAAACTGCTTGTGGACCAAACGCTATGGCCCACATTTTACATTCATTTTTCCTAAAAATGAATGTAAAACCGCACTTTTTCCCCTCAAATTTGCATACTAAATGTTTTGCAACAGACTCGTACCAAAAAAGATGTAAATGGAGATACTAATGATTTTTTATAGAAATACCTGTGACAGCTTTGACTATGAGTTTGAGGATGTCATAAAACTATTTTTTTTAAAAGATGAGCTTGTAAAAATTGACGGCCCCCGGGATACGGATTCCGGGGCATTTCTATTCTGCAGCTTTTGCTGCGGTGACGGCGGTCAGAGTCTGAAAATTAATATTAAGCTTCAGGATAAGAATTTTGAGGAACAAACCGACATTACGGTACCTGAGAACTTATGGTTTTTAAAGGAATATAGACCGGAGGTCAAAGAGCAGACTCCAATTAAGCCGCAAATAAAGAATTTAAAGAAAAAATTTAAAAGAAAGCTGTTTTTGCTGCTGCAAAAGTATACCGGAAAAATTATTCCCTGGGGCGTAATGACAGGTATCAGACCTACCAAGCTTGTAAATGAGCTTCTGGACGGGGGAGACGGTAAAGAACAGATTTTAGAAACCCTGACGGATGATTACTATGTGACGGATAATAAGGCCAGGCTTTTATTTGACGTTGCAGTCAACCAGCGGGAGCTGTTTAAAAATTCTGTCCCCGAAAGTGTTTCCCTGTATATAGGAATACCCTTTTGTCCGACTCGTTGTCTCTACTGTTCCTTCAGCTCAAGTACCATAGGGCAATATAAAAAATCAGTGGACCGCTACCTGGATTCGCTGCTGAGGGAAATAGCTCATACTTCCGGGCTTATCAAAAGCAAGGGCTTGAAAATAGAAAGTGTATATATAGGGGGAGGAACTCCGACTTCGGTAAATTCAGTCCAGCTGGACAGGCTGCTGGGGGGTATTGAAGATTTGCTGGATTTGAGCTGCCTGAAAGAATATACACTTGAGGCCGGCCGACCGGATACCATTGATGCCGAAAAATTGTCGGTGATCAGGCGCAGCAGAGTTTCAAGGATAAGCATAAACCCTCAGAGTATGAACGCCGCGACACTTGAAAGGATAGGGAGAAACCATACCCCGGCAGAGGTGGAAAAGGCGTTTGGCACAGCCAGGGAATTGGGGTTTGACAATATTAACATGGATGTTATCTGTGGACTGCCGGGGGAAGATACGGACATGTTCAAGATAACCATGGGAAAAATTGCACAACTAAAACCTGAAAGTATAACCGTACACACCATGGCAGTAAAAAGAGCATCCAGGCTTACTATGGAAATTGACAAATACAGCCTCCACGAGGAATACCGGCAGGTTGCCGAAATGGTGGAGTCTGCCGGGGAGTATGCCTCACATATTGGGTTGGAACCTTACTATTTGTACAGACAGAAAAACATTCTCGGAAATCTTGAAAATGTAGGTTACAGCAAAAAGGGAAAGGAGAGTCTGTACAATATTCAGATAATGGAGGAAAGACAGTCCATATTTGCCTGCGGAGCAGGTGCTGTTTCAAAGTTTGTTTTTCCTGACAATAGAATAGAAAGATCCTTCAATGTCAAAAGTGTTGAGGAATATCTGGGAAGAATAGATGAAATGCTTGAGAGGAAGGAAGTAATGACAAAAGGGTTAATAGGAGAATTATCCAATAATAATTATTGACAATATGGAAAGTGAATTTTAAAATATATAGTAGACTATATATCGCAAAGGCCTTAAAAGGGAAGAGTAATCAATGCTTCTATTCAGGGAACGGCTGTCCAAAGTCAATTAAGCTTCAAGACTCAATTGACTTAGACTGTGAGCAGCCTATAGAATGTTTGCCGAAAGACACCCTCTTTGGAATTAGGTTTCCTGGGCTGATAGGTTAAAAGCCTATCCGTTTTCTGCGTTAAAGATTTCAAGTGAGTTTCTGCTTGCAGTCCTTGTATTGCGGAAATTATTAGGGTGGCATCACGGGAAGTTTCCTCTCGTCCCTTGTCGGGATAAGGGGCTTTTTTATTGTCCAGTAGTGTGTAATAACACCTGAATTCATATATTGCCGGCGGTTAAATTTCCCCGGGACTGCGTTGTAATGGAAGTTTTTCTACTGCTTATTACTAATTAGCATGATTTATGTGAATAATTGAAGTTATATATTTTTTATGATAGGAGTTGTGCATAATGGCGAAACAGCAAGTGGTAACGCCTTCAATCCTGCCGGGTTTTATGGAATTACTGCCCGCGGATCAGATGGTGTTTAATCGGATGTTGGAAACTATTAAAAAAACATATGAAACATATGGGTTTATTCCTCTTGATACCCCAATGATTGAAAAATCAGAGGTTTTACTGGCCAAAAGCGGCGGTGAAACTGCGAAACAGGTTTACAGGTTTAACAAGGGAGACAACGACCTGGCCTTAAGGTTTGATCTTACAGTACCTTTGGCAAGGTATGTTTCACAGCATTTCGGTGAATTGACCTTCCCATTTAAAAGATACCATATCGGTAAGGTATTCAGGGGCGAAAAACCTCAGAAGGGCAGATTCAGGGAGTTTTACCAGTGTGATATTGATATCATAGGTTTTGAAAGCTTAAGCGTTATAAATGATGCCGAAATATTGAGCGTAATTTATTCCACCTTTAAGGCTTTAGGTTTTGATGATTTTACAATACGTCTGAATAATAGAAAAATTCTTAACGGTTTTTTTGAAAGTCTTGATATATCGGATAAAGCTGAAGTTTTAAGAATAATCGATAAAATTGAAAAAATCGGTCAGACGGCTGTGCTGGCCGAACTTAAGTCAATTGGCCTTTCGGACGGAGACGCCGACAGTGTCGTTAAATTTGTAGGTATAAAGGGAAGCAGCAGCGAGATAATCGAAAATCTTCGCAAGCTTGAAGTCAGCAATGATATGTTTTCAGAAGGTATAGACGAACTGGAACTGGTAATTAATTATATTAATGCTTTTAAAGTTCCGGCCGAGAACTATACAGTTGACCTCACAATAGCAAGAGGTCTGGATTACTACACTGGAACTATTTATGAAACAATTTTGGATCAATACCCTTCAATAGGAAGCGTATGTTCGGGAGGCAGGTATGACAATCTGGCTCAGAACTATACCACCAAGAAATTACCCGGTGTGGGAATATCCATAGGTCTGTCAAGACTGTTCTACCAGCTCAGGGAAGCGGGGGTTCTTGAGGAAAGCAGGAAGGCAACGCCTTCACAGATTCTGGTAATTCCCATGAAGGAAACGATGTCCCAGGCTCTGGAACTTGCCACAAAAGTCAGAGACGCAGGCATAGCAGCAGAGATTTACTTTAATGAAGGCAAAATCGGGAAGAAATTCTCATATGCAGACAAGCTGGGAATTCCATATGCAGTGGTGGTTGGGGAAGATGAAGTAAATACCGGCAAATATAAATTGAAGAACCTGGCTACCGGTGATCAGGCCGAGCTGGATATTGAGCGGATTATAGAACAATTAAAGGCCTGATAAATGGCTAATACTTAATATTCATTGTTTAAAACACGAAAATGGAGGAATCAATTATATGGGAGAATCAATTTATGGACTCAAGAGGAGTCATAAATGTGCCGAACTGACTTCGGCAAATATAGGTGAAACTGTTATTCTAATGGGTTGGGTGCAGAAACAAAGAAATCTGGGAAGTTTGGTTTTTGTAGATTTAAGAGATAGATCGGGAATAGTGCAGATTGTTTTTACCGATAAAGACGGAGAAATGCTTGACAAGGCAAAGACAATCAGAAGTGAATTTGTTCTTGCAGTGGTGGGCACTGTTTCTGCGAGAGCTCCGGAAGCTGTTAATAAAAAGATGGCTACAGGCGAAATTGAAATAATTGTAAAAGAACTTAGAATACTTAGTTCTTCCGAAACACCGCCTATTTATATCGAAGAAAATTCAGATGTGAATGAAATTACAAGGCTGAAATACAGATATCTTGATTTACGAAGACCCGACATGCAGAGAAACCTGATGCTAAGACACAGGGTTGCCAAGGTGGCACGTGATTATTATGACGACAACGGCTTTTTGGAGATTGAAACGCCCATACTGGTTAAGAGTACTCCGGAAGGTGCCAGGGATTACCTTGTACCCAGCAGAGTACACCCGGGCAAATTCTACGCATTGCCCCAGTCACCGCAGTTATACAAGCAGCTGCTGATGGTGTCGGGCTTCGACAGGTACTTTCAGATAGCAAAATGCTTTAGAGATGAGGACTTGAGAGCGGACAGACAGCCTGAATTCACCCAGATAGATCTGGAAATGTCCTTTGTAAATGTTGATGACGTGCTGGCTGTTAATGAAGGTTTCGTTAAGAGAGTATTTAAGGAAGCCCTGGATGTGGAACTTGAGACACCGTTCCTTAGAATGCCGTATGCTGAAGCAATGGAGAGGTTTGGTTCCGACAAGCCTGATATACGCTTTGGAATGGAGCTTGTAAATGTTTCCCAGCTGGTGGCAGATTGTGGTTTTAAGGTATTTACCGATGCAGTTGCCAATGGAGGAAGCGTCAGAGCAATAAATGCAAAAGGCTGTGCCAAATTCAGCAGAAAAGAGATAGATGCCCTGGTTGAGGTGGTTAAAACCTATAAGGCAAAGGGTATGGCATGGATATCTATAGATAATAATAATGAAATAAAATCCTCCTTTGCAAAGTTTATGACTGAGGAAGAGATGAAAGCTCTGCTGGAAAGAGCACAGGCAGAAGCCGGTGACTTGATTTGCTTTGTGGCTGATAAAAACAGTGTTGTATTTGACGCTCTTGGTCAGTTGAGGCTGGAAGTCGCAAGAAAGCTAAATATTTTGAATCCTGACGAATTTAAGTTCTTATGGGTGACAGAATTCCCCTTATTTGAATATGATGAAGAAGAAGGGCGTTATGCAGCAAAGCATCACCCGTTCACCAGTCCCATGGATGAGGATATTGAGTTCCTTGATACCGATCCCGGAAAAGTCCGCGCCAAGGCCTATGATATAGTATTGAATGGTGTTGAGCTGGGCGGAGGAAGTATCAGAATCCATATACAGGAGCTTCAGGCAAAAATGTTCAAGCTGCTCGGTTTTACCGAAGAGGATGCAAATACAAAATTCGGTTTCCTGCTGGATGCGTTTAAATATGGAACTCCTCCTCACGGCGGTATGGCTTTCGGTCTTGACAGAATGATAATGCTCATGGCAAAGACCGGCAGTATCAGAGATGTAATAGCATTTCCCAAGGTGCAGAATGCTTCCAGCCCTATGGATAATGCGCCTGACATTGTTGATGAAAAACAAATACAGGAATTGCATATAAATATTATAAGTGAGACATAACTCTCACTTTGAAGGGTGAAAATAGATTATTAATGCCATATGGTTGTAAAGATTGCCATTAGGCGGAATTAAATGACTTTGGTATAATAAACGTAGCAGTCTGTGATTTTATTCGGGAAACTGTGGAGGACAAATTTTATTGAGAGAACTATGTGAAAAACTTTTGAGTAATTGGTTCTGTTTTACATAGTTTAAAAATTAGTTTTGGAGATTAGTCAATATATGAAAAAGAATTATCATGTGGGGTTGGACGTTGGATCTACCACTGTAAAAATGGCGGTTCTTGATAAAAATAACAAGCTTGTTTTTTCCAAGTATCAAAGACATTATTCGGATATCAGAAAAACAATATTCGAATTAATGGACGAGACCTGTGATAAATTTTATCAGGAAGAATGTACTATTATGATAACTGGCTCCGGTGGATTGCTAGTCTCTCAGTGGCTGGATCTGGACTTTATCCAGGAAGTTATTGCAGGCTCCGAGTCTGTACAAACGATTATTCCCAATACAGATGTTGCAATTGAACTCGGTGGAGAAGATGCTAAAATAACCTATTTTAAAGGCGGCCTGGAACAGCGTATGAATGGTACCTGTGCCGGTGGTACCGGTTCCTTCATTGACCAGATGGCCTCCTTGCTGCAGACAGATGCGACAGGTTTAAATGAGTATGCAAAAAACAGCAGAATCATTTATCCAATAGCCGCACGCTGCGGTGTTTTTGCAAAAACCGATATTCAACCGCTTTTAAACGAAGGAGCTGCAAAGGAAGATATTGCCGCCTCGGTATTTCAGTCTGTGGTAAACCAGACTATCAGCGGCCTGGCTTGTGGTAAGCCCATCAAAGGCAATATTGCCTTTTTAGGCGGACCGCTTTACTTCCTGTCCGAATTGAGAAAGAGATTTGAGATAACCCTCAACCTAAAGCCCGAGCAGGTTATCTTCCCTGAGAATTCACAATTGTTTGTAGCCATAGGTGCTGCCCTTTCCTCGAAGGAATGCAGGGGTGTCTCCTTTAAGGAATTAAAGGAAAAACTGCCTGAGTTGAATACCATTGTGGTTCATGAGGTAGAAAGACTAAAGCCGCTTTTTGGAAGTCAGCAGGACCTGGAGCAATTCAGAGCAAGGCATGCAGAGCATTCAATAACCGTTAAACCGCTGAAAGACTACAAGGGGGATTGTTTCCTTGGAATCGATGCGGGATCCACAACTACTAAAGCGGTTTTGATAAATACCGACGGAGAACTCCTTTATACTCATTACGGAAGTAATGAAGGCAGTCCGTTGAATTCGGCAATAAGAATATTAAATGATATATATGATCAAATACCTTCAGAGGCCAGAATAGTAAATTCTACAGTTACAGGCTACGGTGAGGGCCTGATTAAGGCTGCTCTGAAAGTGGATATAGGTGAAATAGAGACAATAGCGCATTACAAGGCCGCCGACTTTTTCCTGCCGGGTGTGGATTTTATCCTGGATATCGGCGGACAGGATATGAAGTGTCTTAAGGTTAAAGACGGCATTATTGACAGTATAATGCTTAACGAGGCATGTTCCTCGGGCTGCGGTTCTTTTATAGAAACCTTTGCAAAATCTCTGAACTTCACCGTAGAGGATTTTGCCGCCCAGGCTTTGCTTGCCGAAAAACCTGTTGATCTGGGTTCCAGATGTACGGTTTTTATGAACTCCAGAGTCAAGCAGGCACAAAAGGAGGGAGCTCAGGTCGGAGATATTTCGGCGGGGCTGTCCTATTCGGTTATAAAGAATGCATTGCTTAAGGTGATAAAGATCCGAGACCCCAGGGAGATGGGGGAAAAAATAATTGTTCAGGGGGGAACCTTCCTGAATGATGCTGTTCTGAGGAGCTTTGAACTGATTTCCGAAAGAGAGGCTGTAAGACCGAATATTGCAGGGCTTATGGGTGCTTTCGGTGCTGCTTTGATCGCAAAGGAACGCTATAACGGGGCACAGTCCACCCTTATTACAAAGGAAAGTATCGGCGAATTTGACTATAATACCGAGTTGCAGAGGTGTAAGCTCTGTAACAACAACTGTTTGCTGACAATAAATAAATTCAGCGACGGCAGCCGGTTTGTATCGGGTAACAGGTGTGAAAGAGGAGCGGGTATTGAAACCTCAACACAGGATGTGCCAAATCTTTATGACTATAAATATAAAAGAATAGTGGGCTACAAGCAGGCCTCAGGTATAGAATATACCAGAGGTACCGTAGGGATACCGCGTGTACTCAATATGTATGAAAACTATCCTTTCTGGTTTACATTCTTTGATCAGCTGAAATTCAGGGTGGAACTGTCCCCCCGTTCTTCAAAGAAAATATATGAACTGGGTATAGAAACCATGCCGTCGGAATCTGTATGTTATCCGGCCAAACTGGTTCATGGGCATATTACAAGCCTTGTAAACAAAAATGTAAACTTTATTTTCTATCCCTGTCTCCCATATGAAATGGTTGAGGATGAGGGGGCGGACAATCACTATAACTGTCCTATTGTTACATCTTATCCCGAAGTTATAAAGAATAACATGGATATTCTGAAGACAAAGGGTATCAAGTTTATGAATCCGTTCCTTCCATATGACAGCAAGGAAAGAATGAAAACAAGACTTTTTGAGGTTCTTGGGAAAGAATTCAATATAACAAAGGCAGAAATAGAGAATGCCGTGGAAATGGCATATGCTGAGGATGAGAAGGTAAAAAGGGATATTAGGCAGAAGGGTGAAGAAACCCTGAAATATCTAAGAGAGAACAACCGGAGAGGTATCGTACTGGCTGGAAGACCATACCATATAGATCCTGAGATACATCACGGTATCCCGCAGTTAATAACCTCTCACGGGTTTGCGGTGTTCACCGAGGATTCAATTGCTCATTTGGGAAAGATTGAACGTCCGCTCCGGGTTGTTGACCAGTGGAAATTTCATTCAAGGCTGTATGCAGCGGCAACTGTTGTTAACGAATATCCGGAGCTTGAAATGATCCAGCTGAATTCCTTCGGCTGCGGTCTCGATGCCGTCACAACAGATCAGGTTCAGGAAATCCTGAATGCCAATGAAAACATTTATACCGTATTGAAAATAGATGAGGGTAATAATCTTGGTGCCGCAAGGATCAGAATAAGATCCCTGGTTGCTGCTATTGAAGACAGGGACAAAAAAGCCCTGAAACCTCACAAAAAGCATGAGCCCCATAAAAAGGCCGTATTTACTGAGGAAATGAGAACAAAGCATACTATTCTGGCTCCTCAGATGTCTCCTATTCACTTCGATTTTGTTGAGGCAGCCTTCAGAAAGTGCGGCTACAAGATTGAAGTACTGCCAACTGTTGACAGTGCTGCGGTAGAGGATGGCTTAAGGTATGTCAACAATGATGCCTGCTATCCGTCGATTATTGTTGTGGGACAGATCATACATGCATTGAAGTCAGGCAGGTATGATCTTGACAACACCTCGGTGCTGATCACGCAAACAGGCGGGGGCTGCCGTGCCACAAACTATATCGGCTTCCTGAGAAAAGCACTGCTCGAAGCAGGAATGAGCCAGGTTCCGGTTATATCTCTAAATGCACTTGGTCTGGATAACCAGCCGGGCTTTAAGATAACACTTGACTTGCTGGACAGTGCCTTCAAGGGACTTGTATACGGCGATCTGCTGATGAGAGTCCTGTACAGGGTCAGGCCTTATGAAGCTGTGCCCGGCTCGGCCAATGAGCTCTACAGAAAGTGGTCAAAGATATGTGTTGATTCCATCTATGAGGGGAAGAGGGGAAGCTTCAAACGGAATATCAAGGGTATCGTCAGGGATTTTGATACGCTTGAACTAAAGGATATAAAGAAGCCGAAGGTAGGTCTTGTAGGAGAAATCCTCGTTAAGTTCCATCCCGACGCAAATAATAATGTGGTGGATGTGGTGGAAAAAGAAGGCGCAGAGGCGGTAATGCCGGACCTTATGGATTTCTTCCTGTACTGTGCTTATGATGCAAACTTCAAGTATAAGCATCTGTCCGGTACATTTAAGAAATTGGTTGTAAATAATCTTGCTATTGTAGGTATTGAATATTATAGAAGGCACATGAAAAAATATTTGCGCAGGAGCAAGAGGTTTGATCCGCCTCATTCTATTTATGAACTTGCGGAAAGTGCCTCCGAAATACTGTCCATCGGAAACCAGACAGGCGAAGGGTGGTTCCTCACGGCGGAAATGATCGAACTCATAAAGAGCGGCGCCGGAAATATAGTTTGTATGCAGCCGTTTGCATGTCTGCCGAACCATGTTACGGGCAAGGGTATGATCAAGGAATTGAGGAGAAGATATCCTGAATCCAATATAGTTGCAGTGGATTATGATCCTGGTGCCAGTGAGGTTAATCAGCTTAACAGAATCAAGCTGATGATGTCGGTGGCTTTTAAGAACCTGAAGAATCCGCCTGAGAAGGCTGAGACACCGGTGGCTGAACCTGAACCGGAAGTTCTGGTTCAGGATGCAAAAATCAGTTCATAAAATAAAGGCCGGCGATGCCGGCCTTATTAATTTACTGCTTCATGTTGTTTAATATTTCACTGATAACGTTAACATAAAGCTTTCCCTCATGCTTTTCCAAACGCTGCAAAATATCTTTTATAAAGAAGTTATTTTTTAATAATTTTGATTTCAGGTTAATTTTAAAATTTTCAAGACCGGTTTCTGCCTGGGTTAGATCTGTAAACAGTGTCCTGTCCTGGTAATCGGAATAGACAAAGGTATTTATGGCATGCCCATCTATTCTGATCCACGATCCGTCGCCGGTCTTTTCTATAAACATGGCTGTTTCAATAACACCGTCCTTTATGTCCACATAAAATATTTTTTGACCCTCCTTAAACATTGTATTACATCACCTTCTTTTCAATTTATTTAATGCTTAATTTATTCCCCTATAAATAATATACTAATCATATAATTAATTAACTGATTGCCGGGAGTTCTATTGTTGCCTTAAAAAGATCACCGTCAATATTGAGGGTAAAGCTCCCGTTTTGGAGCTCTGTGAGACTTTTGGCTATTGAAAGCCCCAGTCCCGAACCTTCACTGTGGCGGGAGGCATCGCCTCTCTTAAATCTCTCCATCAACTCATCCGCATTCACATTCAATTCGTAGGCAGATATGTTTTTCACCACGATTTTTGCCGTTTCATCAGTCTGAATTACATCTATATACACTCTTGAATTGGGGAGAGCATATTTGAATACGTTGGAAAGGAGATTTTCAATAACTCTCCAAAGCAGCCTTCCGTCTGCACTTATAAAAACATTTTCGGCGGGGAAGCTGGTCTTGAAAATAAGGCCTGATGTTTCAATTTTATCCGATAATTCTCCCAGGCCCTGAGAAATAAGTGACGCAACATTCAATCTTTCAAAATTGACCGTCATATTTCCGCTTGTTGCCTTGGCCGCTTCAAACAAATCTTCGGTCAGCGATTTCAGCCTCTGGGATTTTGAATCTATGATACCAAGATATTTTCCGGCATTTTCAGATTGAAGTCCTTCATTTTTCAGCAGGTCTACATATGTGATAATAGAAGTCAGGGGAGTCTTTAAATCATGAGATACGTTGGTAATAAGCTCGGCCTTCATCCGTTCGGCCTTGACCTGACTGCCTACTGCGTTTTTCAAGCCATCCGCCATTTGATTGATGGTTCCGGCAAGATTTCTGAATTCCGGAATACCCATTTCGGGAATGTTGTAAGTCAATTCGCCGGCTCTGATTTTTTCAGCACCATCTCTAATATTAATAAAAATTTTAAAGTTTTTTAACAGGAAATAAATTGCAGCGACATTTATACCCACTATTCCAAAGAAGCCTATAAACATTACATCGTCGCTGGCGACAAAAATCAGTGCAAATATCAGGGTGAGAAATGCGTAAGCCACAAAAACAAGTACCAGTCTCATGGTCAGAGGACTTTTATTAAAAACTCCGGTTAGATTATTTTTTATTTTTGTATAAAGACTGTTAAGTCTGCTGAAAATCCATTTGACCAACCTGCAAATAAGGGTATACTTGATAACCTCGTGTCTCTTCAATCTTTTGGCAAACATTGTGACAAACAAGATACCTGCCAAAGTACCCAAAATGATTACTACACTTAAAATCGTGTATATAACCGTTACATTATAGCGTGTGTTATTCCGATAAAATTCCGGCACGAACTGAACAAGCTGTGCAATACAGAGTATAATAAACGAAACACTTACCACAAGTGCTACATCAAGGTATATTGTATCTGCGGCTATCAGGTGAACGCCTTCCTTGTGCGGACGTCTGCCGGCCGAATATATCAGATATATTAAACCGGTTATAAAAGCTAAAAGCCCCAAACCGGAGGTTTTTAATCCTGTCAGACCTCTGGTTGATTTGTTTTGAAAGTGATTTACTTCAGTTTGATACCTTTCAGGGGACATCCCCACATAAACTATAGTATTCTCGGGAATTGAATAAGACATATACGAATTGACCCCAAAATAGGAATTCCAATTGCTTTTAGTCAGTATGGCTGAAAAGGGCAAAGCCTTGAAATAGTTTTCTGTTGTATTGTCATCAGATACATTTGAGTATGTTGTTTTACCATTCTGTACAACTGAATAATGTATACCCTGCAGACCTTCAAGATACTTTATTTGTGATTTATAATCTTCCAATTGCCGGTTGATGGCTTCTTCATCAACAGTGCCCAACATCTTATCATATTTTTCGTTTATTTCTTTTGTATCTTTTTCCTTCTTAGCCTTTAACTGCTGGATTTTTTCGAGAGCATCATTTTTTTTAATATCAGATATAACGTCAGTATTTTCAGCAACATTACCATTATTATCAATTATGATATTTTGATTGTTGATATATTCCTGATACTGGTTGACAGAGTTGTAAAAGTCATTTTCAACCTGTTGAAGCTCGTTGTTTCTGTCGTATTCAATATTGGACTTCATATTGCTTATTTCATCAGGGCCCAGAGTAGCCCCCGACCTGATGTTTTCTTCATTTTTATACTTAAATGCCACGAGAGATATATTGGAGTAAGCATGCTGAAATATTTCTTTACCGGCCAAGCTTTCCTTAAATTCCTTATTTTGAATTGCATCTTCAAAATAAGGTGCCTGTAAGAGGCCATAGGCAAGAGATAACATCCCGGCAATGCATAAGACGATTGCAAGAACCTTAAACCATACAGAATATCTATAGTTTTTCAATTTTATATCCAATTCCCCACACCACCTTTAAATATTTTGGTTCTTTAGGATTAATTTCTATTTTTTCACGAATTCTTCTTATATGAACAGCTACAGTGTTTTCAGGGCTGAAAGAGGGTTCGTTCCAAACCTGCTCGTAAATCTGATCAATTGAAAATACTCTTCCGGCATTTTCACATAAAAGCTTTAATATCTTGTATTCCACTGGGGTGAGACGTACCTGTTCATTGTCAACTTTGACTTCTTTTGCGCTATCATCAATAACAAGTCCTCCCGATTGGTAAACACCGGTTTTAGGGACGAAACTGCCCAGTGAAACATATCTTCTTAAGAGTGATTTTACACGCGCCAGCAGTTCCAAAGGGTTAAAAGGCTTGGTAACATAGTCATCGGCACCGAGGTTTAAACCGAGGATCTTATCTGTGTCTTCGGATTTAGCGCTCAGCATCAGGACGGGGATGTTATACTTTTCTCTGATTTTCATTGTAGCCCGGATACCATCCATGACAGGCATCATTATATCCATAATCACGAGCTGAATATCGGCTTTAGCAAAAACAGCCAGAGCTTCAGCTCCGTTATATGCTTTAAACACTGTATAACCTTCGTTTTTCAAATATATTTCTATAGCGTCTACAATTTCCTTTTCATCGTCGCAAACAAGTATATTCACTGTAAAACCTCCATAGATGAGAATGAATTATTAGTTTTGATGCTTATATTATTCATTCCCCTTGATAATCCATATCATTATATCACATCCCCGCATTTCAGAATTTGTAAGTCAATTTCTTATTCAACCTGCTATAAAGATAATAACTCAGGCATCTTTCAATCTAATTGACAGATTTCTTACATTTTTCTTAACATTTTCAGGTAACCTTGCATATGGGTTTTTTGTTTCTACAGTTCTACTAGTACTTCCGTACTAACTTTGCACAATGGATGCACACAAAGCGCTTACTTGAAATAGTACGGTTCATAACAAGTATTTTTTTCCGTCGCAGCGACTCGACCATCCGGGTCTCGCGTGCTGCTCAAAGTGACCTCCTGTCACTTTACCGGCAAAAATACTTGTTTTTCACCTACAAATTTCAGCAAGCACTTTTACCGTGCCATCCATTGCGCGAAGTTGTACTCGCGTACTGGTATAATCTCCACAACACATTTAACTGCAAAGTTGAGAACAACTAACGAGCGCAACCAGTTAATTTCCCACTTTCAGAGGAGATGTTTTTCAAAAAAAATTGAGCAATAATGGCACAAAGCGTTAAATTAACCAGCGCACTAAAATTATTAAAAGAGGAGTTAAAAGAGAGCAGGAAAATAAAATCTATGACAGGGAATTCACGACAATATAAAAAAACTCCATGAAAGGAGTTTTTTTATATGTTGAAATCGTATTTGAAAATGTTTTGAAAAGGCTCGGAGCTTAAGGCCTTGGTAACATTGGTTCCGTTCAAGGTAAGCCTGTGACCACAGCTTTCGCATCTAAAAGTAAGACTGTTTAATTTTTCAAGTTCCTCTTCAGGAAGATTTAATAATACGCTGTTACATATACAACATCTAACTGTGCTGAAATTCAACTTTTTCCCTCCATTCTTAAAATAAGTATATTCTTAGTTATATGAAACTGTACCAGTTTTTAGAACAAAAAGATTAAAATTAAGTACTAAATTAAATTACAATATTTCCCACAGCTTAAAAAAGCTTTTTTATGATCCCGGTTGATTTGTGGTACAAGCCAGTCATAATTTTAAAATTTTTGAATATAGTTTTATAAATTTGATGTAACTGAAGTAATTTGATTGGAGGCATATCTATGAGAGAAATTGCGAGGATTGAAGGAAATTCTTTTTACAACGATTCAAATGTGACAGGAAACAAAGGCAATTTTTCAAAGTTCCCTATAATACTTTGTGCAATAGCCGGTATTTTAATAGGAGGTCTGGCCTTCCGGGCGGCAAACGGGCATATGAGCATAGGGGGCATTAATACAGACGGAAAGGATATTTCAGAAAGTCAAGATAAAGCGGATATAGCAGGTTTTGCAATGGACATATTGTTTAAGGCTTTTGGAATGGACCGGTATAATCCGATAACCATACTAAACTCGAATTCACCTTTTTTTGAAACCTATTATAAGAACGATTACCTTAAATTTGTAGCAGAAAAAGAACAGCAGGAGCTGCAGGAAAAGATAGTGGCAACCGAGGAGCTGCGGCCTGTCAGGCCGCAGGCTGAAACCCAGATTGCGGACAGTGGCGTACAAACAAAGGAGGCAGGAGGAGCTCTAAAAGAAGTTTCAAGCAGCATTACCTTTGAAGGTGATGTTGAAAACAGTGACCAGCAAAATAACCCTGTAGTTACAAACGGGAAAATAAAAGTTGTTAATGAAACCAAATACAGCATTGATATCGATAAGCTGCTGAAAGAACCGTTAAAATTGAATGCTGCTAAAACCGGTCCTCAGATATTTGTTTATCACACACATACTACAGAGAGTTATATTAAAAATATTGGACAGCTTCATGATAAAAGCGTACCCTCAAGAACGACAGATAACAAATATAATGTTGTCCGTGTGGGAGATTCATTGATAAATAATCTTAAAAAGTACAATATCAATGTATTGCATAATTCGGCTATTCACGACAAGGATTATAACAGCTCCTATGTCAAGTCCCTTAATACTTTAACCAATTATGTGGAAAAGTATCCTTCCCTAAAAATGACCATTGATCTTCACCGGGATGCCGCCGGGGATGATAAGTTGAGAGTAGCAAAAAAAATTAATGGCAAGGATTACGCACAGATAATGTTTGTTATCGGAACCGATTCAAAACTCAATAATCCGAAATGGAGAGAAAACCTGAAGCTTGCGCTTAAAATACAATCGCGTTTGAATGAGATAGCTCCGGGAATAGCAAAACCGACTTACATCAGCAAAAACAGGTATAATCAGCATCTGACCAATGGATCGGTCATTATCGAAATCGGCGGAGACGGAAATGTTATTGACGAATGTGTCAGGAGTACAAACTATTTGGCACAGGCAATAAATGATGTTATCTACAAAAACAAATACTGATGATTAAACTTTTTGCGGCCGGTCAAAAATAAATATAATTAAGATGTTTATTTTGGAGGCAGACTTGGACAGGAAAATCAGATTCCGTAAAAAGAGATTATACAATTTAAAAATATTTTTGGTAATGATATTGTTTCTTTTAATTGTTACCAGCGGATTAGTAGCTGTTGACATGAGCAAAAGCTATGTTTTATACGGACATACCCAGCTGGAAATGATAAAAATACAGGAAATTGATACGGATATTTATCAGGTATCACTCTTTAATAATACTTTTGATCTGAATCTGAAGTATCTGAGAAGAGATATGGGCAAAATCAAAAGTATTTTTAATTAAAGGTGTTTTTGCCGAAATTGGTGATAACATGTAACCTTTTTGTTACCATTACGCCCATATAATATGATACTATTTCAATGGACAGCGTGCTGTTGAATTTTTACAGCAAAGGATAAATTACATATGTGAAAGGATTTGATGCAAATGAAAAAAATAATATCGCTTATTTTGGCTATTGTATTGTGTATGACTACCTTCACAACATTGGCAGATGCGGAAGAGGTTAAGGGGAGTGCTAAAATTGATGCCAGGAAGATTGAAAAAACAGGAGAAAACTTGAATCTGAAGATAATCTATCCTTATTTCAGCGGCTTCCAGGCGGCTTCAGACTTGAATGCCATAATTCAAGACAGGAATATAAGTTCAATCGGTTATATAAGAAGTAATGAAGCTTTTATCAAGGATATGAAGGAGCAGTATAAAAAGGCGGGAGAACCTATAGGCAATATGAGCGCCTTTTTGGAATCTTATTTCGACTGCAATACCAGCGGCAGCATTCTGTCGGTTGTTATACACTCCAGTGATTATACCGGCGGAGCCCATGGCATGTCATATCTGGAAAGCTACACGGTAAATACAAAAACAAATGAAATATACAAGACTTTCGGTTCGATGTTTGACAGCAAGAGCAATTATAAAAAAGTAATTCAGGATAAAATCAATAAACTTATAGATAAAGAAAAGGATATGTATTCTATAGATGCAAAAAAAACCGTTGCAGCTAAAAAAGGAGATTATCAATTCTATATAGACGGAAACAAACTGGTTATATATTTCGGTTTGTATGAATTAAGGCCTTATGCCGGTGGAATGTCAATTTTCGAAATAGACGCCAAAGAATTGAAAGGTCTCCTCAAGAGCGAAATATACACGCAGATGATAAATGCAAAGCCTCTTGAAACTATCAGATATAATGGCGCTACACTTAATCCGCAGCCTAAGACCTACACAAAGGATTACAACCTGATGGTTCCTTTGCAGGATATAGCAAAGCTGTTAGGCTACAAGGTTACCTGGGAAGCAGGCAAAGGCTGGGGAGTGGGCGGCGGTTATGTAAAAAATAAGGTAGACAGTTATTATTCAAGTAAATTGGACGGCAAAGTCAAGCTTGGTCTGCCCCCCGAGGCTGTCGGAAACATAATGTATGTGCCTCAAACTTACTTCTCCACGGTCCTTAAGGAAGATGTATTTTACGACGGGGACGCACTCAGAATATTTAAAGTAGAATCGGTCAAAGAAGGTACGTTTGATCAGCAGATAGCAGAATTTGAATCTCCGTCTACAGCGGAAAATGCAGTTAAAATGTATGTAAAAGCAGTAGAGGAAAGAAAAGGTGCCCTTCAATATGCATTGTTTTCAGACAAATTAAAGTCTGAAAAAAGGGCAGGTTTTGAGGCGATGGATTGGATTACCGGTGTATCAAGTCCATGGATTAACGATTATGAGATAAAAGATACCGGTAACAATACCTACAATATAGTTTTTCATTGGGCTACCTCGGCGGGAAAAACTCCGGATACTACTGTAAAAGTAAGCGTAAGCAAGGTGTCAGATCAGGAATTCTGGCAGATAACTGACGTGGAGGAGTAGTGTTAAGACAGAGCCCGATCATAAAAGACAAGCACTGTTGGCGCAAACCTAAGCTATCCGCTTTCAGCCAACAGCAATTGACTTTTTAAGTTATTAAAAATGCCAAAAAGCATTATTAAGCAGTCGATTACTTGGTGGAATCTTCCCTCCGCCGGGTAATTGGCTGTTTTCATATTTCACGCGGCGGTGGTCTGAACAGGTAAAGTATTTGCCATAGTAAAAGCAGTTCTCAGGACAAAGAAAATGCCGCTCACATAATGACTTAAAGCGTAATTTCTTGGGTAATACTAAGATAAACGGCGCAAACTTTTCTGCGGCTGCGATAAAACGCCGCAAGCTTATCAGTTGCGCCGCTTTATCCGCATGCTATTATTTGAGAAAACTTGCTATGCAGCACTTTTCTCAAATATAGCGACAGAGGAAGATAATCGAGCCGCATTTCGCCGCACCCGTTGCGGCTCATGCCGGGCGTGTTATTATCCTCGAAAAGCTTGCAAAACCAGCAAACTTTACTGCGGTAATAACGGCTAAGGAAGATTATATTGCGATAAAACGCCGCAAGCTTATCAGTTGCGCCGCTTTATCCGCTATGTTATAATGAATTGCTACCCTCTATTGACAAGGTACAATACGTTTTTGAGTGGTTAATTTGCCCTGCGGCTGCGTTGAAGCCGCTTGCAAGGCACAAAGCCTTACTGTACGCCTTTGCCTTGCCGCAAGCCCAATTATCTCACTCAAAAATCACCGACCTCGCGCTGAAATATTTTGGCAATTTTCGAGGAGGATGGACGCAGCCTTGCTGACGCAAGGCAAGGACGACGACAAAGAAAAGTGGCAAAATAGCCGGCGTGAGGCGTGTTATACATTGTCAATAGAGGGTAACTATGTGCAAATATTTGAAACGAGCTGTGGAGGATAGGGAATGCCAAGTGAAAGACAAAAATATATAAGAAATTTTTGCATTATTGCTCATATAGACCATGGTAAATCGACTCTTGCAGACAGACTGCTTGAGAAGACCGGTGTGCTCACATCCAGAGAAATGCAGGAGCAGGTTCTTGACAATATGGAACTTGAAAGGGAAAGAGGCATAACAATAAAGGCACAGGCTGTTCGTATGGTATACCAGGCTCCGGACGGGCATGAGTATATATACAATCTCATTGACACTCCGGGTCATGTTGACTTTAATTATGAGGTTTCCAGAAGCCTTGCTGCATGTGAAGGAGCCATCCTTGTAGTGGATGCCGCACAGGGAATAGAAGCTCAGACTCTTGCCAATGTGTATCTGGCTCTTGAACACAATCTGGAAATAATGCCTGTAATAAATAAGATTGATCTTCCAAGTGCCCAGCCCGATGTAGTCAAAAAGGAAATAGAAGACGTTATTGGACTGGATGCTTCCCAAGCCCCGATGGTATCAGCCAAGAACGGCATAAATATAGAAGAGGTGCTGGAAAAGGTCGTTCATATGATTCCATGCCCTCAGGGGGATGAGGATGCTCCGCTCAGAGCACTGATATTTGACTCCTTTTATGACAGCTACAAGGGAGTAATAGTATATATGAGAGTTAAGGAGGGTACCGTAAAAACCGGCGATACCATCCGCATGATGTATACAAAAAAAGAATTTGTAGTTACCGAATTAGGGTATCTGAAACCTGGAGGACTTTCTCCTGCCGGTGAACTTAAAGCCGGTGATGTGGGATATATAGCCGCAAGTATAAAAAATGTGCGGGATACAAGAGTCGGGGATACCATCACACTGGTTGACAATCCCTCAACAGAACCGTTACCCGGCTATAAAAAGGTTAATTCCATGGTATTCTGCGGGATTTACCCTGCAGACGGCTCAAAATACGGTGATTTAAGAGATGCATTGGAAAAGCTTCAGCTTAATGATGCCGCACTTACCTTTGAACCGGAATCATCGGTTGCTCTTGGCTTTGGATTCAGATGCGGTTTCCTGGGACTTCTTCACATGGAAATCATTCAGGAAAGACTTGAAAGAGAATATAACTTTGACCTGGTAACAACCGCTCCAAGTGTTATATACAAGGTTACAACAACAACCGGTGATGTGATTACCATAGATAACCCCACAAATCTTCCTCCTGTTACAGAAATCGACATGATGGAAGAGCCCATCGTAAAAGCCACTATTATGGTGCCAACCGAATATGTTGGTAACATAATGGAGCTTTCCCAGGAGAGAAGAGGCGTTTACAAGGATATGTCCTATATTGACGAGGGCAGGGCTATGCTCACCTACGAAATGCCTTTAAATGAGATTATCTATGACTTCTTTGATGCATTGAAGTCCAGAACAAAGGGGTATGCCTCCTTTGACTACGAGGTTATCGGCTATAGGGAATCCGATCTTGTCAAGCTGGATATAATGCTGAACGGCGAAATTGTTGACGCATTATCCTTTATTGTGCACAGGGAAAAATCCGTATCAAGAGGCAGGAGGATGACCGAAAAACTAAAAGAATCAATTCCGAGACAGATGTTCGAGATACCTATTCAGGCATGTATAGGCGGTAAAATTATTGCCAGGGAAACAGTTAAGGCGTTCAGAAAAGATGTTCTGGCAAAATGTTACGGCGGTGACATCACAAGAAAGAGAAAGCTGCTTGAAAAGCAGAAGGAAGGTAAGAAACGTATGCGCCAGGTAGGCTCTGTTGAAGTGCCGCAGGAGGCGTTTATGAGCGTATTGAAGCTGGATTGATCAGTTTGAATTGAGAATGAAAAGGCATTGGAGGAATCCGGTGCTTTTTTAGTATTTTTGAGTATAGGAATTTATAAGTTTTGGAATAGCTTTTATAAAGTGGAGGCGTGGACATTTTATGGACAATAATATTAACGGTAACCTGTTGTGGCTTGAAAATTATTTAAAGGAGGCGTATCAGGCACCGATACTTGAAAATTTTTTGGGTCTTAAATTGGCGGAACTTGGTGAGGGAAAAATAATCCTTACTGCCCAAATAATTGATAAACATTGTAATTTATATGGTTTTGTGCACGGGGGAACTCTTGCATCAATTTCAGATATTGCCATGGGAGTAGCGTGCATTACTCATGGGATACGGGTTGTGACAATTGATATGAATGTCAGCTACATCAAGAATACACAGGAAGGAAGTACCATTACGGCCATCGGTCAGGTTATCAGCAGCGGCAGAACCATTATGAGGGCCTCGGGAGAAATATACAATGACCAGCAGCAGCTTCTGGTCAGATCCCAGGCTTCCTACTTTGTTACCGGGGATTTTAACCTGAAGGATTTTCCAAAGAGATAATAACTTCTGTATCTTTATTCATCCGGCTAATCATTTTTCCATATATTCCAGTAAAGTCATTTCGAATAGTTTTTTTTGATAAGGTAAAAATAATAAAATAAATCAGGTTAGGAACAACTTTCTAAAAACAGTTGATCCTTGGGTTTCATCAAATGCACTTTATTTTCGCCGTACAGTTATTAACATTAAAAATGTGAAAGGATGGATCTGATGAAAGCTGTGATTATGGCAGGCGGAGAAGGGTCCCGGCTAAGACCGTTGACCTGTAACCGGCCCAAGCCAATGGTACCAATTGCTAACAGGCCAGTGATGGAACATATTATTGAACTACTAAAAAAGTATGGTATTAAAGATATTGCAGTTACCCTTCAGTATATGCCCGAAATTATTAAAGATTATTTTGGTGATGGAAGTGAATTTGGAGTAAACTTGAATTATTATACCGAGGATGTTCCTCTGGGAACAGCCGGAAGTGTTAAAAATGCGGAAGATTTTTTGGATGAACCCTTTATTGTTATAAGCGGAGACGCTTTAACGGATATCAATCTGGATAAGGCACTGGAGTTTCACAGGAAACGAGAGGCAGTTGCCACACTGGTGCTGAAGAAAGTTGAGAGCCCGATTGAGTACGGTGTAGTTGTGACAGATAAGGCAGGAAAGATAACCCGGTTCCTTGAAAAACCAAGCTGGGGCGAGGTGTTCAGTGACACCGTAAACACAGGCATATACGTGTTGAATCCCGAGATTCTTGGTTATATAAAGCCCAATCAGATGTTTGACTTCAGTAAGGATGTATTTCCCGAACTGTTAAAGGAAAACCGTCCCATGTTCGGTTTTGTAACCGAAAATTATTGGTGTGATATTGGAGATCTGGAAGCGTACGTCTCTGTGCACAATGATATTTTAGATAAAAAGGTTGACATAAGAATAGATGCTAAAGAGGTTCGCCAGGGCGTTTGGGTTGGTGAAGGTGCTGTAATTTCCAGGGAGGCAAGTATAAAACCTCCTGTTTTTATCGGCAAAAACACTATAATAAGGGATGGCTGTCATATTGGCAGTTATACTGTGATAGGAGATCATAACCATTTATTTGAAGGCAGCTCTGTTAAAAGGAGTATTTTTTGGAAAGGCTGTGTTCTCAAAGGTCATTCGCAATTCAGAGGCAGTGTGCTGTGCAACAAGGTACAGGCAAATGCCAGGGCTTCTGCTTTTGAAGGGTCGGTGGTTGGGGATAATTGCATTCTTGGTAAAAGTGCATCTGTAAAACCCGGTGTAAAGGTCTGGCCTAACAAGAATATTGACTCTGACACCAATGTATGCTCAAATCTGGTTTGGGGCTCAAGGTTTTCCAAAAATATTTTCGGAAACAGGGGAATTTTGGGTGAAATCAATGTGGATATTACACCTGAGTTTGTTTCCAGGCTGGGAGCCACTTATGGGTCCATTTGCAGGAAAGGCTCAAAGATAGGTGTCAGTTGTGATGATATTGATGCTTTGAAAATGTTGAAGAATTCCCTGATCTCCGGATTACTGTCTGCAGGTGTTGAAGTTTATGACATAGGCACGGCACTTCTGCCGGTTGCCAGATCCGCCATCAGATTTTATAATTTGAACGGGGGCATTCATATTTCTGCTTCAGGACAGGAGCAGGATATGCTTGTAATAGATATGCTCAACAAATCCGGAAGTAACATCGACAGGGGTGAAGAGCGTAAAATTGAGAACACCTTCGTACGGGAAGATTTTGTAAGGTGTTCTGCAAATGAAATTAAGCCTGCAATTACCATACCGGATCACAGCATTTTTTACAGCCAGAATATATTAAACAGTGTACAGGCAAAGGAGCATAATTTTAAAATTGTACTCATTGCAAAGTCCGATCTGGTTAAAAAAGTTGTTGAAAGGATCCTGGGAGAGCTTAAATGTGATTATGCCTTTATCAACCCGAAATTGGACAGTAATTACAAAAAGAAGGAAAGCATGTTTTCAGATATAAAAACTCTTACTGCAACTGTAAAGCAGGGTAAATATGATGTGGGTGTCTACCTGGAAAACTCAGATGAAAAAATGATGCTGGTAGATACAAAAGGAAGAGTTATTTCGGACGATCTGTTTATGGCCTTGATAAGTCTGATACATTTGAAATCTGCAAAGGGTAATACTGTAATAGTGCCGTTGAATACAAGCAATGTCATTGAAAGAATTGCAAGTGAACACGACGGAAATGTGATCAGAACAAAAACATCAACCCAGGAAATAATGAAGAAGATGCTTTCCAATGTTGAAAAAAGCAATATGAATGACTTTTTCACAATGAATTTTGATGCTGTTGCAGGCCTGGTAAAAATAATTGATTATATGGCTCAGTATGATGTAAGTCTTGATGAAATGGTGGATATGATACCTGATTTTCACATTTTAAAGAAGGAGGTAAAATGTCCCTGGTCAGCAAAAGGAAAGGTAATAAGAGCCATTATTGAAGAAAATGACGGTGCCGGAATTGAAACCACCGAGGGAGTAAAAATTTTTGGTGACAAGGGATGGGTACTGGTACTCCCGGATGCTGAAAAACCTGTCTGCAAGGTGATAAGCGAAGGATATTCGGAGGAATACGCAACTGAACTTACGGATATATATGTAAACAAGGTCAAATCCATAAGTCAGGATAATGTAAGCAGCAGTTAATCTATAGAGAGACAAAGCCCTGTTGTTGGAAAAACAAATCCAATCACAGGGCTATTTATTTGAACTTTACAGGTTTAAAGGGTATAATCTAGATATGCAGGAAGTACCTGCTAGTTACTTTTACCAAAGTCAATTACGGTTGAAAGCCTTCGCCTTTCAGGCGGATATTGTTTTTAAACTGGCTTCAGCCGAGGGTAATTGACTTTTTGATTATTATCTGCAGCAACCGGGGAGGTTAAGAGGTTAAAATGAAGAAAATAAAAAGATTAATTGTGTTTATGCTGTGTTTATTTATCGCAGGTTTGAGCTGGCATCCGTCTGTTGTTTCAGCAGAGACTGCAGGCTCAAACAAAGCGTTATATATTGCTTTGGGAGATTCAATCACATCGGGGTACGGCCTTGAAAGCTTTGTAAATAATGATATTAAAAATAGAACCAGTCCATACAATTTTGTTACCAGACTGGAAAAAAAGCTTGATATTAAAACCATTAATTTTGGTGTTGAAGGAATTGACAGTACGGTTCTTCTGAAGGCCATAAGCAAGCCTCTTACAAAGGAACAAAAAGATGAAGTGGTGCAATTAAAAAAAGCCAGCCTTATTACGCTATCCATTGGAGGTAATAACATCTTCATTCCTTTGATGAATGCAGTAAATGACAGGGTCGGAAGCGGTAAAAATATCTTTAATGCCGATGCTTTGGAAATCCAGACTGCAGTTTTGGGGCTATTGTTTGACGGTAATGGATTAAACAAACTCAAAGAAAATATTTTAAAGGGGGCCGAAATTTTTACCGGAGATGAAAAGCTGCATGAATCAGGGGATTTTGCGGCAATAATCAGCACTATCAAGTCTTTAAATCCTGATGCAAAACTTGTTGTCCAGACAATCTACAATCCCTACAGCTTTATTATGCCCGATACGGTGGACAAAGCTATTAAATCCATGAATGCTGAAATAATCAGAGGCTCGGTTAACGGTAAAAATTATAAGGTTGCAGATGTATATTCCGCCTTTGCAAAGGCCGGTGAAGGAATTCAATTAATAAATGCGGATACTGGGAAATCCTTTGATCCTCACCCCACTAAAAAGGGACATGAAGTAATCTATACGGTTGTTGCTTATGCAGCCGGCAATAGATTACCCTATAACTTCAAGTCAAATGTGGTAAACGGCAAGTCGGCAGCAACTGTGGCAGCCGGAGAACTCAAGGTGACCGTAACACCCTCCAAAGGCTATAAGCTGCCGCAGACAATATACCTGACCACAGGGAAGAATTCAAAACTCGCTCTGACGTTAATAAACGGCTCGGCAGCTGTCCCGGTAGCAGCCATTAACGGGGATATGACTGTGACGGCTGTGTGCCCAAAACCGTAAAAACCTGCCAGATCAGCTTCATGGCTGTGGATCTGGCAGGTTTTTTAAAATTACATTTCTCCAACCGGGTCATAGGTTCTGTCAACTATGGGCTCAAAATAAAAATCGATGTACAGCGGTGTTTTTCCGTCAAGCCCGTCAGCTTTGACAGGTGACGTATAAAAAGCAATTCTATACTCAAATTCAGGTTCTCTGACCCGGTCACGCGCATTCTTATCATACGGCATATCTTCTACCTTGAAAATTCCTTTGGATTCCAGCTCCTTTATAAACCAGTTCATTTCATGATCGTCATTTACATCCATACAGGGTATATTGCCTTTTTTCATTTCATCTATAATTTGTGGCATTTCACCGGTTTGAAATCTTACTTGATAAAACATTAAATATTCCTCCTTCGTAATAGAAAAGACATTGTTGTATATTTGACTTCAAAAAATTATATTATAACTATACCACATAAATATTCAGGTAATCAAAGTTTATACATAAAACCGGAGGTTTGATATGAGAGTATTTTTTGCAATAGAATTTGAGGAGGAAATAAAGGAACGTTTGTATTCTCTCCAGCAGGAAATTAAGCAGTACTGCAGCGGAGGGAATTTTTCTCACAAGGAAAATTTTCATCTGACTCTGAGGTTTATTGGGGAACAGAATCCCGGACAGGTTGAAAAGCTCATAAGGGTTCTGCATATGGCTGCGGCAGGGACACACCCCTTTCAACTGAAACTTGACAGACTGGGGTCGTTCAGTAAGGGCAATAAAAAAATAATCTGGACAGGTCTTGAGAAAAGTTATGAACTGCAGCAATTGTACCACGGGCTTGAAGCTGCCCTTGAGAAGGAAGGCTATCCCGGGGAGGGCAGGAGCTATAGTCCCCATATAACCCTGGTGAGAGAGACAAGGGTTGCGGAAGATATACCTGATACTGATAAAATACGGTTTGGAAAATTAGCGGTAAAGGTAAACTCAATCTCACTGATGGAAAGTAAAAGGGTGAATGATAAACTTACTTATACTGCTGTTGATAAAGCCGGTTTATAAGGTATATTAATATTAACTTATATAATTTCGAAAATAAAGTCATGGAAGATTTTATAACATTTACTGATTGCCACACAGTCAGATTAAATGTGTTTGAAGGTTTGTAGATTTCTTTAAAGGATATTTTTGCGTCGAGTTCAATGTAAATATTTCCAGACAGCAAATTAAATTGAACTGCTTCCCGTAAAATGGTAAAATGGAAATCTGGAGTAGAATTTTGTCCGGCCTTGAAATATCCGCTTATGGAGGGAATATGATTAAGAAAACTATTATAAAGTCGGTATGTCTTGCGGCTGCTATCGCATTTATGACTACCGGTACATATGCAGCAGGAAATGTAACCTTGAAGATTGACGGCAAACAGGTAAATGATTCGGTAAAGGAATTTAACGGGAAACAGTATGTACTTGTTGACAGTCTGACAAAGAATATTGACGGTATTACCGTAAACAAAAGTGATAAATCTATTGAAATAAACACTGATACAAACAGAGTCTCAAATATAATAAACAAAGTCGGTCCTTCTGTAGTTGGTATCATAGGCAAGCTTAAAGAAAGCAGCTATGATTACAGTGAATATACCGACAACCTTATATTTGGAACAGGTGTCATATACAGAAGTGACGGATATATTATTACCAATGCCCATGTTGTAAAGGATATGGATACCATTGTCGTTGTTCTTTCCAACAGCAAGGCATATAAAGCCCGGCTGAAGGCCATAGATGACAGTCTTGACCTGGCGGTAATCAAAATAGACAAGGGAGGGCTGACTCCGGCTGCTTTCGGAGATATGTCCAGTGTTTCGGTGGGACAGGAAGTAGTTGCCATCGGTACACCTTTATCTTTTAATTTGAGAAACTCTGCTACAAAGGGAATAATCAGCGGAATGAACAGATCAGCCGACGGTGAGTACAGGTTTATACAGTCAGACGCGGCAATCAACGGAGGAAACAGCGGAGGACCTTTGGTAAATATGAAGGGCCAGGTTATAGGTATTAATTCGGTAAAGCTGGTAGGATTTGGGGTAGAAGGACTTAACTTTTCAATTCCTGTGGATACCGTCAGGTATGCCATCAGTCATTTTGAAAAATTCGGAAAAATCAAGAGACCTTTTCTGGGGATAGTCTTTTCAGAGAGCATAACCTCACAGTACGGACTTCCCAGTTCTGTTGAAGGTCTGACGGTCAGGGACATTGAACAAGGTTCAACTGCTGAAAGGTATGACATCCAGGTGGATGACAAGCTGGTAGCGGTGAATGGTGTGAAGGTGAACTCAATTATTGATTATAATGAGGAAATGAAGAAATATCTTCCGGGAGATAAGGCAGCCTTTAAATTGATCCGGGATAATAAACAGCTTACAGTGAATGTAGTTTTCGGTGAAAAGTAAATTCATTGTGAGAAAGAGTTTTAAAGAACAGCAGGGAGTATTTGCCTGGAAAAGAGTATAGAAAATAAGGACGTGACAATTTATGAAAATGAGAAAAACTTTATTATGTCTGCTTGTTGTGTTTTCAATATTAGCAACCTGCCTGACCAATACATATGCTGCCGGAAGTGACAAACTGGTGCTTGAACTACAAGTGGGAAGTACTTCGGCCAAAATTAACGGAACCGAATCAAAGGTTGAAAAACCTTATATGGTGAACAATTCGGTAATGGTACCTTTGGAATGGATAACAACAGCAGTAGGGGCCGAATTAAACAAAAAAGATAAAGTTATTGAGGTCATGTTCGGTGAAATGAATGCCGAGATAACTATCGGGTTGACTGACTACAGTTCCAACACCGAAAAGAAAAAAATGCCGGCAGCACCCGCTGTAAAAAACAAATCTACCATGGTGCCTTTGGATTTTATATCGGGAAATTTTCCGGTTACTGTTACCGGTGACCTGAAAAAAGGCAGCATAAGAATAGTTCTTGAGGATGACGGGGCATTAAGTGATTTATCCTTTCTTACCGGAGGCATTACCAGTCCCAAGATCGGCAACAGTTATTACGGCTGGAGTTTAAGTATACCCTCCGGATCAAGAATAATATCCAACAGCTTTAAATCTGATAAGGTAGGCATCACAAATGAAAGCAGGAGTCTTTATTTTGAGATAGCGGTAGAAAATAAAAATGGCAGAAAACTTGCTGACTTGTACAACGATATACTGTACAACAGTTCGGTTAGAAATTCAAAAATAGATTCTAATGCCGCTGTTCCATACTTTCAGTACACGAGGTTTTCTGAATATGACGAGTCCTTGCGTGTTAAAGTATTTGACAAGGGAGATTATTTCTATTATGTTACTATAAATTGCTATGATAATTCGGTTACACCTGAAAAGCTTTTAACCGACAAGTATTATGAGAATATTATGAATTCCTTTAGTCTCAATTATAAAGGAGCGGTAAAGGGCGTGGAGGATATTTCCAAGGTGGAGCAGGGAAAGGCAAGTTTCTATAACTATATAACCCTGAATCTGGATGCCAAGTACCTGCCATGGTCAATCAATGTGCCTGCCAAATGGGATAAGGTACTGTCAAATGATGATCCTATGACAACCTGTCTTGGTCTGGACACCAAGCACTATATGAAAATAACCATGAACACACTTGGTGACAGTGGAAGTCTTGAGGAATATGTAGATAATATCAAGGAGAAATATAACAAATATTTCAATACAAGGGTATATAAATTTATCTCCGATGATAATGCCACTTCTGCCGGTACAGAAGCCAGAAACCTTAAATTCAGTATAAAACAGGGTGACAAGGTTTATATTATGGATGAGTTATATTTTACCAAAGGAAATTTTGTTTATGAAATAACCGTCAAGATTCCTGAGGGTGAATATGACAAACTTATAGGGCAGTTTAAAGACACAATAGATCAAATGAACTTCTATTCCGTCGATGAAGGAAAATTTGAAAGTGACTTTGAAAAATATGCCAATAAAAATGTAGGAATCAGAGTATCACAGCAGGACGAATTATTTGAGTATATTAACAAAACCTTTAATTGGAGTGTTAAGCTGCCGGGGTATTGGACCAAATCAGGCGCCGGAGATGAAAGTTCAGTTAATTTTACAGATCCTGATACAAATGCAAGTGTAATGATTTATGCCACAGAAAACTCATCACTGTCCAAGTCGATTACCGATGAGGAAAAATTCGGTATTATGAAGGTTCTGAAAAAAGTATATGGTGCAACTCCGGTTCAGTCGTCTGCTAATGAAAAGGGTTATCAGATGAGGGTATATACATATAAGGTGGAAAGTGCCGATGCGGATTTTTTTGCAGCAGTAACCTGTTACTGTTTTGAGGCGGGAGACTATTCCTATTGCTATATCAGTGTTGTTCCTGAGCTTACGGCAACTGATAAGACAGTTAACGAAGTTAAAGATATCTGGAAGACCTTTATAATAAAAAAATAATTGCTCCAAACGTTTGAGTTTGCATCAACAAGAGATTTTTTTAAGGAGTTTTATGAGAGAAAAGATACAGCCCCTGGCATACAGAATGTCGCCAAGAACTATTGAAGAATTTGTGGGGCAAGGCCATATAATAGGCAAGGACAAAATGCTGTACAGAATGATCAAAGCTGATAGGATTACGTCAATTATTCTATATGGCCCGCCAGGAACCGGAAAAACTTCACTGGCCAGAATTATTGCAAATACTACCCAGTCCAGTTTTGAAAAGCTTAATGCAGTAACATCAGGTGTTGGTGATATAAAAAGAATAGCCGCCGACACGAAAAATACAATGCTTAATCCAAAGGGCAGAACAGTTTTGTTTATTGATGAGATTCACCGCTTCAACAAATCCCAGCAGGATGCACTTTTGCCGTATGTAGAAGACGGATCCATCGTACTGATAGGGGCAACTACGGAAAATCCATTTTTTGAAGTAAACAAAGCGCTGATATCCAGGTCAACGGTATTTATGCTCAAGCCTCTTGAAAAAGAGGATATTAAAAAGTTGCTTATAACCGCTATCCGGGATAATGAGAGAGGCCTTGGGAACTATAGTATCAATATAAGTGAAGAGGCTCTCGATTACCTGAGCGAGGTTTGTTCAGGCGATGCCAGGACAGCACTTAATTCCATTGAACTGGCCGTACTTACCTCTGAGCTTGGCGAGAACGGTGCTATAGATATAACCTTGAAAACAATTGAAGAATGCGTTCAGAAAAAAGCAATCCGCTTTGATAAAAATGGTGAAGAGCATTATGATAATATCAGTGCCTTTATTAAATCCATGCGCGGCAGCAGCCCTGATGCCGCTGTATTCTACCTTGCAAGAGCCCTGTACGCAGGTGAGGATGTGGAGTTCCTGGCAAGAAGAATAATAATTTGCGCTTCAGAGGATGTAGGTATGGCAAACCCTACTGCGCTTCAGGTGGCTGTGGCTGCAGCGCAGGCGGTAAAGATGATTGGGATGCCGGAGGCCAGAATAATTCTCGCACATGCGGCAGTTACAGTTGCATGCAGTCCGAAATCAAACTCTGCATATATGGCTGTAAACAAAGCATTGGCCGATGTTGAGTCAAAAAATACAGGGAGTGTTCCCATGCATTTGCGGAATGCTGCAGCCAAAGGTATGGAGCAGCTGGGCTATGGCCAGGGGTATAAATATGCACATGATTATAAAAATAATATCGTTAAACAGGAATTCTTCCCTGAGGAAATGAAAGGGACACTGTATTACAACCCGACAGCAAACGGCTATGAAGCCAAAATAAAAGATTGGTTGGAGAAATGGAGAGAACAGTAATGAAGAAAAGAGTATTGGCGTGGATCCTGCTTGCAGGTTTTGTATTACTAATATTAAACATAATAGTATTTCATATTTTTCTAATGCAAAGTGTTGCAGTGTATGCAGTAATTGCCGTGTGGTTTATTTTTACCAACAAACCCCTGCCAAGCAATAAGATAATAAAAACTGGTGAAAACATCACAGGGGAAGGTTCCGGAACTGAAGCTGAGGGTGCCGGGGAAGCAGAAAATTTTCAGGAAAACGGGGATAACACGGGAGAAAGCAAACAGGATTCAGAAGAATAAAATGTCTGGAATATAGAATAAATATTTTACCTCTGTAAATACTATCAGGGAATAACTTCAAGAAGCATAAATATTTGCTGGCAGTTAGTACTAAAAGATGAAGAATATCCCTTATAGTTTTCGGAGGTAGAAATATGGTAGTTGCAGTACAGTCAAATTTAACAGAACTGTCAAAGGCCTTATCACAAAGAGGGTATCAGGTGGTTGATTTATATACTTACAGAAACCCTATAGATGCAGTTCTATATGAGGGAAGGCGTTTTGATTTTTCGGCAATAACTGAAGAAAATACAAACCCTGTTATGAGCACCAGCAGCAAATCAAGCTATGGTGTTTTTATTGTTTGCGTAAATGGAAAGTCTATAGATGAAATTGATTACATGTTAAAAAACAGGTGTTACAGCTCGTTTTTCTAAAGCATATAATAATTTGAACAATAAATAATTCCAGTAATTCATACAAATGTTACTATTTATACTTGAATTCCTTTTTGTGATGTGGTAACATCAATTAAAGTCTAGTAAATTAATTGGAATTAAGGTGATTAACTTGAAGGTTTCAACAAAGGGAAGATATGGTCTTAGAGCTATAGTTGATCTTGCCGTCCATAATAGGGATGGGCAGATATCTTTAAAAAGTGTTGCAGAAAGGCAGGGTCTTTCCGAGAATTATCTGGAACAGCTTTTTTCGTCCTTGAAAAAGTCTGGTCTGGTCAAAAGCATCAGAGGAGCTCAAGGTGGTTACCTGCTTGCCAGGCCTGCTGAAAATATTTCTGTAGGGGATGTTTTGAGGTCTCTGGAGGGGACGCTTTGCCCGGTGGACTGCATAGATCTTGAAATGCCTGTCAGCTGTGACAAGGCTGATAATTGTGTTACAGCTACAGTTTGGGCGAAATTAAGGGATAAAATCAACGAGGTTGTTGATTCTATCACGATAGCCGATCTTGTACAGCAGTATGAAGAAAAAACAAGAAATGATTATATTTATTACATATAATCCTGTTTTTATTAATTTTGTAAGGGTATATTATTAGGGAATACTTGAAAAACGATTCATATATTCCTACCCTCTATTGACAATGTTATACATTGTCAATAGAGGGTATAGAAAGTTCAAATCATAAGGGAGTGTTCGATATGGGAAACAGAATTATTTATTTAGATCATGCAGCAACCACATATGTTAAGCCTGAAGTTTTTGAGACAATGAAGCCTTACTTCTGCGAGCATTTTGGTAATGCTTCTTCAATATATACTCTTGGCCGTGATAGCAAGAAAACAATTGAAGAAGCCAGGGAAAAGGTTGCGAAGGCGCTTGGTGCACAGGCAAGGGAAATTTATTTTACCGGGTCAGGAAGTGAAGCCGACAATTGGGCTATAAAAGGCATTGCAAATGCTAACAAGAAAAAAGGCAATCATATTATTGCGTCTGCCATAGAGCACCCTGCAATATTGAATTCCTGCAAATACCTTGAGAGCGAAGGGTTTGAAGTAACATATCTGCCGGTCGACAGCGACGGACTTGTATCGCTGGAAGATTTAAAAAAATCTGTTAAGGATACAACCATTCTTATAAGTATCATGTTTGCAAATAATGAAATAGGTACCATCCAGCCAATACAGGAAATAGGTGCATTTGCCCGTGAAAAGGGCATTTATTTTCACACTGATGCTGTACAGGCAATAGGAAATGTTGCAATAGATGTAGAGAAGCTGAATATCGACCTTTTATCTTTGTCAGGCCATAAGTTTTATGGCCCTAAGGGTGTAGGTGCCTTATATGTGAGAAAAGGTGTCAGGATTTCCTCCTTTATACATGGCGGAGCACAGGAAAGAGGCAAGAGGGCAAGTACTGAGAATCTGCCGGGTGTAATAGGACTGGGCAAGGCAATAGAGCTTGCTGCCGAAAATATGGAAACCTATAACAAAAAACTTCTGGATTTAAGAGAAAAAACAATAGAAGGTCTTATGGCAAAAATCCCTTATATCAGGTTGAATGGACATAGAACCAGCAGACTGCCGGGTAATGTAAATATTTCATTCCAATATATAGAAGGCGAATCACTCCTGTTAATGCTCGATATGATCGGAGTTTGCGGTTCCAGCGGCTCGGCCTGCTCTTCAGGCTCCCTTGATCCTTCGCATGTTTTGATGGCTATTGGTCTGCCGCATGAGATTGCTCATGGTTCTCTGAGGTTAACTTTTGGAGAGGAAAACACCCAGGAGGATGTTGATTTTATTCTTGAGGAAATTCCTAAAATAGTTAGTAGATTAAGGGACATGTCTCCGTTATACGAAGCAATTAAAAACAAAAAGTAGTATTTGAATCTATCAAAGTCAAACATAAAAGTCGATCATATATGAGAAAAGAGGTTATTTAAAATGTATAGTGAAAAAGTCATGGACCATTTTTCAAATCCAAGAAATGTTGGAGAAATTGAAGATGCCAATGGTGTCGGTCAGGTTGGGAATGCAAAATGCGGAGATATCATGAAAATGTATCTTAAAATAGAGGATAACATCGTAGTTGATGCAAAGTTTAAAACTTTCGGCTGTGGAGCTGCCGTAGCGACAAGCAGTATGGCCACCGAACTTGTAAAGGGCAAAACTGTTGAAGAAGCTATGAAAATAACCAATAAGGCTGTTGCAGAGGCCCTTGACGGATTGCCGCCTGCAAAAATGCATTGTTCAAATCTTGCAGAGGAAGCTATTGCTGCTGCATTGGAGGATTACAGGAGAAGAAACGGTCTGGCCCCCGATGAGAGTGTGGACTGTGACGGGTGCTGTAACAGCTGTCATCACAGTCATGGACGCGAAGAAGATTTTGACGATGAAGACTAGTGATTAACTGCCGGCAATGTATGATTCCAGATGTCATAGACTACTGGATAACTATGAATTAATTAAAAATGGTTAAATAATAAATGATATTCCGGTTATTATTTAACCATTTTTTAACGTGTTGTGAATTTTTCTTAGTATAGGAGATTAAGGTAATGAGCTCAAAAAAGGTTATGCTTGGAATGAGCGGCGGCGTGGACAGTTCAGTTGCAGCCGCCATTTTATTGCAGCAGGGGTATGAAGTTATAGGCGTAACGCTTCAGATATGGCAGGACATGGATGAGGAAATGAAGAAATCAGAGGGCGGCTGCTGTTCACTGTCTGCGGTTGATGACGCCAGAAGAGTTGCAAATAAGCTTGGAATACCCTATTATGTCCTGAATTTCAAGGATATTTTCAATAAAACCGTTATCGAATATTTTAAGGAAGAGTATTTTAAAGGACGTACTCCAAACCCTTGTATTGCCTGCAACAGGCATGTCAAATGGCAGGCTATGCTTGACAAGGCTGTTGCAATGGGAATTGACTATATTGCTACGGGCCATTATGCAAAGGTTATGCTTGACCCTGCGTCGGGAAGATACATTCTTAAGAAATCAGTGACCGATAAAAAGGACCAGACTTATGCGCTGTACAATCTGACGCAGGAGCAGCTGGGAAGGACTCTGATGCCGGTAGGAGACTATTCAAAGGAACAGATAAGGGAGATAGCAAAGGAAATAGGACTTTCTGTGGCGACAAAGCCTGACAGCCAGGAAATCTGCTTTATAAACGATAATGACTATGGAAGATTCCTGAGTGAAAACAGCGATAAAAAAATAGTTCCTGGAAAGTTTGTGGATACAAAGGGAAATGTACTTGGGACACATAAGGGAATAGTGCATTATACGGTAGGTCAGAGGAAGGGACTTGGCATAGCCTTTGGAAAACCTATGTTTGTGGTAGCACTGGATGCAGAAAACAACAGGGTTATTCTTGGTGATGACAACGAAGTTTTTTCAGATACACTTACAGCCTCGGATTTAAATTTTATTTCAATCGAGAAACCTGTTGACGGTATGAGAGTCAATGCAAAAATCCGATACTCTGCGAAGGAAGCTCCTGCTACAATTCATATTATTGATGAGAAAAAAATCCGTGTAGTTTTTGATATACCGCAAAGAGCCATTACACCCGGACAGTCGGTGGTTTTCTATAATAAAGATGTAGTAGTTGGCGGAGGAACAATAGATTAAATAAAAATAAAAAGTCACATATAAAAAAATAATTTGCAGACATTAATAACTGACTTTATTTCATTGAAATCAGTAGATTGGGTTTTCAACTGGTTTTAAAAGGAGGGATTCTTTTGCGAGAAGGACTTATTCCTGCCGTTTTGGGAACAGCAGTTACGGCAACCGGATTGGCAATGCGTGGTTATGACATGAAAATGAAAAGACACGGAATGACCAGGCGTGATTCAAAGGTTGCAATCGGCGCTGGCATAATTGGTTTTGGATTGGCCCACGTAGTATTAGGCTCCATTGACCTTATTCAGAAATAAATCAACAGGGGTGCGAAAGCACCCCTTTCCCGCATCAAAAGGGATCTTCGCCAATACCTATGCTGCCCATCACATTGTACATCCCCATATTTACAATTTATTGTTTTAACTGTTTAACGATAAACGTTAAAAATATATTGACTTTCATTATAAGTGTATTATACTTATAGTAATAATATCCATTTATGGAGGGTTGTGATATGAATGAAGAAATAAAAGATACATTGCTTGAATTTGAAAAGGAACCGGAGATAAAATTCAGCCTGACATTCAAAGTGATTTTGGCGGTATCTATATTTTTAACGGGATTAGTAACTTTAATTGGGATCTTGTATTTTATATCCAGTATCACTGAAAAAGCTTGGGGAACTGATGAAATAAAGATATTTTTATTTGATTCTTTATTCTTTATAAGTACATTTTGTTGTTTTATTTCGTTGATCGGTATAGCCCTTATTAAAAAACCGTTTTCAAAAATATTAGTTTGGTGTACCATGATAATCGGCGTGCTTTTTGTCTTATCAGCGTTTATATTTCCTCGTTTCAGCGGATATAACTGTAATTTCACACTTTATAGTAAAGGAAGTTTTATTTTAGCCGACGGAACGCTTTTTATGATCGGACTCCTTGTCATTTTATTTTCAATGGTAATAAAATACGGCTTTATATATCAGAAACGTTGGGATACTACCGTCTAATAAAATAAACCTGTTGTGCTGTTAAAATTTGTTTTGCCTTACAGATAGCTCTATTTGAAATCAACTGGTACGGAAGTTGCCAGTTGACATAAAAAATATTAATATAAAGTAAAATTTGAATTAATCAGCACAACGCAAAAAATTAGCAGGACTTTAATATTGCAACATGCAGGAGATATTATGGCTATTATATTAAGATTGGACAGGGTTATGGCAGACAGAAAAATAACATTAAATGAACTTGCTCAAAAAGTCGGAATTTCATATGTAAATCTATCAAATTTAAAGACAGGAAAAGTAAGGGCAATCCGCTTTTCTTCACTTGATGCCATATGTGATGCTTTGGATTGCCAGCCCGGAGATATCATTGAGTATACAAGAAATCCGAAGAGCTAAAATAATAATTTATATTATTTATGCCGTAATATTATTAAAACAATATATTGTAATAATTGTAATTATGGGGGATGGCAGATGTATCACTTAAAAAAACAGGAGATGGATAAAATAGCTCCGTTCTTTGAAGGCTGGAAGGAAACCTTAATATGGTCATGTCTGCATGGCATAATGGGAAATGCCTGGGCGGATAATGCAGAACAGCCGGAAGCTGCTCAGATCATAACAGGGGATTTTTGCTTTTTTGCAGGTGTTCCGGATATTGAACTGGTAAAAAATATACCTGATGATTTTTCAGCACAAAATATTTTAATGGTTCCACGGGACGATGAGTGGGCCGGTTTGATAGAAACGGTATATAAAAACAGGTTTAATAAATTTATGAGATATGCGATAAAAAAGGAGCCGGAGGTATTTGACCGGCAGAAATTAAATACTTATATTGAAAAAGTTTCACCGGAATATGCAATTAAAATGATTGATGAGGAAATATTTCGGAAAACAAAATCCGAAAACTGGTCAAAAGACTTGTGTTCCCAATTTCCGGGCTACAAGGAATTTGAAAGATATGGTCTGGGAGCGGTAATCCTTCACGGCGATAAGCTGGTATCGGGTGCATCTTCGTACACGGTATATAACGGCGGAATTGAAATTGAAATAGATACAAAACAGGAATACCGCAGAAAGGGTTTGGCTCTTGCCTGTGCTGCAAAATTGATACTGGAATGTCTTGACAGAAATTTATATCCCAGTTGGGATGCCGCAAACAGGGAGTCGGTGGCCTTGTCCGAAAAATTAGGGTATCATTTTGAGAGAGAGTATGTTACTTACTCGGTACTGGTAAAATAAAACTGCGCAATATGTTAAAGGCTTGGGAAATAGAGTGAAAAGGCAGGAAATCATAATGGATATAAATATAATAGAAGCGGAAAATAAACATTTGAATGAGTGTATAATTGCTTTGAAGAAATCGGAACTGGGAAGAACCTATTTCTCAGATGAAAATAAATTATTGAATGCTATTAGTGAGGGTATCGGCAAGAGTGAGATAAGTGTTGCGGTTAACCGGGAAAACACTGTTTTAGGGTTTATATGGATTATTGAAAACGGAGCTTTCCACAGTTTTCCATACTTGCATATTATTGCTGTAAAAGAAGAGTTCCGTGGCCTTGGAATAGGTAAGGAGTTTTTAAAATACATAGAAGAGGCATATAATTCCTCTAAGCTGTTTCTTGTTGTTGCAGATTTTAATCCGGGTGCCAAAAGGTTCTATATCAAAAATGGATTTAAGGAAGTGGGATGTATTACTGATTTATATAAAAACGGGGTTGCGGAATGCTTGATGATGAAGGAACTTCAGGAAAAAAACCTTAGAAAGTAAAAAAGCCCTTTTCACTAGGCTGTTTCAACTGCTTCTGAGATATTGGCGGAAGTGTTCGCGTGAGATTGTTTTTCAAAAACATCAAAGCATTCACTCAGACAATCCTCAATAACGTCCGGATTAATAAATACGTTATCCTTATTCAATTTTATCACCTTCTTTCTACTACAATATTTAATATATACCCACTACAGTTAAATTGCAATGGGATATTATGTTAAATTTATATTAATAGTTTTTCAAATACCGGTTTTCTTTTCTCAAAATGAGCAACATGTTTAAAGCCTATGTCTTTCAGATGAGCAGCGGCTTCTTTGAAACTATGGCCAAGATGCTCGGTAAAGTGTGAGTCGGAACCCATGGTTATTATTTCTCCGCCAAGTTCAAAATATCTTTTGAACACATCATAACCGGGAATGGGCTGCTTCAGATCTGAACGCAGGCCTGAGGTATTTATTTCAATACCCTTGCCCCTGGCAATGACGGCTTTCAGTATTTGATCCAGCAAATCACTGTAATCGGCATATCTTAACGGCTTGTCCTCAAAGTCTCCATAGCGTGCAGCGTATCCGATATGGCCTATGATATCATAGCTGTCATAGGCTCCGACTGAAACTAAAATTTCCTCCAGATAGCGCTCATAAGACTGCTGCTGGGTTCGTCCTCTGAAAAATGCACCTGTATACGGGTCCATATGGTCTATAATATGGACGGAATTTATAACAAAGTCAAAGGGATATTGTAGCAATACCTTGTTAATGTGCTCCAAAACCTGGGGCTGAAAGCCCATTTCGACGCCTATGAGAATTTTAAGTTTTTCTTTCCATTTATCTTGAAGAGCAGTAAAGGTCTCAAAATATTTATTAAAATTTATTAAAAAACTTTCGTCAAAGTCAGGATAATCATAATCCACATGATCGGTAAATACAATTCCGGTTAATCCAGTTTCAACGGCTCTTTTACAAGCATCCTCAGCGTTCATTTTAGAATCTGTAGAAAATTTTGAATGAATATGATTGTCAAACATTGTAACTTTCTCCTTTGGTAAGTATAATAAAACTGAATAAGTTATCCGGATTGTGTTAATATACATTGATTTGGATATCTTAATTATATACAGGTAATATTATTAAAAATATTTTAAATTAATTTCTTTAAATAATATTATCAATTTTTTTAGGTTAAGTCAAAATAATGGGATTAAGCGTACATGGTATGCGGATGGGAGATTGTCATGAGTGAAGAAAAGTCACAAGCAGAGCTGTTAAAGGAAAAACTTTCCTATGAGCCTAAGAATGCATGGGAGAACAGTGAAAAGGATATTAGAGATGCCTTTGATCTTTGTGAAAATTACAAGGAATATTTAAATAAGCGAAAAACAGAAAGAGAGTTTGCAGCAATTGTAGAAAAGGAATTGCTTAAAAACGGTTTTGAAAATCTGGAAAAATTGTTTAAGCAGGGCAAAAAATTAAATAAAGGTGCCAAGGTCTATTACATAAATAGGCATAAGGCAGTTGCTATTGCAATACTTGGAGATAAACCGGTGATTGACGGCATCAACATGGTAGGGGCTCATATTGATTCACCAAGACTGGATATCAAACAGAATCCCCTGTATGAGGATTCTGGTCTTGTTCTGCTTAAAACACATTATTACGGTGGTATAAAGAAATATCAATGGGTTGCTATACCATACTCACTTCACGGAGTTGTTGTAAAAGCAGACGGAACAAAAGTTGAAATATGCATCGGGGAAGATGAAACAGATCCGGTGTTTACAATAACGGACTTGCTTCCCCATCTGGCTCAGGATCAGATGCAAAAGAAGGCAACAGAAGTGGTGGCAGGTGAGAGCTTAAATGTATTGATAGGCTCCAGGCCGTATAATGATAAGAAGGTAAAGGATAAAATAAAGCTGAATATATTAAAGATTCTCAATGAAAAATACGGAATGGTAGAAGAAGATTTTCTGTCTGCAGAACTGGAGGCAGTTCCTGCGTTTAAGGCAAAGGATATCGGACTTGACAGGAGTATGGTGGGCGGGTACGGACAGGACGACAGGGTATGTGCATATACAGGTATGAAGGCCCTGCTGGATGCAAAGCCCGGAGATAAAACCGCACTGTGCATCCTTACCGATAAGGAAGAGATTGGAAGCACCGGAAACACAGGAGCTCAATCCAATTTTCTGAGGAGTTTTATTTCAAAGCTTATTTATTTGACAACTGCAAATTTTTCAGATATTTTACTGAATGAATGTATGGAAAAATCCATCATGTTATCGGCTGATGTAAACCCTGCCGTTGACCCGGCATATCAGGAGGTTCAGGAAAAGAGAAATGCTTCCTATATGGGCAACGGGGTTTTGATTCAGAAATATACCGGTTCAAGAGGAAAATATGATGCCAGTGATGCAAATGCCGAGGCAGTTGGACTAATAAGGAAGCTTTTCAATGAAAAAGGGATAATCTGGCATACTTCTGAAATGGGAAAGGTTGACCAGGGGGGCGGAGGTACCATAGCACAGTATGTTGCAAACCTTGGCGTTGAAGTACTTGATTTCGGTGTGCCTTTGCTTTCAATGCATTCCCCTGTGGAGGTAACCAGTAAAATAGATGTTTACATGTGCTATAAGGCCATGAAGGTTTTTCTGGAAAGCAATTTGGGCTGATTGTTCATAAAAGGAATCTTGTTTATAAGACATTGCCTCAACAAATGCGGTATTATTGACGTATATTAAGAAACACTAATAGTCTACAATATTTTTAGGAGAAAAGGTTGAAAGAAATTATAAAAATTATTAAAAGGAGGTACCGGGCCCATACCATTTTTATCATTATGTTTTGTGCGAAATGCTGGGCATGGGTATAGTTATGATAAAATTTGGACCTTCTGGAAACTCTGACAGCTTTTATGAACAAGGATACAAGTCGTCTTCACAAATGCCAGCGTGGCTGGCGGGTATGGGGCTGGACGCATACGAATACTCCTGCACAAAGGGTGTGAATGTGGGTGAAGCAACTGCAACCGAAATCGGCCGGCAGGCAAAGGATAATAACATATCCTTAAGCATACACGCTCCATATTATATAAACATGTCCAGTGAGGAAGAGGAAAAGAGAGAAAATTCAAAAAGGTATATTCTGGAGACACTCAGAGTGGCAAAATGGATGGATGCAAAAAGAATTGTCGTGCATACCGGCTCCTGCAGCAAGGTGGGAAGAGAGACTGCTCTGAAATATGCTTTGCAGATATTGCAGGAAACACTGGAACTCTCTGATGCTGCAGGCTACGGGGACGTGCACATCTGCCCGGAGGTGCTGGGAAAGCACAATCAGCTGGGTACCATCGAAGAGGTAATGGAAATGTGCAAGGTGGATGAAAGGATTATTCCCACAATCGATTTTGGACATGTGCACGCCCGTGGTCTTGGAAGGCTTAATTCTGAGGAGGATTTTGCAGCAGTTATAGACATAATTGAAAACTCAATCGGAAAGGAAAGGGCAAGAAATATTCATTGTCATTTCAGCAGAATAGAGTTTTCAAAAGGAGGAGAAAAAAGACACTGGAATTTTTCAGACAGACAGTTCGGGCCGGAGTTTGAACATCTGGCTCCAATACTTGTCAAAAGAAAAATGGAGCCTGTAATTATTTGTGAGTCGAGAGGAATGATGGCAGAGGATGCCCTGGAAATGAAAAAGCTCTATATCCAGGCCAGAGAAAAATATGAATAGTCACAGACATCACTTTTTGTGTCTTGAGCACAGCGAAAGGAAGGATAGTTAATATGAAAAAAGTATTGGTTGTTAACGGTCCCAATCTTAATCTGTTGGGGGTCCGGGAAAAAGGAGTTTATGGAAGTGAAACGCTTCTGGACATAGCAAAGGCGGTGAATATTACCTCGGAACAACTTGGACTTGAAACTGACTTTATCCAAAGCAATCATGAGGGTGAGATTATTGACAAACTGCATGCTGCAAGGGGAGTTTACGAAACTGTGATAATCAATGCAGGGGCATATACTCATTACAGCATTGCTATCAGGGATGCCATAAAGGCAATTGAGATACCTACAATCGAGATACACCTGTCCAACATACATAGCAGGGAAGAATTCAGGCATACATCTGTGATAGCACCAGTGTGCGCAGGACAGATATGCGGTTTTGGGAAAATGAGTTATATTCTTGCTTTGCATGCGGCAGCAAACCTGAATGGTTATATGTACAGCTGATAAAAGGAAAGAATTTAAATTAACGAACTTAGTTATTAATGGGGAATTTCAAAAATTAGCAGAGTGAGCGCGTTATGTACGCAGATTGGAGTTAGAATGTATAATATTAATAATCTTGAAAGCAGACTTGAAAAATTCAGAGCAAAACTGACCGATATGCAGCTGGATGCTGCTTTGATTACCAAAAGGGAAAGCTACATGTATCTTTCAGGTTTTACAGGTACATCGGCAAATTTGGTAATAACAGCAAATAAGGCATATTTGCTCACAGATTTCAGATATGCGGAGCAATCTTCAAAACAGGCACCTTTATTTGAAATAATTCAGCACAAACCGGATATAAATGAATCAATAACCGAGTTAATCCATTCGGAAAATGTAAAAATTCTTGGCTTCGAAGATCTGGCGGTAAGTTTTTCGGCATATGAAGTCCTGGCAGGCAAACTCAAGGGCATCGTACTTAAAGGTATCGGTCCGGTGGTTGATGAAATGAGAAGCATAAAAGACGAGCAGGAAATAGAAATAATCAGCAAAGCTGTCAAGATAGCTGATGATGCATTAATGCAGGTGCTGCCGCTGATAAAGCCGGGGATTACCGAACTGGATGTTGCTGCCGAGCTGGAATACAGAATGAAAAAACTGGGAGCAACAGCTCCATCCTTTGAAACAATCGTAGCCTCCGGATTGAGATCCTCGATGCCCCATGGTGTGGCGTCTGAAAAAAAACTTGAATTGGGTGATACAATAACAATAGATTTTGGAGCCCTGTACAATCATTACTGCTCGGATATAACAAGGACGGTATTTTTAGGACAGCCTGACAAAAGGATGCTGGATATCTATAATATTGTTTTAGAGGCACAGCTAACCGCCGAAAAAGGTGCGGTCAGAGGCAGAACCGGCAGGGAAGTTGACAAAATTGCACGAGATATAATTTATGGAAAAGGTTTTGAAGGGAAATTCGGGCATGGACTGGGACACAGTCTGGGACTTGAAATTCATGAAAACCCGAGACTGTCAATGGGCGGGAATAAAGTTCTTGAAAATAATATGGCAGTTACTGTTGAACCTGGAATATATGTTGAGGGTTTAGGCGGTGTCAGAATTGAAGATACTATTATTATAAGGGATCAAACTCCCCAAATTTTAACTCACGCTCCAAAAGAAATCATTATTCTGTGAAAATGAGAGAAATAAGTATTAAATTAACCAAAAATAAAGTAATTGGTGAATAATTTCGAAATTTTACTTGCCTAAACGTTAAAATTAATTTAATATAAACTAGGAACAATTAAACATTAAAGTTCTTTATGTTATTTATTAACTCATAAAAATGTAAATTTTATTTATATCATGGAGGTAAGATATGATAGTAGCAGGCGATTTTAGAAACGGTGTGACCTTTGAATTGGACAATAATATCTTTCAGGTGGTAGAATTCCAGCATGTTAAACCCGGTAAAGGAGCCGCTTTCGTAAGAACAAAGCTGAAGAATATAGTGACCGGCGCAACAGTTGAAAGAACATTCAATCCAACCGATAAAATGCCAAAAGCTCATATTGAAAGAAAAGATATGCAGTACCTTTACAATGATGGCGATTTATACTATTTCATGGATGTTGAATCCTATGAACAGATGCCTATAAACAAGGCCTCAATTGGAAACACTCTAGATCTTGTTAAGGAAAACGAAGTGGTCAGGATACTTTCACACAAAGGAAATGTATTTGGTATAGAACCGCCAACCTTTGTCGAGCTTGAGGTTACCCAGACTGACCCCGGATTTAAAGGTGATACTGCTACCGGTGCTACAAAACCTGCTACTGTTGAAACAGGTGCTGTTATAAAAGTGCCCCTTTTTGTTAATACTGGAGATATTATAAGAATAGATACCAGAACAAATGATTACATGGAAAGAGTTAATAAATAAAATATACTTAAGTAAAAATGAGGAGGTAGGATTATGAGTTATATTAGTGAACGAGTTGCTTTCATTAAAGGATTGGCAGAGGGTATGAAAATAGAAGATACTACAAATGAAGGCAAGCTTTTGACTGCTATCATTGATGTTTTGGACGATATTGCCCTTGCAATTGATGACGTTGAAGAGATACAGGACGAAATGAGCGAGCAGGTGGATGGTATTGACGAGGATCTTGCCGAACTTGAAAAGGTTGTTTACGAAGACGAAGATGAGATCGAATTCGAAGAAATCGAATGCCCATACTGCGGTGAAGAAATAGAGGTTGATCTTGATTTGATTGATGAGGATGCGGAAGCAATCGAATGCCCTCACTGCCACCAGAAGATAGAACTTGAATGGGATTGCGATTGTGAAGATGATGAATGCGGCTGCGGACATGATCATGGCAAAGAATAATTATTAAGCCTGAAAACTGCTGACAAATACTTGTTGGCAGTTTTTTATTGTCCTGGCATTTTGTGCCGTTATTGCGGCTCAAAGCCATATTATGGCTTGGGAGGTTGGCTGAAAGACTTCGCCAGTGCTCGTGCGAAATATTAAAAGTATTTCGCAATACTTTGAAAGCGCACATGGCCAATTAACCTCCTTTATTCGCCGTATAGCGGATGAGGAAGGAAAAGATTTCATTACAGTTTTGTGGCCGCTATACGGCTCATGGAGGTTAATATTGAAGAAAACCATAGGCATACTGGCGCATGTGGATGCCGGAAAAACTACATTTGCAGAACAGATTTTATACCATACTAAAAGCATCAGGAGCAGAGGCAGAGTTGATCATAAAAATACCTTTCTTGACAGCCACGAAATTGAAAAAGACAGAGGCATTACCATATTCACCGATCAGGCTGTTTTTACTTATGACCAATCAACCTATTACCTGATAGATACTCCCGGACATGCAGATTTCTCATCCGAGATGGAAAGAGCATTACAGATAATGGACTATGCGGTTATCATTATCAGCGCTGTTGAAGGTGTACAGAGTCATACTGAAACCGTATGGCGGCTTTTAAGAAATTTAAATATTCCTACCTTTTTCTTTATTAATAAAATTGACCGCATAGGAGCAAATATTGAAAACGTTATAGATGAAATAAAAGTAAAGCTGACGGCTGATATCCTGTTTACCGCAGATTCGATTTCAAGTGCCGCAAAAAATACCGGTTGCCTTCCTATAGAAAAACTCAAAAATACAAATCCAGGATTGATGGAATTTGTGGCCGAAAGAGATGAAACTCTTTTAGAACTCTATTTGCAGGGAAAGGTTGAAAAGGTAGATTGGCTCAGGGAATTGAAGGTGCTGATAAAGCAGGGCCGTGTTTTTCCCTGCATGGCAGGCTCAGCTCTTCAGGATATTGGCATAACAGAATTTATAGAAGTTCTTGATCTGTTGTCATATTCTGATTATGAAGAAAAAAACACCGGGAAATTCAGCGGAAGAATATATAAAATACGCCATGATGAGCAGGGGAGCAAAATTACATATATAAAGGCTCTTTCGGGAACGCTTTCTGTAAAGGATGTTCTGGAATACGGCAAGCCGGACGAAAGCACCGGCAATGCCAGGCCTTCTGAAAAAGTTAATCAAATAAGATTATACAACGGCAACAGGTTTTCAACAAAGGAATTTGTTTCGGCAGGAGAGGTTTTCGCTGTTACAGGCCTTTCAAAAGCCTGTGCCGGAGACGGAGCTGGAACCCTGGAAGAGAGAGCCGTATACAGGATGGTACCTGCACTTAAGTCAAAACTTGTCTTTGATAAAAGTTTGAACAACAAGGAAGTATTAAATAAAATGAAACTTCTTGAAGCTGAGGATCCGGCTCTCAATGTTTCCTGGAATGAAGCGCTTCAGGAGCTGCACTTCAGCATAATGGGCGTTATACAGCTGGAAGTGTTAAAACAGATAATAGAACAAAGATTTTCATATAAAGTGGATTTCGGGCCCTGCCAGGTCCTTTACAAGGAGACTGTATCCCGGCCGGCAACGGGATATGGGCACTTTGAGCCTCTGAAACACTATGCCGAGGTACATTTGAGACTCGAGCCGGCACCGAGAAACAGCGGTATCTCCTTCGAAAGTATATGCCATATCGACGACCTTTTTCCCAGTTATCAGAATCTGATCCGCTCCCATTTGTTTGAGAAGGAGCATAACGGAGTTCTTGCCGGCTTGCCGGTTACGGATGTTAAAATCACACTTTTGACAGGCAGAGCTCATCTGAAACATACCAGCGGGGGTGATTTCAGAGAAGCAGCTTTACGAGCCTTGAGACAGGGGCTGGAAAAAGCCGGATGTATATTGCTGGAACCCTTTTACCGTTTCAGGATAGAAGTTGATATTGACAGCATTGGAAGGGTTTTGTCGGATATACAGAAAATGCATGGTGATTTTGAGCCTCCTGAAACGCAGGGAAATAAGGTTAAAATAAGAGGACGGGGACCGGTTGAAACTTTTATGAATTACAGTATGGAGCTGATTTCCTTTACAAAAGGAAAGGGCAGTATAAACCTGTTTTTTGACGGCTACGACATATGCCATAATGCACCCGAAGTGGTAGAAAAATCCGGTTATAATAAAAATGCGGATCAGGAATATACCTCAAATTCTATTTTTTGTGCCAAAGGTGCCGGTTTTACAGTAGAGGCCGGAAAAGCTGAAGAATACATGCATTGTTTATAGTTCTCAATGACTTCCGGCAGCAGCTGTGAAAATTGTATTGACGTCTTAATACAATTGTTGTATTATTGTATTAAGAGATTAGTACAATAATACAGCGCCATAAACTATTAAAAGGAATTAAAGTTGAATAAATTGTAGATATAAGTAAAGGAGGTACCGGGCCCATGCCATTTCCATCAGGATATTTATGCGAAATGCTGGGCATGGGCATAAATATGAGGAAAAAAACAAATTTTTTATTGGCACTTATAGTTGCCATAGCATTTACATCAGGATGTACTTACGGAAGCGGAAGTTCAACGGGATCAGTGGAGATAAATACCTTTACCAGGATGTCCGCGTCCTATCAAAAATTCAACGGATATAAAACTACAGATTTGCATGTAAAAGAAGGAGAAGCCGTTGAGGTTAGTGTTAACATAGTTTCAGAAAAAGGAAAGCTTGATTTTGTTATTATTAAGGAAGCAGATAAAAAAGATGAAAAGAATCAAAAGGACGAGACCATCTACGAAAAAAACGACCTTCCGACCTCGGATTTTAAGGTGATACTTGACAAACCGGGTGACTACAAAATAACCGTTACTGCGAAGGAGCATAAGGGAAGCTATAAAATAACCTGGGATAAAGCAGATAAAGAGGGATAGTAAAATTTACCGGAAGGGGTGTTTTAATGTCAAATGATTATTCATCAAATGTGCCCATTTATCTTCAGATAATGAATGATGTAAAACTCAGAATAGTATCCGGTGTCTGGGAGCCGGGGCAGAGGCTGCAGTCTGTGAGAGACCTGGCTGTTGAATTTTCGGTAAATCCCAACACCATGCAGAGAGCTCTGGCT
>JAEWJR010000033.1:0-64705 GCA_023386445.1 Bacillota bacterium | reverse complement strand
AAATCCAATTCCCTCATTACTAAGAAGCAACTTGTATATTGTAAAATTTTTCTCCAAATATTCAAATACGCTTTGAAATGCGCTTACGTCTAATTTAGTATCAGCGCTATTTGCACAGTGATGTAGTAGCTGCTCAACATATGTTTCAATGCACTTGTCAAGCAAGTCGAATTTATCCACGTAATGTAGATAAACAGTCCCTCGGTTTATGTTTGCGCGTTCGGCAATATCACTGATGGTTATTTTCTCAAATCCTTTTTCAGCCAAAAGGTCGATAAAGGTATTCATAATCAACTGCCTTGTTTTTTGTATTCTTCTATCCACAAATTAATCCTCCAGATATTCAACAAATTAGCGCAATGTGTTGAGTTCTCAACAGTTGGAACAACTGTAACTATTGAAATTCTCTCAACAAATCAGTATGCTAAGAATATCAAACAAGTGTTGAAAAGTCAACACATGATCATTTTGGAGGATGCTTTATGAAAATACTATTTTTGGGTCGAGGAGTTATAGGAACGCAGTACGCCTGGGCGTTTGAAAATGCAGGCCATACCGTTGAGTTTTATGTACGTGAAGGCAGGAAGGCACAATATGGCTCATATGTAAACTTAGAAATATGGGATGCAAGGCGAAGCAAAAAAGACCGGCTGGTCAAAGAAAAATGGCCTATTGTAACGCATGAAGCGATAAAAGAAAATCACGACTATGACCTCATTTTTATGAGCGTAAACCCCGAGCAGGTATCAAGTGCGGTAAAATACCTTGCACCGCGAGTTGGAAATGCGACAGTTCTTTTTTTTAATAACTTTTGGCAAGATCCTCAAACAGCTGTTCAGCCCATTCCGCTCAGTCAAATTGTTTATGGCTTCCCCGGCGCCGGTGGCGGGTTTGAAGGGAACACTCTTTACGGTGGGCTTTACAAGACAGTTCAGTTTGGGACATTTGAACCCGAGCCAACCAAAAGAGATTTAGAGGTCCGCAAGCTTTTTGTTGAGGCGGGCTTCAAGATAATGGTTCAAAAGGATGTAAAAAGTTGGTTCTGGAATCACTTCGCGTTCAACGCTGCAATGGAAGTCGAAGTATTAAAAAGCGGCAGTTTTGAAAAAGTAATTTCCTCACGCGAAGCGCTTGATGGATTAAGCCGGAACTTGAAAGAAATGATCCCTGTTTTGAAAGCAAAGGGCTCAAAACTTGATTTTTTGACAAAAGTGTTGAGCGGCCTTCCGCCGAAAGTCGTTAGTTTTCTTATGAGTCACGTTGTTTTTTCTCCGAAAAGCATGTCCTATGCGCTTGTGGCGCATAACCACTTTAAAGTTGGCTATGCTGTGCAGGAAGTTATTACAGATGCCAGAAAATACGGCATAAAGACACCACGGCTTTACGAAGTAGAAAGCTTAATTACAGAATAGTGAAAAAGCCCATAGATAACAGACAATGACGAAAAAGACCTCCTATCGTAGAATAGTAATTACGACAGGAGGTCCTGTTTTGTTGTGGGATAATTCAACTATTTATTCGATTAGTTGTATTGAATTCAAAGAAGCCTTAAAATATCCACATTTCACTTAGATATCATCTTTTTTATATCCTCAAGGGTCTCAATACTTACAGCTATTGCTAATGTGCTTAAACACCTTTATTTTCAACTCTTGACGTACGTTCAAGCAAGCAGCGACATTCTGTATGGCTTGAGTGCGTAATAATGATGCCGTTTGAATCTGGTGGGGCCTTGGCGGATAACTTTTGCACAAGATTAGGCAGAGTACCTTTTAAACACAACTATACTATAGCATTTTGGTTTTGACGAGAAAGCTGGATGTTATTATTTTGTTAAACGGGGAATTAATATATATGTATGCAACTATACTATACTAAAATTTGTTTTTCACAGAAAGGAGATAATTTAATGAACAAGGTGCAACTGGATCGAATCCACACAGGAAAAGGTTTCATCGCTGCCTTAGATCAGAGTGGCGGGAGTACTCCAAAAGCACTTCTTCAATATGGGATTAAGGAAGACAGCTATTCCAATGAAGAAGAAATGTTTAATTTAGTGCATGACATGAGAAAACGGATTATAACAAGTCCTGCATTTACTTCCCAGTATATTTTAGGTGCCATTTTATTTGAAGACACAATGGACCGCACCATTGACGATCAATTTACTGCGGATTACCTTTGGGAGAAGAAAGGCATCGTTCCTTTTTTAAAGGTTGATAAAGGACTTGACGCTATTGAAAATGGTGTTCAGCTTATGAAGCCAATCCCAGATTTGGATACTCTTTTGAAGCGGGCTGTTGAAAAGAACATTTTCGGAACCAAAATGCGCTCTATTATTAAAGATGCCAACTACGAAGGAATAAAAAAGGTGGTTGAGCAGCAGTTCGAGATTGGCAAACGAATCATTGAGGCAGGACTGGTTCCAATTATCGAACCTGAGGTGGATATTCACAGCCCTGATAAGGAAGAATCCGAAAAAATATTGAAGCAAGAAATTTTTAATCAGTTATCTAGCCTTAAACAAGACGAAAAAGTCATGCTTAAGCTATCCATACCAACAAAAGATAATTTCTTTAGCGATTTATTGAGTGACCCTCATATTGTACGGGTTGTGGCTTTGTCAGGGGGATATACTCAAACTGAAGCAAATGAAAAGTTATCACATAATCAAGGATTGATCGCCAGCTTTTCGCGTGCTCTATCGCAAGGCCTGGCAGCTCAGCAAACGGATGAGGAATTTAATGAGATATTGTCAAGCTCCATTAAAGCTATTTTTGCAGCATCAATTACATAATGGTTTTACCGGATCTCCCAGCTAATAAAATAGAAGGGAGATCCGTCATTTTTTGGTCTATCCTTCTGTGAAAACAATGGTGTTCCCCCCAACAATCCAAATGTTTTTATCCTTTTCTATTTGTTTAACAAATTCTACAATATCGCAATTCGATTCTGTATACAAAAATGATGCCGTATCCCTCTGGTATCCCTCAGGTGGAATGATGCGATTCTGAAACTGCATTCAGTCTACGGGGATCCATTTAATAGTATCCTGTCCATTAGTCTCATGCGCCAAATTATATAGTACGGTTCCATCACTAGCATAGGCCGTGCCTCGTAATTCTGAATCTTTAATCATCCCATTCCAAGTGCCGGTACCATCCCAATTTTCTGTCTCGTCCCAGAAGAAAACCGTTATTGGAGAATCAACATTCTGCCGCTGCAACTTGCCCTCTTTACCAAGCTCAATATAAGCTACGCGCGTGTCATTAACCACCACGGCAAATATAATATATAAAGATTTATTAATTGAATTGGCATAGCTCCCTCTTGTAATCAATTGTACCCTCGAGTTTGGATACGCAATATATCTGTTTGGCCATTTATAACTATACTTCCAGAATGGGAAATGATAAATGACATCAATATCGCGGTACAGCCCATCGTCGTCATAGATATATAATATGCGTTCCTTGCCCATAGGTACTGTGGCCAGCAATCGAGAATTCTTATCAATGACATTGCCGGCTTGAGCAGCGCTCATAGGGTCAAAACGGTTTCCATCCGCATACATCAGGGATAGAGAAATAATGCAGCCAAGAAAAAGTCCAATACAAAGCCTCCAATACCATTTTGCTCTGCGAAGTCTTTTGGCAAGAGATAAATAGCCGCCTGCGTTATCTGTTCTAGACGAAGACTTGAATTGTATATCGGCAGCTTTCTTCACTTTGTGATAATAGCGACGACATTCATCACATTCATTCAAATGTTCTTCAACAACCTTTGAACTAAAATCACTGGTCACTTTGTCATGGTATAAAGGCAATAAATCTTTAATCAGATCACAATCATATTTCATATCCATACTCCTCCCGAAGCTTATTCTGCAGCTTGTATTTGCCACGCATGAAAATAACTTTTGCTGAGCTTTCATTTATTTTTAGCAAGGTACTTATTTGTGCATAGGTGAGTTCCGAAAATATACGGTAAATCAAAACATCCCTCGTTTTATCGTCAAGCTGAGTAATCACTTTTATAGCGTTGTCAACCAATTCTTTTGTTTCGTAATCGGTAACAACTGAATCGAAAGCAAACGTTACGTGATCAGCATATTCTTGAATAAAACCTAGCCTGACTTTCTTATCTTTACGAATTGTATTGAAATAGACATTTTTAGCTATTTGACACAACCAGGTTTTTATCTGACATTCTCCTCTATACCTGTGAAAAGATAACATCACCTGATAAAAAGTTTCTTGTGTCAGTTCATCGGCAAGCTGCCGCTGATATCCCGTAAGCCGAAAAAGGAATCGGAAAACGTCTTGCCAATATTCGTCATATAAATTTTCAAACTGGCTCATACGTTTCCTCCTTTTATTGTTCTATATATTGAGTAACAAAAATTCCACGAAAGTTACAACCACACAAAAATATTCTATATCCTTAAAAACTATAATACTTGAACTGTCCACGATTAAATGTATATTACAAACAAGCCAAAACGTCAAAATCCTTGATTTATAAGCCTTTCATCCTCTCAATTCTAACACAACATTCTGTATGCCTTGAACGTTCAATAAAGGTGCCGCTTGAACCTGATACTCCCTTAGAGGAAAGGCGTATGATAAAAGGCAGTTTTGTAATCCATTAAACTTGCCCCTTGGACCATGTTTTAATTTCATTAATCTCACCCTTTGATAACCCCAGTGTTTCAAGGAAAATTGTATGCTCTGAGGGCGAAATCTGTTCAAAAAACATGTGCCATTTTTTTGACTGGTCTTCATCAAAACCAGATGAACGCATAAGCATCATCCATGTATCCATATTTATCAGTTCGCAGGTTCTTAGGAGAGCATTATTCTTTAACATGCTTGCTAAATAATTTTGCTGTTCTTTTAATTTTTCGATTTCATTATTGATTTGGTTAAATCTGTCCACAAGAATTTTATAATAGCCAATCTCGTCATACTCGAGTAAATGCTTAATTTCTTCCAATGATATTCCGGCTTTTCTGAAATTTAGTATCCGCTCAAGCCTCAATGAATCACTATAAGAATACAATCGATAATTTGCTCCTGTTCTTTCCGCAGGTTTGAGTAATCCGATTGAATCATAATAGAGCAAAGTACTCCTTGATATTTTGTACATTTTGCATATATCATTTATTCTTAACAAATTTAATCTCCCTTCAATAAAATTTATATTGACTTGTTTATAGCTTCATAGTTTATTTTCAGTATATAAAAATATGAAAGGAGATTCAAATGAAAAACGCACTGCGAAAAGAGTTCACGCATACTATCCATGTAAAGGGGGATTGCAAGGTAGTCTTTAAAGCCTTTTGCCCTGAAGCAGAAAAGAAGTGGGTTTCCGGCTGGGAGAGTACAATGCTCTATTCTAAATCGGGAATAGCTGAAAAGAATTGTGTATTTACAACTACGCAGCAAAATATGCCTGAAACCGTTTGGATATGTTCCGTTTATGACATCGGCAGGGAGGTCGAATATGTAAGAACTACCCCCGGACATCTGGTATCAGTCATAAACATAACAACCAGACAATTAGGTGAAGATACTGAATGCACTGTGAAATATGTTCATACTGCGCTTACTGTGGCCGGAACCCAATACATATTGAGCCATCTTTCTAAAGAGCAATTTATTACGCAAATAGCATCATGGGAAACAGCGATTCCACTTTATTTGGGGAAATAAAATTCCATAAATAGAACTTACTGAAAAACGGCAAGGGGTGAGAAAATACCATATCATCAAAGGAACGAATACACCTCCGATCGTCTGAAAAATTCTTGTTGCCGTGCTGGCATCGGGAATATGTTTTCCTTCAATCCCGATATAAGCGGAAGCCATGATCGGGATGAACAATCCGCCAAGCCCGGCGCCACGGATAAGCAGCGCGATCGCCAACAAAACTTGATTAGTGAGTGAGCGTCCCAAGCCGACTTCGTGTCGCCAGCATGCCTATGCCCTGCGGGATTAAAAATAGTCCGGCATATGGCAGTTATAATGCCTGAAATATATCTTGAATTGCTAATTCAAAATTTTCTTCATCATGGTGCCTTGGCATGTGAAGAATAAAGATAGGTAATATGCTCTGTTCACTCCCACTCAATACAAACAAGAATACTGGCCATAATAAGAAAAACCGCCCGAACAAATACCCTTAAGTATTAGTCGGGCGGTTTTTCCTTATTACCCTCCATACATCATAATTTTTCTTGCAATGGCGGCAACATATGCTTTGTCACAATTAGAATGCCCTGTAAGCTGCTTTTCAATGATATCCTGGCATCGGCATCACTATTACATTTATTAGAAATCGGAGCCAGGTATTTGAAATTTATAGAAGAAAAAGGATATTTGCCTTTTGGCAAGTAATGATCATATGGCTCATCCGGCTCCCCCTTGACAGCAACTATGCTATGAGATATATTTAAATTAATCAATCGATTAACTAGAAGGAATAGATGAAAATGAAGCTTTATATTATCCAAACCGGTTGTACGAAAGTGCCCTATGGCCAGTTTTTCGGCGGTCTGGAGGGTTGGAGCGGTTTAAAAGGAAAATTCAAATTTGCTACGGATAAGAAACACTATATTCTGGTACCCATCAATTGTTTCCTGATTGATCATCCTTCCGCAGGGCCAATTCTGGTAGATACGGGTATCAATTGGGAACAGGCCCGTAAGCATAAAGAATATTATACCGGACTTACGGGGCTGGTAACCGATGAAGATGAGTATGTGCTTCAGCCGGAAGAAGAAATAAACATGCAGCTGCAGGCGCTGGGATATCAATGCCGGGATGTGCAAAATGTCATCTTGACCCATCTTCATGAAGACCATATCGGTGGTTTAAAATATTTTCCTCAGGCCAAAGTCCTGGTTAGTTCGCCAGAGTGGCTGTCCAGACATAAAAAATTTTTGGGAGTGATTCCCCAAGTGTATCCGAAATCCATCGCCATGATTGCTGATTTGGAGATCATCTCGTACTCCTCGGGACAATTCCATAGTTTCCCCGCAAGCCGGGATGTCTTTGGCGACGGCAGTATCGTTTTGCTACCAACACCCGGACACAGCAGCGGACATTTAAGCGTCTTACTGCAAGGCGGGGATTATCAGGTTCTGCTTTGCGGAGACTCTTTGTATACTCTTCGCCATCTGGCGGTTGAGCAAGTCCGCTCCATTATCCTTGATGCCAGTTGGACGGAAGATTATATCCGGTCCATAAGATTAACTCAGGAACTGCATAAAGCACTGCCTGAGTTAGTGCTTATTCCAGGCCATGATCCGACCGAATACCATAATGAGTATTTAAAAGCCTTTTTCAGGGATGGCATTCTCGCACCGGAAGAATTGAAGGCAATTAAAAAATACGAGAAAAAGCTTCTGCCCGGGGACTATCACCTGCCGCAAGAAGCCCTACCGGAGTTCCTACCAGCGGCCGGGGGTGGAACTGTAGGTTCAATTAAATAACGGATTGAGGCGATTCTTATCAATAACAACGATTCCAAAGCCAGAATATTGACGGCCGCCAAAGGCCTGTTTGCCAGAAAAGGCTTTGATGGCACATCCACCAGAGAAATCGTTCAGGCGGCCGGGGTAAACATTGCTTTGATAGCTTATCATTTCGGCGGCAAGGAAAATGTCTTACTGGCCCTGTTCGATCATTTTCTGGAGAATACTTACCAAAATGGTCTTGCGGATGAGGAGACCACGCTGCTTGATGAACTCCGATCAATCCTGGGACACATCATCAGTCTAAGGTTTGAAGACCCGGAATTGATCAATATCCTGTATCAGGAATTTATTTTGCAAAGCGACCGGTTTGAGAAAATAAAAGGAGCGCTGGTACCGGTCTGGGCAAGGGTGAAATCGTTACTTGAAGAAGGAAAAAGCCAGGGTATCTTCAGTTTTGAAAATACAGAAAACGCCCTGTTTTTTGCGATGTCCGTGGCCACTTTCCCGCGCCAGAATCCGTCTTTCAGGGAAATTTCCGCTGAACATCCGTTAAACATCGATATCATAGTAAATGAACTGCTAGGGTTTATACAGAAAGGGCTGGCCTCAAGCTCTGGAAATCCAAATGTCATCTGTAAAACGCCTCAAAACCACGGTATATAGCGGTTGACTTGTCTTGTTTCCCCTTAGGGCCACCATTCGCCATCCAAACAATACTTTTCACGTGTGCCATTCTCGGAAACCTATCAGCCGGATTTTTGCATATTTATTCATAATATTTGCATGCTTCGACTAGCATTGTATCAAATGCGGCATAATACTATCAAAAATAGTTAGAAAAAAAGGGGTGAATAAATTATGGCAAAATATGTAGACGGATTTGTGCTTGTAGTGCCAAAAAACAAAGCTGAGGAATACAAAAAAATGGCAGAAAGTGGCCGTGATACGTGGATGAAGTGTGGTGCGCTTGAATACTATGAATGTCGTGGCGACGACCTTATCCCACAGGAAATGGGTGGTCAGAAAGCGCGTGCATTTACTGAAATAACTGGAGCAACAAGTAGTGATACCGTTTGGTTTTCTTTTATAGTCTTTGAATCCAAAAAACATCGGGATGAGGTCAATGCTAAAGTAATGGAAGAAATGAATAAGCAGATGGAAGGATATAAAGACATGTCGATGCCTTTTGACATGAAGCAAATGGCTTATGGCGGTTTTCAAGTTGAAGTAGAAGGCTAGAGACAAGATGTAAAGTCACGAAGCCGCTCTCAGCAATGAGGGCGGCTTTTATATTGTGGTCGATATGCCTCATTTATCCTTAAACCACCATTTCGTCATCAGAACTATACTCCACGTGCCTTGAGTGCGCAAGAAAGATGCCGCACTCCTCTGATATCCCCTTGGCGGAAGTGGTATCTGATAACATTATACATTCTAAAGGCATCAAAATCGACGCCTTTAAAGATTACCTTCCTCTTATTAGCACTACTTTTGAGCATGCTCCAAAAAACTTTTATAAATCTTCTGGAGCTTTTTGTTCTGTGAAATACAAACTAGGACTGCTACTATAACCAATCCGATTATGACCACTGATGTTGCGATAATCGCCGTTGTAATCGAGCCAACAACAGCAAAGTACAAAAGAAGGCTGATCACTAATATCGCAATAATCAGTACCGATACCAGCTTCTTGGCATAATTAAAGTATTGATTGCCGAAATCTATGGAATTAGCAATAAAACCAACGCTCGAAACAATATTCGGTTCAACAGTAAAGCTGGGTGCCGACCATTTATTCATAGCTTTATCATATTTTGAATTTGTAAAGACTAGGCGTAAATCTGTATCCTGATGCACATCAACCAGCAGTTTTGCTTTTAAGCGATATGCCCTAACATTATTGAACCAGTCTGCGTCAGTGTTCATCAAAAATATATTGAACAACCCTTGAATAGCGATGGTTACAACATGGAAAAGTATCCAAAAAGACGTCCTGTTGCTCGCCGTGAGTTCCTGATCGACCTCAATTTCGTATTGCTTCTTTTCGTTGATGTGAAAGGAAACCACCGGAATAGCTTCATCGTTTCGTGAAAGCGTTTTTGTTTCGCCATTTACCTTTATCGTCAACCAGTCATCTGCTGGAATATTTCCGTGTATATTCAAAATCATAAAATCACCCAAGGTTATTATTTGCAAAGCCTGGATTTTGTATTCTGTCCGTATTGGCTTATGAAAGGGCATAAAAAAGCGGGTGCATCTTCTTTAGAAAAATACTCCCTACTAATTTTCAAGCTTATTTGCTTATTTTTATCCATGATTTCGCTTTCCTCATTCATCCTAATTAATCCCGGACAATTCATCCGTATTTGGATTCCTCACATGCAGAATCATATCGCGCTCACATGCGCCAAATTCTTTATAATTATCACGCGCCTGTATCAAACTGACCTTGTTGGGCCCACCTGCAAATGTTGGATCTTCCAACTGAACCGGGTCATCTTCCCAGTAGCAAACCGGGCAAATGTCAAAACAAGCGTCATGGAGGGTAGTAGCCTGTTCATTTTCAAAAGTATAATAGCCGCAGCACGGGCATCTATACTTCATGCTACACTTCTCAACATCCTCTTTTCCGAAACAAGAACGCTTTGTTGTTCAGGGTAACACTCGTTAATATCATCATCCACTGTCTAATGAAAAAACATATTATATAATGCGAACCCCAAATAAGGTTCTTCCATCTCATGGTTGGGTATGTGTTCTTTTTTGAGAAAACAAATTTTAACCGGCCCAATGTCGATTTCATAACCTTCATCAACTGAGACGGTTCCTTTGACGCAATATATAACCTCTTGTTCAACTAAATTGTCTTTTTTAAGCATTGATTACCAACATCTGTTCTATGTGGTTATTAACATCAATTCCAAACCCTTCAGAAACGCTCTGACATCCAAAGGCATTTCGTTAATATTCTTATGAAAATTGCGGCATGAAGCACAAGTACAGTTGTCACGGTGCGAAGTATAGTACTCCCGTGTTGATGCCTTGTCAAATGTGAAATCCCAACCCTGATACTTAATCGATTCCATTTCATTGTCTCCAGCGCAATTCAGACTATGTCATCTTTTTTATATCCTCAAGGGTAGTATAAGCTTATCATCACTTCAAATACACCCAAACCCTTTATTTACAAGGCTTTACACCTTCTCCAACAAACAGCAGCATTCTGTGTGCCTTGAACGGTCAAAAAAGATGCCGTTTGTATCCCGACTATCAAAGAAGTCCTAATATTATTCAAACATTTTCATAAAGGCTTGGAATTCTCCTTCTTTTGTTCCAAACATTCGCTCTGCATTACATAAAAATGCCTGGACCTTTACTGGATATTCTTCTGCTTTCCACATAAAAGTATCACAATCAAACATCATATGTCCCATAAGTAACATAGATTCAATACATTCTTTCGGAAAATCTGTATGTATAATGTCTTGTTCCTGGGCTTCTTTCACTGCCCCTTCCAAAACCGATGTCATTTTTTTTAACATGGTTTTTCGATATTGTTGCTCTAATTTGGCATTATCCACTTTGTGCAGTTCTTCTGCCAGTTTATGGGCACCTTCAAATTCAGGAGCTTGAGCCATTACGGCCATTACAATACGGTTTAATAAAGGGATGGAGGTATCCTGTAAAATATGTTCCGCCCTGGCAGCTCCTTCGTACACAATATCCATAATAATTGCTTGAAGTACTTCCTCTTTTGAAGAAAAATAGTAATAAAAAGTTCCTTTAGCAATATCTACGATTTTTAAGATATCATTGATTGAAGTCTGATCATATCCCTTCTGTACAAATAATTTCCTTGCAGTAAGCAGAATTTCCTTCCTTCTTTCTTCTCCATCTTTAATTGTTTTCATACATATCAACCTCATTTCGAAGCATCTGTAGCTCCTGATGCTTTATATATTTCTTGATTCTACCCTTCCATATTATAATCCAAAATCTGCTTCCGGTGTATTCATATATAATTTTCCATGTGTTTTTCAATTATTAAGGAAAATCATATTCCAATGTTTGCTGTCGGAAATTGCAGCCCTTTCAACCAGTTATCAAGTTCCAATACACGGTCGTCACCTGTTTTAAATTCCTTGCTGGCAGCAACCTGACCATCCCTTATATAAAGGACTTTTTTAGCTTTTGCTGCAACTCTTGGATCATGTGTAACTGTCATTATTGTCATTCCATCATGGTTTAAATCTTCTAAAATTTCTAAAACCTGATCTGTAGCCTCCGAATTCAACGCACCGGTAGGCTCATCCAAAAAGAGAATTTCCGGATTGTTAATCATAGCCCTGCAAATAGATGCTCTCTGCAGCTGCCCACCTGAAACTTCTTTAATATCACGATTTTCAATCCCCGTAATCTCCATCCGTTCCATCAGTTTAGATGCGCGTTTTCTGATTTTCTCTGCCGGCTCTTTCTTTGCTACAAGTCCAGGCAGGATAATATTATCAAAAACAGACAGATTTTTTAGCATTTGAGCATTCTGAAATACAAATCCCATCTTTGTCAGCCTGAATTTTGACAATTCACTTTCCTGTAACTCGATAATATTTACACCTTCAAATATTACCTTGCCTTCACTTATGCTATCCATTCCGCTGACGCTATATAGAAGGGTTGACTTTCCCGAGCCGGAAGGCCCCATAACCGCAGCAAAATCTCCTTTTTTAATTTCAAATGATATATCATCTAATACTTTTGTGTCCTTAAAGGACTTACTAACCTGTTCGACTTTTATCATGGTCAGGCTCCTTATTCCATTATTTGATCTCTAATATGATAAGTTCTTATAATCTTGGTTCCAATAATAACGGTAATAACAACTACGAATAACTGTACTGCCGGACAAAGCAGATAAGCCCAGACCGGTTCTACCAACATCTTTATTTTGGCGACGCCCACAGAAGAAAGCATTCCGGCAAATATAACTTCCCCCAGCGTATTGGTAAGAATGGTTCCTGCTAAAATCGCCGGAAACTGGATAATAAAAATCCTGATTCCCAGCTGTATCCTGATATCTCGGGTTGAAAATCCAATAGCTTTCTTAATTGCAATTGCACTGTGTTCCCTTGCTGTGATAAGCTGCAAAAACATTATAGTAATCAAAATAGTTAAAAGTATGGAAATCACAATAGCTACACCTTCTACCAGACTCATATTCTCCACAATACCGCTTAGTGTCTGGAAAACAAATTCATTGACAGGGGTTATTTTACTATCAGGTAAGGCAGTTCTCATTTCAGCAATTTTTTTATCAATATCGATGCCATCACATACATCCAAATAAATCATATATCCTTCTATATCCTTAATATCAAAATCTATGGCTGCTTTTGCAGTTTTTCCCCCATAAGTAATATCCTGATAAATACCGCAGATACGAAAGATAAGTTCTTTTCCCTGATAAGTCACAGTTATGGAATCACCTGCTTTTTTTCCCAGATCAACGGCGTTCATATAAGAAAGAGCCATATCATTGTCTTCCTCAGGTGCATTTCCCTCCAGGTATTCTAATGGGAAAATAGAATTATCTCCATTCTGTACACGAATATATTCCCATTCTCCATCCACATTCTGAGACTGTACATATCCATTCTGGTAAATCGCATATCTATCAATTTCCGGATCCTTTTCCAGATAAGCCATAGCAGCCTCTTTTTGTTCAATCAGATTCTCGCTGTACTGAACATCGATACGGATGTCACTTTCCCCAATACCCATATAGGTTAAAAAGGCTGGATTATCAATTGTATTATTCATATTCATAGGAAGCAGAATCAGGAATGAAGAAAATACGAATATTAAAAAAATCACAAAGTATTCCTTCCACTTACATTTTAGTTCTCCTAAAGCCATTCTAAGGTTACGGTTAAATCCCTTTGAAGGAAGTGAATAATGACCTTCCTTTTTTATTTTCTCTTCCCCACGCATTAGCTCCATGACCGTACTCTTCAAATTCCGCCGGATAATCCTGTGACACCGGAACATTACAAAAAGGCTAAGCAGGACCACTCCCACGAGAGGAAATACCCATTTCATCCACTGGCTGCTCCCATATCCGCAATACCTGATTACCGTTTCGGAAAAGAAATCCCCAAAAGGGATGGATGCCAGATAGCCTACAACTGCTGCTACCAGCGCAAGTATGGTATATTTCATTTGATATATTTTTTCAATCTCCTTTCCTGGAATTCCAATTGCTTTCATTTCTCCAATAGAATGATTTTCTTCTGCCATGGTAGCCCGTATAATATAAGACAGGCATAATACTGACATGGTGATCAGCAAAATACTGATTGCTATAATTACAATCGCTATCAATCCATAAGAAAAAGCATTGATCATATTAAAAATCCCCGCTGTAACAGCCACTCCATTAGATGGCATGCCAGCATTCATATATGTATTTTTCAAAACTGAAGTGGATGCATTTTCATATAAGAGAAATTCAAAACAATATTCCCATTCACCCATATAAAGTGCCAATTCATCCTGATCGTTCTGACTGATAAGAAATCGTTTTGAATAGGAAAGAGCTGAATTCATAGTAGAATCACGTATAATAGCAGATACCTTAAATTCTTTCTGATAATTCCCATCCCGGAGAGTGATTGTATCTCCTGTCTTTATGTTTAAATCCTCCGAATAGTAAACCGGAACTCCGATTTCTCCGTCCTGAACTGATGCAATTTTATTATTTTGGTCAAGAAGATAATCAAATTTTTCATTCTGAGTAACAAAACCATTGTCCATCAGACACTTTTCTAATGATTCTCCCTTGTAGACAATATGTCCATTACTAATGTCAAGCATCTTGACTACTAACGCATCTTCTATATTATTTTGTTTTTCCATAAAATCCTTAAATGCTTCTTCATCATATTTTCCCTTGTGCATCTGTACATATTCTGGCGGTACTGCAATCTTATTCAAACCATTTAATGAAGATATCATGATACCTGTAACCCTCAGCCCGCCCGACATAAAAAAAGCGGAAAGAATCAAAAATACTGCCAGGGCAGTTGTTATAACCCTGTTCCTTTTAAAGTCCTTTCGGACAAGATTCAACAATAGCTTCATTTTTACGCTTCTCCTCTTCATTGTGCTAACGTTTCTCGACCGATAGTTGGTAGAATTTAATATATACCGACCCTCGGTCGATATATATATATTACAAATTCAAATTACAATTGTCAATCCACATGCAATATTTTTGAAGTTTTTTTAAAGAAAGGTAAACGTCAAAACAAGGTGCATTGTAAAATTATGTCCATATAATAAAATAAAAGCATCAGCAATAACTAAAATGACATAGTGTCATCTTTACAAACTCGATTGCACATGTTAAAGTGATATATAATGACACAGTGTCATTATATATCACTTTATGTAGGGGGAATATACATGCCGAAAGTTAGTGAGGAATACACGGCAAACAAAAGAAATCTCATCATTAAATGTGCAAATGAAGCGTTTAAGGAAAAGCCGCTCTATCAGATTACTATGCGGGATATTATTGTAAAAACCGGTTTCAGTCAAGGTACCATATACCGTTATTATTCATATGTTGACGAGATTTTTCTGGACTCTGTCAATCAAAGCACACCGTCAAAAGTGCTAGAAACCCATATTGAGCGTTTGCTGACCTCGGATAAAAAAGAAAATAACATTGTTTTTGAAAGCATTACAGCTGTCGGTGAATACATCAAAGATCTGCAAAAAACGGTGGGTGGCAAAATACTCTTTGGTTTACTGGTGCTGTATGCCTTTGACTCGCAAAAGAAAGAGTCTGTAATACAAAAGCTGATTTTTAAACAAAGTCTTGACACCTCCCAAAATCTCATTATCGGATATATACTGCAAAATATTGAAAAGGGTGTTTTTAAACCTATCATTCCATTAGAGGAAATTATTCGGTTCACACAAGCAGCTATTGACGGGATATCCAACGACACAGCTATCCAGTCCATTGGAAGCGAAAGTGAGACATACATTACAGAAATGTTCAAAACACTTGCAAAAGTGCTCCTTTATTTTATAGGCGCAAAGGAGGAATAGCGTATGAGTGAAAATCAAGAAAAAAACGGTATCGTGCAATATCTTATGCTTACCTTTCTCATCGCATGGGGTATCGAAGCAGTCATTATCGCAGGAGAAAGGTTTGAAATCCTCACAGGTGTAATCGGTTCGACGCTTATCTTTTTGCTCATTGGCTTAGGCGCAGGTTTTGCACCAGCCTATGCGGTTTGTATTCTCTTAAAAAAACAAAGAAAAATACATGGACTCAAAGACATTCTTAGGCTGACCCTCCAAACCCCAAACATTAAACAAACGATGTGGATCACGATGATTTTCTTTGGAAACCAGTTTTTTGTTAATCTGATCAGTGAAGATTCCTCAGGCAATCCGTGGTATTTTTTCATCCTCTTTCTTCCTGTCATGATCATCGGCGGTGGAATTGAGGAGTTTGGCTGGCGCGGTTTTTTGCAACCTCAGCTAGAGAAGAAGTTCCCATTTGCCATATCTGCGTTAATAGTCGGCGTCATCTGGGGCTGTTGGCATTTGCCTCTTTGGCTTGTTCAAACCTCCAATCAATCCAGCATGCATTTTCTGTCATTCCTATGCTATTGCATCACATTCAGCTTCGTTTTGGGCCTACTTTACCGACTGGCAAGATCCACCTTAGCCTGTATAATGCTGCATGCTTGGGGGAACACGCTGCAGGGTATGTTTACGCGCAGTACACTTATCGATCCGGTAAGTGTAAAAACGGCAGCAATTTGGGGAACAGAAATCCTGATTGTAATCCTTGTTTCGTTCCTCATCGACCGTTTACAGAAGGTAGAAAACAGTTATGAATAAAATTCTTGTAATCTCCACTCTGCCCCCAAATGATGCGGAAACCCATTCCTTTATTTTTGAGATAAACGCTCAGCATACTGATCTGCTAATATTGCACACAGAGCATTATGGGATTAGCCATTGTATCGGCTGTACACATTGCTGGTTGAAAACACCTGGCATATGCTCAATAAAGGACGGCTATGAGCAGATATTTAAAAGTTTTTTGAAAGCGGATACCGTTATCCTTCTTACCGAAGCGAAACTGGGCTTTATCTCCTATAAAATGAAAAACATTGTTGACCGCCTTTTGCCGATGGCCGTTCCCTATACCCGATTCTATAATGGTGAAGCACGACATGTCGGACGGTACAAAAAAGGCTGGAATATCGGTCTTGTCTATTCGGGAGATGGCGATAAGCTATACCTAAATGAATGGATGGGACGTTTTGCGCTAAATTTCCATTCCAAATCCCTTGGCGCTTATCATATTGAGGAAAGCGAGGCGATTTTACATGAGATTAGTCATATTCAGCTGCTCTCCGCGCCCGGAGAGAAACAGCAACACGGCAGCAATTGTTGATGCATTCAAAAACGGCTATGAAAAGGGTATTGGAGAAAAAGCTTACATATACTACCTCTATAAACGTGAGAACTGGGAATGGTACAAAGAAATATTTGAACAAAGCAATGAAATCATCTTCGCTATTCCCCTGTTTGTGGAATGTGTACCAGGAATGGTTATGGAATTTTTTGAGTTTTTGAGTCCTAAACATGACATCAAAGCGACTCGCATCGGATTTATCCTGCAAGGCGGATTTGAGGAAGCCCATCAGCTCCGGACAGCGGAACACTACCTGGAGCGCTTGCCATGTTATCTTAATTGCCAGTATATCGGTACATTGATAAAGGGCGGTATGTTCGTGCTTTCTTTAAGCTCAGAAAAAGCAAAGAAAACAATGCTCCAACCATTTTTTGAGATAGGCAGGGATTTTGCAAACACAAGGGTATTTGACAAGGAAAAAGTATCTGCCTTTGCCGCGCCAGAAAATTACTCAAAATCGCTCATTCTTCTATCGAATATTTTACGACCGCTCAATAAGCTTGCGTGGAGACTTTTAGCTAAGAGACTCCATACTGGCGGAAGGCTGGACGTGACACCCTATGAGACCTACGATAACGAATTTTGAACAAATTTGATTCTTATGTCATTTAGTGTTCAAACCGTCTTATTTGCCCTTCGAACCACTATTCGTCATCAGAATTATCGTTTCAACGTGCGCAGTCCACGGGAACATATCAAACGGATTTTACGCATATTTATACAATATTTATGTATAGATATGCCGCATTTTCTGCCGTTTCGTGTGTATTTCTGCATAATTATACTATTATCTTTTTATATCCTCAAGGGTAGGGTAGAGGTTCCCACCGTCCGCTGTACTTTTCATACTTCTTATATTAGTAGAATCTCTCACAATTTGCTTACGGTTTTTATAATCTCTTTCAATTAAATTGGGGTATAATTGATCCTCTCACGAGACGCAAAAATGCTGTTTTGAATAATTGCTGTACTCCGGATTGCCGTGAACATGTCCAAATATATTGACATACGGCATGTTTGTGTTCGTATAAAGCGGTTCGTGAGACAATATGAACCATTCATCAATGATTATGGGATATGCACTTACCATGTCAAAGCCGGCAGAGTTTCACCATGCATAGGAATAGCATTTATCGTGATTCCCAAGAACAAAGACCTTATGCAATGTGTCCTGAAAGCCCCAAAGCCCAAGCATACCACCGGCGCAGCCGGATGTTATGATTTTTTGTTAATCATCTCTTCAAGTGTTATGTTTGGGTGATGATAACGGCCGCGGTCTTGTGTTTTATTCTTATAGTTTATCGCTTGCTTAGGACACCACTGAATACAGGCCATACACTGCTCGCAGTGATGCAAAAACATTGGCTTACCATCTTGCATTTTAATATTTTCGACAGGACACACCTTGCTGCAGGTTGCGCAGCCGTTACAAGCTTCGCTTACATTGAACCCTTTGTCCTTTTTTGCCAGTGACTTTATAACAGACCCATGAATTAGTGCCAGCAGACTGTTTTTAAAGGGTGTCTTTACTGCGAGGATTTGAATATCCTTAATAACCTGCCTTGTAGCCTGTGTTTGTGCCTTTGCTTTATTATCTGCATCGCTTCCCATGGCGTACAAACCAACATAATTAGAAAAGCATCTAACGCTTTCACCATAGCTCAGTTTACCAACCTTGCCACTAATGATTTTGCTGATATTAGTTAAACCGTCGGCACTCCCGCTTCCGCTTGTACAAACAGCAAAAATGTAGCTGTTATTATTTGCTGAAAGGTCAAGTTCTTTTACAAACCTTTCAACAGCGCTCGGCATACCGCCACCGTAAACAGGATACACAAAGCCAATTCGCTCGTATGTACCGCTTAACTTGTGTGATTTCCCCATTGAAATTAGCTCGCAGTCTTCAATAGCGGCAGCGATATCTTTTGCCACTTTTAGACTGTTACCTGTACCGGAAAAATAGAATATGATATTCTTTGACATTAGCATCCTCCTTGTTGCGTTACATGTTACATCATTTAATATTAGTAACTTGTACTATTGATTTTATCATATTCCATCACAAATTACAATAAAATAAATATGTAACTTATCATTAATTTTATTACTTATTTTCAACTATGAATGAACAATCATACCTGCAACTATCGATGGAAGAACGTGACAGAAATGTTTGCTACTTTCAGCTTGACCGTCCTTTGAAAAGTGTGGTCAAGTCTAGGAATACAAATAATGCCCTCAACAATTCCTTTTTGGAACGTCAAGGGCTTGAAAGTTACTTTATCGTTTTTTAGAGCTTTGTTAAACTTTAGAAAACACCCAGTATGTACCCTCATGCTGGGTATCGCGATAGGGCAAAGGCTAGCCGTCATCTCCTGCTCGATTCATTGATTAGGATTTTTAAGTCCTCTTATTAAAAGATTTACAACAGATTCCAAGTTCTGTATTCGATCAGGATCTTCTAATGAGTTTGGGTGGAAAAAAACACTGGTTGCAAAGTATACGGCTCTTGCCGCTTGATGAGGAAATTCTGTAAAAAAAATACCTTCCTTAATTCCTTGAACAATAATCTCCTTGATACAATTAATCCCGTCTTCTATACTTTTTTCTATTACTTCCATGGAGCTTCTGGCTAGCTTAATGTAGTTTGCAAACATTTCCGGATCATTAAAGGCACTGCGGTGTTTAGCTTCCGCAAATTCTTTGAGTAAATGAAATAGCTTAATATCAGCAGGACTATCTTCCTTTAATATATCATTTGAAGGAGCATGCAGATTTGTAAGCCAGCGTTCAGTAACAGCGTTCCAAAGTGCAGTTTTTCCATTATAATATCTATAAATGGCAGCGTGGCTAACTTTTAATGATTTTGCAACGTCAGTGATATTCGCTTTGTCTGGTCCGAAACGGCGAATAACTTCTTCTGTTGCGTTGAGGATTATCTCTTTATCTAATGCTATCTTTTCCAATTCATCACCACTCGTATTAAGACTTAAATTATATTTGCTATTTTTTCATTTTTCAATTATATCACTATAGGCTACGAGTTCCAAGTTACACGAATTGTAATCGTCCTATATTTTTTGGGGCTATATTTTTTAGGTAATCTTCAAAACTTCCGAATGTCATCTATGAAACGCTCCAAAAATCAGGGTCAAAAATCGCTGTTTTTTGTCTCAAAAATTGCCCGATTTTTGCTTCAAACCCACTACATATAGTTGTTGACCTGCTCTATTTTCCATCAAAACCACTATTCGTCATCAGAATTACCGTCTCAACATGTCCCGTCCACGGGAACATATCCACCGGCTGAACTTCCTGTGCTTCAAACCCATACTGGTGCAGATACTTCAGGTCCCGCGCCAGCGTGGACGGGTTACAGCTGACGTACACTATCCGCTGAGGCTGCATCTCCACAAGTGTGTTCAGCAGTACCTCATCACAGCCCTTCCTGGGGGGATCCACCACCACCACATCGGCCCTGATGCCCTCAGCGTATAGCTTTGGTATGACAACCTCCGCCTCTCCTGCTATGAACTGTGTATTGGTTATGTTATTAAGTTCGGCATTTCGTCTGGCATCCTCTATGGCGTCCGGAACCACCTCCACGCCGACAACCTTCCTGGCCTTCTCGGATAAAAACAGCGAAATGGTTCCAATACCGCAGTACAGGTCAAATACATTCTCACTGCCTGTCAGCTTTGCATACTCAAGGGCTTTGCCGTAGAGTATTTCAGTCTGCACGGGATTGACCTGGAAAAAAGATAAAGGCGAAATATTGAATTTGTATTTTCCTATGTAGTCTGAAATAAACTCCTGCCCAAACAGGCATATGTTCTTAGCTCCAAGGATTATATTCGTATTTTTCGTATTTACATTAAGCACGATGCTCTTTATATTCGGGTATTGTTCCGTAAGTATTCCGATCAGCTCATCCGCACAAGGAAGCTTCAACCCGTTCACCACCAGAACCACCATTAATTCGTCGGTTTTGAAGCCCTTTCTGATCATAATGTGTCGGAGCAGGCCCTTGCCTGTCTTTTCATCATAGATGCTTATATGGTTTTGTTTGCAGAAATCCCGGACCAACCCTCTGATAACATTGCTTTCGACCGGTTGAATATCACATTCGGTGCTGTCTATTATTTTGTGGGATCTATTTTCGTAAAAACCTATTTTCACCTGATTATCCTGCATACTGACGGGATATTGCACCTTGTTCCTGTATCTGAAAGGACTTGGCATGCCTATGGTATCAAGTACCCTGACGTTTTCAAGTCCGCCTATCCTCCTGATATTTTGCAGGACCGTATCCTTTTTAAAATCCAGCTGTGCCTGGTAATCCATGTGCTGAACGGCACAGCCCCCGCAGCTGTCAAATACCGGACAGAAAGGTTTCACCCTGTTTCCCGACGGTTTTTCCACATTGACAAGCTTGCCAACAGCATAACTCCTGGTTTGCTTAACAATTTTAACTGTTACTGTTTCACCCGGAAGTGCCGAATCTACAAATACTACAAAGCCCCCAATCTTGCCCACTCCCTGTGCCTCGTGAGTAAGACCGGTTATTTCAATTTTATAAATTTTATCTTTTGAAAAAATTTGTGAACCCTGCTTCATTTTTTATCATAAGCCTTTCTGTCATTTTCCTTACTTGTTATAAGCCTTCCTGCGGTTTTCCTTGCTTTACCATAAGCCAATTATATTAATCTACCATAAGCATTCGTTATTTTCCTTATAATAACACAACCCCAATACTGCCGCAATCATAATAAAGGCATAAGGGAGCGCTGTCCAGGGTATCACGGCCCTGGAGGAACACTCCCTTATGCCTTTGATGTATGTCTGATGAATCAGTTCTCCCGTCCGTAGTCCAATAACATCTCACGAAGTTTGGTTGCATGCATTCCTTCATCTTCTGCAAATTCTTTAAATACCTGTTTTACTTCGTCATCTTCAATCCTCTTGGAATACACTTCGTAATCACGAACCAGCTCCATGGAATTTTCCCATGCTCTCAGCAGTCTGTCATAGGTTGTTATTTTAACTTCATTATCTAAAGTTGACATTTGACTCCACCTCCGTAAAACTATTATCTGCATTTTCCGCAGAAGTAATTCATTTAATATGTTTAAAAAAATTTTTCATTCCAACCCATGCAAATATTGCGAACATAAAAGCAAATCGGGTGGTTATTCTAATAATGAATAAATTTTTATATTTATAAATTTAAAGGAATGGAGGTCCATTCATGGGTATTATTTATATACTGTTAATAGTGATAGCTTTTTTTATTTTGCTGCTGTTTGCATTTGATGCAAAACTGAAATTAGTATTTGATACCGACCGCGATGATATGCATCTTTCCGTATATTGGATATATCCCTTTATTAAAGGGACAGGTTCAATTGAGAATTCTCGTCCCGTAGTTGATGTATATTTATTCCGGATGCATTTATTCAAAAAAACGATTAAAACCGGGAAAGGCAGAAAAACAGACCTATTAAAAATATTTAATTTGAAGGAATTAAGTATTAATACAAAATACGGGTTCACTACCCCCTATGCAACAGGCATCACCTGCGGAGCCTTCAATGCCGCTTCGCAGTTTATAAATATAGATTTTATGAATCAAATACCGGATTTTATGCCAGCCCATGACTATATTTATTTTGATGCAGAAGCAAGTGTAAACTTGGGTGCCTCACTAACCAACTTAATAAAATACTACAAAAACAGGAGGAACTTACAATGGATCAAAGCACAAACTTAACACAGAATGTTGACGCACTTTTTTCGAATCTCGAAGGCTTTACCCAAAGTGAAGGGCTTATAGGCAAGCCTGTTACTCATTCGGATAAAACCTTCCTGCCCGTGGTTTCCCTTACTTTAGGGTACGGCAGCGGCAATTCGGCTTCCAAAGCTCAGCCGGGTTCTTCAACCACAATGTCACCCGGTATGAATACAATGTCAGGAGCAGGAAATATGGCGGGAGGAGCTCTTGGTCTGGGAGCTAAATTGAGCACCGACGCCGTAATCGTCATAGACAAGGATAATGTATCTCTGCTGCAGCTTAACGGTACTGCTGCCGGACAGCTTATGGATAAAATACCACAGATTATTTCTGGAATGACCAGCAAGCAGCAGGGTGGTCAGTCACAGGGGCAAAGCCGGCAGGGACAGCAAAGTATGGAGCAGTCCCAGTCTCAGCAAGGTCATAGTAAATAGCATTTATTTTGTAACCACTATTTTACAGCATACCTTATAAAAAATGTGTAAAAAATATATATTAGTTATAACCTTCATGGGCAGCTATTTGCACTTGACCGTTTAAATATTCTTTAATATGAAAGGATACAAATATTATGGAAAAAGTAGAAAGAAAAGAAAAATCGGGCTTAGGTTCGTTCTTATTACGTTTGGTGGTAGGAGTAGTTATATTGGCTATAACAGCCTTTCTGACTCCTGGTTTCGCCATTTCATCCTGGTTTTCACTAATACTGGCCGCCGTTGTTTTAGCAGTGCTCGACTGGCTGGTCAATAAGATTACAGGAATCAATGCGGCACCTTTCGGCAGAGGGATATCCGGTTTTATACTGGCGGCGGTAATAATCTACGCCGTAAAATTCATTGTTCCGGGATACAATGTAACCATTATAGGAGCATTAATTGCCGCTGTGATTTACGGTGTGGTTGATGCCATTATTCCGGGGCGCGCCATGTAGTTTCAAACCGCTGGATATAAGAATAGACAACCTCAATAGGGTTTTCGTTTACTATCATTTGAAGAAGCCGGAAAAATCCGGCTTCTTCAAAAAAAAATGTCCCTGTACAGGGACAAAAAGTTATTTTTGAATCAGTATGCCGTTATATTAAGTATTCCACAAAGTAACACGGTTATACCTTTAATTTCCAACTATTTCTTGTAATATGTAAAAGCCAGTGCTGCATTATCATATTCTTACCCTGTCGGATATGTTTTTTAAATCGTCAGATGCCTCATGCAAAAGCAGGGAAATCTGGTCGAGGTCCTTTAGTGTATTTGTTTGCAGTTCAATTATGTCATTAATATTATCTCCGGCAGCCGAGGTCTCGGATACCGCCTTTGACATTGAATCCACCGCCTCGATGAACTGAACGGTAGATTCATAATGATCATGGGCTTTATCGGCTGACTCCTTTATTGTCAATGCTACAAGGTTTACAGATTCAATTATTTCCGATATGCCTTCTTTTACCTCATTTATTCTGGATGCGCCGTCCTCAACGCCTACGACCCCCATATTCATCTTTTCAACTGCAAAACTGATACTTGACTGTATCTCCTTTATTTGGCTCTTGATTTCTCCCGCCGACTGATTGCTCGCGTTTGAAAGTTTTCTTATTTCATCGGCAACTACTGCAAAACCCTTTCCCTGCTGCCCTGCCCTGTTTGCTTCAATAGCTGCGTTAAGTGCCAGTAGATTGGTTTGTGAAGCAATTTGAGTAATGGTATTTGTTATTTCTCCTATTTTCCCGGAGGATTCCTCAAGCTTTGATATGGAAGCAGCAATGGATTTTACAGTTTCATTTACGGTATTTATAACCACTCCGGCCTCTTCCACAGTCTTTTCCCTGGACTTCGCAAGTTCTATGGCTCTTTTGCTGTCGTCGGCAGCCTTCTGTGTCTGAAGTGAAACACTTCTCACATCTGTTATCATGCTCTCTGTATCAATGGATCTGCCTGACGCCTGAACAGGGCTTTTCCTGTAATTTGAAATTTTATTTACACTTTCACGGTTCTGGCTGACAAGTACGGTTAACCTCTGCTTAAGATTGCTTATTTCATTAGTTGTATCCCTGAATTGTTCAACCATCTTTTGCTGTCCGTCAAGGACACTGTTAACCTTTCTGCTCAACCCGCCTATTTCGCCGTCTGCCTTAATATCGGCCCGCACGGTCAGATCTCCTTTTTCAACGCGGGAAAGAATGGCCGCAAGGGAATTTATAGGGTTTGTAATCCTCCTGGATAAAACAAATGCTAAAACCATACCCACCGATATTGATAATATGGTTATTGCTATTAATATCCAGAGTATGGCAGTCTTTATCTGTCCCGAGGTTTTAATATCCTGGGCCAGATACCCGTTAAAGGAAAGCCTCAGCTTATTGATATCATCTGTAAATTCCCTGTTCATTTCTGTCATGCTGTTATAGCCGTTGGTTATTGCCGCCTTTTGCATTATTACACTTCTCTTTTGTACTTCGGCCGCAGAAGCAGTATATTCCGTATGCAGGTTTTTTATTTTATCCAGTGCCTCTTTATTGAAGCCGGAATCACCAAGTTCTTTCAGCAACTGCTCAATAGCCGCTTTATTTTTATTAATATTCGAAGATCTATCGTCATATGCAGAAGCAGAATACATCAATTCGGAATTATTCTGCGCAGTGAGATAAATAATGTCGGACAGCTTTTGATACTGTCCAAGCTTGGTTTTCAACTGTTTCATATTGAAAACCCTGTCAAATCCGAAAACCTCTGAATTATCAAGAATCATCCGGCCGTCGGCAGCTACGTTTGTTATACCCTGCTTTAATGCTTCAATTTTGTTGTTCAATTCCTTATTTTCATCTTCGGGAATTTCAGCATTTGCTCCGGATGTCTGCAACCGGCTCAGAACATCTGCAAGAAGGTTTTTTACTTCTACAAAGTCAATATCCATTTCCTTTGAGTCAGAGTTTATAAGCTTTAGTTTTCTGTTAATTTCAATAATGTCGGATAATAAATTGTTCAGCTCCGTTTCCAGGACAGAAACCAGCTGAGTCTTTTGCTCAAGCTGCTCCTTTTGAATACCTTCGTAAAGATTTTGAACGTTTTTTGACAGTCCGGCAATACTTTTATTGTCAAATGCCTTAAGATCAGCCGACATTGTATTTATGTAGACATCTGCATACTTCTTGTTTATTGACGCCAGCTGCTGGACTGTCTCCTTGTCGGCCTGGCTGATTCCTGCATTCAACAGCTTGTTTGCAATATTGTCGATACTGTCGCCAAAGGCTTGAAAATCCTTGGTATCTTTATATTCCATGGAAGTTACACTCTGAGTTGCCAGCTGCTGCCTTTTTGAAGACAGCTCCGACAGCTCCTGAAGCATGTCCTGATTGGATTTGTTTATTTGTATATTATTTACCGAATCCATTACTTTATTGTAGCCGAAGAACGATATGGCCGATGAGAGCAAGGATATTACAATAACTATACTAAAAGCTCCTATAACGGTGCTCTTGACATTTTTCATAGCAACCTCCAAATAAAAGTCAGTTATTTTAATTAATTCTATACAAGTTTCAAAAATCCTTTACTCAAAAGTCAAATTTAGTCAAAAAATCTGGTAACATTATACCATAATAATTGCTGTAATAATATTTTTTTTAGTCCGGAAAAAAGGATATTTCATTTTGTTGTAGAATATAATAATTTGCCAATCTGCTTCCATAGTTATTTCTTATTATTACTCCTACAAATGATAACTGCGCTTGATTGCGTCCAAATTTATTCAATTTAAGACGGGGCAATTGTTATTATGCCGGAAATGTGGAAATAATCCATATATGATTGTTTTCCGTACAATAATTATCTTTATTGAATTTACGCTTAAAACAATTTTCCCGAATGAAATATTAATGATGGTGGTAATTTAAAAAATGAAAGTTTTGAATAGTTTAAAAAAGCTGGGTAAAAATTATTCTGTGGTCATTATTCCACATACGAATGACGGCGTCAGAAGAATGTCATTTAAGGCACCGGTTGTCAAGTTGCTGATCGCATTGCTTATTTTCTCAACTGCTGCCGCTTTTGCCTTTGTTTACGGTTATCAAAAGAAAAGTGACGGTTCACAGCTTCAGACAGATCAAATAAGCAGTGAAGAGTTGGAGCAGCAGATTAAAAATCTGACGGATATAATCAACCGGCAGAATGAATCGCTCTCTTTCAGCAACAGCCAATTGGAACGTATGAAACAGGAAAACTCCAATGCCAAGTCAAAAATCGAAGAATTTACCCTACTATATGAAGACATAGCCGACGACTATCTGAAAAAAACCAGCAGAGGTTCTGTCTCAACCAAAAACAGCAACAATGCAATAATGGATCTTTCAAAGCTGGGGAATATTGTTCAGGACCTTAACAATAACTTTAATGACAATGGGGATTTGACGGCTCAGCTCCTCAAGACCAATGAAAAGCTGGATAAATATATAGATTCCATCCCGACATTTGTTCCAGCAAAGGGTCCAATCACTTCCCCATTTGGTATGAGGAATCATCCTATTCAAAAAGTGTATAAGATTCATAAAGGTGTGGATATCTCCTCAGCAAAAGGAGACCCCATTTTTGCAGCAGCCTCCGGTATTGTGGAATTTGCCGGCTACTCCAGCGGTTACGGTTACAATGTCAAAATTGATCACAAGAATGGTTTCAGGACAATCTACGGTCACTCTTCAAGGCTTCTGGTAAAAAAGGGTGACATTATAACCAAGGGTCAAAAAATCGCTTTGGTAGGGAGTACCGGAAACAGCACAGGCCCCCATTTGCATTTTGAAATCAGAGTCGGCAATACGCCTGTTGACCCGACTGAATATGTTAATTTAAATTCGGCTGATTAAATTGGCATCAAAAATATGGTAAAATTAGAGTAATAGTTGAAGTTATATTTTACTCTAGTAGTCTGTAACTTCTAAAACGTATATTGTCCGGAGGAAAAATTAACCCACGGCAATGTATGAATTTAGATGTTACAGACTGCTAGTCACTGTTAAAGGAGGAATAGACTTGTTTAATAAACAAACGGATTTCGGAAAGGCTACCTTTGATACCTTGGTGGGCACAAACACTGAACTCAAAGGAGATGTGAGCTCCAAAGGAATTGTCAGAATTGACGGCAGGGTTACAGGAAATGTGACTGTTCAGGGTGACTTGTTCATAGGCGAGACTGCGGTTATCAAAGGTGACGTCACAGCAACCAATATTCATGTCGCAGGTAATATTGAGGGGAATGTATTTTCCTCCGGGCTGCTGAAGCTTTTATCAACTGCCAGGGTAATTGGGGATATCCAGGTAAAATCCTTCGTCTGCGAGGAAGGCAGCCTGTTTGACGGCAACTGCAAAATGCTTGAAGCCTCTTCTGTAAAACCCATACTGCTGGGTAAGAAAAAGGACTTTAAGAAAAGCTCGGAACTCAGCCAGGAAGAAGCTTGACGGAATAAACCCCAAACCCCGTTTCACTTAAAGTGGACCGGGGTTTTTGTATGTGGAGCAGACATCCCTGAGGTACAGCCGTATGTTATTAATGAGAAGTTAAGTGTCTGAATATAAGTATCTTACTGCATTTCTTAATGAAAAGTTAAGAATTGCCCGGCGCGGCAATTTGTTGCGGCTCATTTCGCGCTGTGATATAATATTGAGAACAAATGTTTTATAAACAGTTGAGGAGGATATTATGAAACCTAATGAAAAAGCTGCAGTTGGTAGTGAAGAACAGCCAAAGAAGAAGAAAAAGAAACGTTCTTCTCCTTATGTTCAATTTACCTTTGCAGTTGTAAAAACAGTATTGGTTATCCTCATATCTTTAGGGTGCGTTTTTGGTGGAATATTGGGAGGAGCTGTTTTTGGATATGTTAAAAACGCTGCACCCATAACAGCTGATCAATTGGATATAACGAAGCTTACCTCTTTCATATATGATAAGGATGGAAATGAGATTGCCCAGATAAAGGGAAGTGAAAACAGAGTACTCGTTGAACATTCTGAAATACCCGACAATATGAGAAATGCCTTTATTTCTATTGAAGATTCAAGATTCAGGTCCCATAACGGTATGGATATCAAACGTTTTGTGGGAGCTGCAATGGAGTATATCATCACCTTCGGTAACGCTTCATACGGTGGGAGTACCATCACCCAACAGCTTGTCAAGAATATTACCGGTAACGAAGAATCAACCATTAAAAGAAAGGTTCAGGAAGCCTGGCAGGCAATGGCCCTTGAAAAAGTTCTCACAAAGGATCAGATCATTGACAACTATATGAACCGTATAACCACCGGTTCCGGTGTCTACGGAGTCCAGGCCGCCGCAAAGAAATTCTTCAACAAGGACGTAAAGGATCTGTCTCTGGCTGAAAGTGCCTGTATTGCAGGTATAACCAAATCTCCGGGACTTTATGATCCCACCTTGAGCGAGAAAAACAAGGCAAGAAACAAGGAACGCCAGGAAACTATTTTGGATGAAATGCTCAAGCAAGGTTATATCAGTCGGAATGAGCATGACGAAGCCATCGCGGAACAGCTTAAATTCTATCAGCCCAAAGAGGAAGATACAAAAGCTTCTACCAATGTACAGAGTTATTTTGTGGACTATGTACTCACACAGATTAAACAGGATTTAATGAAGAAATATAATCTTTCAAGCGATGCCGCAAGCATAAAAATTTACAATAGCGGTCTGAAGATATATACTACTCAGGATACAAACATCCAGAAAATAATGACTGAGGAATTTACAAATATTAAAAACTTTCCTGCCAATGAAAAAATCAGCAACCCCGATATGCAGGCGCAGGGTGCAATGCTTGTTCTGGATCCCATCACCGGCCAGGTCCGCGGAATGTATGGGCAGTACGGAACAAAGGAAGTGAGCTTTGCGCTTAATAGGGCTACCGATATGAAAAGGCAGCCGGGTTCCAGCTTTAAACCAATCGCGGTTTATGCTCCGGCCATTGATATGGGCTTAATAACTTCCGGAACCGTAATTGACGACGTACCTGTTTATATGGACAACTCTAAGCCGAATACCCCCTATCCTACAAATGCCGAATCTGGAACCTACCAGGGACTTATTACTATCAGAAAGGCTATAACAAAATCCCAGAACGTTGTTGCGGCACAGGTTTTCAGAGATTATCTGAAGCCGGAAAATTCAATAAAATACCTTAAAAAGGTAAATATAGACAGGCCTGATGAAGGCTATATCTCTATGGCTCTTGGCGGTCTTAATAAAGGCGTCAATCCGCTGGATATGGCTGCGGCCTATACCCCCTTTGTCAATCAGGGTATGTATATGGAACCCATAGCATATACAAAAGTTACCGATGACAAAGGAAATGTTCTCCTTGACAAAAAACAGGATCAGAAAAGCAATGTAGCCTACAAGGAAACTACCGCCTTCCTGATGACCAGTATGATGAGGGATGTTGTCACAAGTGGAACGGCTGCCGGTGCAATGCCAGGTACCAAATTAAGGTATGGTCAGGTGAATAACAAGGCGGGAAAGACTATACCTACCGCCGGTAAAACCGGTACCACCGAGGATTACAGGGACAAATGGTTTGTAGGTTTCTCCCCTTACTATGTAGGAGCTACCTGGTACGGCTACAATACTCCTAAAACGTTAAAAAGGGCCGAATGGAACCAGGCACTTTTTCTGTGGAACAAGGTAATGAACAGAATTCACTCAAATCTGGAAGTGAAGGATTTTAATCCTGCACCGGATAGTATAGTAAAAAAATCCATTTGTATCGACTCGGGCAAGCTACCCGGACCTTACTGTGCCACTGATCCGAGGGGCAGTCGGATCAGTTCGGAATACTTTGCCAAAGGGACTGAACCTAAAGATGTGTGTGATGTTCACATCCTGGCAAAAGTTGATACATCAAGCAAGGATATTTATGGCAGACCTTTGCTGGCAACCGAATATTGTCCTCCCAATGTTGTTCAGGAGAAGGTATTCATCAGAAGGCCGGTTCCGTATCTTCCAAAGGACCCAAGCAATAAATCCCTGGCTTCGGCCATAAAGGACTGGATGTATGAGCTTTCTCAGGGTGAGTACTGTACGATCCATAATTCTTCCACCGCACAGCCTACATTACCGTCAAATACAGGAAATCAAACCCAGGCTCCTCCATCAGGTGAAAATATAATACCTCCTTTCGGAGAGGGAACAACACCGACCGAAGGCCTTCCGGATGACGGGATGGATGTAATACCCTAACAGCAAATTATTAAAAGCCTTCAGATTGATATTCGAATTATCAATCTGAAGGCTTTTGTGTTAATGTTCTAATGCAACTGAATCTGCAATGTCATTTTATTTGTAATACAATTTGTAAATCACTGCCGCAGCCTCTGCTCTTGTCAATTGGCTCTTAGGATTTATCCTATTTCCATTTCCATTAATGATTCCTTCCCTGACCAGAGCTGATATTGCATTTTCTGCATAGCCTGATATATCTGCCGTATCCTTGTAGTTTGCAAGGTCTGCAGCAGAGCCGGCAGATACCTGCTTTTCAGCTGCCTTGAGTGCTCTTTCTACAAGTACCATCATGTCCTGTCTTGAAATGTACTCCAAAGGATTGAATTTATTGTCACCCACTCCGCTGGTGATTCCAAGCTTCTTTGCCGTACCTATGGCATCGTAATAGTAGCTGCCCTGTTCTACATCCTCAAAATTATCATCAACTTTTGCACTTAGCCCCAGAGTTTTAACAAGCATTAGCATGAAGTCTGCCCTTCTGATGCTTTTCCCAGGTGAATAGGCCGTTTCAGAGGTTCCATTTACGATACCCTTGGCTGCCATTACCTCTATGGCATTCTTTGCCCATGAATATCCTCCGATGTCATCGAAGGTCTTATCCACATAAACCACTGCGTACTTGCCAAGGCATACGGTTGTGAAAGTTACCGTTCCTGCTGCGGCATCATATTTTCCGCTTGGTACCGCAACTGCCTTACCGCTGCCGTCTATCCTCCATACAGTGATGTGTTCAAGGGCTGAAAGCTCATCTTTTGTGGGTGTGTAATCAATTGATACCGTTACAGGTGCCTCAGGATTGTTCCACTTCAGATCATTTCCGTCTGAAGAAGCCTTAAGCTCAATAACAGGTCTGCCGCCGACGCTCTGTTTCATCCCACCGGTCAGGGAAACATTATTTGCAGTTCCCACAGTAATCTGTATTGTGCTGCCTTTCACATCTTCATTTCTGAACATATTGCCGGGAGCTGTTATTGTTCCGGCAGCTGTGTCAAGCTTTATTCCGGCAGCAGGCCCGCCTGATATAAGCACCTGTTTGGGAAGGTCAACAGTGTAGGCACCGGCACCCTCAACTTTTGCAACATTAAGAGTAATTGTTTTATTTCCCTTACTGTCGGCTTTTGCAGCATTAAATGCTTTTTCCAGATCTGCTGCACTTACAGCTGCCTGAGCGGTATTGTTGGCACCCAATACAGGCTTTACTTCAACCTGTGACACTGCTGTCTGAGTCTGTGTTCCGACTGAAGCAGAATTTCCGCTGCTGCTCCCGCTGTTATTCCCGCCGCTGTTTCCACCACTGCCGGGACTGCCTGATCCCGGGTCACCAGGACTGCTGCTTTGACCGGATATGCTTATAGTACAGCTTCCCCATACCAAAGGATTGCCTGCCGAGGTTGCCTTAACAGTTACTGTTCCGTCGGCTGTTGCTGTCAGAACACCATTTGTATTTATAACCGCACTGCCTGTTCCATTCTGAACAGACCAGATTACCGATTTATCCTCAGCATTTTCCGGCTCTGCCACAGCAAGCATCTTCAACTGTCCGCCCTTTGAAGATATGGCATTGACACCATTTTCTCCTGATACTGTTATTTTATTTACAGTTATTTTTTCAGGAGGCTTGACAGTCACCTTACAAATTGAAGTTATGCCGCTTCCGTCCTCTGCTGTTGCCTTTATTGAAGCCGTAATTGCATCCCGGCCCGTATTGCCTGCCGTTATGGTTACTGTTGTCATACCTGTCACTTCATTATAAATTTCATTTGATACTGTAACTGCTGCATTATCTGAGGTAAAATGCACTATTCTGTTTGTAGCATTAGATGGACCGGCTGTTGCAGTCAATTGAGCCGTCCCCGACGCCTCAAGCGTCAAAGTATTTTTATCAAGTTCTATGCTTTCTACTGGTCTGATGCTATAAACAGCTGCATTGTCATACTTTGCATTTACTCTCCAGGTGCGCATTCCAACTGCGCCGTGAGTCCACATGCTGTCTGTTGCGCTTGCTATAAGAACATCATCAATAAATACATTGATTTCAGGACCATTTGCTTCAATCTTAAGGTGGTATGTCCTGTTTGCTTCGATTGAAACCGGGGCTGTGGCCAACTCCTTCCATCCATTGTTAAATCGTCCTATCTGCACTTTTCCGTTATTACATATTCCGGCATAATAACCCTTCAGATTGTCGGCACCCATAGTAGGCTCGCTTACCCTGAATATAAGTCCGGCATTGTCATTTGCAGTTCCTCCGCTTATGACCATATCAGCTTCATATATAAAGTTGCTGAAATCTGTTCCGTTAGCAACTGCCTTGTAGCCATCTCCCGGATTAACGGTGTATGCTCCTGAGGCTGCACTCCATGAGCCGCCATAGGTAGTCCAGTTATCCGCATTTTGATTTTCAAAATCATCTATGAAGTCAGGAATTAATGAAGGCTGTCCGGATATTGCAACCTGCAGCGTCCCTGTGGCACCGGCACCATCCCTGGCAGTAGCCCTGACTGTTACATCTCCGTTTGCGGCAGCTTTTAGTAAGCCTGTCTGGTCAATAGTGGCCCGTCCGGTACCATTCTCAACGGTCCAGGTTACCGCCTTGCTTGTGGCATCCACAGGTAAAATATCTGCCACCATCTGCAAAGTTCCGCCCCTGGCAGTTATTGCAGCTGCTCCGCCCCGGCCGCTGACAGTTATCTTCTCTACAGGTATCGCAAAAGTATCTTCCGCATTCAGTACAGCTATATAGTCCAGTTCGGCAAAATTCTCACCTTTTGCTAGCTGTATGGTATTATTTCCTTTGTTTAAATTTACGGATACGTAAGTTCTGCTGAATTTACCCCATCCATCTATAGGAGAATATTTTACACTTCCGGCCGGTTGCCCGTTGACAATAAGTTTATGCGTCGAATATCCCGCCCAACCTGATGCGTATGCTATTTCAAGGGTATAGGTCCCTGTTTCTTTCGCATATACATTATTGAACAGTACCGAGCTGTCAGCATTATCAATAGTTCCGGCATATTTCCCATTGGAAACGGTTGTTGAATAGCCTGTTCCTCCGGTACTCACTTTGACACCGTTTGATAATACGGCATCTTCTGCTTCATACTTTTTGGACATTGATGCAGTGAAATCTGCAAGCCTCGGGAAGTATGTAATCCTGATATTTTCGGCACCGAAGGGCACAAGTGTCACATTTTCCTCCGGCATGGCAGAAACTACAGGCCCTAAAGGCACCTCATCGGCATCCATGCCGTTGGGGCCGAGTTTCCAGGACACTACCTTTTTGGCTCTGGCTGTAAGAGTAACGGGAGTTGTTCCCTGTATAAACGGGTTTTCCGGCATCTCACCTTCATTAACGGTAAAGGATGCAGCAGGATTGCTGCTGTCTATAACAAGTCCATAGTTCCAATCTGTTGCAGGTAATACTTCGTATTCAACATATCCGGAAACTCTTTCAGATACCTTCTTCCAGTTCTCGCCTATCTTTAATGAATAAACCAGAGGACCTCTTTCAACACCAACTGAATTACTTACCTGCGTCGAAGTTTTAACCTCCATTGGCAGGCTAAGCGTAACAGCATCTCCATCTGTCCAGGTTCTGTCAATTGTATAATATTCTCCCGAGGCCACTCCCGTCCGGACAGTCCCGTTAACTTCCACAACAGGCTGTTTGCACCATTCCGGTATCCTCAGCTTAAGTGGAAACGAATTATCTGCCGGGGTGTTTACAGTAAACCGGAGCTGTTCCTCAAAAGGATAATTTGTTGTCTCTGTAATGGTAACCGGTGTATTGTTAATCTTAGTAGTAACATTGCTTGGGCCGTATGCCATTGCAGCTATACCGCCGTCATCTGTGGCAGCCCACATGCTTTTCACATAGTAGGGCCAGCCCATATGCATATCAAATCTGCAGCAGGGGAAACCTGAATCAGGACTTGGCTGCAGGCCGTTTGCATAATCCTGCCGGTGTCCGCGGGAGCCGTTTACGCTCTGAACCTGATTCGGCAGAGAGTAGTACTGCTGAAGTTTAAAGTCCTTGCTGATTGCTCCGGGCAGTGCATTGAATGCAATTTTCTCAAGCTGATCTCCAAGATACGGATCCCCGAGTATCATCTGCGCCTGTTCATTTGACTGCATTCTTTCAACAATGGCACACAGTTCGGCACCTTGTGTGGAGCCAAGTCCGGCCAGGAATTCAGTACCTGAGGACATGCCGGTGATCTGACCATGGTATTTAAGCAGATGTCCGTCGCCAAGCCTGAAGGCATTCTTATCTGCCTCATTGCCCGATCTCTGATAATATATGGCAGGCATTTTTATATCTTCAGATACATTTACATTATGGTTTGGGTGGAAATCTGAACCAAATCCAAAGAAATTATCGTTTGAAAATATACTTGTATGATCATAGCCCTGGTTTTTGAGCATGTCGGCCAAATCAAGCAGACTTTCGTCATTAGTCCTGTTATATAGCCACAAAACAGTGTCAATGTTGTCTCCCACTCTCGCCTTGGACCAGTCTGTCAAAGGATGTCCCGGCAAATTTGCTGCCTGATAGTGGAAATAATTTGTCATAAAGGTTATGACCCTTTGATCGCCTGTTGCTTCATAATAATCCCGCATTGCATAGAGCATCGGCATTCTGGGCCACCAGTCGTTACTTGAGGAGGGTCCGAAGGATCCGTCAGGTTTCTGGCTTTGCAGTGACCATTCAATCCACTTGGCTGCCTTATCCTGCAGTTCTGTGTCCCCCAGTGTATACGCAAGCGCTACCAGACCTTTTACATAGTACACCGGACGTTCCCAGTCAGAGTTTGCGGCATTTCCTCCCAACCATGCACTGTTGCTGCCAAGCTCACTGTATATTTCTTCAGCATGGCCGGTAGCTCCGTTTTTCTGGAGCAGCAGCTGCTGAAGCAGCCAGCCGTCAGCTTTGACAGATCCAAGAGGCAGAGGAATAAAAGGAGTCTTCACAAGTGAACCCTGATTTGCTACCGGTAAGGCCTCTCCGGGAGCAAGCGGTGCAGCGGCTACCGTTACTTTTGCCATTGCCTTTAAACCCGTCCCGTCGACCGTTCCTTCAACGGAAAAACTTCCTGGATTTTCATACTTATCTGCCGTTATGGTATCCCATGTCACGTTTACACCCTGTTCCGAACCATTGTTATACAACGCTGTCACCTGTTCCGGCATTATTGGTGCCACCTTTGCCCTGGTAGTAACCTGAGCGGTTTTCAAACTTTCTATTAAAGCAGGTGCGGTATAAGTCTCAGCATGTATATTTCCAAATGCTACAGCCGAATTATATATTCTCAGTCCAACTGCACCATGGGTATATGTATTGTCATTAAAGCTGATCACCGGTGTTGTCATGTCATCAACAAAAACTTTAATCAAAGTTCCATAGGCTACCACTTTCATATGATAAGTCTTGTTAATATCTATGGTTTTTGACACTCTGGTCAATTCGTTCCAGTTATTATTCATTTTTCCCAGTATTACGGCATCGCCTCCGGCATTGATTCCTGCATAGTAGCCAACAACATTGTCACCGCCCACCGAGGCCCCTGTTACCCTGAAGAGTACACCTGCATCTCCCGTACCGCTGGTTATTTTCAAATCAGCTTCATAGCTTACATTTGAAAACTCCGTGTTTTTTGCCATTACCTTGTAACCCTGTCCTGAGTTAACCTGTAATGCGTTGTTGCTCACACTCCAGGTTCCTCCGTATGGAGTCCATTTCTCATAATTTCCACCGCTGAAATCATCAGAAAAGCTGGCGGAGAGTTTTGTAAATGTAGCACTCTGCACCGGGGAATCCAGCATTCCCGCCTTTGCGGCAATTGCTTTTACAGTAGCCGTATCATTCAAGGTAATTGCACTGCTGTAAACAGTTGATGCCGTAGTAGGCGTACTACCGTCAATTGTATAGTAAATGGCGGCATCCGGAGTGTTACAGGTAAGCTCCACCTGCTGGGAGGTCTCAAAGGCCCCTGAAGAAGGACTGAAGGAAGGCGTTTCAACAGTACCCAAAAGCATGTCCGTTCCGGTAATCTGTATATTGTCGAATGTTACATTTCCATTGGCATTCCAGCCCCTTACTCCAATACTTCCTGAAGGGTAATCAGAATCAATAAAATCTGCAACCTGCTCTCCATTTACAAAAACATAAAACCGGGAACCGTTTGCATATACTCTCAGATGGTTGTCCTGATTGGTTCTTACGTTTGCAACAGCTCTGTAAAGCTCTGTCCATCCGCCGTTTCCATTATTGGCATTGGAGTCCATTTTTCCTATTTGAACATAACCGTTTACATTTATTCCGGCAAAATAGCCGCTCAGATTGTCACAACCGTCGCCCGGTTCACTGCACCTGAAAATAAGTCCGCTGCTGTCATTGCCTGCACCTGGATTCACATCTGCATCATATATGAAATTGTTGTAGGAGGTACTGTCTGCCAATGCCTTATCGCCTTTTGGCTTATTCAGGACATATTTTCCTGCAGACACAGACCATGTTCCCTGATTGTTGTCAAGTCCTTTATAAGTAGTCCACCCGTCGGCATTGCCATCCTCAAAATCATCACTGAAACCTTGAGTGTTGTTGCCGACAATATATGTAGCTGTCGTTATCCCGGAAACCATCTCTCCTGATTTTTCAGCATAGGCTTTTACAATAGCCGACTGGTCCAGCTGTATGGATGAATCGTACACAGGGGAATTGGAGTCTGGCATGCTTCCGTCTGTAGTATAATGTATGACAGCACCCTCAACTGCATTTATCTCAACAGTCTGAGGATCATTATAGATACCTTCCGGTATACTGAATACCGGAGCCGGAGTCTCAATGTGTGAATATTCTCTTACACGGATATTGTCAACATTGGACGTCCCCCAGTACGTTCTGACACCAATAGCCCCCGGAGAGGTTATCTGACTGCCGTCATTGTCTGTGTATTCGATCTTTGGAGTACCCATATCATTAACAAATATCTGTATTTCATTTCCAACCGCCTTAATCTTCATATGTCCGTAGGAAGATGACAGGTCTGCTACCATCAAGGATTTCCAGGTATTGCTTCCGGTGACACGCCCAAGTTCCAGCTTTTTGTCAACCCGGATGCCGGCATAATAGCCGTTAAACCCGTTGCCGGCATTTCCCGAAGGCTCCGAAACCCTGAACAGCAGCCCGGAGTTATCATTATTCATACCCTCAACCTGAATATCCGCCTCGTAGATCATATCCTGAAAATCGGTACCCCCGGCTATTGCTTTTGCTCCGGTATTACCCGAAACCGCAAACTGGTTCTGAGTATTTACAGACCAGTCCCACTGTCTGGCAGGATCACTGCCGCTATACGTTGTCCAGTCGTTTGCAGTTCCGTCGCTGAAATCTTCAGCGTATACTGCCAGAGAACCGGTAGTTTCAGCCTGGACTCCAACCACAGGAAGCAGTGTCATAAATATACTGAAAATTATCATATAAATGAGCACTTTATTGAATTTTTTCCTGCAAGTAATTAAAAATCCTTTCAACAATACCCCTCCAATCATTTTATAAACTTTTTATATGCGCGGTGTCGATAGATATCAGCACATATATTGAAAATTATATTTATTTCTTCAGGGTAAGTATTTACATTTTTACGCTGTTTTTTTAGGTTTTATATCATTTCTTCAATAGTTTCAAAATTCTGCTCCCATTAATTCACTATGTCTGCTGATTTGTTCCAGATATGTATTTTAAGACTAAAATACCCTGTAAGCAACAGTCTTTCTTCGGCTGCTTTACAGGGTACATTTCACCTTTAATCGGTTCTGATATAAAGTATTCTCTTTCAATCTCTTCCCACAAACACGGTTCCTATATCATCACCGTTTATAATGTCCATAACTGCCTCCGGATGGCTTCCGTTTGTCAGCACCACATTAACCCCCGCCCTGGTGGCGATTTTAGCAGCTTTGAGTTTAGTGACCATACCGCCTGTTCCCCGTTTTGTACCTGCTCCGTCTGCAAAGCGTTCGATCTCGGGAGTAATCTCCTCAATGACCGAAAGCATTTTAGAATCAGGATTCTTTCTGGGATCACAGTCATAAAAACCATCAATATCCGAGAGAATTATCAATAAATCTGCCCTGATCAGTTTTGATACGATAGCTGACAGTGTATCATTCTCACTGAAAGTATCTTTTTGCCCCACCTTAAGCTCTACAATCGATACTGAGTCATTTTCATTAACTATTGGTACGATACCCTTTGCCAATAAGGTTTCGAAGGTATTTACAACATTTTTGGAGCAGCTGTCGTCACCCACAATATCCCGGGTCAAAAGAATCTGTGCTACAATATGACCGTATTCCGAAAAGAATTTGCTGTACATGTGCATGAGTTCGCACTGCCCCACAGCCGCAACAGCCTGCTTTTCACGTATGGTTTTAGGTCTTTCGGGCAGTTTGAGCTTGTCCACTCCGACTCCTATGGCCCCTGAAGTGACCAGGACGACTTCTTTTCCCTGATTTGAAAGGTCTGATATGATCCTTACAAGCTTGTCTATCCTTGTGAAATTTATTTTTCCGGTCTCATATGTCAATGTAGATGTTCCCACTTTAATAACAATACGGTGTGCTTCTTTCAGTTCTTCTCTTTTAAACCCCATTGTAACCTCCATTCCAGGTATTCAGGCCCGGACTGCTGGAGCCGACCGGATTTACTTGAAAAAATAAAAAAAATATTATATATTCTCTAATTATACAAATAATTAATATTTATACAATAAAAATTATATAATATTTTTGCTTATTGGTAAAGAAAGCGTGAATTATGATCAAACTCTCTCTATTCCGACAATTCCTTCACCCGCTTCTGCAGGGTCAGTATTTCTCGTAAATTTTCAAGTTTTCTGATAACATACTCATTTTCAAATACGAAGAACAGTGTAACCCCTAATATCGTAGAGGCAACTGCATCCAGTATACTGTGCTGCTTTACAAACCAGGTCGAAAGATATATGGATACGCATATGACGGCTGTTGTTATCCTTAGCATAAGGTTCCTATTATGTCTGAATACAAACATGGTGATCAGCAGGGTGTCCAGCATGTGAATGCTTGGAAAACAGTTATAGGGCTTGTCATTGCCGTAAATCATCAGAACCATTTTCTGAAGAAGGTTTGTACCGGGTACATGCGGTCTCGGTACCGTTGTAGGGAATATAAAATATATGAGGAAGCATAGCATCATCCCGGTTACAATGCTGAACAAAAGCTTATAATAGGTTTTGTAGTCTTTATACGCCAGAACGGCCAGTGCACCGAACGTATAAAAGTACCAGAATACATAAGGTATGATAAACCATTCATTAAACGGGATATATTTGTCCAGAAATATAGTGATGTCATATGCTTGTGTAGTGGTCAGATTAATTAGAAAATACAGTCCTTGTGCGGCAGGTATCATCAGTATGAATAATAGTCTATATAAAAGTCCTGTTTTTCCGTTAACTTTTAATAAGTCGGTTTTGTTCATCATTTTTCTCCTATTGAGTAGTATTATTGCTGCAACATAAATATTTTACGTCTTTTTCAGAGAAAAGTTTGTTTTTTTCCGGTATATTATAAAAACATTTTAACACAAGCTGTTTGTTATTTGTATAGTAAAAACTGTATAATGCAATCCGGGAAACAGAAAAAAGCAACCTCCTGAACATTAAAAGGCTGGTGTTGAGGAGGTTGATTGTATAGTTTGATTTAGTTAATTTAAGTAGAATTTTTAATACAGCTTGCAAGCTACAAAATGTCCGGGTGATACTTCTTTCAAGCCCGGTTCGTCCTTTTCACAGCCGTCAATTTTCTTGAAACAGCGTGAGCAGAACCGGCAGCCTTCGGGAAGATTAATCGGACTTGGCACATCACCCGATAAAATTATCCTCTGCTTTTTCCTTGTAGGGTCTACAGAGGGTATGGCAGACAGCAGCGCCTGTGTATAAGGATGCAGCGGATTGGAATACAACTCCTTCTTTGGTGCTATTTCCACCAGCTTCCCAAGGTACATGACACCTACACGGTCGCTGATATGCTTTACAACATTCAAGCCGTGAGCAATAAACAGGTAGGTGAGACCGAATTCCTCCTTCAGTTCATCAAGCAGGTTAAGCACCTGTGCCTGTATTGATACGTCCAGTGCCGAAACAGGCTCATCACAAACGATTAATTTCGGTTGTACCGCAAGTGCACGGGCAATACCCACACGTTGACGCTGTCCTCCGGAAAATTCATGGGGATAGCGGTTTCTCTGATGATTTGCCAAACCGACGCAATTCAAAAGATAGGTTACCCTGCTTTCAATTTTTTCCTTCGGAAGCAGGTTGTTTATTTTTATAGGCTCTGCAATGATGTCACCGACTGTCATTCTAGGATTCAACGATGCATAGGGATCCTGAAAAATAAGCTGAATATCCTTGCTGTACGTACGGCGCTTGGCTTCGGATAATTTTGTAAGGTCAGTGCCTTCAAATATGATCTGTCCATCCGTAGGTGTATATAGATTTACCAGCATCTTTCCGATGGTGGTTTTTCCGCAGCCTGATTCACCCACCAGGCCCATGGTTTCACCTTTATTGATGCTAAAGGATACATCGTCGGTGGCTTTTAATACCGAGGTAGGACGACCGAAAAAATCATGATCCAGCGTAAAATACTTCTTAAGATTTTTTATTTCAACCAAGACTTCACTCATGCCTGTTTACCTCCTGCTTTTTCAGTATCGTAAAGGAAGCAGCGCACTTTATGTCCGTCCTTTTCAACGAGCTTGGGCATTTCCTGACGGCAGACCTCCATACATCTGTCACATCTGTCCGAAAAAGGACAGCCCTCAGGCATATTCAAAGGATTGGGCACCATACCCTTTATCATATAGAGAGGTTCTTCACTCTCGTCTTCAAGTTTCGGGATGGAGCGCAATAATCCCAGGGTATACGGATGCAGCGGATTCTCAAACAGTTCGCGTACCTCTGCTTCTTCAACAATCTTTCCGCAGTACATTACTATAACATGGTCGGCCGCCTCGGATACCACGCCCAGATCATGTGTGATAAGCATTACAGCCATATTGAACTTCTCACGCATATGGTACAGAAGATCCAATATCTGAGCCTGAATGGTTACATCCAGAGCAGTGGTAGGCTCGTCCGCAATCAACAGTTCAGGATTTCCGATCAGTGCCATGGCAATCATGACCCTTTGTCTCATACCGCCGCTCATCTGGTGGGGGTAATCATTGGCACGCTTTTCGGCAGAAGGAATTCCCACGATCTCAAGCATTTCTATAGTGCGTTTAAGAGCTTCCTTTTTAGAGACCTTCATATGTGTCATAATACTCTCCATAATCTGGTCCTTTATCCTGTACACAGGATTTAAAGAAGTCATAGGCTCCTGAAAAATCATTGAAATCTGATTTCCGCGTACCGAACGTTTCTCGGCTTTGCTCATTTTAAGCAAATCCTTACCCTTGAAGAGAATTTCTCCCTCCGCAACACGTCCCGGTTCCTGAAGCAGGCCCATTATCGAAAGGGAGGTAACACTTTTACCCGAACCCGATTCGCCGACTATTGCCAGGATCTTACCTTTATCTAAAGAAAAACTGATGTCGTCAACAGCATTAACTACACCTTTTTTTAGTTTGAATTCTGTTTTTAAATTTTTAACTTCAAGTAACATGTCTGCACCACCTTAATTCTTTCTGGATTTCGGATCAAGCGCATCTCGCAAGCCGTCACCCAAAAGATTGAAAGCCAAAACTGTGATTGTAATTGCCAAACCGGGGAAAATGAGAGTGTACGGTGCGGTAAAAATGAAGCCCCTTGCACGTCCAAGCATATCGCCCCACTCTGCAACAGGCGGCTGAACTCCCAGTCCCAAAAATCCGAGAGCAGCGGTATCCAGTACTGCAGTGGAGATTCCAAGTGTAGCTCTTACAACAATAGATGAAAGTACGTTAGGCAAAATATGTTTAAAAATGATTCTGCTGTTTTTATTTCCGATGACCCTGGCCGCCTGTACATAATCATTTTCTTTTACCGAAAGGATACTTCCCCGCACTATACGTGCATACTCAGGGATTGAAACAAGTCCTATTGCAATAACGGCTTTATCGATCCCTTTTCCAAGCGCAGCCATAAATGCTATGGCAAGAAGAATGGAAGGAATCGCCAGCATCATATCCATAAAACGCATTATGATTATATCTGATTTACCTCCAAAGTAACCTGCAATGGAACCAAGCACAACACCTACCGTAAGAGAAATAACTACGGCACTCAACCCGACGGTAAGCGATATTCTTGCACCGGATATTATTCTGCTTAAAATATCACGGCCCAGCTGATCTGTACCGAACCAGTGGTCGGCACCCGGTTTTAAAAAGCTCTTGCTCATGTCGGACAGGTTTGGATCATAAGGCATGATCAAAGGTGCCAATATGGCAATAATAACAAGAAAAAGTATAATACCTAAGCCAACTACAGCAGCATTGTTTTGACGCAGTGTTTCCCACATCTCCTTGAGCTGGGATTCCGGTTTTTCAAGAGGAAGGGCTTGCTGTAATGAATTTTCTCCAGATTCTGTTTGTAAATTTTTAAGTTTCATAAAGTTAAGCCTCCTTCTTGGAAAATTTAATTCTTGGATCAAGAAATGCATAGATAATATCTACAACTAGATTGATAAATACAAAAATACATGCAATCAGCAATACAATTCCCTGTACTACCGGAAAATCCGACTTTAGAATACATTCAACAGTATAATGTCCGATACCCGGCCATGAGAAAACAGTCTCCGTAAGCACTGCACCGCCCAGAAGTGAGCCCAGCTGTAAACCGATAACAGTAGTAACCGGTATCATTGCATTTCGAAGTGCGTGGTGAGTGACAACTCTGCCGTCTTTTATCCCCTTGGCCCTGGCTGTACGGATGTAGTCCTGGTTTAAGGTGTCCAGCATGCTGGAGCGGGTCATTCTGGTTATAATAGCCATGGAATACATTCCAAGAGCCAGTGCAGGCAGTACCAGATGCTTTAAGGTGTTACCAAAGGCTTCCAGGTCACCTGAAACCAAGGTGTCAATCAGATAGAAGCCGGTACCGTCGTATGGCTGCAGTAAAGGATCTATTCTGCTGCCTGAAGGCAGTATGTGGAGTATCCCCGAAAAAAGGATAATGAGCAGAATACCCAGCCAGAATATGGGCATGGAAACTCCGATTAATGCAAGAATCATTCCTGAATTATCAAATATGGAATTTTTCTTTACAGCAGAAATTGCACCAATCAGAATACCGATTATTGATGCCAGAATAATTGCTGCTATTGCAAGTTCTATTGTAGCCGGAAAACGGGACATTATTTCTTTCATAACCGGAGTCTTGGTGTAATAGGAAGTTCCAAAATCTCCGGTAAAGGCACCTTTGATAAAATCAAGGTATTGAATATATATGGGAGAATTCAAGCCGTTTGCTTCACGCCATTTTTCTACGGTTTCAGCTGTTGCATGTTGTCCGAGGACAATCGGAGCAGGGTCGGGAGAAAATACGCGCATTATAAGAAATACTATGACAGACACCCCAAGAAGTACAGGAATCAGCATAAGTATGCGTTTGACTATATATTTTAACATCTTTAACAACCTTTCCCTAATATCTTTGCAAAATAATATCTGCCAGAAGAGCATGGTTTCAACTTCTGGCAGCGATTATATACAAAGTGTGTCAGTTACAAATACGATTTAATTAGTCTTTAGAAGCCTCGGAAAGGAATATAACTCCGGTAGTATGGTAGTTGAAGTCCTTTACATTGCTCCTGTAACCAACAAGTGTTGTAGCATGAGATATTGGAAGCCAAACAGCCTCTTGTGCAGCCATTTTTTCTAGATCGGTGTAAATCTTGCTACGTTCGTTACCGTTTGGTGTGATGAGCCCTTTTGCTATTAATTCCTTGTATGCTGCGCTGTCATAACGTGCAACGTTCATTCTCGGATCTTTATCAGCCATCAGGTTCATGAAGTTATCCGGATCACCGTTATCACCTATCCAGCCATAGAAACAAATATCATAATCTCCTGCCTTAACCTTTTCCTTGTAAGTAGCCCAGTCAAATGAATCAATTGTTGCTGTTACACCTGCATTTTTGAGGTAACCCTGGATTGCTTCCGCAAGAGCCTGTCCGTTAGCTGTATTGTATGGTCTGGGGTTTGTGTATGTGATTATATGCAGCTTGGTAACACCTGCACCGGCAAGTGCTGCTTTTGCCGCAGCCTGATCAAAGGCAACCTGCTTTATGCTTGCATCAAATCCTGGTATAAAGGATGGAAGTACTGAAGTCGCAGGTTCTGCGTAGCCCTGGTATAAGCTCTTTACCAGTTCAGGAACATTAATAGCCTGAGAAATCGCGGTACGTACCTTGACATCATTAAAAGGAGCTCTGGTTGTATTGTAGGCCATATAGTTAATGTTCATACCCTGAGCCTTAAAGATCTTGTTGCCTGAACCTTCGATCTGCTGTACAACAGTTGCATCAATTCCGTCGATAATATCAGCTTCTCCGTTATTCAGCGCAACAACTCTTGCAGAGTTATCAGGAATAAACTTGAATATGACATTAGTAGTTACAGCCTTGTTGCCCCAGTAATTATCATTACGCTTCAGAACTATATTCTGACCCTTTGTCCAGCTTACGAAGGAGTATGGGCCTGTCCCGACCGGATGTTCGTTTACGTTGTTGCCGTTTTCCTCCAATGCTTTCGGGCTTATGATAGGTGCACCCATACACATTGCAAGATTGTTAAGGAATGGTGTGCTTGGGTCTTTCATGTTGATTTTAACAGTATACTCGTCTACAACCTCTACATCTTTTACAGATCCAAATACAAAACCCGCATAAACCATATCTTCCGTAACCTTGGGCGGAAGCTGGCGGTCAATATTTATTTTTACTGCTTCGGCATTAAAATCAGTACCATCCTGGAATTTAACACCTTTTTTAAGATGGAAGGTGTAGGAAAGTCCGTCGGTGGATACATCCCATTTTTCTGCAAGGGAAGGCTCTATTTCTGTCGAATCCTTGTTATACTTTAACAGTCCTTCATAAATGTTTACTATGATTTTTCCGGATTCACCGTCATCTACAAGTGCCGGATCAAGTCCTCTCGGATCAGCACCCTGTGCATAAATAATTGTGTCCTGTGCTCTGCTCTTGGTGCCTCCGCCTGAAGATGCGGTTGATGATTGAGCTGCCGTACCTGCCGTTGAATTGGCAGATTTATCGCTCTGTCCGCAGCCTGCCAGACCTGTCAAAGTCAAAACAGCCGATAAAGCCAGAGCTAATACCCTTTTGTTTCCTTTCATGATAAACCCCTCTTTTCATTATTTTTTATCTAGTATATTTTTCTTCTAACACTGTAGCGTGCTAAAACGTAACTAAAAACGCTTAACATAAAAATGTTAAGCGTCTTTGCTTAAATCAAAATTATTTTATCATTATTTTTGCAAGCTTTCAATATAAAAATATCATTTTTAAAAATGCTTTAATATAAATAACTCAAAAATTATATATTTTAGCCCTTATTAAATCATTTCTGGCATTGAATTCTGCATATTGCCAGCATTAAAGCTTCAAACTCCCTGCTTTTAAAATTTCTGGCATAACCTGTAAGCCATCATCCAATCTTGAACATAATCCGTATAGTATGACCGGTTATTTTTGGGGGTTGTTAAAACAAAAACACCGGCAGATTGCGAATAGCAAACTTTCCGGTGTTTTAAAATGTGTATGAAATTCAATTATTTAGCAGTTTCTTCAACAGCAACAGCTACTGCAACCGTCATACCAAGCATTGGGTTGTTTCCGGCACCGATAAGACCCATCATTTCAACGTGAGCAGGAACTGAAGATGAACCGGCAAACTGAGCATCACCGTGCATTCTGCCCATTGAGTCGGTCAAACCGTATGAAGCAGGACCTGCAGCCATGTTGTCAGGATGCAGTGTTCTTCCTGTTCCTCCGCCTGAAGCAACTGAGAAGTAGTTCTTTCCGTATTCATGGGACCACTTCTTGTAAGTTCCTGCAACAAGGTGCTGGAATCTTGTCGGGTTAGTTGAGTTACCGGTGATGGAAACGTCAACTTTTTCTTTTATCATTATGGCAACGCCTTCAAGAACGTCATTTGCACCGTATACTCTAACCTTTGACTTGTCTCCGTTTGAGTATGCCTTAGTCTTAACAACGTTTAAAGTGTTGGTTGAGAAATCGTAGTCTGTTTCAACATATGTGAAACCGTTTACTCTTGAAATTATGTAAGCAGCATCCTTACCAAGTCCGTTCAATATAACCTGGAGCGGTTCCTTTCTAACCTTGTTGGCTGTCTTTGCTATACCGATAGCACCTTCTGCAGCCGCAAAGGATTCATGTCCTGCCAGGAAGCAGAAACATTTGGTTTCTTCTTTAAGCAGCATTGCAGCAAGATTTCCGTGGCCTATACCAACTTTTCTAGAGTCTGCAACCGATCCGGGAATACAGAATGCCTGCAATCCGAGTCCTATAGCTTCTGCAGCTTCAGCAGCTGTCTTTACACCTTTTTTAATTGCTATACCGCAACCAAGAGTGTAAGCCCATACTGCATTTTCAAATGCTATAGGCTGTATTCCTCTGACGATAGAATCTACATCTACTCCTCTAGCAGTACAGACATCCTTAACTTCTTCAAGGCTTTTAAATCCGTACTCAGCTAAACATTTTTCTATTTGAGCTATTCTTCTTTCATAACCTTCAAATCTAACCACAGTATTCACCTCTCTCTTAAATTATTCGTGTCTTGGATCAATTACTTTAACCGCTTCGGCAAATCTTCCATATGTACTTATGTTCTTCTCATAAGCTTCCTTAGGATCAACACCCTTTTTAATCATATCCATCATTTTTCCAAGGTGTACAAACTTGTATCCGATTATTTCATTGTCGCTGTCCAGTCCGATATTCAATATGTAACCTTCAGCCATTTCAAGGTATCTAACACCCTTTGCCCTGGTTGCAAACATTGTTCCGACCTGTGAACGCAAGCCCTTACCCAGGTCCTCAAGACCTGCTCCTATTGGAAGACCGCCTTCCGAGAAAGCTGACTGAGTTCTGCCATATGCCAACTGCTTGAATATTTCTCTCATTGCAACGTTGATAGCATCGCAAACAAGGTCGGTATTCAAAGCTTCAAGAATAGTTTTACCCTGCAGGATTTCAGCTGCCATTGCTGCTGAATGTGTCATACCCGAACAACCGATTGTTTCAACCAATGATTCTTCGATGATACCATCCTTAACATTCAAAGTTAACTTACAGGTTCCCTGTTGAGGCGCACACCAGCCTATGCCGTGTGACAAACCGGAAATGTCTTTGATTTCTTTTGCTTTTACCCATTTACCCTCTTCAGGTATTGGTGCAGGACCATGATCTGGCCCCTTTTTAACAACACACATATTTTCTACTTCATGTGAGTAATTCATTTGAGTTCCCCCTTCACATACTATTTTAAAATTTTAATTCATTAGCCATTTTTAATCGTGTTATTTGCTGTTAAATACCAGCATTTATTATACCATAATTATTTTATTTGTAAGTAGTTTTTTGTTAAAAAATCTACTATATTGCTTCATTTCTAAGTAGCATTAGCTCCATACCCGCTTTCCTGCACTGTTTTGGCCATTCTGTAGAATATCTGCTGGCTGTCACACCTGTCCTTCTTCTCTGCATTTACTTTTGTATATGAACCGTCCGGGTTTAAAACCCTGGCTTTTACATTGTCCTTCAAGCAAAGCTTAACAATCTTTAAAACCTTTTCCTTGGCTTCTTCATTTTCCACCGGGAACAGAAGTTCAACCCTCCTGTCAAGATTCCTGGTCATCCAGTCGGCACTGGAAAGAAAAACAAGCTCGGCACCTTCACTGTAAAAGTAGTATATCCTGCTGTGCTCCAGGTATCTGCCTACAATGCTCAGGACTCTGATATTTTCCGACACTCCCGGAATCCCCGGCCTCAGACAGCATATTCCTCTTACAATGAGATCTATTTGTACACCTGCGCAGGAGGCACTGTAAAGTGCGTTTATAATGCCCTCGTCAACAAGTGAATTCATTTTTGCAATAATTTTTGCTTTTTGACCTCTTGCGGCATTCTCTTCTTCTTTCTTGATCAATCTCATAAATTTATCACGCATATTCAGAGGAGATATTGCCGTTTTAAAAAGATTTGAGGGTTTTGAATAACCGGAAAGCATATTGAATAAAGCCGAAGCATCGGCCCCCATATACGGATTTGAGGTAAAAAGACCCAAATCGGTATAAATTTTTGCAGTTACATCATTATAGTTTCCCGTGCCCATGTGTACATATCTTTTTAATTCGTTTTCCTCCCGTCTGACTATCAATAAAACCTTACAGTGTGTTTTCAGTCCCACAAGACCGTATATGACATGACAGCCTGCCTTTTCAAGGCGCTTTGCCCATATTATGTTATTGTGTTCGTCAAATCTCGCCTTAAGTTCTACCAGTACAGTGACCTGTTTACCATGTTCGGCTGCCCTGATTAATTCATCAATAATGGGGGATTTTCCGCTTACCCTGTACAAGGTTTGTTTTATAGCCAGAACATTCGGATCATTTGCAGCCTGTCTTATCAATTCAATTATCGGATCAAACGCTTCATAGGGATGATGGACCAAAACATCCTTTCCTGCCACCAGTTCAAAGATGTCCCCGCAATTTTCAAAATCTTCGTTTTGCACCGGGGGCTTGGGTATATACCTTAAATTATCAAAATTATTTATCTCATAAACCTTCATTAGTAATGTAAGATCCACCGGACCATTCACAGCAAACAGTTTATCCCGGCTTACCTCGATTTCATCCTCCAGGATTCTCAAAAGGTTTTCCTGTATGTCCTGTTCCACCTCCAGCCTTGCAGCCGCACCCCATTTTCTCTGCTTCAGTGAATCTTCTATTGTGCTCAGCAAGTCCTCCGATTCTTCCTCATCCAGTGTCAGATCGGCATTCCTGGTTATTCTGTAACAGCTTGAGGATATTACATTGTGCCCGGTAAATAAGGAATCCAGTTTCAGCCTGATTATATCCTCAAGTAAAATGAAATATTTATTTTCGTCTGCCGCAGGTAATTCTATGAGCCTGTTGAGCACCGATGGAACCTGAACTGTCGCAAACAGCGGCTCTCCTCCTGAGTCCTCCTTATCCTGTACAAGAATGGCAATGTTCAGGCTTTTATTTAAAATCAGTGGAAAGGGCCTGCCTTGATCAACCACCATTGGAGTTAAAACCGGATACACGTTCTTCTGGTAATAGACATCAATGAAAGCTTTTTGCTCATATGTCATGCCTTCCGGTTTAACAAGTATTATTCCCTGATTTTTCATTTCAGGTATAAGTACATTATTATAACATTTATAAATATCCAAAAACATGTCCTGTACTTTAGCCAATACCTTCTCCAACTGCTCATCCGGTGTCAGACCCGAAGGATCGGTCTTATTCAAGCCTGCAATTACCAGCTCATAAAGCGGAGCTACTCTTACCATAAAGAATTCATCAAGATTTGCACAAGCTATCACCAGAAATTTCAGTCTTTCCAGCAAAGGGTTTGTCTGGTCCTGTGCCTCGTCAAATACCTTACTGTTAAACTCCAGCCAGCTTAATTCCCTGTTTATATATTTGCTTTGAACAAAATAATTTGTCATAATGCCTCCGTGAGTACAGTTATCAGTATAGTTAATTGTCCCTGTTAACTATTTGTATATATGGCTTTACACCCATAACCTCTTCAAAATAATCTACATTTTCCTCAACCGACCATTTTTCCAGTTGAATGTCCTTTGCTGAATATACGCGAAATGTAAGCAAATCGTCTTCCTTACGTATTTCCAATCTGCTGATTTTTTGTGTATGAGAGCAATCCATGGATTCTGCAAATTTTAGTATTGCCGATAGCTTTGCTACTCTGACCTTGTCTTTATCATTCAAATCCATATAATTCTTATGGAGTCTGGATGGAATTTTTGATGTGTGGTAAAATGCAACATTAGCTATTATTTTATGCTCTTCATCTGAAATTCCGAGTACACTCTGCATTTTTATAATGTTATAGGTTTGCTTCTCATGTCTTGTAAATCCCGCATAATTTCCGGCATCATGAAGGATTGCTGCTATTTGCAGATACAGCCGGTCTTTTATATCAAGTTTGCTTATTTCAAGAATTTGATCAAAAATGGAAAGTGCTATTTTAACAACATATGAGGAATGCTTTTTGTCCACACTGTATTTTTTTGCTATTTTCCATACAGCGTTAATAATATTGGAATTGGAACTTCCGCCGCTGGAAGTGCTTCTATCCGCTATGTCGTATAAAAGACCGTATCTGTGAGAAGCGGCCGGTGCCAGTATTTCTTCGGCTTTGGTCATCTTTATAAAAGAATTGAATAGAATCACTGTCGGAAGCAATATTTCAGCTTCTCCTCTGCTTATGTCATACATATCGGTAATCTGATTTATACTCATACCTTTGAGCTTGCCGTATAAATCAGTCAAAGCTCCGGTTTTTATCTGGGGAACTTCTTCCTCACCAAGTGACATAACATTCTGAATAATGCCAAGTATGGTTTTCATTTCTCCTCCAAGACCAATGAAATTCCTTATTTTCAAGCTCCTTATGCTGCTCTTTATCAAATAAAGCTTGCTCTCAATAAATTCTTCCATTATCCTGGGATAGTCAATGGACATGGATTCCAGGCCCGCCAGTGTTTCTCTCAATCTCAGGGAACCCAGCTTCAGGTATTCGGTAAAAATAAGCCTGCCGTTTCTCTGGACCGACACCTCCACTCCCCCGGAGGAGATGTTGACAACCAGTACCGGTTTGTTATGCAGATATTTTTTCTCATTTAGTTTATTTTTTAAGGCAAGATAGCTATAATACCTTTCCTGTGCATTATTGATTATCTCCACATTGATTCCCGCCTTTATTCCGATCTGATCTATTATATACTCACTGTTTTCCGCTTCCCTTAAGCCGCTTGTTGCAATAGCCACATGCTTTTCTATTCCATAGTCCTTCATCAGCAGTGTAAATTTTTTCAGTATCTCACAGGTTTCATAAATGGTCTCGGCCGATATTCTGCCATCGTTAAAGGTATCCTTGCCAATTGAAGACGACATTTTTACATCCTCAATAAACTTGACTTTTCCGTTTGGAGAGATTTCAGCTATGGTCATACTGATTTTGTTCGAACCTATATCTATTGCTGCTATAATACTGTATTTTTCAGGCAAAATAACCCCTCCTGCATATCAACTATATTCAAATTCTACAATATATGACAATTACCAACAACAGTATTAACCTAAAGTTAACACTCAATTTTTAACATGGACTTCAGTATTTATGTTAAAATTGTGTAGAACATCCGGCTGATAACAAAGGAGCACTTATGATTAGAACAGGCATTATTGATATAGGTTCCAACTCCGTACGGTTAATTATTGTAGAAATAAAACTTGATAAATATTTTAGAATATTATACGAGCTCAAAGAATCTGTACGGCTGGGTAAGGATATGGGTGCGGATAACAGCCTTGATCCCCGCAGAATGGATAAAGCTATAGATACTATCATCAGCTTTAGAACAATTTGTGACTCATATAATGTGCAAAATATCATTGCAGTTGCAACCGAAGCAGTCAGGCGCGCCTCCAATCAGAGGACTTTTGTTGAGCTTGTGCGCTCCCGTGCCGGCGTGGAGATAAGGGTGCTTTCGGGAGATGAAGAAGCCTATTACGACTATGTGGGAGTTATAAACAGCATGGAAATTTCAGACTGCCTGATGATGGACATCGGGGGCAGCAGTATGGAATTCATACTGGTTAAAAATAGAGAAATACAAAACTCAATAAGTATACCTTATGGATCGATCTCTTTAACTGAAATATATTTAAGCAATCCTGCAGGATTTACGTTTGCCTTCGGCAGGATAATTGCTGAAATCCCCTGGATCTACCAGGCAAAAGGGCTTCCTGTGATAGGTATAGGCGGAACCTTCAGAAATATCGGTAAAATTGATAGAAAACGTAAAGACTATCCTATCGATAACGTACACAATTACCGTCTGAGTGATGCAGATGTACAGGAGATACTCTTTATTACCATTGATTTATTGTCAGGGAAGCTGAAGAAAATAAAAGGTCTGTCAAATGACAGAGCCGACATATTTATCGGGCCAATTGCCGCAATACAATATATTATCAATCTCTGTAATACAAAAGATATTTTTCTGAGCGGCAGCGGTGTAAGAGAGGGTCTGTTGTATGAAAATATACTCAAAGGCGAAACCCGTATTAAAAATGTGTTGGATTATTCCCTTGAAAATGCAATGGTTAACCTTGATGTGGAACAAAAACATGCCTGCCAGCTATACGGTCTTAGCAGCAGTTTGTACACCCAGTTAAAGCACCTGTTCTGCCAGGATGCAGCTGCCGGCAAAATATTAAAAACTGCTGCCATGCTCCATGACTCCGGGATAAAGATAAATTTTTACGATCATCATAAACACACTTTTTATATTATTATGAATTACAGATTAAGCGGTTTATCACATAAAGAGCTGCTTATGGCAGCCTACGCCGCCGCTCTCCATAGAAAAGACGACTTTAAGATCGATCAGCAGGCTTATAAGGCTCTCATTGACCAGAGTGATGTGCTTTTTATTCAGCAGCTGGGTATTTTGCTTAAAATCTCTGAAAAACTGGATTTGAAATTAAACGGTAATGTAGAAAGCATAAACTGCACCATAACTGAAGCTTCTGTTATATTAAAGCTCAAAACCCTGGAGCAGAGCAATGCTGATCTGGAAATCACAGCTGCCATGGAATGTAAAAATACTTTTAAGCGATTATTTAACAGGAAGCTTATGATACTCCCCCGGGATTGATAATTTTAACCCGTTGATTCGTTTAGACCTACTCCATGCCTGACAGCATAATCGGTTATGTCAGATCATACTGGTACGCGAGTGCAACTTCAAGCAATGGACTGCACGAAAAAAGTGCTTACTGAAATTTGTAGGCTGAAATACTTGTTTTGAACCGTACTATTCCAAGTAAGCACTTTGTGTGCAATCCGGCATACCAGATTAATTTTATTTTTTTGCTTTCAGCTGCCTTGCAATATCTTTTCCTACTTCCACACACTTTTGCAATTCTTCCGCATCCGGCTTATATTTAAATCCCAGCGGTTCTGCGCAGATTGTCATTCCTGCTTCTGCAAGTCTGTCACTTATGAGCTTGTGAGCCTCTCCGCTCCAACCGTATGACCCGAAGCCCATGGCAAGCTTCCCTTTGGCTTTCAGACCTTTTAATTCTTCCAATAAGGCGGCAGTAGGTCTAAGTACCGTATTGTTGACTGTACAGCTTCCCATGAGTACAGCTGAGGCTTTAAATATTTCGACATTTAAATCACTCTTGTCCTTGGTAGCAATGTTAAAGATTCTATAGTTGATGCCTTCCTCTTCAAGACCTTTTCCAAATGCTTCGGCCATTGCTTTTGTGGCGTGATACATTGTATCGTATATGATTGTTACATAACCTTCATTGTAATCGGTTTCCGACCACTCCTGATATTTTTTAATTATTTGAATAGGGTTGGTCCTCCAGATAACTCCATGACTTGGAGCAATCATATCTATATCCAGATTCAAAGCTAAAATCTGTTCAATTTTCTTTTTTATCAATGGTTTAAAGGGCCATAGAATATTAGTGTAATATTTAATTGCCTCTTCATAGAGCTCGCATTCATCCACCTCGTCATTGAACAGTGAAATTGCCGCATAATGCTGACCAAAGGCGTCATTTGACAATACAAGTTTTGCACCTTCAACATATGCCAGCATACTATCGGGCCAGTGTATCATCTGCATTTCTACAAACTTCAGCTTATACTCACCAAGATCAAGGGTGTCACCGGTCTTGACTATCTGGAAGTTCCAATCCTTGCCGAAATATTTCTTTATGATTTCCGCACCGTTTTTTGTGCAGTAAATCGGAGTATCCGGGATCTTTTCCATAATAAGGCCCAGGCTTCCTCCGTGATCGGGTTCGGAGTGGTTTATAACAATTGCGTCTATATTTGACAGACCAACCTCTTTTTCAAGCTCCTCAACAAACTTTTCCTTATAGGGATCCCATACAGTATCCACAAGTACAGTCTTTTTGTCCTTGATCAAATACGAATTGTAGGAGGAACCTCTATGTGTAGAAAGTTCATGTCCATGAAATACATCAAGTCCCCAGTCTCTGATACCGCACCAATAGATATTCTTTTTTATCTCCAGCATATTACCCATCCTTTCAATCTGAATCAAATATTATATTAAATACTTATAAGCTTTCCAAACTGCCCAATGTCTAACTATATACCCAGTTTTGGAATAATATAAACATACAATAAAATTATAGCATATTGCATATTATTGGTTAATCAAAATAATTTTAGTCAGTCCGCCTGATAATACGGTGCGGAAAAAAGAAGGAGTATCGCTGACTACTTTTTAGTAGTTTTGCGACACTCCCTGTTTGAAATTCGATATCTATTATGCTTTTTTATTATTCATGTTCTGTAATAATACTGCCAAAATCAGAACAAGTCCTGTTGCTATGCTTTGATATTCCTGACGTACGCCAAGCATTACCAGACCATTTTGCAGAATACCGATTATAGCTACCCCGCCCAAGGTTCCGAATATTTTTCCTTCACCGCCGGCTAGTGCTATTCCGCCTAAAACCGATGCCGCAACAGAGTCAAGTGAATATGTACTGCCTGCACTTGTCTGCGCAGAACCCATTCTGGACGCCAGCAGTATTCCTCCGAATGCTGCCATTACTCCACTCAGCGCATATACCTGCATCTCGAGTTTTTGGATATTTATACCGGCAATTTTTGCTGCTGTGGGGTTGCCGCCCATACAGTAAATCCATCTTCCGAAAACGGTATGCTTTAATATTATGTTAAAGACAATGAAAAGCAGAATCATGATTATTATAGGTAATGGTATACCAAATATTTTAGTTGTTCCAAGGAAAATAAATTGTGTATCATCTACAATGATTGAATACCCTTTACTTACAATTAGTATTCCGCCGGTTAACACAAAGCCTGTTGCCAAAGTGGTAATTAAAGGATTTATTTTCCCCTTTGTAATCAGCAGTCCATTAACCAATCCGACCAGTCCGCCCAGGGCAAGTCCAAGCAGCAGGCAAATAATATAGGGAATACGCATGTTGGCACATAAATAAGCCGTAACCATTCCGCAGAACCCTGCATTAAATCCAACTGAAAGATCAAACCCTCTGATAAGAACACAGAGAGTCTGACCAATACAAACAATTCCAATAACCGAAATTGTCAACCCCAATGCCAGAAAATTCTTTAATGTCAAAAAGTACGGGGAAAGTATAGAAAATGTAATTATAGAACCAATCAGAATTATGAACAGCATATATTTATTCAAAAATGATAACAGTTTCTGTGTAATGTTGACTGCTTCCTTATTATCATTTAAATTTTGAGCTTGTAGTTTTGTCATAGTTTTCACCTCACTGCATAATCGCATATTTTAAAATATCTTCTTCTTTTAAAGACTCTGTATTCTTTAATTCAGCATTTATGCAACCCTCTCTGAATACGAGTATGCGATCACTCAATGCCAGTATTTCAGGTAATTCGGAAGAAATCATTATTATTGACTTGCCTTCATTTGCAAGGCTTTTTATCAATCTGTAGATTTCTGATTTAGAACCAACATCTATTCCTCTTGTTGGTTCATCAAAAATAAGAATTTGTGATTGTGCCCCAAGCCATTTTGCTATTACCACCTTTTGCTGATTGCCTCCGCTTAAATTTTCAGCATTGGTCAAATCATTACGGGTCTTTATTTTCAGCTTTTCAATATAATCAACAGCACACTTTTTATCTTCCTCATGCTTTATAAAAATCAAATTCCTCAGCTTGGCTATAAACGGCAGTGAAATATTCCACCTCAATGGAGCCCTTAGTGCCAATCCCTCTCCATGCCTGTCTTCTGTTACAAAGCCTATTTTCTCTTGAACTGCCATTTTAGGGGATCTAATATCAACTTTTTTACCATTAAGATATATGTCACCTGAGGTTTTCCTGTCTATTCCAAATATCATCCTTGCAGTTTCCGTTCTGCCGGATCCTACAATACCGAACAGACCTATTATTTCACCTTTCCTCAGTTCAAAATCCACACCTTTTACAACATTATCCCTTGCAAGACCTTTAACTTCTAAAACTACTTCTCCCGGTATTGATTCAGAGCCGGTTTTTTTCTCAAAAAGATCCAGGTTCCTGCCAACCATCATCCCAATCAGCTCTGAAATGTTTGTTTGTTTTATATCTTTTGTGCCAACAAGCTTACCGTCTTTCAATACGGTTATTTTATTGCAAATTGTAAAAATCTCTTTAAGCTTATGGCTTACATATATAATTGATTTACCTTTGCTTTTTAGATCTTCAATAAGCTTAAACAGCTGCTCAACCTCTTCCTCCGACAATGATGAAGTAGGTTCATCAAAAGCTATGATGTCTGCATCTGTGGATAAAGCCTTCATGATTTCTATTAATTGCTTATGTCCCATACTCATTGCTTCAACATGATTTGTTATTCCCAGGGTTTCAGCCACCCCGCCAAGTTTTTTCTGTTGCAGCAGAGTATCTTTTTTCATCTTTTCCCAATCCACAAAAACACACCATTTCTTAGGATAGGAAGCCATAAACATATTCTCGGCTACACTTAGCTTTGGGGCCATCTGAATCTCCTGAGGTATGGAACCTATACCGACCTGTTTTGCATGCTGAATACTCTTAATATTAACGCTGTTACCGTTAATGATAATATCCCCGCTGTCTTTCTTATAAACGCCGGTTAATATCTTTAAAAGAGTAGATTTTCCTGCTCCATTTTCACCGCATATGGCATGAACTTCACCTCTGCCGAGTTGAAAGCTGACGTTGTCCAGGGCTTTAACTCCGGGGAAAGACTTGCATATATTCTCCATTTTTAAAATAATATCCTCTTGCATACAATACAACTCCATTCAGGGGAATCGAAAAACAGCTTAAACCTGTTTTTCGATTCCATATTCTTTTAATTACTTTTTATTGCCATAGTAATCCTTATAGTTGTCAGCCGTAACCAACTGGCAGGGAATTGCGCTCATTTCAGGCATTGTTTTTTTATTGACAACATTTTCATATAATGTCTGTATTGCCAGTGCTCCCTCATCGTACGCCGGCATTCCTATCGCTATAATACTTTTGCTGCCTTTTTCAAATTCCGCCTGGGCAAGTTCGTACCCGCCAAAAGCGCATGCAATTACATTGTCCATGTTGAACTTGTTTTCCTGAAATATTTTTATTGGGGCCAGTGCTCCATCATCATTTATACCTGTAACAATCCAGTGGGTAACCTGTGGGTTTGCATTTAATATTGCGGACGCAACCGGAAGGTTCTTATCAAACATGCCATCCTGTGATGCCTGCACTATGAAATCACTGTCTTTTAATTGCGGGCATGCCTTCTTTAGTGCCTCCTGATATCCAAGGGTCCTTTCGTGGATAACTGAATTGGTTGGAACGTCAATTTGCATAACCTTGACAACATTTCCTTCCTTAAACCAGCCTCTGTCATTTGCAATTTTACCAAGAGCCTCTCCGCCCTGCATTGCAAGTTCTCTTACTGCAAATCCTATATGCGGAATATAGTTGCCTGCCTCATCTTTCATGGGATCATCAGTTGTAACCAGAGCAATACCCGCATCTTTTAACTTCTTAGCAATGGCCGGTCCTAAACCTTGATTTGTCGCTGTAATTGCAATCGCATCAACTTTCTGGGCGATAAGGTTATCTACTGCAGCCATACAAGGTTCATCCTTAAGATTTGCATCGATTGATACAAAATCTACGCCCAATTCCGCTGCTTTTTCCTTCATACCCTTTTCTTCTTCCAAAAACCATGGGTGAGTCAGCATCTTACTGATATAGCCTATCTTTATTTTCTCCGCCGACCCAGACTCCTGACCTGTAACTGCTGCTGACTGAGCTGCGGCAGTTGAACCTGCAGCTTTTTCAGAAGTACCGCCACCGCATCCTGTTAATGCTGCTCCCAGAAAACATGCTACAGCCAGTACGGCTGATAAATGTTTTACCACTTTTCCCATTTTAATTTCCTCCTCAAATTTATTTATTGACGTTTCAACTTTACTTGCAAAAGCTGAATGATCTAATTTTAATATTAAAAAAATTTATTTTGAATTATTAGAATGGTACAAAGACTTTAAATTTGATTACTTTTTTTAGATAATACTATTCAAGTTATACTTTAATTACTTTTAGACTTACAATTTGATTACTTTAATCATTTTGTCTCCGTTGTCGGTTTGCTGCTTATACTAATAATGATATAATTGTGTTTATTAGTTGAGGAGGACAAGGATGTTTTTTTCTGTACTAAGCAATTTTATTAACTTAAGTATTAGAAATAAAATAATTTTTTTATTCAGTATCCTTCTGATAATTCCAATTATTATAATAGGTTTATTCACTTATAATTATATTATTTCCGTTGTCCAGAAAAGAGCAGTTGATTATACCAGCGAAATCCAATACTCCATAATCAGCAAAACGGATAGTTATTTTTCCCAGATGAATGATTTACTGATGAATATAGCGTATGAAACAGATGACATGACATCTTTGGATTCATCCCTGAGAATTATGCCGGATTATGAAACCAGGCAGGATAATAAAACCCTTCAATATTTAAAGGAAACCGATCAGATTTATAATGTATTATTGGCGTCAACCCGCAAAAGCAAATATATCAATTCAATTTCACTTTATTCAGAAAGCAGAAATATCCTGGCTTACAAGACAATTTATAATGTCAATAACTCATATTCTCCGGATAATGAAGATTGGTTTAAAAAAGTGCAGGCATCCAAAAGAGAAATCATCATTTCAAACACTCACAGAGATAACCAATTAATTGACAACAGTAAAAGCAATGTTATAACAATTGCCAGAAAAATATATAATCCTGCGGATTATTCTGAAATAGGTATTTTAGCTATGAATATCAGTCTTGATGCCATTAATGACTTGTACAAGGATATTTTGAAAAACGAAGGTGTAAAAGTATACTTTGTTAATGGAGATGGTTTTATAAATTATTGCAATGATAATTCTCAATACATGGGATATCTTGATGCTGAAATCAAGTCTGATATCCTTAATCCGGAGGGAATTTTTACATTTTTTGATAATGATGGCTCCAAAATGTTTGCAACCTACCAAACATCAAGTCTCACAGGTTGGAAGATACTGTTTACAATGAAATATTCCAACCTAGTTTTAGAAGCCAATGTCCTAAAAGCAGTAATTATTATTGTTATTATCTTCCTATGCTCATTTTTGTATTTCCTGATTGTTTACTTTTCCAAGCGGATCGTACGTCCTATCAAAAATCTGGAACTGGGTATGTCAACGGCAATACAAAGCAATTTCAAGAACAAGCTTGATATAACCTCAATAGATGAAGTAGGCCGCCTGGGCGAAAAATTCAACCTGATGCTGGATAAAATAAATCAGCTTATTTCTGATGTCTATTATGAGCAGGATCTTAAGAAACAAGCAGAAATTAACGCTTTGCAGGCACAAATAAACCCTCATTTTTTATATAACACGTTAAATACCATAAAGCTGATGGCAGTTCTCCAGAAAGCGGATAAAATTGCAGATACCATAGACAGCCTTGTGAAGCTTCTTCAATTTACAGCCAAGAAAACCGAAGAATTTGTGTCCATTAAAGATGAAGTTACGGCATTGCAGGACTATATCGAAATTCAAAAAGTCAGATATTATAATAAAATCAAGTTTTTCTTTGAAATAGAAGAAGCTACATTATCATTCAAAACTCTTAAATTTACTCTTCAGCCCTTTATAGAAAATTCCATATTTCATGGGCTTGAGCCCAGAGGCGGCAAAGGCACCATAACTGTTAAAATATTCAGGCAGGAGGATGATATCTGCTTTATTGTCAAAGATGATGGAACCGGAATGGATGAGGGTACTCTTGATAATCTTCTGAATACGGATCATGAATACAAAAACAGCTTTAACAAAATTGGTATAAGAAACGTGCATCAAAGGATTAAGCTTTACTTTGGCAACCAGTATGGAGTTAACATTAAAAGCCATATAAATGCCGGTACCTTAAGCTCAAATAAAAATACCGGTTATTTTATAAAGGAGCCTGCTTATGATTAAAATACTTATAGTTGATGATGAACCCCTGGTACGTATCGGCCTGAAATTAGCACTGGAATGGGAAACCCACGGGTTTACCATCGTAGGAGAAGCTTCTAACGGAGAACAGGCATTAAACCTTCTGGACCAGCTCTCTCCAGATATCGTAATTACTGACATTAAAATGCCTATTTTAGATGGTATAGGCCTTACAAAAGAAATATGCTCAAAATATTCAAATACAAAAGTTATAATCCTCAGTTCATATTCCGACTATGAATATGTTAGAGAAGCAATGAAGAATGGAGCGGTTGATTACTTAAGGAAGAATGACATTAACCCCGAAAAAATCCTGCCCATACTTTCAAAGCTCAAGGAAGAAATTATCAGATATAAATTATTTCCGAATGACAGTGATAAGTACAAGCAGTATGTTACCGAATGTATTTCCATGCTGAGAGATGATTTTCTAAAAGAATTACTGGATGAAAATAGTTTAAACAAAACCGAAATTGAAGAATACTTAAGGAATTTTAACATCAATTTTCCGGAAGGACATTATATCCTCCTTACCATTTACATTGATAATTTCAAAGAGGTTCAAAAAAAATACTCTGAAAAAGATGAGAAGTTATTAAGATTTTCCATGAAAAATATGGCTGACGAGGTCCTGGGCACCGCTTCGTCAGAATTTATCATGTGCAGTTCCAGCGAGTATGTTATGATTTTCCCGGTTGAACAAACGGAATCTTTTATTGAGGGATTACTTGAAACATGTAATGACTTTAAAGAGGTTTTAAAGGATTATTTAAATATCAGTATTTCTATTGGTATCAGCAATATCCACACAGGTATAAATGGCATAAAAATTGCATATGGTGAAACTGTTAAAGCACTTTATTTCAAATTCTACAGGGCAAAGGGAAGCACCATAAGATATCAGGATATTAAATTTATAGAACTTGTTCAAATTAATCCCGGTTTAACTCAGCATTTGTTTGAGAGGCTTCAGCTTATGATTAAATCAAAAAACATAAAATTGTGTAATGAGATATTGGATGAAGTCCGGCAACTAATAATATCCGGCAATAAACTTTTAGATATTAAAGAATCCAGAAGTCTATATTTGAACTTAGTTGAAAAATTCAACTGGATTTTTCAGGAAGAATATTTTAAAAGCAAAAAAAATTCAAATACCTATGAAAATATAGTTGTGGCAGAGAATATCAGTGATATTGAAGAAGTAATCAGGAATTACTTTATAGATAATATTGTTTTAATTTCATCAGTTGTTGACAAAAAGGATATTAATAAAATTTTAAAAGCAGTAGAATATATAAATTTAAATTACGACAAAGAACTTACCCTTCAAACAGTTGCAGATAAGGTTAATCTAAACGCCTTCTATTTTTCAAGGGTATTTAAAAAAGAAACTGGCATCAGTTTTACAGACTACCTTACAAAATTAAGAATAGACAAATCAAAAGAGCTGTTACTGGAGGGAATAAAGGCATTTGAAGTTTCTGAAAAAGTTGGATATTTGAACTATACCTACTTCAGTAAGTTATTTAAAAAAACTGTTGGTGTAAATCCGTCAAAATACAACATTGTCACCTCCGGCAATAAATAGCTATCTGTTATATATATGCTTTAGCGCCTCGGCTACACTGGTTTGGACTACCTCAGGCTTTTCATCCTTAAAAATCTGTTGAAGTCCATTTATTATTTCTTTCCCGGCTACCCCCAGTTTAGGGCTGAATGGCATAACTTTTGCATATGGAGCAATTTCACCTAAAAATGTATTAAATTGAACTGAGGATAATTTATTATAATTACTTGTAATGGAACTTCGTTGCGGTGGCAGCATTCCCATAGGAATAATGTAGCTTTTTACTGAATAATCCGATGCTGCCATAAACTTGACAAATTCCCAGGCGATATCTTTATATTGGCACGTCTCAGCAATTCCCAAAGAGTGAATTTCGGCATTGGTGCATTGTAATACACCATCTTTGGTCGGCATAGTTGTAACGCCAAATATTTTATCAAAATTTTCGTCGGATAAACTGCTGTTGATATCCTGAAGTATACCTTTAAAATAGGTTCCATCCAGCTTGTAAACCATCTTGTTGTTTGCCATTAATTCTCTTTCCATTTTAGTTTCCTTATCGACAGGAGAGTAGCCATTTTCCGCTACTGAACCAAACCACTTTAACGCATCTAAAACAGCGGGCTGCTCAAAGTTGGGATTGGCTGGATCCTCCAATAGATCTTTTGCTCCAAATGCCCAGAAATAAGGTAAATTTTCAGTAAAGGCATAGTCAATAGTGGTCGTATCAATGCCTATCCCATAAACTTTACCATTAAACTTTTCCTTAATTACTTCCAGTTGATTATTTAATTCATCAATGGTCCGGGGAGGATTCTTTATTCCGGCCTGTTCCATAAGTCGCTTGTTATACCAAAATCCGCTGGGAGTCAGTGCAGCCGGGATGGCATAAAGCTTCCCATTATATTTTGCTGCATCTACAAAGCTCCGGGAATAGCTGTCAAGTATATAATTCCCTTCTTCGGCATAACCGGTGAGATCTATAAGAGTATCCTGACTTGCAAGTAAAGCTGTCCAATATCCGGTCATTTGAATGATATCAGGCAAACTTCCGCTTTCCGACATGATAACAAGCTGTCTGGGGCACTCGTCAAATGGTATGGGGATGTTTTCGATTGAAACATTTGGATTTTTTTTAACAAATTCGTCTATTATAGCATCAATTTTATTTCTGGTAGCCATTTCGGCAGATACCCAGTTGATATAGCTTAATTGAATCTTCTTATTGTCAGTTGCTTTGGAACCGGTATCAGCGATTCTGCAGCCATTTGCAGTTATAATTATGATAATTAAAGACATTAAAGATATAGCCATAAAAATAGCTTTCTTCATAAAATTTCCTCCAAAAGGCTTTTTCTGATAGTACCCTCTATTGACAATGTATAACACGCCTCACGCCGGCTATTTTAGATTCATTAATTATATATCAAACATTGTCAACGGACAATATAATTTACCCCGGCACGAAAAAAAGAACCGATTTTCATCGGTTCTTTTTAATAATATCATATTATTCCATTATCTTTGAAACGTTACCAGCACCAACTGTTCTTCCACCTTCACGGATAGCGAACTTAAGTCCTTCTTCCATAGCGATAGGAGTGATCAATTTGATCTTCATAGTGATGTGGTCACCAGGCATA
>JAEWJR010000018.1:0-23745 GCA_023386445.1 Bacillota bacterium | reverse complement strand
ACGTAAATGGGACGACTCCTGCTGCGGAAGATACAGGCGTTGTTATACTGGTTAACGGTAAAACTCAGAATGCGGCTACTGTTACTGTATCAAAAATAGACGACAGGTCTGTTTTAACTTTCACCATTGATGAGAATAAAGTAAAAGAAAAAATAGAGCAGGAAGGAAATAATGCCATTGTTACAATTCCTGTAAAAAAATCTGCTGATATTTATATTAGCAAATTAAACGGACAGATTGTAAAATACATGGAGTCAAAACAGGCTGTACTGGAAATTAAAACAGAAAACGCAACATATATTATACCGGCAGCACAAATAAATATTGACAATTTAAGTGAGAAGCTTGGCAGGCAGATAGCTCTTAAAGATATCACTGTTGACATTAAAATCTCTGCTTCTTCAGATGCTGCTGCAAAACTTGTTAAAGATACTGCAAGCAACAAAGGCTATAAGGTTGTTGTAAATCCGGTTGACTTTGACATTACCTGCTATAAAGGAAGTTCATCAGTAGATGTAGCAAAATTTAACGGTTATGTTGAGAGAATGCTTACTGTACCCGAAGGAGTAGATACATCTGAAATAACGACAGGAGTGGTGTATAATTCAAACGGTACCTTCTCACATGTACCAACTAGGATAACGGTTATAGACGGTAAATATTATGCCAGAATAAACAGTTTAACCAATAGTACTTATTCAGTAATCTATAGCCCTAAATCATTTGAGGATGTTGAAAAGCATTGGGCTAAAGCTGCTGTTAATGATATGGGTTCAAGGCTTGTAATTACCGGTAATACCAACGGAATGTTCGAACCCCAAAAAGATATAACCAGAGCGGAATTTGCAGCAATTGTTGTAAACGGACTTGGATTAATGCGCCCTGGAACAGGAAAATCCAACTTTACAGATGTGCAAAAGGATAAGTGGTATTATGACGCAGTATCCATTGCAAGTGAGTATGGTCTGGTGGCAGGCTACGGCAATGGAAAATTCGGACCTAATGATAAGGTAACCCGGGAACAGGCTATGGCTATTATTTCAAAGGCTATGGATATTACAGGCTTGAAGGTTCAATTAGCTTCAGGAGAACAGGAAAAGCTGCTGTCGGCATTTAAGGATGGAACTAAAGCTGCAGAATATTCCAAATCAGGAATAGCAGCATGCCTGAAAGCTGAATTGGTCAAGGGACAAAACAATGGCCTTATGGCACCAAAGTCCAATATTACAAGAGCAGAGGTAGCTGTTATTGTCAGAAACCTATTGCAAAAATCAAAGCTTATATAAAAACCTAATAAATGGAAAGTAATTAACTTTGGTACTGCCTATCTTAAGGATAAAACCTTTAGATAGGTAATTTTTTTGTGCATTGAAAACAGGTTATAAGTATAATAAACTAAATATTGACAGAAATATTTGATAGAGGATATTAGAGGGCTGACGACGGGAGGAGATTGATAATCGTGAAAAACAGAGCAACAGGAATATTTATGGCAATACTGGCTGCGGCGCTATTTGGAATAAGTTCGCCTGTCTCAAAGTTGTTACTGGCGGAAATACCGTCTACTTTAATGGCTTCGCTGCTGTATCTGGGTGCAGGGAGCGGGATGCTGATAATTAATATTATTAAAAGACTTGGTAAAAATGAACAGATGGAAGCCGGAATGACAAAAAAAGAAATGCCATATATCATGGGCATGATTACCCTTGATATAGCTGCACCTGTCTGCCTGATGCTGGGCCTGACCATGACCACATCTGCAAATGCGTCCCTGCTGAACAACTTTGAAATTGTAGCCACGTCACTTATAGCATTGCTGATATTCAAAGAGGCTATTGGAAAAAGGATGTGGATTGCTATTTCACTGATAACCTTGTCAAGTATGATTTTATCAGTTGAGGATTTTCACAGCATTTCATTTTCAAGGGGCTCAATATTTGTTCTGCTGGCATGTCTTTGCTGGGGCTTTGAAAACAACTGTACCCGTATGCTGTCTTTAAAAGATCCTTTGCAAATAGTCATAGTTAAAGGGTTTGGGTCGGGTATGGGGGCTCTGGTGATCGCACTTGCGTTAAAGCAGTACAGCACAAACCTTTTATACATGTTTATGGCGTTATTACTGGGGTTTGTAGCCTACGGCCTCAGCATATATTTTTATATTGTCGCACAACGGGAACTGGGTGCTGCGAGAACAAGTGCCTACTATGCCGTGGCTCCTTTTATCGGGGTGCTTTTATCTGTTATGATCTTTAGCCAGCAAATTACCATATCGTTTATTATTGCATTGGTAATAATGATAACAGGTGCATATTTCGCAGGCGCGGAACACCACAAACACATCCACATACACCAGGAAACTACCCACGAACACAGGCACAATCACAGTGATGATCATCATACCCATACACACGATTATAAAGTTGAAAGTGAACACTGTCATATTCATACTCATAAGAAAATGGAACATATACACAGGCATACGCCGGATATGCATCATACTCATTCACATTCCGAAAATCACAAATAAAATCTGAAAATCACCTCATTTATGTCCCTTGCCGCTATAGGATAAAATATAGAGGGGGGCTGAATATGAAAATTGTATTGGTAGATGATGAAACTATTGTACTTCAGGGAATCAGTACTATTGTGAAGCGGTTGAACAGGGACTGGTCTGTTGTTGCAGAATGCAGCAGCGGTGAAGATGCCCTGCCGGTAATTGAAAAACTCTGCCCTGATGTAGTCATAACAGATATCAGAATGTATAATATCTCAGGTATAGAGCTGGCCGAGAGAATCAAGAGGATAAATCAGGAAATTCTGGTAATTCTTCTTACCGGTTACTCGGAATTTGATTATGCTCAGAAAGCAGTCAAACTGAATATATTTGACTATCTGCTGAAGCCTACCCGGTATAACGATATTATTGAAAGCCTTTCAAGGGCCGAAGCATACTTGGGGGAAAGAAAGGAAAAGCAGAAGTTTCAGAATGATTTGATTAAAAAACTCAGCGAAAACAAGATGGCCTTGAGAGAAAAATTTCTCAGGGACGTTATGAACGGATTATTGCCAAGAGCGTCAATTATTGCTGAAATACTGGTATTGCAGGGTTTAAGTATAATACTTCAGGAAAATAAGGAAATTACGGCAAAGCAATACATCAAGTGGCATCCGGGAGGAACTCTGGGACAGTTGAAAGAGACAGAAAAATAAAATTGTTATGATTCATTGTAATTACTGTGCCTGAACCGGCTCCCACATCCAGAAGGATGTGGGATTTTTTTAAGTGTAAATTTCTATTCGTCCTGTTTCATCAGGGCTTCAACTTCTTTTTATAAACCGACTATAGTCGTCAGGAATAAAAAATTATGATATATTCGAAAAGTATTGTTATCTACTTTTAAGTGAGGGATATGTAATTGAAAAAAAATGATATTGAAAAATTACGGGAAAAATTAAATTCTCTGATTCTTGAGGACTCTGATTATTCAGAAATTTTAAAGAAAAGTGAAGAACTGGATGACCATATTGCAGAGTTTACAAAGCTGCAGCTCAAAAAAAGTAAAGATATACAAAAGCCAAAGTAGGATGAACTTTAATCAGAATATTGATATGGAGCCCTGGGGAATAAGAAAATTGAGGAAGCATAAAGCAGTGCGTATTTGACAATATTATCTTGATTTGATAATATCAAAAAATAATCTCAATACAACTACGCAGTAAATATTTTTATATTTGTCAGGATAAAGGGGATATTCAATATGCCGCCATTGAGTCTGTTAATTAAACCGGCCTCCAGCAATTGCAATTTACGATGTAAATATTGTTTCTATCATTCCATTGCCGAAAGCAGAACCCAGAGATCTTACGGGATTATGAGCCGGGATATGCTTGAAATACTTGTCAAAAAAGCCCTGGAATATGCTGAAGATTCATGTACATTTGCTTTTCAAGGCGGAGAGCCGACGCTTGCGGGTCTGGATTTTTATAAAGAGCTTGTGGAATATCAGAAAAAATACAATTCAAAGAATATAAAGGTGAATAATTCCATACAAACAAACGGCATGGTAATTGATGATCAATGGTCCCGGTTCCTTGCAGCCAATAAATTTCTGGTGGGAATATCCCTGGATGGACCCAAGGACATTCATGATATGAACAGAGTTGATACACTGGAGGCCGGTTCTTTTAACCAGGTAATGAATACAATCGGACTCTTTAATGAGTACGGGGTTGATTATAACATCCTTACAGTTGTAAATGCTGTGACAGCCAGGCATATAAACAAAGTATACAACTTTTTCAAAAAGAATAATTTTAAATATCTGCAATTCATACCGTGTCTTGACCCTTTGAACGAAATGCCCGGGGGACAGGATTATTCGCTGACTCCGACAAGATATTCGCGATTTTTAAATACATTATTTGATTTGTGGTATCAGGATTTTATATCCGGAAACGGGGTGAGTATACGGTACTTTGACGATCTGACGGACATGCTGACAGGGTATCCGCCCAACTCTTGCGGTATGGCGGGTTTCTGTACATGCTATTACGTAGTGGAAGCCGATGGGAGTACATATCCGTGTGATTTTTATGTAATCGATGAATGGTATCTCGGTAATATACGGGATTCAGGATTTGATGAAATGAGAAACTCCCAAAACGGAATCGGATTTGTCGAGGTATCTAAAGATATTGATCCTGAGTGCCGTAAATGCCGGCATTTTCAACTGTGCAGGGGCGGGTGCAGAAGAACCCGGGAACCTTTTGAAAATGGTAAGCCGATTTTAAACTACTATTGTTCAGCATATAAAGATTTCTTTGATCACTCCGAAGATAGATTGAAAAGAATAGCTCAGTATCTTGTGAGGAGAAATGGATGACAGAAGTTGTGCGGGGCTTTCAGTAAAGCTCAGAAACAATAAAAACAGGGCATCTTCATATTACCTGGAAGATACCCCTGTTTTTATTGCTACGCAGCAGTGGAATTTCAGGCACTATTGAAAAGATTAAGATATGCGTACCTCACATAAAACCCGCCCTGCCATTGAATGCTGTTTTCAATATCAATTCCGCCACATCACCGGCAGGCTTTTTCAAACCTTCCTTAAGCCACATCTGAATGACTCCCACCGAGCCGCTTGCTAAAAAACGGAATAGATATTCGGCGTCTTCCTTATTTAAAGAATCATTTTCCAGCATGGATATAAAGTGCTGCCTGCCGATAATTTTTATTACCTCCTGCTGAAACTTCATATCTCCGTTTAAATTCAGCAAAAGGTCAAAAACTTCTGCATTATCCTCTATATATACAAGAATTTTTTCAATCATTTCAACGGGAATAAGCTTGTTGTCTTTAAAATCGTAACCCTTCAAATACTCGTTAATATCATCAATTATTTCGTTTTCGATACGTTGGAGCAAATCAAACTGATCCAGATAATGCGCGTAAAATGTCGCGCGGTTTATATCCGCATCATCACAGATTTCTTTAACCGAGATCTTTGAAATGGGCTTTTGCTTTAAGAACTTAACAAAGCTGTCTTTAATAACCATCTTGGTATATTTTACACGCCTGTCCAGTTTCCTGTCCTCCATATTGATCCCCCTGTTAACAAAATTTAACTTGATATTTTTTAAACAGATATTTAATATCTGTTGAGAAGTTTACATATATTAAATATTTGATTGTTGTCTTTGAATCATAATGTTAATATAATATACACAAGTATAATTGTCAACACAATGTTTAATAAAATACGGAGGCGAATAAATGGCACTAATTGAATTTGAGAATATAAAGAAAGAATATGTAGTAGGTGATGTTAAAATTACGGCAGTTGATAATTGTTCTTTTTCAATAGAAAAAGGTGAACTTGTTGTCATATTAGGTCCGTCAGGTGCAGGAAAAACAACAGTATTAAACCTGCTTGGGGGGATGGACATTCCTAGCAGCGGCAGTATATCGGTGGATGGAAACCATATTCACAAATACAATAAAAGGAGGCTGGTGGATTACAGGCGCAGGGATATCGGGTTTGTATTTCAATTTTATAACCTTGTAGGTAATCTGACCGCACTTGAAAATGTTGAGCTGGCCTGCCAGATCTGCCCGGATTCCCTTGATCCCAAAGCCATACTGGAACAGGTTGGGTTGTCTGAGCGTATGAAAAACTTTCCTTCCCAGTTATCGGGGGGAGAGCAGCAGCGTGTTGCCATAGCAAGACCCATAGCAAAAAATCCCAAGCTGCTTCTGTGTGATGAGCCAACCGGTGCACTGGACAGCCTGACAGGACAGCGGATTATCGAACTTTTGCAGAAAACTTGCAGGGAGATGGGCATGACCACGGTTCTGATCACCCATAATGCCGTAATTGCAGATATAGCAGATAAAGTGATCAAAATAAAAAACGGGACTGTGAAAGATGTTTTTACCAATAAAAATCCTAAAAAAGCGGAAGAGATTGTGTGGTGATTAGCTTGCTGTTTAAAAACACGTTTAAAAAAATAAGGAAGTCTTTTGGCAGGTATATGTCACTGTTTATTATTGTTATGATAGGTGTGGGTTTTTTTGCAGGTATACAGACAACTGCACCGGATATGATATCTGTTGCCGATAGTTATTATAAAGACCACAATCTGACGGATTTTAAAATCGTCAGTTCAATGGGCCTGACAAACGAAGATGTCAATGAGGTTAAGGCTTTAAACAATGTAAATGCCGTTATTCCAAGTTATTCTCTGGATGTCCTGGACCAGGATAAAGCCATCCGGGTCCATGCAATAGAGCAAACGGTCAATAGAGTAAAACTGATTAGCGGCAGGATGCCTCAAAAGGAAAATGAGTGTATTGCAGATGACAGGACTTATAAGGTAGGAGATAAAATCCGGATAACAAGCGATATAAGTGAAAAATTGAAGAACAGTGAATTCACCGTTGCAGGTACTGCAGAATCGGTATTATATCTGGCGGAGGATTACGGAACCACCACCATTGGCGACGGTAAGCTGGCTTCCTTTATTTTTGTAGAAAAAAGTAATTTTGTTTTGGATGCTTATACTGAGGTTTATATTACTGCTAAGGATACAAAAGCTGCCGCTGCATATTCGAAAGCTTACGATAAGGCAGCGGCAAAGCTTAAGGATGAGCTGGTAAAAATAAAATCCGGCAGAGAGAATGCACGGTATCAGGAGATTTACACCAAAGCAAACGATGAAATTGGTGAAAACCAGACAAAACTTAATGATGAAAAGGCAAAAGGTAAAAAAAAGCTTGACGATGCAAAAGCTGAGCTTGATAATAATGCACAGAAATTGAAAGACGGAAAGGCTGAGCTTGCCAAAAATGAATTGGATCTGGAAAAGAATATAGAAAAGCAAAATGCCGAATTCAAATCAGCTAAGGATAAAATTGCAGACGGGTGGAATGAAATTAATTCAGCATTGACACAAAACGGCATTAAGAAAGAGGAGCTAAACACAAAAATAAATGAGCTTGACTCTGCTATCGGGTCTATGAAGCTACAGCTGGGGCAGCTTCCAGCCGACAGTAATGAATACGCCCAGCTCAGTTCCGCCCTGGGCCAATATTCGGAATCATATAAGGGACTATTAAAGCTCAAGGCTTCCATTGATACGTTGACCGCCCGGGAAGCTGAGCTGAACAAGGGTATTGACACCTTTAACTCTGAAATTGCAAAAGCAAAGGTGAAAATTCAAGAAGGCAAAAGTGAAATTACCGGAAATGAAAAGAAACTTAATGACGGATACAAGGAATACAATGAAAATCTGGAGAAATTCAATACTGAAATATCTGATGCGCAATCAAAGATAGACGATGCAAAAACTGATATTTCAGAAATTAAAAATCCACAGTGGTATATCTTTGACCGGGATACTGCCGTCGGCTACAGTGAGCTGAAATCCGGAATAGATGTGATTACTGCGGTTGCCGCTGTTTTACCCTTCTTTTTCATACTTATAGTTGTGCTTATGACCTCCAATTCAATGGCCAGGATGATAGCTGAAGAACGGAGCGAACTTGGAACCCTGGCCTCGCTTGGTTACAAAGACAACAGCATAATCAGGACCTATCTGTTCTATGTTTTATCAGCCACCGGTTTGGGAGCTGCAGCCGGATTTTTTGCAGGCTGCGGTATTATACCGCCGCTTATCTATTCCAATTTCCAGTTTATACTGCCATCACTTGTAATCCAATATTATATGCCGTTATTTTTAATAATTTTAGCGGTTGCCCTGCTGCTTATGACTTTTGTAACCATCGTTTCCTGTAACAGGGAGTTGAAACAGGAGCCTGCAACCTTAATGCGTCCGGTGCCGCCCCAAAAGGGACAGACTATTTTGCTGGAAAAAATCCGTCCGGTATGGGAAAAACTATCCTTCACATGGAAGGTTACCATGAGGAATATGTTCCGGTACAAGAAAAGAGCATTTATGACCATAGTCGGAGTGGCAGGCTGCACTTCCCTGCTGCTTGCAGGGTTCGGTTTGAGAGACAGCATGAAAGGTGTTGCTGAAAAACAGTTCGGAGAAATCTTCCGTTACAATAACATGATTATTCTTAATGAAGAAGCCAAAGAGATTGGCGGAGATTTGAAAAGTCTGCTGGAGAAGGAACAGATAAAAGAACCGCTTTTGATCAGGCAAACTGCTTTTAAGTGTGAAACGGATGACAAGTCGCAGAATCTTTTTTTGATTGTACCTGAGAATGAGGAGGATTTTTATAATTATTACAACCTGAAAAGCAGGTCTGACGGGAGCAGCTTATCCTTGAAGGACAGCGGAGTTGTTATTACGCAAAATCTCTCGGAAGTTTTCGGTATTGAAAAAGGTGATACCATACCTGTAAAGGACTCCGACAATAATGAATATAAGCTGACTGTCAGCGATGTGGCCCAGAACTATACCTCCAATTATATTTACATGAACAAAGCAATGTATGGTAAGGTTTTCGGTGAAACCGCATCCTATAATGCCATTGTATCCAATCACAGCGGAGATGAAAAAGCTTTAGCCGAGCATTTGATAGACAGTGATCAGGTATTGAATGTGGTTTATACCGGTGACGTTATGCAAAAAGCCCTTGAAAGCAGTGAGCGCCTGAACAGTATTATTATATTGATTGTGGTGGTGGCTTCACTCCTGGCAATCATTGTTCTGTATAATCTTACATCAATAAATATAAGTGAGAGGACAAGAGAAATCGCAACTCTCAAGGTACTTGGCTTTACAGATGGAGAGACCAACGGTTACATTTACCGGGAGGCCTTTATCCTGACCTTGATAAGTATCGGAGTGGGTCTGGTTTTGGGGATATACCTGCATAGCTTTGTTGTGGGCATTGTTGGAGAGTTTGCACCTTTGTTTTTCAAGGTAATCAAGTGGCCCAGCTTTATTCTGGCAAGTCTGCTTACCATTGTATTTACTGTAATTATGCAGATAGTCACCTATTTTAAATTGCAGAAAATAGACATGATTGAGTCGCTGAAGTCTGTAGAATAAGCGAGGCAGGAATAATACCTGGCTTTCACATTGCACACAGCCCACATAATCGTGCAGGGAATGTCGGACAGTTACAGTCATTTTCTGATATTCTGTTGATGAAAGGAGGGCATGGTATGGATTCGTTAAAAGCAATGAATGATGCGTTGAAATATATTGAAGAAAATCTTGACAGTGAGATTGATTTGAAAGAAGCGGCGAGATTGGCATTCTGCTCTGAATATCACTTTCAAAGGATGTTTTCCTTTTTGGCCGGTATGACGATTTCTGAGTACATTCGCCGCAGGCGCCTTACATTGGTTGCATTTGAACTGTATAACAGTACGGTAAGGATAATCGATTTAGCTGTCAAATACGGATACAGCTCACCTGATTCTTTTTCACGTGCGTTTCAGGCTTTGCATGGTATAACACCTTCAGAGGCCCGATATAATGGTCAATTACTAAAAGCCTATCCACCAATGACCTTTCAATTGTCAATTAAAGGAGGAAATGAAATGAACTACCGTATTCATGAAAAAGATGCATTCCGTATTGTCGGTATCAGCAAAAGGGTATCAATAGTTTTTAACGGAGTAAATCCGGAGATTGCGGAAATGTGGAAAAGCTTAAACGAAAATACAATCAGAGAACTAAAGGAACTGTCCAATGTTGAGCCTTCGGGGCTAATCAGTGCATCCACAAACTTTTCAGAGGGCCGGATGGAGGAAAAGGGACAACTTGACCATTATATTGGCGTGGCAACAACGGAGAAATGTCCGGACAATCTGATGCAGCTTGAGGTGCCAGCTTTGACATGGGCCGTATTTGAAGCTGTGGGGACATTTCCGGATGCATTGCAGAATGTCTGGGGACGTATTTATTCAGAGTGGTTTCCGTCATCCGCTTTTCAACAGGCTGAAGGACCTGAAATCCTGTGGAACCAGAATAAAGATGTGTCTTCACCTAATTTTAAAAGTGAAATATGGATACCAGTCATTAAAAGGTAAAAGCAGTGGCATAACAAGAGTTAAAATCACAAACAGGTGATATAATAACGCATCCCTACAAAAGCCTTGTGGGAAAAGGTCTTGACGAAGTGTTTACTCCGGAGGAACTAAAAAATAGTGTATGGAGAAATTCCGGCTCATTTATTGAAGCCTTAAGTATTTTTCCGTACACTATTTTTTACCGTATTTGTTTATAACAGAATGTGAATAAATCCCATCAAAGCAGTTGCTTTAATATCAGGGATAAGTCAAGAGCGTCTGCTTCTCCGTCTTTGTTTACGTCAGCTGCTTTTAGAGCATTACCCGTTAATGTACTGATGCCTAAAAGGTGTCTCCGAAGCAAACCGGCATCAATTGCTGTTATCTGCCCGTCACCGTCTATATCACCGGGTGTTATTGCAGGTTCTGACGTAAAATGTTCACTTGCAAAGAGAATTGCTTTTGGCAGACATGCCTTCCAAAAATCCACAGAGTGGGTTCCGCTTCTTGTTATGTAATCATGAGGTATGCCCAGTGATTGTAAATTTTGGTGGATGGAAACATTCATCTGATATACCAGAGTATCTTCAGTTCCGCATTCCATTGCATAAGCTGGGTACTTATTTTTGTTTATGACCGTTGACAAATCCACTGTTCCTGGAACCGTCAGGGCTCCGCTCATTGAGTAGGCGGAACTGAACTTGTCAGGGTATTTAAAACCATGGTAGGCTGCTCCGTAACCTCCCATTGAGAGCCCCGCAATAGCGCGGTTTTTACCGTTGGCTGCATCAATTCTGTATTTTGATTCGACAAAAGGCATCAGTTCATTATGAAAATAATCTTCATAGTTAATACCGGATTGATATCCGTTAATATAGAATGAGTTAAACCCATTAGGCATAATAATTACCATTTCTTCTCCGCCAGCGTTATCCACTATTGATTGCATGCCCATGCTTGTCCAATCGGTATTTGATCCATACATTCCATGAAGAAGGTACATAACAGGAAATTTCTTTGACGTATTTGACGAATATGAAGGTGGAAGATAAACATTAAAGTTCATAGTACGGTTTAATACGGTACTGGAATGAGAGTCGGCAATTACAGAGCTTGCTGCAAAAGCCTTCGGTGAAAATGCAGCAGCTGCCAATATGATTCCAAGGAAAATAATCAGAAACCTTTTCATTAATATCATACATTTACCCCCTTATTTTAATTTTTACAACCCTTTTGCGGGAAGAGTATTTATAGTTCCAGCCAGGTATGCCTTCAGCAGAACAAGGTCTGCTGCATCTACTGAATTGTCCTGATTTACATCAGCGGCTTTTATTCCATTTTCGGATAATGAAGCCACATTGAGAAGATACCCCTTTAGCAGGGCTAAATCAAGTGAGTCTACCCTGGTGTCCTCATTTACATCTCCATAAATTATGGCAGGAGTTTGGGAAGGGTCTGTATAAATCAGCTCTATTCCGGTGTTTCTGCCAAGATTTCTGGAATATTTCTTATCAGATGCATTATTCCAGTGTTCGTGGGTACCCAGACTCTTGCATCTGACACCGTCCCTCTCGGGGTCATAGATCGTTCCGGAATCAGGATTGTCTGCTTTTGCCGCTTCATGCAGATATGTATCGCAGTAATTCATATCGGACAGATTGGTAAATTCGGTTTTTAAAAAATCTATTCCTACAGAATCAATTGCAACTCCGTCCTGAGATACAAATATACTGGAGGGCCAATCGTTGCTGAAGGGGGACATTTGCCATTTTACATGGGGTGCCCCTGCCACTACGTCATTTCCATACAAGGCATCTATCATATACAAAACGGTTTTTTCGCCCAGATCCTTGTGCCCCAGGAAATCTGTGAATGTCATAAACTTGGGATTACCGTCACGCGGTGAATCAAAATTGTTATGTGAATTCAGCGTAAAGTTGGAGTTAATGCTGGTGGCACCAAAGAAATTCTTGCCGCAAAGAGTAACACCCTGGCCGGCATGACCTTTTAACAGTGCCATATTGATAACGTAGTTTGCATTAACGGCACTGCTGCAGATTCCTGTTTGCTGGTTGCCGTTGCTTATGGAAAAGGGAATTGCATTATTTACATATGTGGACTTAACTCTGCCGTTCCCGCCGATATTATCTACAAAAATGACATTGGGGTACAGAGCATGACATTTGTTGTAAATATTATCGGTTATAAACCTGCTGGAGTCAAAAACCGTAATGTTGCCCTGGCTCACTCCTGCCGAGTCTATAAGGCTCTTCAGAAGAGAGAGGACAAGCTGGGGTGATGCATTTATTTGATTAGTGTTGGAGTGACTGGTGGTATTGTTCTGATTGATTTTTATTGCAATTTTTTCATTGGACTGATATCCCACATTGCCTTTTCCTGTCCGTTGATTGAAGTTTTTGAATATCTCATTCCAGGCAGCGGAATCGTCGGATTTACCCGAAACGTTCCTTATAGAATAGGACACCATTGTATTTATTGCGCTTTGATTGTTGTATGCATCCTCCCACCAGTTACCGCTGAAATTGAAAGAGGTGGAATTCGGATCATGCACCCAGGAAACTCTTCCCGGGAAAACTCCGCGTCCCTGACCGATAGGTTGGTTTGGTCCGTCCTTGAAGGAATAGGCGGAGCTGTTTAACGGAAACATCTGAAAAGACCAGGTTATAATTACAGCCAGACCCAGTACAATTAATGCGCCGGCTGAAACAAACCTGGACTGCCGGATTCTTTTACCAGCTTTCTTCAAAATTAACGCTGCTCCGAAGCCCCCGGCTATCCATAAAACAAAGCTGGCTGCTATGGGAGCGGCAATCTGTTGGCATGGATAACTGGCTCTGCTTGGCTTTGGAATGACCCTGACCAAAAACCAGATCAAAGCAAGCAATCCGACGGCCGGGAAAAGCAGCCACAAAAGACGGGATTTAAAGTTGAATCCAACTATCTTGCCGCTTTTAGGGCAGGTTTTGAAAATGTACTTTTTGATTTTTCCCATGGGGTATTCTCCTTTCAGTAAATTTGTTTATTCAATAACAAACATCATGCAAAGTATAAACACTTTGTAATACTGAAATAGGAGAATTGGAATTCAATACGGAAAATGCAATATAAAAAGACAAAATATATTACTTGATATATTTACGAAAAGCAGATGATGTTACTACAAAGCTGTCCAACTATTATAAGTTTATCACATTATCTGGAAAATAAATACTAAAAATGGAAAAAAAGTACACGATTTTAAATTCTATTTGTCGTCGTAAATATTTCTACGTCTTTTTGCCTTTAAATTTCTGGAAATAAATCGCAGCGCAATGCGAAGGACTAGTAATCCCAGAACAATAATCAGAACGGTTTTTATTATATTAACAGCCAGAGGACTTTTTGCCGCTTTATCTCCGGCCACTTCTTTTTTATTGTCGCGTGCACCTTCACCTGGTTTTTTTTCGATACTGCCGGCAGCTACAAGTTCAACCCTGCCAAGTTTGGTGCCATTCCTCTCATAATTTCTGTACCCCAGTACATCTCCCTTTTTTATGGGGGCTTCAATTTTAGGATTTATACTGTCGGAAAAGCTTATATTCCACAAATTACTGTCAACAGGCAGAACGCAGACAAATTCATTTTTTGTAACCAAATCGACATTTGGTGTACCGGCAGCACCGTTAACAGTCACATTCCTGACAATCTTTCCCTCTTCAATCAACTTTTGAGCAGAAAAGTTTTGAAAGCCATATTCCAAAAGTTTTTTTGAATCGTTGTCGACTGTGCTTTTGGGATGGTCTTTTTCTCCCAACACCACAGAGATAAGCTCCAAACCGTCTTTATTTACTGCCGAGGATACAAGATTGAAGCCGGCCTGACTGGTAAACCCTGATTTGATACCGGTTACCTTTGTGAAATAGTCCGATGTTCTGTACAAAAATTTATTGGTTGTATAGAGCTCATCCCACTTCTTGTGCATATTTGTGGGGGTCATTTTGTATGAGGTTTTTGCAACAATTTCGCGGAATTTTGGAATTGTCATGGCGTATCGGGCTATGTTCGATAAATCCCTTGCCGTAGTGTAGTGCTCATCATCGTGCATTCCGTTAGGATTTGTAAAATGAGTATTGGTGGCTCCCAGGTCTTTGGCTTTTTCATTCATCATATCAATAAAATCCTTGCGGGTGGGTGCCAGGTTTTCAGCCAGTATATTTGCTGTTTCATTTGCCGACTGTATAAGCATGGCATTTAATAAATCCTCCATACGCAATATCTCACCGGCACCTATAAAGATATTCATTCCATCCGGTCCGATATCCTTGACAGCTTCCTTACTGGCAACCATCATTTGGTTTAAATCACCTTTATCCAGTGCAACAACAGCAGTCAATATCTTTGTTGTACTGGCAGGATATAACTTGTCATCAGCGTTTTTTTCGCTGAGCACCTGACCTGTTTTGGCATCCATGAGGATATATGAGTGAGCATCTGTAGTTATAGCATCAGCGAATGCCGGTGTATTGCAAAGTAAAAAAATAAGCAGTATTAAAGTAGAGAGAACTATTTTCTTCATGTTGGCACCTGTATAAGCTAATAAAATATGTGGACAAACAATAGTATAGCAGATAAGCATTTTAATTGTAAACATATGAACAGTCTCTCAAATAATAGTTAACTTCTTAAAGATGCCGGTTTTTGCCCAGTCCATATATAAAAAATGTAAAAATTATTTAATTCGCTATAAAAAAATTGTATAATATGATACACTTAACTATCAAATGGATGTGTAAAATATGTTTTATAATATGTTGTATAAGATATTTAAATCAACTGCAGGTTATTTGACAGCCAGTGTTTCAGCCAGCTATAAAGATGAATTTAATATAAGTATCAATAAGACTAATCTCTTCAGAGCAAAAATAACCTCAATATGTTTTATAATATTGGAAACGGTAATTTTAATAGTATCATACAAAGTCAGGGGAGAAAGGTTTTTCCGTAGCCCCGGTGTATACTACCTGGCAATGTATTTGATCTTGCTCTCATCGATGATGGTTTATTTATGTATTTTTCTTAAACTGCAGAAAAATATACCAAATAATAATCTGAGTATCAGAATCGCGGGAATTTCTTTCTCCAGTCTTATTTTGCTGTGGTGCGCCGGAATTTCCTTACTGGATCAGTTATCCAACGGACAGGTTATGGTATATACGGTCGCTATGATTTTTATTGCAATTACCCCATATATTGAACCTTTGACACTTTTAGCGGTTTATGTTCCTATTCACGTTTTATTTCTTTATTTTTTGCCTTCATTCAATCCTGACGGTACATTTTTCGGCAGCTACATAAACAGCACTTCGTTTCTTGTGATTTCATGGGCTATTTCATGTATGAGATACCAGAAACAGATTGAGGACTTTAATATAAAGCAGGTTATACACGAAAAAAATATTGAGTTAATGAAAATTAACAAAGATTTGGAACTGGCAAAGGAGCAATTGCAGAAACTTTCTCAAACGGACAGCCTGACAGGAATATGTAACCGTTTTATGTTTGACAGGACTATAAAGGCGGAATGGGATAGATGCAAACGCCATTCAATTCCCTTATCCCTGATTATGATTGACGTGGATTTTTTTAAGGCATATAACGATCAATACGGCCATCAAAACGGTGATGAATGTTTGAGGAAAGTCGCAGATGTCCTGCTGACATCTATCAGGCGTTCTTCCGATGTGGTGGCCAGGTACGGGGGAGAGGAATTTGCCATTATACTTCCTCACATGAAAAAAGAAAAAACTTATGAATTTGCAGAACAGGTCAGAAAATTGGTTGAGACAATGGAAATTCCTCATGGCAAATCATTGGTTAGCGGGCATGTTACTATAAGTGTAGGAGTATGTACCGTTATACCCTCCAACAGATTGACTGTTGAAGAGTTCATCAGGAATACTGATAAAGCTTTATATAAAGCCAAGAAAACTAGAAACAACATAATTGTGGCATAATTATATACGGAGCAGTTTAAATAGTTTTTTCATATTTTATATAGAGGAGGTGAAGAGGTACCTATGGATAAAAATATCAATCCTGTTGAAACGGTAGATGAATATATTCTGCAGTTTGATAAGGATATCCGTCAGATATTGCAGCAAATAAGGCAGTGTATAAAGGAGGCGGCTCCTGAGGCAGCTGAAAAAATAAGCTATCAGATGCCGACTTTTACATTGTATGGTAATCTGGTCCATTTTGCTGCGTATAAGAAACACATAGGCTTCTATCCTGCCCCCAGCGGTATTGAAGCTTTTAAGGATGAACTGTCAGGGTATAAGGGAGCAAAAGGGTCGGTACAGTTTCCGGTTGACAGACCCATGCCCTTTGATCTGATCAGCAGAATTGTTAAATTCAGAGCGGCTGAAAATATTGAACTGGCGCAAATTAAAGGAAAAAAGAAGAAATAAATTCTGAAATAATGGGGGTGAATTATGAAAAAAAAGTTGGCATTATTTTCTTTGGGAGTGTTGCTCTTGTTTGTATTAACAGGCTGCATACCAGGGGACGGCACATATACCGCTGCCAAACCCGCAGGTTTTTTCTGGGGTATCTGGCATGGATGGATTTCTCCTGTTTCATTGATTTGGGGACTGTTTGACAGAAATATAAGAGTATACGAAGTTGCAAATACAGGCTGGTGGTATGATTTTGGTTTTTACATGGCTATTATCGGGGGCTTCGGAGGTTTATCCCTGTTCCGCAATTCCCACAGGAAAAATAAGTGATAAAAAAACTCTTCGGATATGAATTATTTATATCCGAAGAGTTTTTTTAAGTATAGGAATTTATAAGTTTTGGAACAGTAATGAGGCACTTATTATACTGAGTTTGAAATGTGTACGCCAGAAAATTCCAAGAAGCAAATTTCTTGTTGGATACTTTTCTTATATTTATGACTAGGCTTAGCTTCCTTTGCGCAAACTAATCATTGGTTGTTAACATGGCCAATTAACCTCCTTTATTCGCCACATTGCGATAAAGGATATAAGTTTTCATTACATTTTGCGGCCGATATGTCGGCTCATGGAGGTTAATAATGTATAAGATATTGCGCAGAAGGAAACCTGAGAAAACCGCTAAGGAAGAAAAAAATACCGAAAGCGGGAAAACGTTGGCCAAATCCCTGGAGGAAAATATAGAGCTGCTGAAAAATGTCTTTTCAGGGGATGAAACCGTAGTTTATAGGGTATTTCAGAATAAACATCTGGATTCGGCCAAATGCTGTATTTTTTATCTGGATGGTATGGTAAATTCTGAGATAGTTAATGAAAACATTATTAAGCCAATTCTTTCCGATGATTTAACACAAAATATTTCCAGCCATAACCTGCTGGATGAGTTAAGGTATAAAATCATTGCAGCCGACAATATTTCAGTAGCGGATGATTTTAATACAGTTGCGGCCGCATTGTTTATAGGTGATACGGTTTTTTTGCTCGAGGACTGCGACAGGGTACTTATAATAAGTTCAAAGGGCTGGCAGACCCGTTCCATAACCGAGCCTGAGTCCGCGAGAGTTGTACGAGGGCCAAGGGAAGGCTTCACAGAATCAATTATAATGAATATTTCCTTAATCAGGCGGAAAATAAAAAGTCATGAGCTTAAGTTTAAATTCAAGGAGATTGGAGAGAGAACCCATACAAAAGTATGTATATGTTATATAGACGATATTGCCTCCAAAGATATACTTAAGGAACTGGAAAGGCGTCTTGACGAAATCAAAATCGACGGAATACTTGATTCGGGCTATATCCAGGAATTAATCCGGGACGAGCCCTTTTCACCGCTTGAAACTGTAGGATACACTGAAAGGCCGGATGTTGCGGCAGCCAGATTGCTGGGAGGGAGGGTAGCTGTGATTGTTGACGGCAGCCCGGTAGTACTGACAGTTCCTTTTGTAATAGTTGAAACAATACAGTCCAATGAAGATTATTACAATAATTACATTTTTGCCTCTATTAACAGAATATTCAGAGGAATGTCGCTGCTGCTGTCTATAAGCGTACCGGCTATATTTATAGCTATTGTCACCTATCATCAGGAAATGCTGCCGACACCTTTGCTGTTAAGTATATCGGCTTCAAGGGAAGGTGTTCCCTTTCCCACAGTCCTCAGTATGTTTATAATGCTTTTGATTTTTGACCTTTTGAGGGAGGTGGGAACAAGAATGCCTACCCCTATCGGGCAGGCTGTCAATATTGTCGGAACTCTTGTGTTGGGACAGGCAGCGGTTGAAGCCAGACTTGTGAGTGCTCCGATAGTCATTATTACCGCTTTTACAGGTATTGTAAACTTAATGAATATCACTTTTATAGGACCTTCTATTCTTATCCGTTTTTTCCTGCTGTTTGCTTCAGCCTTTATCGGAATATACGGTTTTATTTTCGGATTTGTTGTAACACTGTTACATCTTATGAGTTTGCGGTCTTTTGGAGTACCCTACATGCTTGGCACTACCAAAATAGAAAACCATGACGGACAGGATGTACTGGTCAGGGCTCCCTGGTGGTCCATGACCTTAAGGCCAAAAATTATCGGCGCAAGAAACCTGGTTCGACAGACTCCAAAAAAGAAAAAGGGGAAATAATGTGATGAGGAATGTGAAGCTTATTTTGCTTTCAATCATCATTTTAATAAATTCGTTTGCAGCAACCGCCTGCTGGAACTACAGGGAAGTCGAAAATCTGGCTATTGTTGCGGGAACTGCTGTGGATAAGGGTGAGAATGCAAGGTATAAACTGACTGTGGAAATTGTAAAGATTTCCGCCGGAAACGATGCGGTTACAGAATCAAAGCTGATATCGTCAGAAGGGGAAACAATATTTGACTGCGCCCGAAATGCAATTGCTGTGTCGGGAAAAAGACTCTACTGGAGCCATAATAAAATCCTCGTAATAAGTAAGGAGATTGCTGAGAAAGGTGTAATAGAAATGATTGATTGGTTTAGCCGGGATTCTGAAACCAGAGCCAATATACATCTTGCCATTTCAACCGAAAACACGGCAGAGGAGATTTTTAAAGGAAATGAGGTAACACAGGCCATAAAAGCTTATGAGTTGGAAGATATGTTAAAAAACGAGGCCAGCTTGTCCAAAGCCCCAAGGACAGAAATATGGGAATTTGCCAATAATATGGCTGAGGAGGGTATACATGGGTCTGTAGCTGCCGTTAAATTAAAAGAGACGGACAGCGGAGGAAAAACACCTTCTGTCGGAGGAACAGCAATATTCAGGGGGGACAAATTAATAGGAATAGTAGATGAGGATGAGACCAAGGATATTCTGTTTGTACAGGATAGTATTAAGGGCGGACTGATAGTTGAAACAGTAAAGGGAAAGGAAAATAAAAAAGAGATACCTGTAACGTTTGAAATCTTTAAAAGCAAGACTAAAATCAAACCGGTTATCAGCAGGAATAATATTAAAATAAATATTGATATTGAGACAACGGTGGCCCTTGCCGAGTTGGGAGGGAGTAAGAATTTAATAGAAGAAAAAGGCAGGGAGGAGCTTAGCTCATTAACTGAAACAATACTTAAAAACAGGATCGAGAATACCGTAAAAAAAATTCAAAAGGATTATGGAACCGATATATTCGGTTTTGGTAAAAATATTTATGAAAACGACTATAAAGAATGGCAAAAGCTGAGAGATAATTGGGATGAAAGATTTAAAAAATCAGAGGTAAATGTAAAAACAAAAATTCTTATTAAAAACAGTGCTATGCTCTCGAAGCCGCTGGAGGTTAAAGTAAAATAATTTATGTGCGTAATGATAATCATAGTATATGCTTTTTTGGCAATATATGAATTTATTCCTTTATATAAAGAAAAAAAATGGGGTGACTTTATAGTTAATGCGGTATTATGGATCCTTTCCATGATAATAGTGCTGCTTTTATGCTTTGATGTGGAAATTCCCAGTCCTCAAGAGCCTATCAGGAGATTTATAGAGTCAATATTCGGAAAGCCGGATTAGTTTAGAAGGACAGACTTCAAATATATGGAGGTAAAATGAGAAAGGAAAATATTACAGACAAAGAAGCAATTTGTATTTTACTAATTTTTACTATAGGAAGTACTCTCATTCTGGGAATTGCCGGAGAAGCAAAAAACGACAGGTGGATTTCCGGGATAGTCGGTTTGTTGATGGCTGCACCTGTTATACTGATTTATGCCAGAATACAAACCATATTTCAAGGTTATGATCTGTTTGACATCTTGATAATGCTGATGGGTAAAATATTTGGAAGGTTGGTTGCAGTTTTATTTATATGGTATGCCTTTCATCTGGGAACTCTGGTAATCCGGAACTTTGGAGAATTTGTGAATGTTGTTGTAATGCCGGAGACTCCAATGTTTGTACTGATGCTTACTATCGGAGTTGTTGCAATAATGGCAGTCAAATTGGGAATAGAAGTTATAGGCAGGACCTGTGCCTACCTTCTGCCAATCCTGCTTTTTATAATAATTATAGTGCAGTTTCTGGGAATACCTGAGATGAGGGTTAACCATATAAAGCCTTTTCTCAGCAGTACAATTGCTTCCGTACTGGGGGGGGCTTTTTCTACTTTTGCCTTCCCTTTTGCCGAGACGGTTGTTTTTTTAGGTGTCTTTTTCACATTGAAAACAAAGAAATCACCTTATAGAGTATATTTTTATGGTGTGTCCCTGGCAGCCTTGATTATAATAGCCATAACTTTCAGAAATATATTGATTTTAGGACCGCTGGGGACAAGCCTGTATTTCCCGTCGCATGTGGCTGTCAGCCGGATAGCCATTGGTGATTTTCTGCAAAGAATCGAAGTAACGGTTGCTTTCGTTTTTGCAGTTGCAGCATTAATAAAAATCAGCATTTGTTTGTTTGTTGCAGCAAAGGGACTTTCGAAAATATGCAACTTACATGATTACAGATCAATTACCATTCAATTGGGCTTACTTATGGTGTATTTTGCACAATTTATATATAAAGACATTATGACAATGTCGGAATGGGCATTTAAAGTTTATCCTTTTTACGCTTTTCCATTTCAGGCTATACTGCCAGTGTTTATATGGATAATGGCCGAAATCAAAAAAAATAAAATTAGTGCCCAAAAACAAATTACTGGAAGTAATTGACTTGTGGAAAAATATTCTATCAGGTCCGGTATTGCTGGGGAGTCTGACCGGTATATTTTTTAAAGGAGTAGCTGAAGTAGTGAGGATTTTCGTAGCCCAGCTTTTCAGCTATTTCAAGGATTTTCATCCTGGTATCCTTCAACATGTTTTTTGCAGCATCCATCTTGACTTTTATCAGATATTCATTAATTGTTATTCCTGTTTCCTTTTTGAATACCGAACAAATGTAGTTTGGCGACATATATACTTCATTGGCAATATCTGAAAGAGTGATGTTTTCCATATAACGCTTCTCGGCCAGTTCTTTTATCTGGCTTACCAGATTGCCGTGCTTCAGATGGTATTTACTCTTAAAATATTTGCAGATATGCTCCAGCATCTGATATACGGTTTGTTTCATATCAAAAACCGTTTCAGATTTTAAAACTGTCTGCACCGAATTCAAATAGTGCGGAAAAATTTCCTGTACATCGGTTTCTGTCTTAAAAATCTCCTGATAAACATTGATTATCAGTTCAATGCAAACTCCACGGATATATTCTTCTGTAAAGAGCTTTACTTCAGTTAAAAAAGCAAAGTACTTTTCCACTGTATTGGAAAGTTTTTCGGTGTCTCCCAGCTTTATCTGTGACAGAAGCTCCTTCTGCATAAGATTGAGATTGGAATAAACATTGAAATCACTCATCTGATACAGCTTCTGGGTATTGCTGATATCACCTATGTGAATGATGGAGTTCTTTCCGGTATAGAATTTATAATTCAGAGCACTGAGGGCATTATTATAGGAATCGGCAAGAGCTTCCATACCGGAAACCTGATTTCCGACACCTATTGAGAGCGTTATTTTATTGAAATCCGAAAGTAATTCCTGCATTTCGTCAAATATTACAGTCATTTTTTCCTCACTGGAAAATTTCCTGTTGAATATAATTACAAATTGATTGTCATTGGTATAAACGCAAACACCGGCCTGATGGTTGACAAGGGTTTCTTCAATAATATTTTTTACCGAAAAGTTAAGAAACTGTTTATAGCTCTCTGCCTTATCAGCTACACGCTTGACATAATCATCAATTTCTGCGACAGCTATTATAATGCTTTCATTTACTTTCAAGGGTATCTGAAAGTACTCAAGCTTTTCGGAGATTAGATTCTGGTCGGAAATTATATCCATAACAAGGTTGTTAAGGAACTTATCCCTCATCAGATACATATTTTCTTCAAGCTGGACTTTCAGCCTGTAATATACTTCCTCTCGGTTTTGTTCCATATCAATACTGTTTCTTATCTTTTTCAGCACTTCGATTATTTCTTTAATCTGAATAGGTTTTAATATATATCCCGCAGCATTTATGGACAAGGCTGTTTTGGCATAGTTGAAGTCCTGAATGCCGCTTATCAATACGATTTTGGTTTTAATATCCAGCTCCTGAAGACTTATTGCCACCTCCAGACCGTTCAAAAAAGGCATTTTGATGTCTGTAAACAGGATATCGGGTTTGAGTTCTATACACATGTTAAGAGCCTGCTTTCCGTTTTCTGCCTGGGCTATGACTTCCATTCCCAGCTCTTTCCAGGGTACGATTTCATATAGTGTTTCTCTGACAAGAAAATCATCATCAGCCAATAGTACTGTTATCATTTAAGGTTCCTCCCATCCTGGTGCATGGTATCACGACTTCTGCTGTAATTCCGTAATCGGAGTTCCGGTAATAGTGGAGTCCGTATTCCTTACCGTAAGTTGTTCTAATCCTTTCATGTACGTTAAATATACCTATGGATTCATTCCGGGTTTCATCGGAATCCAGCAGGGCATTCAGTTTGCAAACATCTCCGCCCTCCCCATTGTCAGTTACGCTTAATATAATATTATCATTTTCAATCCGGCCTGAAATAGTCAGAATCCATTCGCGGCTTGAGGTTTGAAAGCCATGGATAATTGAGTTTTCTACCAGGGGCTGAAGTACCAGCTTCACTATCTGGTATTTTCTAATATCCAGGGGAATATTTATTGTATATTTCAATTTTTGCTTAAATCTCATATTTTGTATTTCCATATAGCTTTCCATATGC
>JAEWJR010000081.1:0-3276 GCA_023386445.1 Bacillota bacterium | reverse complement strand
GCAGCAGGCGCTGGCTATGGTATTCATATGCGGTATTATCAATATTTTAATTACTGTAACACAGGTAAGAAAATCAATTATCAAAGCAATTCCAGAAACTCTTCAATTGGCCATCAGCGGAGGTATCGGACTTTTTATCGCATACATAGGGTTTAAGGACGCAGGTTTCCTGAAGTTTACTTCTGAAGCAAAACCCGGCGCTCCATTGACCATACTTGGCGAAAATGCAGACTCAGCTACAGTTGTAGCCGGCGGCGCAAATGTAGTTCCTGCGCTCGTTAATTTTACAAGCCCTGTTGCCCAGCTGGCATTGATAGGGCTTGTAATAACAGTTGTGCTCATGCTTTTGAAGGTAAAGAGCGCCATACTCATAGGAATTTTATCCAGTACCATCATTGGTATTCCCATGCACGTTACAACACTGTCCACCGCCACTCCATATAAAATTTCAGACATATCCCAAACCGCTTTTGCGCTTGACTTTGCAGGCCTGTTCAGCGAACCTGGGAAAATAGCGGTCGTATTGGTAACCATACTTGCTTTCAGCTTGTCCGATACCTTTGACACTATCGGAACATTTATAGGAACAGGCAGGAAGAGCGGTATATTTGACGATAAGGATGAAGCTGAACTGTTTGCAGGAAAAGGCTTCAGATCCAAGATGGACAAGGCGCTTTTTGCGGATGCTACGGCAACTTCCATAGGTGCACTGCTGGGTACCTCAAATACGACAACCTATGTAGAGAGTGCCGCAGGAATCGGAGCCGGTGGCAGAACCGGATTGACCTCGGTGTTTACTGCAATTCTGTTTGCAATATGTCTGGTGTTTGCTCCTGTAGCCGGGATTATTCCGGGTGCGGCAACTGCACCTGCATTAATTGTTGTTGGTGTTTTGATGATGGGTTCCTTTGCTAAAATAAAATGGGAGAACTTTGACGAAGCACTGGCTGCTTTCTTTACAGCAGTTGTAATGCCTTTCTCCTACAGCATTTCAAACGGTATTGCAGTAGGCTTCATATTCTATGTAATTATGAAAATCTGCAAGGGCAAGGCAAAAGAGGTTCATCCCATACTATATGTGGTAACCTGTTTGTTTGTACTTAATTTTATAATCGGTGCACTTATGAAGCTGTAAAGCGTACCTGTAATCAAACGGAGCTGGCTCAAAATGATGAGGCAACTTCAATAAATAAAGCTCAATTAAAAGCACACGCCTGAATACAAATTTCAGACGTGTGCTTTGTAAGCATCCATATTGCTTATTACGGATTGTCAATCAGGTTGTTGACATAGGCATTTAATTTATCCACCAGCTCCAAATACATTTTATCTATTGATTCCAGATTAAATTTATCCCCCATAATGGTTTTTATTTGATTTTGCAGTTCCTTTGCCTTTGCAAGGAAAGAAACTCCGGAATTGACAGCTTCTTTATACTTACCGATTATGGAATCAAGTTCATCCCTGTATTTCTCATCTGTTCCGGGAGTGATGGCCAAACTGTAGATATCTATTATTTCGTCCCCGTCCCTGGAGGGGAAATATTCATGGGGTGCAGTGCTGTCGAAAACAGCAAGCTCCAATTCCCTTATAATTACCATATCCAGGCTTTGGGGATCTAAAACGCCATGGTATAGCTCAACATCAAATCCCCTTTTTTGTGCGGCATCGGCTAGTTTCTTAAGTATTGCAGATTTTCCCGAACCGGGGCGCCCTTTTAAAAAGTATCTCTTTCTCAAATCTCTTGTCAGATCCATTACAAAGTCGACAGAGCCTTTGAAAGTAGCACCGCCAAAAAAACGGTTCCTGACTATGCCTTCCTTTTTCATGGACATTTCACTTAAAAAGTTTTTGATTGCTGCGTCTGCAATTTCATCGAGCTTCCCCAAATCTACGTTATCCAAATAGACCTTTTCCCATTGGCCATGAAATCTGAGAGCATTTTGAAATTGTTTATAGGCCAGTTTGTAGAGTTCCTGGACCTTGCTCAGCAGAGAGGCTATTAAATCGTCTGAAGATGCCGAGCTTCTCAGTGCTTCTTCCGATTTAAAATCAATTATTTCACCGATAGAACTACAGGCTCTGGTTTGTTCCATATACTGTACATCTCCATTAACAACTGCTATACCCAAGGCAGGAATAATCACTGCTTCAATATCCTCGTCATCTGAGGCACTGTGAATTAATTCAACATCATAGCCCTTAATGAACCAGTTGATTCCGATATTTACAATAAGTGAGGATTTAGCTTCATCAGAGCCGCCCTTTATTATATAGATCTTGTCAATTCCTGTGAGATTGTCCTCAAAGTATGTTACAAAACCACGGGCAGTATTTGCGCTGGCATAGTAATTTAAAAATTTTGCGGCCAAAAATATTCCACCTTTCAATTAATTCACTTCACTATATTGTATGCAGCAGGAGTGAATAATGCTAAGAAATGGGATGTGCAATTTTATGGGCCGTACCATTCGTTTTTTTAATTTATTAATTTATTGTACTAAATTACAAACAAATGAACAGATGCGAGAAACCCTGTTCACAAAGAGCGGGAAATATATATTTAATGAATGAAAATTACCTGTATGAAAATAAATACATGAAATTCTAATAATTAGAAATTGCATATTTAAAAAGAAAATTTTGATTTAGTTATAAAAACAGATGTTGAAATTTGTGGTTTACTATGTTAAGATTGTTAGTGAAAAAATTAACTAAATCTATTGCTTACTAATTTGAACCAGTACCGAAAAACATTTTATTTTCAAATTTCGGTTTATGGTTTAATTATACTGAATAGTAAATTGTTCATGGCTTGAGAAAATATTATGGAGTTAATATTTTTAGATCTAATCGTGCAGAATAAAGAAGGAAAATTTTTTTAAGCATGAAAAATCTTAGTTCACAAGACATTACAAGAATACTACTCATTTACAGCAGTATATTTTATAAATTGAAGGGAGAATTATAATGACTACGAACAAGAAGTTGCAAGCGTGGGTAAAAGAAGTGGCTGACATGTGTCAACCAGACCAGATTTATTGGTGTGACGGTTCTCAGGAAGAAAACGATCGTCTCATTCAGGAATTGGTTAATGTTGGATTGGCTAAACCATTAAATCCAGCAAAGCGTCCGGGATGTTATTCTTTTAATAGTGATCCATCTGACGTTGCTCGTGTTGAGGACAGAACATATATTGCTTCAAAGACTAAGGAAGAAGCAGGTCCAACTAACAACTGGATTGACCCCAATGAATTGAAGGAAACCATGAAGGGT
>JAEWJR010000013.1:0-6341 GCA_023386445.1 Bacillota bacterium | reverse complement strand
CAAATTTAACAGAACATTTTTAATTTATTTTGTATCGTACTTTCTTGTCATAATAATACCTATTATTGTGATAGGTTCATTTTCATATCTGGTTTCAATTAATGCACTTGAAAACGAATTGAGCAACTCAAGCAGTAATTCGCTTATACAAATCCGGACAGCTATAGAAAACACTCTGGATGAAATTGACAAGCTCTCAATACAAACAGGGATTGATGCAAGAATATATGCATACGGCAATAATACAGACAGCAACTATTTCCTTACTGAACTTTTAGATCTCGCCAGAGATATACCCAGTAAAAACAGAAACATTCAATCTATAAAAATGTACTTTAAATCAAATAATATGGTAATATCCTCCTCAGGTATTCTAAGTGCGTATAAGGGTGAGATAGCAAACCGCTGGGTTGAAAATTCCGTAAATACTTCCCGCAAGGCTATTTGGATGCCTACCCAAAGCATACCTAACTACGACGGTGATATCGACAAGGTTATTACACTTGTGCGCAGCGTTCCCGTCAATACTGAAAAGAAACTGGGGCTCCTGGCGGTAAATATTCACGAATCAAAATTATCCCAGGCAATGGAGAACATGAAAATTAACAGCCATTCAGCCATATACATCACTGACGAGGATAAAAATATGATATCCGGGAAGCCTTTAAATCCGGATAATTCAAGCGACAGAAACAGTGAATATATAAATAGAATCATCAGCTCGGGTAATCAGGGGCATTTTATTGCCGGCATAAATAAAACACCTACCCTTGTGTGCTATGCAAAATCCTCCTACACCGGCTGGATTTTTGTATCTGAAACACCTCTTACTTATTTGACGCAGAAATTGTCCTTCATACAGAATCTTACTTTCGGATTATGCCTATTATTGGCGCTTGTGGGAATTTTCATATCGTATATCCTGTCAAGAACAATGTATAATCCCATAAAAAAGCTTATGGATATGTTTAAAGCCCAATCAAACAGCTCAAATACAATGTTTGAAGCCAAAAGCAGGGATTCATTCACCTTCCTGTCAGGGGCATTCCAGCAGGTAATAGTAAGAAATAAAGATCTTGAGAAGTCCTATTATTCCAGCCTTCCTGTACTTAATGAAAGGTTTGTACTGAGTTTATTAAACAATAAAATAGTTGATTCCTCGGAAATTCAAAGCCAGATTGACTTTCTTGACATTGACTTTATGTATCCTAATTATTGTGTAGTTCTCATTGAAGTTGACAACTTTGCAGAGCTCGCAGATAAATTATCACTTGCAGACCTCAATCTATATATATTTGCAATACGCAACATAGCTGAAGAACTATTAGGCACAGCTTTCAAATTTTTATCGGCCGAAGTATCGGAAAGCAGGCTGGCCATTATCATCAACATTCCCGATGAAAGTGTAAACACTTTTAACTCCGACATTACAGGTATTCTTGAACAAATAAAGGAATCTGTAAGTAAATTCTACACTCTCACAGTCTCTGCAGGCATAGGTAATATTTATCACGATATCGCCGACTGCGGCCTTTCATACAGGGAAAGCCTGAACGTTATGAAATATAAACTTATGTCGGGTACCGACACCATCCTGTTTTATCATGATCTGTCGGACAGCTATAAAATTGCCTACTATTATCCTGAAAAGACTGAAACGCTTATTAAAAACAATATTAAATCCGGTAATATACAAAAGATTAAAGAGTACCTTGATGAAATATATTCAAACATAAAAAGCAACTACAGTGTGTCGTATGAAGAAGTCTACAGCACTTATAACAGACTTCTGGATGCTTCCCTGTCAGTTCTGTCGGATTCAGGAATACAGCATTCCGATATTTTTGGCGAAAACTACATTGCATATAAGGATCTGGCAAAAAAGGAAACCCTCGATGAAATTCATCTCTTTATATGCAAGCTGTTTGAAAGTATCGTTTCATATATTTCAAGCATTGATAAGGGAGACAAAAATATTGAAAAGGCCATGGATTTCATAGGCAAAAACTTTCAAAAGGACCTGTCGGTGGAATCCATAGCCGACTATGTAGGCCTCAATGCTTCATACTTCAGCAGGGTATTTAAAAATGTGACCGGCAAAACAGTTCTGGAATTTATTACACTTAAACGTCTTGAGTCCAGTAAGGAGCTGCTGAAGGAAACAAATCTGAACATTGCCCAGATTGCCCAGAAGGTGGGCTACAACAATGTTCACAGCTACATGCGTTTCTTTAAAAAATATGAGGGGATTACTCCTGGTGATTACCGTAACAAGTTGACAAATTAATCGTGGGCATTTCGGAAAGAACTGAATGTACTGAATTTAAGTTAAGGGGACAACACTTCAAAAACAGTCAAAGTCAATTATAGCCTAAATTCATACAAGAATTGATAATAGGGCTGTAATTGACTTATTAAATATGACAGTTATTAATCAAGTAATTTTTTTAACAGTTTATTTTCATAAAAGTATTTCTCCGAAACACCGCATTCACCTATAAAACGTGGCCTGGCTGATCCTTTTTTAAAGTCGGCATGATAATCCGAGCCACCCGACATAATAAAAACCCTGCTTTCATATTTTTGCCTGATTTCGGTATAAATCTCCTCTTTGGATTTATTCCCGGAATAGCTGGTCTTGTCATAGGTGTAGCAGGCTTCTATTCCATCCAGCCCGGCATTTATCAGCATATCTATATATTCTTCCCGGCTGATTATTTTATGATTTATAACTACACTTTCCGATATGAGGTGAGGATGTGCAAGAATTGTGATACCGCCGCAGCGGTGTATTTCCTTTATTACATTCACCGGATCGGGCTTACTCCTGTTGATTCTGTATCTCTCATTATTCTTTATCATCAGTTTGGCAGAACTCCAGTCAGAGGAATAACCCTTTGCGGCTATGAGTTCAAATATCATCTTTTTCTGGATCTGACTTTCTTCAATGGGCGTTCCGTTGTTCTCCAGCAGTTCTTTCCAGGAAATATCAATCCCGTCGGAATTCAACCTTTCCACAAGAATACGGTAGCCTTCTATTTTTGAAGCTGTAACAGCTTCCTGGAGTTGTTTGAAAAATGCATCCCTCCAGTCACATCCAAAACATACGATATGGACATCTTCCACTTCTGTTTCACAGGAAATTTCTATTCCCTTCAGCAAGATAACTCCCTTTGCTTTTGCATAGGTTTCGGGAGCAGTCTCCTGCCCGCCGGCAATAATTCTTTCCGGAGGAATAATATCATGATCAGTAATGGCGATTATTTTCATCCTCTGTCCGGCGGCGTGATCAATCAGCTCCTGAACAGAATCCGCCCCGTCGGATCGGTTGGTATGACAATGAAGATCGCATGGAAAATTTGGTGACATTAACGGTATTTCCATTAAATCAATCCTTTCTGAATAATCTGATATGCTTTATTGCAGCAGTTTCAATTTTTTTGTACAGAAATTCATCCATTCCAATAGGATCCATCCTGTCGGGATATAATTGGAGATATTCTCTGGCACCACCAATGTAAGCATGTTTTATAGCAGTAGAGACATTTATTTTGGATGCTCCGCTTTCAATCAATTTTAAAAATGTACCTTCCTCAAGCCCGGTTCCTCCGTGTATAACTATAGGCTGCGATATTATGTCCTTCAACTGCTCTATCAATCCGAAATTGATATGGGGCTGGCCCCTGTACATTCCGTGTGCGGTGCCTACCGCGGGTGCAAACATATCAACTTCCGATTCTCCGGCATACCTGATTGCTTCGTCCAGGGATGTTCTCTCGGCATTCTCCTCCGACACACTTATATCGTCTTCCACTCCGGCAATTTTTCCAAGCTCGCCTTCAATAAATACACCCCGCACATGTGCGTATTCTGCCAGGGTTTTGCTGTTTCGTATGTTTTCCCCGATTGGCAGAGCCGATCCGTCATACATGACAGAATCCCATCCGTTGTCAATACATGACTTTACCAACTCCAAATCCTTGCAATGATCCAAATGGATAAAAACATTTATCCCGGCAGAATCAGCCAATTGCCTGAGAATACTGCCCAGAGCCTTTACCCCCAAAGTGGCCGCAGTCTGGGATGAAGTCTGCAATATAACAGGGCATTCTTCCTTCTCAGCTGCACATATCACGGCCTTTGCCGACAGATAATTAAATATGTTAAAGGCTCCAATGGCAAACCTGTCTTTTTTTGCCCTCAATAACTCCTTCAAAATTGTACTTTTGTCCATTATATCCTCCAAATACGTGATAATTTCCTATCAATCATTCTAATATGCCACATTTGAAAGAAATTCCCGTACAGCCTTAACAATACCATCTACATCCAAGCCGTAAAACGACAGAATCTCTTCATACGGACCTGATGTGGCATAAACCTTTGGTATTCCCAATCTCTTTACAGGTACAGGCGATTCTTCGCTGCAAACTTCCGAAACAATTGAACCCAGACCACCTTCGGTATAATGCTCTTCCACAGTTATTATCCTGCCAGTTTTCTCTGCGGCTTCCACTATAATTTTCCGGTCTATTGGTGATATTGTCGGCATGCCCACCACTTGAACAGCTATTCCCTGCTCACGCAGTTTTTCAGCTGCCTTTACCGCTTTTACCGTCATAAGCCCGGTGGAAATAATTGCGAGGTCATTACCCTCACAAAAAACCTGTCCTTTTCCTATTTCGAATTGTCTTTCTTGAAGAAAAACCTCCTGAGGCTCATTTCCAATCCTCATATAAACCGGACCACTGTATTCCAGCATGGCCTTGGATGCTGCAATTATTTCCGAGGGATCCTGCGGTGCCAGTACAACCATGCCGGGGATCATCCTCATTATTGCATAATCCTCCAATGAATGATGGGTTGCGCCGAGGTCAGAGTATGTAATACCTCCGTTTCTTCCTACGATTTTAACATTTTGCTTCATATAACCACAGTCATTGCGCAGCATTTCAAAAGGCCGGGATGTGACAAAAGGTGCTATGGCACAAAAAACCGGTACTTTTCCTGTTGTCGCCAACCCTGATGCTATACCTACAACACCCTGCTCCATGATACCAAACTCAAAATAACGCTCCGAGTGTGATCTGGAAAACTCACCAAATCCGGAGCTGCCTCCGCTGTCGGCTGAAAGAATAACGATATCTTCATTTTTTTCGGCTATTTCCGATACTGCCTTACCAAACGCTTTTCTTGGATCTATTTTTTCCAAAGTCAGCTCACCTCTTTTGCTATACTTTCCAAATGATTAATTATTTCTTCAGTTTCTTTTATAACCGTATCCAGTTCTTCCTTTGAAGGCTTCCAATAGTGGTAGGATACCTTTCCTTCCCCCAAAGACAGCCCTTTTGCCTTTACGGTATTGGCAACCACCAATGTTGGTTTGCCGTTTTTTAATGGCAGTCGGTCCATCAACTCAATTATTTGCTCCATATCATTTCCATCCACTTTCTTGACATTCCAGCCAAAGGCCTCAAATCTTTTGTCCAGTGGTTCAAAATTCATAATATCAGAAGTTTTTCCGCTGATTTGCAGGCCGTTTTTATCTACAAACGCCACCAGATTTTCAATATTGTGATGTGCCGCCGCAGCCGTAGCCTCCCAGTTTGACCCTTCTGCCAATTCCCCGTCTCCCATTACAACATAGACAGTTGAATCACTTCCCCTGGAGCGAAGCCCAAGAGCCATTCCGCAGGCAAGGGACAAGCCGTGTCCCAGAGCCCCTGTATTACCTTCCACTCCATTCAGTTTATGCATATCAGGATGTCCAGGTAATTTAGAATTAAGCTTTCCATATGTATCCAATATTTTCTTGTCAAAGAAGCCCCTCTCGGCAAGTACACCATATTGGGCCATACATTTATGTCCCGCCGACAATAAAAAGCGGTCCCTGTCAGGCTTTTTCGGATTAGCCGGATCTATGTTCATTTTATAAAAATAAAGTGCCGTAATGATATCTATACAGGAAAATGCCCCTCCGATATGGCCGCACCCTCCGGCCTGTATCATACGGAGGACATTGCGCCGGCTTTTAGCGGCATATAATTTCAGATTAGTAATAGTTTTATCTCCCATTTTTATTCCTTCTTCCGTTAATTAAATATCAGCAGTGAGCTTCATATTTTTGAATGCTTTCCACCTTTGGAGCCGATCTGGAATTGGGATCGAAGGATGATTCCAGGTACTCCTTTACCAGACATTTTGCCAATTCTACTCCGGTAACCTGTGCTCCTAAAGTAATTATATTTGCATTATTGCTTCTTGCCGCCCTCTGGGCCTGGTAGATATCACCCACCAATGCCGCATAAGCACCTTTTACCTTATTGGCTGCTATACTTACG
>JAEWJR010000117.1:0-13761 GCA_023386445.1 Bacillota bacterium | reverse complement strand
CAAATGATTATTCATCAAATGTGCCCATTTATCTTCAGATAATGAATGATGTAAAACTCAGAATAGTATCCGGTGTCTGGGAGCCAGGGGCAGAGGCTGCAGTCTGTGAGAGACCTGGCTGTTGAATTTTCGGTAAATCCCAACACCATGCAGAGAGCTCTGGCTGAACTGGAAAGAGATGGCCTGCTTTATACCGAAAGAACTTCGGGTAGATATGTTTCACAGGAGCAGCAAAAGATATCAAAAGCCAGGAGAGAGATGGCGGAAGAGTATACAGAAAACTTCTGCAATGCCATGCGGAAGCTTGGCTACAAAAACGCAGAAATTATCAATATTGTAGCAAATAAATCAAGTCTTTAAATGGAGGAGGGTAATAAATGGGCAAAATAATTGAAATAAATTCGGTGGAAAAGAAATACGGTTCAAAGAAAGTATTGGATGGCATATCACTTACGCTTGAAAGCGGAACTATTGTGGGTTTGCTGGGACCTAACGGCTGCGGCAAGACTACCCTGATAAAAACAATTGCAGGTCTTATTAAAGATTATAATGGAAAGGTATTGATTGACGGCTCTGAACCTGGTGAATACTCAAAATCCATAATATCCTACCTGCCTGAAAAAACTTACCTGTCCGAAAATTACAAGGCGAGAGAGGCACTGGATTTCTTTGAGGATTTTTACGCCGACTTCGACAGAAAAAAGGCTGTGGAAATGTTAGGAAAGTTTAAGCTTGATCCTGATCAAAAAATAAAAAGCATGTCAAAAGGTATGCAGGAAAAGGTTCAGCTTATACTGGTCATGTCAAGAAGAGCAAAAATATATCTTCTGGATGAACCCCTGGGAGGCTTGGATCCGGCATCAAGAAAGGCGATGCTGGATATAATACTGAATAACTATTCGGAGGACGCAGTAGTTCTTATTTCTACACACTTGATTAATGATGTTGAAAGAATATTCGACAGAGCAATCATGATTGGAGAAGGAAAAATACTGGTTGACGATACTGTAGACAATATACGTGAAAATAATGGCAAATCCGTGGTGGAATTATTTGAGGAGGTATTTAAATGTTGAGTAAATTATTAAAATATGAATTCAGAGATACCGCACGCACTATTCCTCTGCTTTATCTTATCAGCCTGATTTTCGCCGGTTTTGTGCTTTCGGCAAAGACATTGAATATTGGATGGTTTCAAATGACTACTTCTGTACTTCTACTTTTGCTGGGAGCTGCAGTCTCAATAATTACTTTTGTAGTTGTAGTTATGAGATTCCATAAAAACCTGTATTCCAATGAGGGGTATCTGATGTTTACATTACCTGTTAAACCAGGGTTGCTGTTGGCTTCCAAATCAATAGTGGCATTTTTCTGGATGATTTTAAGCTATTGCGTCACTGCCGGGGCAGTGTTTACAAGCATGTATGGCCTTGGAGTCACAGGTGGACTGACTATGGTAATGGATGAATTAAAAAGCTATGGAATGGAGAAAATAATCTATTTATTCATACCGTCCATCATTATTGCGACCCTGTATTTATTGGGACAGATATACTTTGCAGTGACCATGGCTAACAGGCCGGCCTTTCACAGTACAGGCACAGCAGCAGCTTTTCTGGTTTTCATAGCAACAAATATAATTTTGCAGATAGCGGAAGCAATGTTTACTATCTTTGTTCCATTCTCAGTTGAAATAGATTTTGAAAGCATAAGTGCTTCACTCACATCAAAAAACATGTTCGGCTACATTTTGGATAGTATAAAAGGCATTGAACCAACAGGCATTGTAATCGGTCTTGGAGGTTATATATTTGAAATTGTGATGGTCTGTATTCTGTTTTACGTAACCTCACGGTGGATGAAAAATAAAGTGTCGTTAAAATGACATACTTAGTAGCTTTAACATATAAATTCCTTTACTACTAGAAGATTTTATATAAATCAAATGTTTAACCTGATAACTCAACTTTATCTGAAAATAAAGTTGAGTTATTTTTTTTAGATGTCATAAACGTGGACAAAGCCTAATATATATAAATAACTTAATTTAGGAGATGCATACACATGATTAAAGGGGTTCAGAGTGACATATTGCCTTATTTGATACCAAGCATCAGGGCAATTTTAATGAAGATGGACATTGAAAAGTTGGACAATCTTCAGGAAATACGGATGAGAGCAGGAAACCCGTTGATGGTCTTTTACCGCAACAAGGACCTGTTTGTGACTGTATACGGTGAAATGTCTGCCAATATCGGGGAGGCGTATTTCGTAGCTCAAAATGAGATAATCAAATCCCTTGAATTAATGAGTGAAAATTCCGTATATGCCTTCCAGGACGAGATAAGATCCGGGTATTTAACTCTCAGAGGGGGCCACCGTGTGGGCTTGAGCGGCCGGGTTATAGTTCAGGAGGGGCAAATAAGGAATATCAAGGATTTCAACAGTTTAAACATACGTGTAGCCAAGGAAATTCACGGCTGCTCAAGCAAACTTATCAGTTTCATAATCAAAAACAGTAATGACATATATAACACTCTTATCATAGGTCCTCCTCAAAGCGGAAAAACAACAATACTGCGTGATGCTGCAAGATTTCTCAGCAATGGCAATGAAGGTACTGATTTTAAAGGGTTGAAGATAGGAATTGTAGATGAGAGATCTGAAATAGCCGCCTGCAGTAAAGGAATTCCGCAAAATGACGTGGGTTTCAGAACAGACGTAATGGACGGCTGTCCCAAGGCTCTGGGAATGGAAATGCTGCTGAGAAGCATGTCTCCGAATATTATTGTAACGGATGAAATCGGCACACAGGGCGATAGGGAGGCAATAATGAAAGTACTTAACTCCGGGGTCAAAATTATTGTTTCGGCCCATGGTTATAACATTTCAGAACTGAAAATGAGGGAGGAACTTCTGGCACTGATCAGATCAAATACATTTGAGAGATATATAGTGCTGAGTTCAAGTAATGGGCCGGGAACGCTGGAAGAGGTGTTTGACTCTAAACAGTCGGCCATCTACAGGAGGTGTTCCTGATGCTGCTTAAAATGATTGGAGCTGTGGTTTTAATAGGTGCCACAAGTTTGATAGGCTTTCTGCTTGCCGCAGATTGTTCAAAGAGACCCAGGACCCTGAGAGAATTGCAGGCCCTGCTTCAGATGTTTGAAAATGAAATAAGCTATTTGTCAAACTTGCTGACAGAAGCCTTTTTAAGGATATATGATACTTCAAAGGTAGATGCTGCCATACTCTTCAAAGCTGCTGCTGTGAATTTGCAAACCGGCGGAGTAACGGCAGACATGGCCTGGGAAAAGGCGGTGAATGAATACTTTTCAAAGCTTTCACTAAACAGGGAGGACAAGTCCATATTGATTACTTTTGGCAAGATGCTTGGAAATTCCGACCTTGAAGGGCAGCTTAACAATATCAGGCTTGTTTCCTCCCAGCTCAGGCTCCAGGAAGCGAAGTCGGAAGAAATGAAACGGAAGAATGAAAAAATGTATAGAAGTCTTGGAATTTTAAGCGGTTTGGCATTAGCTATCATATTGTTCTAGTGCTTTCCTACAGGCCGGTGTTGGAAGAACAATAGCGCACATGGCCAATTAACCTCCTTTATTCGCATTATAGCGGTAAAGGAAATAAATTTTCATCACATTTTGTGGCCGCTATGGCGGCTCAAAGCCATAAATGGCTTAGGAGGTTAATATGAATGTAGATCTGATATTTAAAATAGCTGCAATAGGAATCCTGGTATCGGTACTCAATCAGGTGCTGGAACGGTCAGGCCGGGAAGAACAGGCCATGATGACGACACTTGCCGGGATTATAGTGGTTTTAATGATGGTATCCAAAGAAATAGCAGGACTTTTTGCTGCTGTAAAAACAATGTTCCAGTTTTAATGAGGCAATCGTTGGCGAAATCCAAAAGGGGTTAAAACTATGAGGGTACAGATGATATGGATATACTTCAAATTGTTTGCATTGGCATTATAGCAGTTATTTTAACCGTAACAATCAGACAGCAGAAACCGGAAATAGCCATGCAGGTCAGCATAGTTGCCGGACTTCTGATATTTGTTCTGATAGTGGTCAAGCTTACCTCGGTTATTGACTTTATAAAGACCTTCAGCAGGAAGGCGGATATTGATGCGACCTACATAACAATTTTACTGAAGATAGTAGGCATCGCATATATTGCAGAGTTTGGAGCCGAGGTATGCAAGGATGCGGGTGAGTCATCAATAGCATCAAAAATCGAGCTGGCAGGTAAGGTAACAATTGTAATACTCGCGGTACCCATAATTACATCACTGCTCGATCTGGTCGTTAAGCTGATGCCTTAGTGTTCTGTTTATTTATAATGCTGCCGCATTGCAGCAAATGGGGGTTGTATGCAAAGGAAAAGGAATTTGAAAAAGCTTAAAATTGCTGTTCTATTTGTTGTGCTGATACTCAGTCTTTTTTACCCGGTAAAAATCAATGCCGCTTTACAAGCAGAAGATAATTTTCAGCAAAAGGCAAAAACCTCCGGCCAGATGGATCATGGCTTTGCTGAGAAAGGCAAAAAAGCGGAAACTCCTGATGATACCCTGAGTATAATAAACGGGCAGCTTGAGGCCAATGACAGCACGGCAATCAGTGAAACCATAAAAAAGTACTACAATAACGATACAGAGAAACTTTTTCCTCAATTTGACCCTGAAAAGATTATTGCCGGTGCTGCAAAGGGAGACCTGGATTTCAGTCCCAGGGGGATACTGGAAAGAGTGGTCAAATATCTGCTGGAGGAAGTTTTTCTCAATGTTGACATACTTTTTAAGATCGTTGTACTTTCAATAATTTGTGCGGTTCTAAAGAACCTTCAAAACTCATTTTTAGGAGAAAGTGTCGGTGAACTGGCATTTTTCGTTTGCTACATTGTAATTGTATCAGTGCTGATGGTGAGTTTCAGCAGCGCAATGAAAATGTGCATGTCAATTATAGACAGCATGGTTACCTTCATGCATGCAATAATACCGCTCCTGATAACCCTGCTTGTTTCGGCAGGAAATTTTACTTCAGCGGGGGTATTCCAGCCCATTCTCATTATGCTTGTGGAAGTTGGTGCAACAGTAATCAAAAACTTTTTTATACCGCTGATATTTCTGGTAACGGTTTTGAATATTGTAAATAATATCTCTGATAAGGTTCAGCTTACAAAGCTCTCAGGCTTTATAAAACAAATATGTACCTGGGGATTGGGTCTGATTCTGACAGTATTTATAGGAATAGTCTCCATACAGGGTTCTATGGGGGCCGTTGTTGACGGAGTCACCAGCAAAACGGCCAAATATGCGCTGGGAACTTTTGTCCCGGTAGTGGGAAAATACCTGGCAGATGCTGCTGATACCGTTGTTGGCTGTACCTTGATAATTAAAAATGCTTCGGGGCTTATTTCTATGATAGGTATAATCATTATCTGTTTGGCTCCCTTGCTTAAAATACTTGCCGTAATCATTTTGTATAAGCTGGCCTGTGCTTTTGTAGAACCCATTTCAGACAAGAAAATAACAAATTGCCTCAATGATATGGCAGGATCACTGACATATATACTCGGAGTTACAGCAGCTGTGGCGGTAATGTTTCTGATTGCCATCACAGTTGTAATCAGCACAACAAATGTATCGGCAATGATAAGGTAGGTGAGGGCATGCTTGAATTTCTGAGGGGCTGGATAATAAATATTGTAACAATATCATTAATACTGATTTTATTTGAAATAATTGTTCCGTCAGGGAAAATCAAAAAAATAATTACTTTGGTGTCGGGTTTCGTACTTTTGATTGCTGTGATAAATCCATTTCTCCAATTAAAAAACAGGAATTTTGATTTGAGTGAAGCGGTACAATCAGACAGCTTCTATATAGACAGGAAAGAGGTTGAAAACAGCAGCAAGCTGCTGGAAGAGACTCAGGCAAAACAAATTGCCGAAATCTACAAAAAAAAGCTGACAGCCCGTATAGAAGAAGAGGCAAACAGGCTGGAGGGAATTACGGAATCTAAAGCGACGGTAGAAATAAATGAAGATTACAAGTCTGAAAAGTTTGGGGAAATTACAAAAATATCAGTCCAGATAAAAAAAGCGTCAGAAAACGGAGAGGAAAAGAAAAACATAGAACCGGTGGTAGCAGTAGAAAAAATAGATATAAATGCCGGATTAAATAAAAAGAAAGATAAAGATAAGGATAAAGATAAAGAAGGACTTAAGTTCGTCGATCCTGAAGATAAGAGACTGACCGAGCTGGTAAAACAAAATTTGAACAAGTCTCTTGAAGTAAATAAGGAAAATATAGAGGTAACAATTTCTTAAAGTTTTAAGCTGGGTAAATCCGGTTAAAATCCTGGGAGGTGGCGAGATGAATAAGTTTGGTGAATTAGTGAAGGAAATTAAAGGGAGGATAAGCAAATACGGCAGCAAAAAAATAATAGAGAAGGCTGTAATAATTGCAATAATCGGTGTTATATGCCTTATAGCAGGAAGTGTTCTTTTTGAGGATACACTTAAAAAGAATGCGGTTACGACGGCTCCCGGGGCAGTAAGCCAAAAAGTACCGCAAACTGCCGATCCTACCGCTGCTGAAACAATGGGCCAGACTAAAGGTGAAACAAAAAACGAAACGGAGGAAAATCTCAAATCGATCCTGTCGCAAATAAAGGGAGCCGGAAAGGTAGATGTGATGATTACTTTTGTTTCAGGAAATGAGTCGGTGCCTGCAGTAGATGTAAACACAAGCGAGAACAGCACCCAGGAAAAAGATAAGGAGGGAGGTTCAAGAGATATTAGAGATAACACCAGGGAAGACAGCATAGTTTACGAAGAAAGCCAGGGGGTCAAGAAGCCTTTTGTTGTTAAGGAAATACTTCCGAAAGTGAAAGGTGTGGTTATTGTTGCAGATGGTGCAGGAGATGCCGAAGTCAGAAGTAACCTTACAAAAGCTGCTGAAGCGTTATTGGAGGTGGCTGCTCACAAGATCCAAGTGTTTCAAAGGAGAAACAATTAAATTTTAAAAAAATAGAAATAAAGTGTGATAACGGTGAATATACATAATCTTGAGAAGTGAATGGTGCCGTACCGGCCATTTCGAAAAAAATCCTTATGGCTGAAAGCCAAAAGGAGTAATAAACTATTCAGATTGTTAGGAGGGTCTATGTGATGAAATTTTTAAAAAGAAAACAGATTATCGTACTATCCCTTGTATTGATGCTAGTTATTGCTGGGTATCTACAGTACAGCTACAACAAGAGCTCACAGTTCAGTGAGGAAGACTCTGCCCAGATCGGCGATGCTGTATATGTGGATAATCAGGATGTAACCGGAGAGGGAACCGCGTTGGTTGAAGATTCGGAGAAGACAGTAACTGCTTCAAAGGAGGCAAATAATTACTTTGCCCAGACAAAAATGGACAGAGATGTTGTCAGAGGCAAAGATATAGAAATCATGAAGAGCATAACTGACGATCAGAGTGCTACCAAGGAGGCAAAATCTGAAGCCCAGGCTAAAATGATGAAAATAGTTGAGACTTCACAAAAGGAATTAAATATTGAAAACCTGATAAAGGGTAAGGGCTTCAGTGATGTTGTTGCATTGTTTGGTGATGACGGAAGTGTAGATATAGTTGTAAAAGCACCGGCTATATCCAAGCAGCAGACAGCTCAGATAGTTGATATAGTTACCAGACAGGCCAATATTCCTATTGAAAAAGTTGTTATAAAGAAGTATTTTTAATTAAAAAAATATTAATTCAACAATATCATTGAGGTTATCTTACAAAGGAACGACCAACAGCCCGCTTTAAGTAAGCGGAGTCGTTGATCATTCCTGTAGATAACCTTTTTCTTTTGCTTTTTAAAGGGTAGTTTTTATTCTCATTGATTAATAAGTACTTAAGTGATATAATTTTACCAAACTGAGCCATAATATTGTGGTAATCCGCATTTGGACTTTGTTTGCGGAATTCCATACAAATTTATGGCTAAAAGTATGTTAACCTGTTAAATGGAGAGGTGCATAATGGAAGAAGAAAATAATATTCTGGATGATTACGGATCAGTGAAAATATCTGAAGAGGTAGTTGCCATTATTGCAGGAATTGCTGCTACCGACGTCCCGGGGGTTGCAGGAATGAGCGGCGGGATAGCAGGCGGGATAGCGGAAATACTCGGCAGAAAGAATCTGTCAAAGGGTGTTAAGGTCGAGGTTGGAGAAAAAGAGGCGGCTATAGATCTTTATATTATTGTAGAATTCGGGGCAAGAATTCCGGAGGTTGCCTGGGATATACAGGACAAGGTCAAAAATGCCGTTCAGTCAATGACAGGACTTAATGTTATTGAAGTAAATATCCACGTTCAAGGTGTTAATTTCGACAAGGAAATTAAGAAGGAAACCGAATCAAACAAGAGTATATAAGCCCTATTGCTGGGGATAATATAAAAAGAACCAGAAAATTCATATATATGCAGGAATTTGATTTTTGACAATGTATGAAATATAATTAGCTTGTAGATTACGAATGCAGCAGCTTTTTGCAAAATAAATGAAAAGAGGTGGAGAATTCATGAACATAATATTACGTGTATTGTTGGCTATTTATGCATTTTTTCTTACAATAGCTTCAATGTTTGCAATGCTGGTTACGATAAGGTCGGACATATTAACTGACACATATACATATTTATATGAAGAGGTATTAGCTAACAGAAATCCATCTATAGTCATGTTCATTATTGCTTCGATATTTTTCTGCTTGAGTTTGACTTTTCTTCTCTCAGGTTTTAAGCCGGAAGGAGATAAAAAGGCTATTATCAAATATAATAAAAATGGTGACATCAGAATTACCTTGAACTCTATTGAGAATATTGCACTTGCAACTTCAAGAAAGCTGTCGGGTATTCGTGATTCAAAAGCATATGTTACAAAAATTGGGGAAAGCGTCAGCATTACTGTCAAGGCTATAGTGCTTCCCGAGATAAACATTCCGCTGCTTTCCGAGGATATGCAGATAAAGGTCAAAACCTCGGTAGAAGAATGTACCGGAGTGCAGGTTGAAAGTGTAAAAGTGCTTGTAGAAAGTATTTTTACCGGTTATAAATCCTCAAGAGTTGAGTAACATATAGGGTGCGGCGTGAAAAATGCATTTAGAAATTCATCATACATTTCGCGCAGAAAAACCACCAGTGTTTTAATTGCTGCTTGTTGCTGGCGTGTGATACACGCAGATGGGAGGTAATGATGGATAAGCAAAAACTGTATGAGGTATACAGACAGCATAAAGGTGAAATTATCGGAGCCGGAATTGGGCTCTCCATAGCGATTATTGTGCTGCTTCTTGGAGTATTAAAGGCATTGTTTATAGTTATATGTGTTGTTTTCGGCTTCTATATAGGAAAGAGACTGTCTCAGGACAAAGACTATATCAAGAACCTTCTGGACAGGATACTTCCTCCCGGAACATATAGGTAGAGAAATACAGATGAGAAGTGATATATGAGTTCTCTCAGCAGCAAGAATCGTTATTTGCTGATTAAAAGTCAATTACTATCGGCGGCCTGAAAGCATAATTCGACTGGAAGGTGAAAGCTTTGAACCGTAATTGACTTTGGTAATTTGTAGTTTGAAAATAAAAAAATGCCAATTGATTATACATAGGAGGAATTATTAATGGGACGCCGTGCATCAAGGGAAGCTGCGATGAAACTGCTGTATCAGCTTGAAATTCAGAAAAGTGACAGGGACGAACAAATTGATACCGCACTTCATGACGAGAATTTAACCGAAAGTGATAGAAAATATATACGGGGCATTATTTATGGAGTTAGTGAAAGAGTGGCTTTACTTGACAGAGTTATAGAAAAATATGCTATGGGCTGGAAAATCAGCAGACTGTCAAAAATTGACCTGTCCATACTGCGGATAGGAATTTATGAGATTTTATACCGTGAGGATGTTCCTTTCAGTGTTTCAGTAAACGAGGCAGTTGAACTTGCTAAAAAATACAGTAATGAAGACGCGGGTGCTTTTGTAAACGGACTGCTCGCAAAGGTAACAAAAAGTGATTCGGAGAACGGGACGCCTGAAAATTCAGGACTTTCTGACAAAGCAGAAACTTCAGAGTCTGCAGATGCAGATACCTCAGATAAATAGCATGGCTTACAGCGAGGCGATATATGTATATGGTTTTTTCAGGATACCTTTGCCTCGGTGAAACGCGCCTCAAGGTAAGAAAATTTTTCTATAGCCGAAAAATTTCTTTTGGACAATATGCGTTATAAAACCGGTAATGTGAGTTTCTCTGCATTATCTTTTTTTATTGAAGGGAAATATAGATTATTTTTTGTTTTGGCTGAAGCAATTTTTTCGGCGCAGAGAGGGGGTATAAATTGAACAGGGTTTTTTCTGTTTCAGATATAAACAACTATATAAAGCAGCTTGTTTCAAGTGACGGAATACTGTCCGGGTTATCCGTAAGGGGTGAAATATCCAATTTCAAGCATCATTATACCGGACACATGTATTTTACTATAAAGGATGAGAACAGTATCCTCAAATGTGTTATGTTCAAGACTCAGGCAAATCAGCTTAAGTTCATGCCTCAAAACGGGAACAAGGTAATCGTATCGGGATACATTTCAGTTTTCGAGAGGGACGGGCAGTACCAGCTTTATGCCGGTGACATGCAGCCCGACGGCCTGGGTGCGCTGCACCTTGCTTTTGAACAGCTTAAGAATAAACTGCAGGCTGAAGGACTGTTTGATACCGATATAAAAAAGAAATTGCCGATGCTGCCCAGGAGTATCGGTGTGGTCACTTCCTCAACCGGAGCTGTTATAAGAGATATTATCAATGTGACATACAGAAGGCACGGCAAAATGAAGCTGGTGCTGTATCCGGTAGCAGTGCAGGGAGTGCAGGCCGCCGGCCAGATTGCGGCTGCAATCCAAAAGCTTAACCAGTTGGGCCAGGTGGATGTTATAATAGTTGCCAGGGGCGGCGGCTCTCTGGAGGAACTGTGGGCATTCAATGAGGAAGTGGTGGCAAGGAGCGTATATGCCTCCAAAATACCGGTAATATCTGCCGTCGGTCACGAAACGGATTTTACCATATGCGATTTCGTTTCGGATATGCGGGCTCCGACACCGTCGGCTGCTGCAGAACTTGCTGTTCCCGACGTAGAGGTATTGAAATACAAACTGCAAAACTATAACGTAAGAATGAAAAGTGCGCTGGTGAAAAAACTCAATATATGCGAAACTCAGCTGGAGAAAATAAAAACGCGTCCGGTTTTCCGCCAGCCCTACGACAGATTGAATCAATACAGATTGAAACTGGACAATGATGTAAAACATTTATTCAGAAATAATCAGATGCTCATCAAAGACAAAAAAGCACAATTCGCATTACTGGCAGGTAAACTGGATGCTCTGAGTCCGTTAAAAATTATGGAAAGAGGCTACAGTGTGGTCAGAAATGCCGATGGGACCATAGTCAGCAAAGTTGAGCAGGTTAAGCCCGGCGATATGCTTGAAGTGGGCCTGAAGGATGGAAAAGTCAACTGCAGTGTAGTATCTGCCGACAGGAAATAAATTGGCAAAGGAGGAAATACATGAAACAAAATTTAAATATACAAGAGGATAAAAGCTTTGAAGAAGCCATTTCCCAGTTGGAGCAAATAGTATCAAAGCTTGAAAAGGGTGATATATCTCTGGAGGAATCAATAACCAATTTCCAGCAGGGAATTGAATTGTCCAGGTATTGTGCCGCAAAACTGGATGAGGCCGAGAAGAAAATATCAATTCTCCTTCAGGATGAAGAAGGGAATTTAATTGAAAAGGATTTTGAACTATGATCTTTACGGAAAAACAAGCATTTTATTCTGCAATTGTTGAAGAAAGCCTGGCAAACAGTATTACAATTGAAAACCCGTACTATATCAGACTCAAGGAGGCTATGCTATACAGCCTGATGGCAGGCGGCAAAAGATTGAGGCCTTCTCTGGCACTTGCCACAGCCGAGGTTTTTGAAAGAGAGCCCGGAGAGGTTATTGCTTTTGCCTGTGCCATAGAAATGATCCATACCTACTCTCTGATCCATGATGATCTTCCCGCCATGGACAATGATGATTACCGAAGGGGAAAACTCACCAATCATAAAGTTTTTGGAGAGGCCACGGCAATACTTGCAGGGGATGCACTTTTAAATCTGGCATATGAGACCATGGTCAAGGATGCGCTGACCGGCAACAGTATGGCAAAGCTTAAGGCTATGGAGGTTGTTGCCCAGTATGCCGGCTCACTTGGAATGATTGGCGGTCAGGTTATGGATTTGAACGGAGAAGGAAGAAAAGTGGACGGGAATGAGCTGAAGGCAATGCACAAGCTGAAGACCGGGGCGCTGATAAAAGCACCGGTGGAAGCTGCGGCAATAATTTCCGGAGCAGGGGAGAAAGAGTTTGCTGCGCTTTCAAACTATGCTGCAAACCTTGGACTGGCTTTTCAAATAAAGGACGATATTCTGGATGTGGAAGGCAGCATGGAGGAAATGGGCAAAAAGCCGGGCAGTGATGCACTGTGCGATAAATCAACCTACGTGACGCTGTACGGTCTGGACAAATCAAAGCAGTTGCTGCAGGACGTGACCTGCGAGGGAATTGCCTTTCTGGCGGATTTTGGCAGCAGGGCCGAATTCCTGAGAGAACTGGCCTCGGCCCTGGTGACAAGATCAAATTAAGCTCTGTAACAGTGAATCGGAATTAACTCGTTTGCCAGTTGAAATTTGTTTTGCTTAAGGATAAGATTTATTAAAGTCTACTGGTACGCGAGTACAACTTCAAGCTATAGATTAGCACGATTAAAAGTGCTTGCTGAAATCTGTAGGTGAAAAACAAGTATTTGTGCCGTCAAATTGACAGGAGGTCAATTTGAGCAGCACGCGAGACCTGGATGGTCGAGTCGCTGCGACGGTAAGAAATACTTGTTGTGAACCGTACCATTTCAAGTAAGTGCTTTGTGTGCAATCTATTGATTGAAGTTAGTATGGAAGTACCGGTATAATCAGTAATATTTTACGGCAAAGTTGATCAACTAATTTGAACAACACATTAAATTATGTATTACTGTTCCAGATCTGAATTTGGATCAATATTCCCTTTGTAATTTAATGTATTCTATGTTATAATGTGTTCTCGATGGCATTGTGTTATGCCGTCGGGATTTTAATATCAGTGAATTTTGCACTTTTGTTAAGTTATTTAATTTATTGATACAAAAACAGGGTGGCGCAGTATTCTAGTCAGTACTCATGATTCTGAAGACGGGCCTAAAAATCCGTTTAAGGGCACATCGATGAAGTTCCTTGTGTCGGCTTGTTACGCCCAGTGGTGGGCTGATGCTGGGAGTTAAGGCTTAGGGGCGATCTGCAATGGCATGCGGGCGTTGACCCCTTTTCCGTGGAGACCCTTTCTTGTGGTTGAAAAGTTAAGCTCAGAGGCTATATATAGTTCACTGTACTTACCACCTCGACTACGACTAGGGATTAAACCTGTTATGCGGTATTTATAATGCTGTGAACAGAGTAGCCTGCCTTGAGTGAAATTTGGTGGATAATGGATCGGATGCCTGATGTATTGGCCGATATATGGGCATTATTGCTGTTTGAAACCTTTTTTGCAAAAGAGGCTAGGAATCATCTTGACTGTTGGGGAAAACCCCTAGACTGTTCGAAAT
>JAEWJR010000107.1:0-7895 GCA_023386445.1 Bacillota bacterium | reverse complement strand
TATACTGCACACAAGGGGCCAATTAGAAACCCTCTTTTTACAAGATGCCCATGATATATTGACATATATATGGTTTCTGCCATCCAACCTGTAAATGAATATAAAAGAAAACATATAAAAAGGTTATTTAATTTTTCATTCAGGAATGACTTACCTGACAATTCATTCCTGAGCTTTACGACCAGATTCATTGTTTAGTAACACCCCAATTTTGATCCTTATATATGTATATTCAAAAGTACCGAAAAAATTGAAAGGTATATGCGGTACCTTACTCCGGTCCAAAGTTGACATGGGAATTTTGCTTTGATAATATCAGACTTATGGGCCGGCAGAATAAGCCGGGACAAAAGGCAATCCATCGCAGTTCAATATTTTTCGGGATGTGATAAAGTGAAAAGATATGAGGGCAATCAGTCTAAGGAATGTATAATAGTACTTGGAGGCAGGACGTTAAAGTATACACTTAAAAGAACCGGCAGAAGGAGTATTGGGATTTCAATAGACAAAACCGGTGCTGTTACTGTTACAGGACCATATGAGGTATCGGAAACCTCCATAAAAGGATTGCTTGAGAAAAAGGCTTCATGGATATTGGACAAATTGACTGCAATAGAAGCCGGAGCTGCCGGTTCAGGCAGCCCCAGAGCTTTTACCGACGGAGAAGGTTTTCCTTATATGGGCAAAATTTATAAACTTAAACTTATTGAAGACCGGCTGCTGAAAATACCTGTAGTGAGACTTGGAGAAAGCAGTCTTGAAATATACCATAAAGCTACGGAAAAGCCGGAAAAACTTAAGGCTGTTTTGAAGCAATGGTATGTAGCGCAGTTTGCCAAACAGCTTGAAAGCAAATTAACTGCCTATTCAAAGAAAATGGGGGTATCACCGGGAAGAGTGTCCATACGTGAACAAAAAACACGTTGGGGCAGCTGCAGCTCCAGAGGAAACCTCAATTTTAACTGGAAGCTTGTCATGGCTCCGGTTGAAGTGCTGGATTATGTGGTAATTCACGAGCTATGCCATATGAAGGAATTAAATCATTCTTCAAACTTTTGGGCTTTAGTCGGAAAAGTCTGTCCTGACTACAAAAATTACAGGAAATGGCTGAAGGAAAATGGAAATAAATTAACCATTGATTAATCTGAATTTGATTAAACTGGTACTGACTGTTTTGAGCGGGTTAAAATAGTCAGTTTTTTTGGATAAGAATGTACATTGTCACAAGAGTTAAATGGTATTATACTTAACCTTGTATGAAGAAAACCACAAATTTTTTGTCTGCGAATGTTCAATAGTTGTTGTATTATTAAATTATTGTAAATATGGGGGTAAAAATGATTTATAAAAAATACGGTAAAACCGGTAAAGACATATCAGTGATAGGTTTTGGCGGAATGCGATTTCCAAAGACAGGTGATACCTACGATTATGATAAATGTGCTGAGATTGTTGTAAAGGCTAACGAACTTGGAGTCAACTATTTTGATACGGCTCCATATTACTGTGATGATAACAGTGAGTTTATCATGAGCCATGCTTTTAAAAGCATGAAAAAGCAGTTCTATGTATCAACCAAAAGCAGCCAGAAAGATGGAGCAAAGCTCAGGGAGCAGCTTGAAACCTCTCTGAAAAGGATGAATCTTGAGAAAATCAACTTCTTTCATATCTGGTGTATTCTGAATATGGATGATTTCAAAAGCAGGATGGTAAAGGGAGGAGCTTATGAGGCAGCTCTCAAGGCAAAGGAAGAGGGACTTATAGAGCATATTGTCTTTTCAACTCATTGCAATGGTGATGAAATAGAAACCATAGTTAACGAAAATTTGTTTGAGGGGATGACAGTCGGCTATAATATTTTGAATTTTCCATTCAGACAAAAAGGATTGCAGGCTGCCTTCGAAAAAGGGCTGGGTGTTGCCGTAATGAACCCTCTGGGCGGAGGGTTGATTCCCCAAAAGGCTGAATATTTTGATTTCATCAGAAGCGAGGATGACAAAACAGTTGTGGATGCAGCATTAAGATTTGATGCGTCCCATGATGAAATTACAACAGTACTGGCCGGAATGGGAAGTGTTGACGAGGTTATACAGAATTGCCATATAGGTGAAAATCTTAAAAAACTTGATGAAAAGAAACTGAAGGAAATTGAAGGAAAGCTGTTTAATTCCATGGATAAGCTATGTACCGGCTGCCGTTACTGTGAACATTGTCCAAAGGAGATTCCGGTATCAAAATACATGCTGGCCTATAACAACAAGATACTTCAAAACCAGCAGGAGGTTTTAAATAATCTCAAAAATCATTGGGGCATCGAATCTAAGAAGGTTAAGGACTGCATTGAATGCGGTATTTGTGAAGGCAAATGTACCCAGCACCTTCCAATAATCGGCAGGCTCAAGGAGATCGGTGCCTGGGGAGATGCTGCCAACCAGTAATAGAAAAAAGGAGTGATTGAAATGGAAGAAGTGCTGGAATATTTAAGAGAGTGCGGAACATTTTACCTTGCAACCATGGACGGCGATCAGCCGAGAGTACGTCCGTTCGGTGCATTGGGAATTTTTGAAGGCAAGCTGTATACTTCCACAAGCAATGTAAAAAATGTATTTGCCCAAATGCTTAAAAACCCAAAAGTTGAAATTTCGGGTATGGCCAATGACGGCTCGTGGATCCGTCTGACTGCAATTGCAGTTCAGGACGACAGAATTGAGGCAAGACAGCAACTGCTTGAAGAGAATCCCTCTTTAAAAGCCATGTATGCTGCTGATGATGGAAAGTATGAAGTATTTTATTTAAAAAATGCTACAGCGGTAATATCATCATTTACCGGACAACCTAAAACAATACAATTTTAATTTGTAATACCAAAATTGTAAATAGCTATTAGTGTTTGAAGCCTGCGAAAGCAGGCTTTTTTTCTATTCTTTTTCAAATACCTTATCTACAATAATTTTTCACGATTGTATTCCTATATAAACATTGCTGATACCTGACCGCAGGGCTTAAAATTACTGTGATAAAAAAATAACAAAGTGTACCTGCTTTTAAGGCGAAAAATAAATGGCACGGGAAACAGAAATGGAGATAAAAATGAACGATTCAAGGTTTGAAGTTGTCGACGGTATCTTAAAAAAATATGATAATAACAAATCATATCTGATTGCAGTTCTGCAGGAGATCCAGAATGAGTACAAGTACTTGCCGGAAGAACTGATGGAATACGTTGCAGTAAAGCTGGATGTCAATCTTTCAAAAATATTCAGTGTGGCAACCTTCTATGAAAATTTTTCACTTGTTCCAAAAGGAAAGTACATTATAAAGGTCTGTGACGGTACAGCCTGTCATGTAAGGAAATCCATCCCCATATTGAATGCTATGAGAAAAGAACTTGGATTAAGTGACAGCAAGCATACAACAGATGACATGCTGTTTACAGTTGAGACGGTATCCTGTCTGGGTGCCTGTGGACTGGCTCCGGTTATTACAATAAATGATAAGGTGTATGCAAAAATGACACCCGATTCAACAGCTGAAATATTAAGGACTTTAAGGAGTGAAGGATAATGAAAATAAATAATCTCGAAGAATTAAATGCCTTTTCTGCCAAGTCATCAAAAGCTCTGGACAATCAGAAAAAAAAGGTCTTGATATGTGCCGGTACGGGGTGTGTTGCCGGGGGATCAATTGAAATTTACAATAGGATCAGAGAGCTGATTGATGCACATGAACTTTTGGTGGATCTGGAACTGGATTATGAAAAAGAGGGAATAGGAGTCAAGAAAAGCGGTTGCCACGGTTTCTGCGAAATGGGTCCGCTTGTTAGAATCGAGCCTGAAAATTATTTGTATTTGAAAGTTCAGCTTGAGGACTGTGTTGAGATTGTTGAAAAGACACTCATTAACAATGAACCCATAGAACGTCTTATGTACAGCGCTGAAAACCGTATTTATAAAGCACAGGAAGATATACCCTTTTATCACAAGCAGACAAGAATGGTTCTGAAAAACTGCGGGAGCAGAAATGCCGATTCTTTTGCGGAATATGTTGCAAAAGGCGGTTATGAAGCCCTTACCAAGGTACTGTTTGAGATGAAACCTGATGAGGTATGTCAGTCAATTATTGATTCAAACCTCAGAGGAAGAGGGGGCGGAGGATATCCTGCCGGAAGAAAGTGGGCGCAGGTGCTCAGACAGGACAGCGAAGTAAATTACGTTGTCTGTAACGGCGACGAGGGCGACCCGGGAGCCTTCATGGACAGAAGTATCATGGAAGGTGATCCCCACGGCGTGATTGAAGGCATGCTTATTGCAGGTTATGCAACAAAAAGCACCGCCGGTTATATATATGTCAGAGCTGAATACCCGCTGGCGGTTGAAAGGCTGAGGATAGCCATAGAGGATGCCAGAAAGCATGGCTTGCTGGGACAAAACATATTAAATTCCGGCTTTTCCTTTGATATAAACATCAACAAGGGTGCAGGAGCCTTTGTTTGCGGAGAGGGCAGCGCATTAACCGCATCCATAGAAGGTGAAAGAGGCATGCCGAGAGTCAAACCTCCAAGAACGGTTGAAAAAGGTTTGTGGCAGAAGCCTACGGTCCTTAACAATGTTGAAACCTTTGCCAACGTCCCTCTGGTAATAAAGAACGGAAGCAGCTGGTTCAAAGGTATCGGACCTGAAAACAGCCCTGGAACGAAGGCCTTTGCAATAACAGGTAATGTTAATAACACCGGGCTTATAGAAGTACCTATGGGAACTACCCTGAGAGAAGTAATATTCGACATCGGAGGCGGTATCAAGAATGGAAAGCAATTCAAGGCTGTCCAGATCGGCGGTCCTTCAGGCGGCTGTCTGACAGAAGATCACCTGGATCTGCCCCTGGACTTTGATTCTCTGAAAAAGGTCGGAGCAATGATCGGATCAGGCGGACTTGTTGTTATGGATGAAGATACTTGTATGGTCGAGGTCGCAAGGTTCTTTATGAACTTCACACAGAATGAGTCCTGCGGAAAATGTGTTCCCTGCAGGGAAGGAACCAAGAGAATGCTTGAGATACTTGAAAAAATTGTTGCAGGAAAAGGTACCGTCGAGGATCTTGATTTGCTGGAAGAGCTGGCCGACACCATAAGCAGTACGGCACTGTGCGGATTGGGCAAATCTGCTGCAAGCCCTGTGGTAAGTACTTTAAAGTATTTCAGAAATGAATATGTTGAACATGTCGTTGATAAAAAATGTGTTACACATACTTGTAAGGCTCTGGGTTCAATTGTAATTGAAAAGGAAAAATGCAAGGGCTGCAGCAAATGTGCAAGGCTTTGCCCTGTCCAGGCTATTGAGGGCAAAGTAAAAGAGCCTTACACCATTAACACGAATAAATGTATCAAATGCGGTGCCTGTATCGAGGCTTGTGCATTTAAAGCTATAAAGGAGGCCTAATTTTATGGGAAACATGATTATAGATGGACAGATAGTTGAATTTAACGATGAAAAGAATATTCTTGCCGTCATACGTAAAGCTGGAATAGAACTTCCGACCTTCTGCTACCATTCCGAACTGAGTGTCTACGGTGCCTGCAGAATGTGTATGGTTGAAGATAAATGGGGAAGCACCCTGACCTCCTGCTCGACTCCGCCCAAGGATGGAATGGAGGTTTGGACAAATACCGACAAACTTAAAAAACACAGAAAAATGATTCTGGAATTGCTTCTTGCAAACCATGACAGAGATTGTACCACCTGTGAAAAAAGCGGAAGGTGCAAGCTTCAGGAAATCGCTCTGAAGGTGGGAGTCAAGAAAATCAGATTTGGACAGGAAAAGAAAGAGATGCCTGTTGATGACCTGGGCCCGTCCATTGTAAGGAATCCCAACAAGTGTATACTTTGCGGCGACTGTGTCAGAGCCTGTCAGGAAATCCAGGGTGTAGGAGTATTGGATTTCGCATACAGAGGCTCAAAACTGCAGGTTACCACTGCATTTAACAAAGCCCTGCACCAGGTTGACTGTGTAAACTGCGGACAGTGCCGTGTAGTTTGCCCCACTGGTGCATTGATGATAAAGAAGGATATGGACAGGGCTTATGAAGTCTTGCAGGATAAGAACAAACGTGTAATTGCACAGATTGCACCGGCAGTCAGAGTAGCCATAGGCGAGGAGTTCGGAATGGAACCCGGCGCCATCACTATGGGAAAGATAGTTGCCGCTTTGAGAAGACTTGGCTTTGATCAAATATTCGATACGGCTGTGGGCGCCGACCTCACGGTTATTGAAGAGGCAGAAGAGCTCATGGACAGAATACAGAAAAAGGATCAGCTGCCTCTGTTTAGTTCCTGCTGCCCTGCCTGGTTTAAATATGCAGAACAGAAGCATCCCGAATTGATGGACAATGTTTCCTCCTGCCGCTCACCTCAGCAGATGTTCGGTGTTGTCATAAAAGAACAGTTCAAAAAACTCTATAAGGATGACGGGAAAGAAAATGTAGTAATAGCGATAATGCCATGTACAGCCAAAAAGTTTGAAGCTGCAAGACCTGAAAACAAGACCGGCGGAATTCCGGACGTGGATATGGTCATAACAACCCAGGAACTTGCAATAATGATCCAGGAGAACGGCATCGTATTCAACGAGCTTGAAGATGAGGCTCTGGATATGCCGTTTGGTTTCACAAGCGGTGCCGGTGTTATCTTCGGAGTTAGCGGCGGCGTTTCGGAAGCTGTTTTGAGATATTACTACAAGGAGCGAACAGCTGCTACGCTGCAAAGCATCTCATACTCCGGAGTCAGGGGAATGGAAGGCGTCAAGGAGGCCACTGCCGAGGTTGACGGCAATAGGGTAAGGATTGGTGTGGTTCACGGTCTGAAAAATGCTGAAAACCTGATTAAAAAAATCATTAAGGGTGAAGAAAAGTTTGACTTTGTTGAAGTCATGGCCTGCCCAGGCGGATGTATCGGAGGAGCAGGACAGCCTATTCCTCAGAACAATGACGTAAGAAGGAAGAGAGCCAAGGGAATATACAAGGTGGACACTGCATCCCCAATAAAGAGATCTGAGGACAACCCGGCAATAGACGCATTATACGAAGGAGTATTGAAGAGCAACAGGGAGATACTTCACAGGCACCATAAGAAAGCATGATAGATGAAAAACATTCAAAGGAAAAGTACTCTATAAATTCAAAAATAATTAAGAGATGGGGTGGGAATATGCCTGGAAAGAAAAATTGTGAAATAAGCACTAGTGCGGCAGAAAAAGGCTATGATGTTTGCCGGATGCTTTCAGTTGTCGATGCTGCCAAGTCGGATATGGAATATATCTGCTGCGGATGTGAAAATAAATAAGTGATTTCATAGAAACATCTGTTGTTAGCCGAAGAAAAGTGCAGGCTGATGCATTTACAAGTAAAAATGCATCAGTGGCACAAGACCGGCAATAAGACGCATTAATTAAACAAAACGATATATTAATACACCATATTTTAATTGACACAAATTTAACAAGGGTTTACAATTATATTGTTATTTGTTTAACAAAGAACATCTTTATTATGTTTGGTGTGCAGATGGAGGATAAGTGCAATGCTTGATATTTATGTGTGCGTGGGAAGCTCATGTCATCTTAAGGGCTCGTATCAGATTATTAACTGCTTCCAGAGACTTATAAAGGAAAACCGTTTGGAAGAAAAGGCGGTTCTTAAGGCTTCCTTTTGCATGGGCAAATGTACAAACGGTGTTTGCGTAAAAATAGGGGATGTTTTCTATGGGGATGTGGCTATTGTCAATGCCGAAAGTTTCTTTCATGAGAAGGTTATTAATCGATTAGAGGCGGAATTATGAGTGTAATCCAATTTAGGGAAGCAAATTGCAAAAACTGCTACAAGTGCATACGGAGTTGTCCTGTTA
>JAEWJR010000098.1:0-94465 GCA_023386445.1 Bacillota bacterium | reverse complement strand
TTATTTTTCTTTAAAAAAAGGTTTTTTATGTTATAATATTCACTGTATTTAAAAAACTATATAAGCCGCACTTGAACTTGGAGGAGTTAAATTGAGCAAAAGGGTAACCACGCAGGTATCTGCCGGGGAAATAGCCCAGCAGTATAAATATATTGAAATACTCAGGGATTACAATCAGAAAAGGGTATCTGACACAGGAAAGCCGATTAAGTATAATATCGAAACCTTTGGCTGTCAGATGAATGAAAATGACTCTGAACGCCTTTCAGGCATGCTTTCGGAAATGGGATATTCCGAGAGTGCCAGGAGAGCCGAAAGCGACCTTATTATCTTTAATACCTGCTGTGTCAGGGAGAATGCCGAACAAAAGGTGTATGGCCATTTGGGAGCATTGAAAAAGCTTAAGGAAAACAATCCGGAGCTTGTAATAGCAATTTGCGGCTGTATGATGCAGCAGCCCGAAGTAGTTGAACATATAAGAAAAGTTTACAGACATGTTGATATAGTATTTGGTACTCACAACCTGTACAAGTTTCCTGAATTGCTGAATACTGCCGTTGAAAGCAGACAGACGGTAATCGATGTCTGGGATTCCACGGGATCAATTGCAGAGAACATGCCGATAACACGTAAGGACAACCTTAAGGCCTGGGTTACTGTTATGTACGGCTGCAACAATTTCTGCTCCTACTGTATAGTTCCTTATGTCAGGGGCAGGGAACGCAGCAGGAGTATGGAAGAGATAAAAAATGAAGTTGTCAGGCTTGCCGGGGAAGGCTGCAAGGAAATCACCCTGCTCGGACAGAATGTAAACTCCTACGGCAAGGATCTGGAGGGTGGATACACCTTCGCCGGCCTGCTCAGAGAGCTGAACACCGTTGACGGCATTGAGCGGATACGCTTTATGACCTCACATCCCAAGGATCTGTCCGATGAGCTGATATACGCCATGAGAGACTGCCAAAAGGTCTGCGGGCATTTACATTTGCCAGTCCAGGCCGGCAGCACAAAAATACTTGACGAAATGAACCGGAGGTATACAAAGGAACAGTATCTGAAGCTGGTGGAAAGGGTTAAGACTCACATTCAGGGTATAGCTTTATCTACGGATATTATAGTGGGTTTTCCCGGAGAAACTGAGGAGGATTTTTCCGAAACACTTGACGTTGTTGCAAAAGCCAGGTTTGATATGGCCTATACCTTCCTTTATTCCAAGAGGACCGGAACACCTGCCGCAAAGAATCCGGACCAGGTTCCGGAAGAGGTTAAAAAGGAGAGATTTGACAGACTGCTGGCTTTGCAGAACTCCATAAGCAGAGAAATAAACGATGAATTGCTCGGAAAAGAAGCAGAGGTTCTGGTGGAAGGGCTTAGTAAAAGCAGTAAAACCACGTATACCGGCAGAACCAGAGAAAATAAAATCGTCAATTTTAAAGGAAGCCCGGAATTGGTGGGCAAGCTTATCAGAATAAAGATTGACACCATACAGACCTGGTCTCTGCTGGGAAAGCTGATATAATCACAAAAAACGCTTGAACCAAATAAAATGGATAATAGAAACAGAAAGCAACAGTTTGAACAATCACAGGAAAGCACAATAAAAGTTGAAAATCTTAAATTAATTGGCCGGGCTGAAAAGTATTATAGGTATAACTTGACATACCGGCCGGAATGGAGACAATAATGGATATCACAGAAAAGGCAAGAGAATTGGGTCTAATGCTGGCAAATTCAAAGGAAATGGAATTATATACGACTACAGAGGCGGCAATGCAGTCCGATACAAAGTCAACCACACTTATGAATGAATATAAACAGCTTCAGATAGAGATGGTTAGGAAAACCAGGGAAAATGCAGGGGCGGAAATTATTGAAGAAGCAAAACAAAAGCTTCTTGCAAAACAGAAAGAAATCAACGAATATTCCACAACCTTCGAATTTCTTTCAGCTAAAGCAAATCTGGAAGCTTTGATGAAAAAAGTCAATGATATTATCGTCTTTTCAATAACAGGTGAACCAACCTGTACCGATGATAAATGCAAAACCTGCGGCGGTGGCTGCAAGGGCTAAAGGCAAAGAAAACAAAGTACAAACATACTGCTCTTTGCCTATCAAAAAGCCACAAGCGGCTTTTTGCAAAATAATGCTTTAGAACATACATCGCTTTACTTTGTGCAAGACAGTGTTTGGTGCATACATCATAAGTTACAAAAGGAATTTCCGGAGGTTTGGTATGGGAACAGTTACTCCTATGATGCAGCAGTATTTAAGTATAAAAGATCAATATAAGGACTGTATTTTATTTTTCAGGCTTGGTGATTTCTACGAGATGTTTTTCAACGATGCGGAAGTTGCCTCAAAGGAACTTGAAATAACACTTACAGGTAAGGATTGCGGTATGGAGGAGCGTGCGCCCATGTGCGGCGTTCCTTTTCATGCTGCAGACGTTTACGTAGCACGTCTGGTATCAAAAGGTTTCAAGGTTGCAATCTGTGAACAGGTTGAAGATCCTGCTCTGGCAAAGGGAATAGTTAAAAGGGATGTTGTAAGGGTTGTAACTCCGGGTACGGTAACAGACATAGCAATGCTGGATGACAGGAAGAACAACTATCTGATGTCTGTATGCAGAAACGGTAATTTTTACGGCCTTGCGGCTGTTGATATAACAACCGGTGACTTCTACGCCACCAGGATAACCTGGGGTAATACAAAGGGAAAGCTTCTGGATGAAATAGCAAAATTCATGCCCTCGGAGCTGGTTGTGAACAGTGAATTCAATGAGGATAAGGAATTGCTGTCCCAGCTGAACCTGCGCTTCAACATATACATATCAGCTTTTGACAACTGCAGTTTTGAATACGGTAATGCAAAAGAAACACTAAAGGAGCATTTTCAGAATTTTAATCTGGACTTGTCCGAATATGATATTTCAATAAACGCCTCCGGTGCACTTCTGAAGTATCTTGATATGACACAGAAAGTGAACCTCAGCCACATTCAGAACTTTAATTCATATAATATTGAAGAGTTTATGATCCTAGATGCTGCCACCCGCCGGAACCTTGAACTGACCGAAACCATGAGGGAAAAGTCAAAGCGGGGCTCCCTGCTTTGGGTTCTGGACAAGACTATGACCTCAATGGGAGGCAGGCTTTTAAGAAAATGGATTGAGCAGCCCCTGGTCAACCTTGGAGATATCCAGCAAAGACTTGATGCCGTAGACGAATTCAAAAACAGGTTTATGGCCCGTATGGAAATAAGAGAAATGCTGCGCCGGGTTTATGATATAGAACGCCTGATGGGCAAGGTTGTTCTGGGAAGTGTAAACTGCCGTGATTTAATTGCCTTGAAAAACTCGGTGGGCCAGATACCTTACATAAAAAGTACATTGACTGATTTTGAGGCCGAACATAACAGATATTGCTATGAACAGCTGGACACTCTTGAGGATGTTTGCCAGCTTATAGATGCTGCCATAATAGACGACCCTCCGGTAACAATAAAGGAGGGCGGCATAATAAAGACCGGCTATAACCCCGAGGTGGACAAGCTCAGACAGGCGTCGACCCAGGGCAAGAACTGGATCGCGGCCCTGGAAGCGGCTGAAAAGGAAAAGACGGGTATAAAGAACCTTAAAGTCGGTTTTAACAGGGTTTTCGGATATTATATAGAAATTACAAAATCCAACTTTTCACTTGTACCTGAGGACTATATCAGGAAACAGACTCTGGCAAACTGTGAGAGGTACATAACTCCTGAGCTCAAGGAAATAGAAGATAGCATACTTGGTGCCGAAGAAAAAATAATCCAACTGGAATACGGCTTATTTATTGAAGTTAAGGAAGCAATAGCTTCACAGCTCACAAGAATCAAGAGCACTTCAAAGGCACTGTCGGAGCTGGACGCACTGGCTTCGCTGGCAGAGGTTGCGGACAGGGAGGGCTATTGCATGCCTGAGGTTACCGCCACCGACGAGATACATATTGTTGACGGCAGGCATCCTGTTGTTGAAAAAATGATAGATAAGAGCAGCTTTGTGCCAAACGACACCTTACTTGACATGGGCGAGGACCGGCTTGCAGTGATCACAGGCCCAAACATGGCCGGTAAGTCCACCTACATGAGACAGACCGCTCTTATTGTGCTTATGGCGCAAATAGGGAGCTTTGTCCCGGCCGCTTCGGCCAGAATAGGACTTGTTGACAGGATATTTACTAGAGTGGGAGCTTCTGATGACCTGGCTTCAGGACAAAGTACCTTTATGGTTGAAATGTCGGAGGTGGCAAATATTCTGATGAATGCCACACAGCGAAGCCTTCTGATCCTGGATGAAATAGGCAGGGGGACAAGCACTTTCGACGGTCTCAGTATAGCATGGGCCGTGATAGAATACATAGTTAACAAGGAAAATCTGGGCTGCAGAACACTTTTTGCAACTCATTATCATGAACTGACCGAACTGGAAGGCAAGCTCACAGGAATAAAGAATTACTGCATAACAGTCAAGGAAAAAGGTGAAGATGTCATATTCCTGCGCAAAATCATCAGGGGAGGGGCCGACGGCAGCTACGGCATACAGGTTGCCAGACTTGCAGGCGTGCCTCTGCCTGTAATAGACCGGGCCAGAGAAATCCTTCTGGAGCTGGATGATGCCGATATCAGTAAAAACGGGAAGGCACGCAGGGTAAAGAAGCAGGTTGAGGGACAGCTGGACCTTTTTGAAGCTGCAGCAAAAGCGTCAGCCCACAATGAAATACTTGAGGATATAAAAAAAATTGATATTTCTAGGCTGACGCCCATAGATGCAATGAATATTCTATATGAACTTCAGCGGAAGATGAAAGGTTAAATGGAGGTATTATGGGAAGCATAATTGTACTGGATGAAAATACATCAAATAAAATAGCAGCCGGAGAAGTGGTGGAAAAACCTGCTTCTGTTGTTAAGGAGCTTGTAGAAAACTCCATTGATGCCGGTGCAACCAGTATCTCGGTGGATATAAAAAACGGAGGCATCTCTTACATAAAGGTGACCGATAACGGCAGCGGCATGGATGAAGATGATGTGGAAATCGCTTTTGAACGTCATGCAACCAGTAAAATAAAAAGAGCTGAAGATCTGGATTCCATCATCACAATGGGTTTCCGAGGGGAAGCCCTTGCCAGCATAGCTGCCGTTTCCTCTGTAGAGCTCCAGACCAGAGCAGCCGGAAACACATATGGCATGTATGTACATATCAGCGGCGGTACCTTCAGGGAGGTCAGACAAACAGGCTGCCCCGTAGGTACTACCTTTATTATCAGGGATTTGTTTTACAATACTCCAGCCAGATACAAATTCCTAAAAAAGGACTCGACCGAGGCAGGGTATATTTCGGACACAATTTCAAGAATTGCACTGGGAAACCCCGAAATATCCTTTAGATTAACCAGCGGAAAAACTCTGCTGCTGCATACTCCGGGTAATAATGACGTAAAGAGTGCTATTTACAGCATTTACGGTAAAGAAATCATTAAGGAACTTATTGAGGTAGGCTATCAGGACGAAAAATATAAAATAACCGGGTACATCGGGAAACCTGAAGCTGCAAGGGCAAACCGAAATTATCAGTCTTTATACATAAACAAAAGATACGTAAAGAGCAAAATGGTATCCTATGCGGTTGAACAGGCCTATAACAGTATTTTAATGAAAAACAAGTTTCCGTTCTTTGTATTGAATATTGAACTGAATCCTCTTTTGGTGGATGCCAATGTTTCACCTGCCAAAACTGAAGTGCGCTTTGCCGAGGAGAGCTTTCTTTCCCGGGCTATTTATATGGCAGTTTCAAAGGCTTTAAGTTCGGATACCCTGTTCAATCCCGTAACAGTTCCAACCAAGGACAGGGAAATATTCAAGTTTAAAAACGCAGACCCAAAGCCGGATTATATCCAGGAGGAGCTTCGATACAATTTTGAACAAAAAGTACCGGAAGGTACTCAGTTTCAGGAGAGCAAAAGTCTGAGCACAGAGCCGGCCAGCCCTGCCAATTCCATTGGTATCAATATGTCAGAGCAGCCGGCGGCTATTAGACCGGTATCGGCGGCACTTAACGTCAATACCAGAATATCTGAGGAACAGGAAATAAGAAGCTTCACCGAAGCCTTGAAACCGCTGGCCAGGACAGATATTGCATTAAACAGCAGGGGTCCGGCAGATCTCTTGCACCCGGGGCAGGCGGTTCCGGAGGATTATCTTCCTTTAGATGTTGAAAGTCCTATTGTAAAGGAAGAGATAATTCCGGATATACAGACTGTCAGTCAGACAGTTTCAGAAGAAATCCCAAGAAAGAAAAGTCCTGAACTTGACCTTACTGCAATGAAGTATATTGGTCAGGCTTTTTCAACCTATATAATTTTACAAAATGGCGAAGAGCTCGTACTTGTGGATCAGCATGCGGCTCACGAACGGATTATATATGAAAAGCTTAAAATAAAATACGAGGATCAGGAGAATACCACTCAGCTGTTACTTGAACCTGCAGTAATTCAGTTCCAAGCTCTGGAACTCAATGAAATTAGGGCCAGACAGGAAATGCTCAACAAAATCGGTTTCGTTTTTGAGGATTTTGGAAACAATTCAATTATAATAAGAGGCATCCCTTATTTATTGGAAGGCTGTTCGCCCAAAGATGTTTTTCTGGAATTGACCGATAAGATATTTTCGTCACTTAAACCTGTAGTTACGCCTCTTGCAGATGAGATTATCCATACAATAGCCTGCAAGGCTGCCATAAAAGCAAACAAGAAACTGGATGACAGTGAGGTAAACCGTTTGCTGGAGGAGCTTGCCTCGGCTGGCTCAAGATATACCTGCCCCCATGGAAGGCCTACTGTAATAAGACTTACAAAGTACGAAATAGAAAAGATGTTTAAAAGGATCATTTAGAATGAAATGCTGAAAGGATAACCAATGAAGGAAGTAATAGTAATAGCGGGCCCCACTGCTTCCGGGAAAACCAGTCTGTCAATTGAACTTGCAAAGCTTCTGGACGGAGAAATTATTTCAGCCGACTCCATGCAGGTATATAAATTCATGGATGTTGGAACAGCGAAACCCTCAGTTGAAGAAATGCAGGGAATCAGGCATTATCTCATAGATGAGCTTTTACCCACTGAAGAATTCAATGTTGTAAAATTCAAGGAATTGGCTGAAAAATATATCGATGTGATCCTCGAAAGAGGTAAACAGCCTGTAATTGTGGGAGGTACCGGCCTTTATATAAGTTCTTTGATAAATAATATAAATTTCAGTGATACCGTGAGCGATTGGGAGCTTCGCCGGCAATTGGGCAGGGAGGCCGAAGAAAACGGACCGGTCTATATACATGACAAACTGAGGCTTGTGGATCCGGTATCAGCCGCAAACATACACCCCAATAATGTTAAACGCGTTATACGGGCTCTGGAGGTATATTATCAGACCCAGAGACCTATGAGCTACCACAATGAAAAGTCCAGGGAGATACCTCCGAAGTATAAGTTTATTTTATTGGGACTTACAATGGATCGTGAAAAATTATATGACAGAATCAACAAAAGAGTTGATATCATGCTTGAGAACGGTCTGATAGAAGAAGTCGAAAGACTTGTTGAAATGGGGTATGCGGATTCGATCACCTCCATGCAGGGGATTGGTTACAAGGAAATATTATCCTATCTCAGAAATGAAATCTCCCTTGAAGAAGCAGTTGAAACTGTCAAGAGAGAATCAAGGAGATACGCCAAAAGACAAATCACCTGGTTTAAGCGGATCAAAGAAATTAAATGGTTTAGTATAGATAATTTTGGAAATACTAATAATATAGTTGAAGCTGTTATAACCTATATAAGAAGCCATTGTACATAGCTTTGCACGTAGTAGTACTATATTCTTATTGCATGTGCTGGTATAATCTAGTAGAATAAAATTATACTTATGTCTTCATTGTTGCAGCAATTTGATTTTGGGGGCAGACAGGGCTTGATTCGTAAAAGATTTTGAATCAGCCTGAGAAAATATATATATAAAACAAAGGAGAGGATTTAGTTTGGTAAAGAATACTATCAATTTGCAGGACATTTTTTTAAATCAGGTCAGAAAAGAACATATAGCGGTAACTATATACCTGACCAATGGATTTCAATTAAAGGGAATGGTTAAAGGTTTTGACAATTTTACTGTTGTTCTGGACAGTGATGGAAAACAGCAGCTTGTTTATAAACATGCAATCTCTACAATAAGCCCCATGAAAGTTGTAAACCTGATTTTTAATGATCAGGCGAAGGAATAAGCCCAGACTACATAGTTTTATTACTATATATCTGAATTGGAATATTGAAAAGCTAAATATAAAAATCGGTGAAACTTTTTGTTTCACCGATTTTTTGTAGTATACGGGGAATTATAATATCTTCAGTATTACATTCGTCTGAAAACGCCTATTACCTTACCAATAATAGAAACATTGTCTTTCACTATGATAGGTTCCATTCTGCTGTTCTCCGGCTGTAAACGGATATGATCCTTCTCCTTGAAAAAAGTCTTACAGGTAGCTTCATCTTCAAGTAAAGCAACAACTATATCACCATTATTGGCTGTTGACTGCTGCCTCACTAAAACAAAATCCTTATCAAGTATTCCTGCCTCAATCATACTGTCACCCTGAATCCGGAGCATAAAGGCAGTGCTGTTTTGAACAAAATCCACCGGCAGAGGAAAGGTATCTGTAATGTTTTCCACCGCCAAAATAGGCTGCCCTGCCGCAACCTTTCCAACTACAGGAACTTCAACCATCTCCCGTGAAGTGTAGTAGCCTTCCTTTTGAGTATTTGCGGCTGCTTTTGAGGATTTATCTGAATTATTTAAAATTTTGATAGCTCTCGGCTTAGTGGGATCCTTCTGAAGTACACCGCTGTCCGTAAGTTTCTGAAGATAAGCGTGCACAGTAGAGGTAGACTTAAAACCAACTGCAGCACAAATCTCTCTGACTGACGGGGGATATCCGTTTTCGCATACACATTTATTAACATAGTCAAGAATTTCCTGCTGCTTTGTAGAGTTCTTTTTAGCCATAAAAACCTCCTAAATTATGTAGTTTTCAAGGTAAGTATAGCATATAAATTTCCAAAAAGCAAACGAATGTTCGAAAATTTTTAAAACATATTGACAACGGGAACAAATGTTCGGTATTATATATGTAGAGAACAAGTGTTCGAGAGGTTGGTTTGAAAGCACACATGGTCAAATAACCTCCTTTATTCGCCACATTGCGATAAAGGATATAGGTTTTCATCACTTTTTGTGCCTTGAGCACGGCGAAAGGAATGATAGTTAATATGAATAAAAAGAGATATGTTTTAAAGAATAGAATGAGGTTCTTTGGTTTTTTATTTTTTGTTTTCCTTATAACCTTTATAGCAGTTTATACAGCCAGTGTTTCAGGTTATACCGAGCCGGTCTACCGGACTGTTACCATCAAATCCGGCGATACCCTGTGGTCCATTGCACAACAATATAAGGATGACGATTGTGATATCAGGGAATATATATATAATGTTAAGAAGATAAATAACATTGATTCCAGTATATTAATTGCAGATACATCCATATTAATTCCGGTTAAAGAATAATATATCTTGATTTTTGACAAAATCATTAACTTGCCCCGTAGATTTGACAATTGCATATTGCGGTAGTATCATAGATGCTGTATTTATCAAGCTCTACTTAATTGCTCTGGAGGTTTTTGATTCATGTCAGCAGATTATTTGACTACAAGCTTTATTATATGTCTTTCGTTGTATATAGCAGGATCATTCTCTTCATTGGCAACATACTTCAAACCTAAAATTTCAAATTTTTTATCAAACATATTTGCACTGACAGCCGGAAGTTTATTAAGTATATCCATGTTATATAAATTATTTACTGCAAATACCCATGTTATTTCATTTAATATAAATAATAACATTCCTTTTATGGACTTCAATTTAAAAATAGATAATCTGGCTGCTTTCTTTCTCTTGCTGATCGGAATTGTTACTTCAATAGTATCTTTATATTCTTTTACATATATGAAGCGTTTTTTTAATATTAAAAATGTTGGTGTTTTCGGAGCCTTCTATAACCTTTTTATTTTTTCAATGGTCATATTGGCAACCAGTAACAATATCCTTTTATTCCTGGTTTTCTGGGAATTGATGTCACTGCTCTCATATTTCCTGGTAATATACGAACATGAAAAGGATGAAGTTCAAAAAGCGGGGAAAACATACATAATAATGACCTATACAGGTACCGCATTCATAACGGCAGCATTTCTGTTGATTGCTTATTTTACCGGAAGTTTTGAACTTTCAGCAATTACTTCGTCTTTGATTCCAAAGAATTATTCCAATCTAATATATATTTTCCTGCTTTTAGGGTTCGGCACAAAAGCGGGTATAATTCCAATGCATATCTGGCTTCCGTATGCATATACAGAAGCACCAAGCAACGTAGCTGCCATTATGTCTGCAGTTATGAAAAAGATGTCCATATATGGTCTGCTTAGAATAGTATTTTTCATATTACATGAAAATTCCATGTGGTGGGGAGTACTAACCTTAATAATCGGCACAATTTCAGCAGTGTTCGGCATTGCATATGCAGTAGCCTCTACCATAAATATCAAGAGACTCCTTTCTTATTCCAGCATAGAGAATATGGGGATCATTTTCTGTGGTATAGGGATAATGCTCATAGCCAGAGCAGCAGGGAATTCCTTTTTACTGTCTTTGTCCCTGACTGCAGTACTGCTGCATACTTTAAACCATGCACTGTTCAAGTCTTTATTATTCATGGGTGCAGGAGCTGTCCATTACAGTACCGGTACAAGAAATATGGAGAAGCTGGGCGGACTGATTAAGAAGATGCCGCTAACAGCCGTTTTTATTTTCATAGGCTGTCTTGCTGTTTCTGCAGTTCCTCCGTTTAATGGTTTTGCAAGTGAATATATCATTTTCCAGTCCATAATAAACAGTATAGTTTGGTTTGTTCCATCCGGTCAATTCTCGATGGTTATATTATTTGTTATTGTTGCTGCATTCCTCGCCATTACAGGTGCTTTAGTAGTATTCAGCTATGTCAAGCTTTTCGGCATTTCCTTTTTAGGTATGCCCAGAAGCACTGAAGCCCAAAATGCAAGTGAGTCTGCAAAACCAATGCTGGCAGCTCTTGCCGCCGCAGCTCTTTTGTGTGTAATTCCGGGCGTGGGGCTGAAGCCGGTTATAAATTTGATAGACAATGTGTCTGTCGACCTGATTAACATAAAACTCCTGTCAACTGACTGGTCTTTATCAAAATTTCTGCATTATCCTCTTGAAAACGGAAACCTTAGTGTCTCCTTCAGCGGTCTATCAGTAATGTTGCTGGTGTTCATTGCTGCAGTATCTTTACTGGCGGCAGTATTAAGAAAAAGAACATCGGTACAAAAATACAATACATGGGACTGCGGCTTTACAAAATTGAACCCAAGGATGCAGTATTCCGCTATCGGTTTTTCAAAATCCATACGTATAATCTTCAGAGGGCTGTTCAAGCCTAACAGGGATTTGGTAATTACAGAGGGAGCCGGTCCGTATTTTATTAAAAAGGCAAGTTACACATTATCTACTGAAAAGGTAATAGAAAAATATTTATATAAGCCGTTTATTCTGGGATTAATTAATTTTTCAAGAAAAGCCAGGTATAAAATTCAAACCGGCAGTATACATGCATATTTAATGTATTTTTTCTGCGTTTTGATTTTGATGCTGTTGTATTACAGCTTCCTGGCAAATTAAAACATCAGATTGATTTTGGATCTGATATTATATATAGAGAGGGGAGAGGCCATGCTTGAGTCAATTTTAAAACTGATATTGCAAATATTTATAACACTTTTAATTGCACCGTTTTTTACAGGAGTTATTAGAAAAATGAAGGCCAAGGTACAGCATAGAGTCGGTGCTTCGGTATTTCAGCCTTATTATGATATAATGAAGCTGTTTAAAAAGGATCTTGTTGTCTCAAACACCGCCTCCTGGATATACAATATAGCTCCTTATGCTTACTGCATAACCTCAGTGGCCGCCATAAGCTGTTTACCCGTAGTGCATGGTTTGACCGGTTTTTCTTTTTATACCGATTTGCTTGTAATTGTTTATCTTTTTGTTGCCGGCCGGATATTTATTGCACTGGCAGGACTTGATACCGGAAGTACCTTCGGAGGAATGGGAAGCAGCAGGGAACTGCTTGTTTCCGCACTTATAGAACCTGCTTTATTTATTGTAATTATAACAGTCGGTGCCAGAGCTGAAATAGCCTCAACCAATGTTGCGGCTATCTATGAATCCATGGCAGGTAATACTGAAACAGCTTTTACGCCCATGAATATATTGTTGTCTGCAAGCATGCTTTTGATTTTAATTGCAGAATCCTCAAGAATTCCGGTGGATGACCCGTCAACACACCTTGAGCTTACCATGGTCCATGAAGCTATGGTTCTGGAGTATTCAGGAAGACATCTTGCATTGATTGAAATCGGCAGTTACATAAAACAGCTTGTGTTTATGACATTTATAGCGAATATTCTGATTCCGGTGGGTTTTAATGTGGAAAATATTTTTCTGGGATTAGGAATCTATCTTATAAAAGTATCGATTATAACAATTCTGGTTGGAATTGTTGAATTGAATACGGTTAAATTCAGATTGTACAGTATTCCCAACTTTGCTGTAATAGCTTTAATAGTATCAATACTCGGTTTTTTAACGGGATTTATTCTTAAATAGTGTGTTTTTTTACCGGATTATTTTAGCTTGTTTAAAGGAGTTTGTCTATGTATCATAATGCATTAAACCTTATGTCCATATTGATTTTGATCTCGGCGTTTGCTTTGATAGCAAACAAGCGTCAGAACTCCTATATACCAACCTTCAGATTCCAATCGGTTTTACTGGCCGGAATATCACTGCTGGTTTCAGTCAGGGAAATGGTTATATCAAAAGAATTTGACGAAGTAATAATAATGTTCGTTTTAATTGTGGTTTTTAAAGTAATTATAATTCCCAGGTACATGAAAAGCACTGTTGATAAGGTTGAATACAAGGTTGAGAAGGACTTCTTTATAAATATCCCGCTTTCAATGATTATTTGCTGTTGTCTGGTTGTTTTAAGCTGGTATGTTATTTATCATATCGAAGGAATAACTGATAATCATGCAAAAAATTATTTAATATATTCATTTTCTGTAGTACTGCTGGGATTGTTTTTCATGATAAGCAGAAAGAAAGCCATCGGTCAGATTATTGGTTTCCTTGTTATAGAAAACGGTATGTTTCTGGCAGCAATGCTGACAACAGAGGGAATGCCAATGATTGTCGAACTCGGTCTTTTCTTTGATCTGCTGACGGCCTTTATGATCATGGGTATATTTGTATTTAAAATAAATAATACTTTTGAATCAATTGATATAAACAAGCTCAAGAATTTGAAAGGATAAAATTTTAGGGTAAAAAAATATTGGAGGATGAAATGAATCTGGCATTCATAGCTATCCCGGCTTTAGCGGCCGGATTAGTCTGGACAAATAAAAATAAAACAATTATCCATTTAACCAATCTTGCCGGTGCTGCAGCTATGCTGCTGACATCCATACTGGCTCTTGTTGAGGTCAACAGGTCAAAAGCCATAACCGCCGGAGGTTTCTTTAAGGATATTTTTTATATTGATTCACTAAGTGTATACATATTATTTATAACCACCTTGGCTTTTTTTCTGGTCTCGCTGTATTCCATAAGCTATTTCGGACAGGAACTCAGAAGAAATGTTATTACTTTGAACAAGCTAAAATTGTATTACAGTCTTTCAAATGCTTTTTTGTTATCCATGATATTGGCATTAACCACCCAAAACATGGGTGTAATGTGGATTGCCATCGAGGCAACCACACTTGCTTCAGCATTTTTGGTGGGTTTTTATAATAATAAAAAAGCTATTGAGGCAGCCTGGAAGTATCTCATTATCTGTTCGGTGGGTATTGCTTTTGCATTGCTGGGCATTATTTTACTGTATTATTCATCGACTGTTGAACTCGGGGGAAACAAGGTTATTGGACTTAGCTGGAACTACCTGCTTCAGAATGCATCGGCGCTTGACCCCAGTATACTGAAAATAGCCTTTATATTTATACTGATTGGTTTCGGCACAAAAGTAGGGTTTTCACCAATGCATACCTGGCTGCCCGATGCACACAGTCAAGCGCCGTCTCCGGTGAGTTCGCTGCTGTCAGGGGTACTGCTTAACACAGCTATGTATGGTATTATCAGGGTTATGACCATAGTCAACAAAAGTCTGGACAGCAGCAGATATACAGGAAACCTGCTGATATTGCTGGGAATACTTTCAGTAGGTACGGCTGCAATATTTGTGCTTGTGCAACAGGATTACAAGAGAATACTTGCGTATTCCAGTATTGAACACATGGGTATTATTGCAATTGGATTGGGCATCTGCACGCCAGTCGGCATATTTGCGGCAATTTACCATATCTTTAACCATGCTATGACAAAGTCCATGCTCTTCCTTGCAACAGGGAATGTATATTTAAAATATCATACGAAAAAGATATCCAGCATAAAAGGCCTCATTAAAGTCATGCCTGTAACAGGTGTTGTATTTGCACTGGGTGCATTGGCAATTACGGGTATGCCGCCCTTTGGAGTATTCATGAGCGAATTTAATACTGTGGCTGCGGCTATTTTCTCAAAGAATTATGTTATAGCAGTATTACTCCTTATCTTTTTAGCCGCGGTCTTTGGCGGATTCACCAAACAATTGGGCAGGATGTTCCTCGGTAACAGCAATCATCCGGAAATCAATAAAGGTGAACTGGATAAGACCGGGCCAGCCATACTTATCATATTGTTGTTCATAACAATACTTATGGGTGTTTATATTCCCGGCCCCATAAAAACTTTAATGGATAACGCAACCGGCATCATTCTTGGAATAGGGGGGGAATAAAATGGTTTCCGAGGCTATATTTGAGACAATTAACAGACTGCTGAACACATTGGTGACAGACAGTAAACTTCTGAACGAAAATGAGATTTATACTGAGATAAACCCCGAAAATATTAAAGCTGCCTGTCTGAATATATATACTAATATAGACTGTGTTCTTATAGATCTTTTCGGAAATGATATTTCACCCACAGATAAGATACGGGTATATTATACTTTTGCGGTCAGATCATCAAATACATTAATAACTCTGTACACGAATGTTGAAAAGATTGATATTATTGAGCTTGAATCCATTTCTAACGAGATTCCATCAGCAGCTTTCTATGAGAGAGAAATACAGGACATGTACGGACTTCGGTTTAATGCTCTGCCAGATGACAGGGAATTGGTCCATCACGGCAATTTTCCCCGGAATATACATCCTCTCAGAAAAGATTTCAAGGTCAATACAAGATTGGATTTTGTAAAACGGGAACAGGAATTCACAAGAGTACAGGGCACAGGTGTATTTGAAGTACCTGTTGGCCCGGTTCATGCAGGAATCATCGAACCTGGACATTTCAGGTTCAGTGTGGCGGGTGAACCCATAATAAATCTCGAAGCCAAACTTTATTATGTACACAGGGGCCTGGAAAAACTGTCTGAACACGAAAACTATATGAAAGTATTGTTATTTGCCGAGCGGATATCCGGTGATGAAACCTTTACAAACTCCCTGGCATATTGTCAGGCAATAGAAAAGTTAAGCGGAATAACCTATGTTCCTGAAAGAGCGCTTTATTCAAGAGTGGTATTCGCCGAACTGGAAAGGATCTGTGCACATCTGGGAGATATTTCAGGTCTGTGTGTTGACACTGCTTATATTTTTCCTGCCGGACAATTTGCAATGCTGAGACGTTGGATATTAATTTTGTGTGAGCAGCTTACGGGCAGCAGATTTTTGAGGAATTCCAACAAGCCGGGCGGATTGCGGCGTGATTTCATCCGGAATAATCAAAAAATTATTCAAGAATGCATGGATAAACTGGAAAAAGAGTTTGCAGAGACCGTAGCAATTATTAAAAATAACGGATTGTTTATTGACAGAGTAGAACATACAGGAATATTAACCAATGAGATAGCAGTTGATTTAAATGCTGTAGGACCCGGTGGGAGAGCCAGCGGCATAAAGACGGATGTAAGAAAAGAATTTCCTTATGCCGCATATGAAAAACTTAAATTTAATATTCCGGAGCACTCAAACTGCGACGTTAACTGCAGAATGAATGTTAAAATAGAAGAAGTGCAGGAATCCATATCGTTAATCAGGCTGGCCCTGGAAAAAATGCCTGAGGAGGGCAATGTTTCGGTTGAAATCGGAGAACTTAAACCTTATTCCTTTGCTTTTGGAATGACTGAAGCGCCCTGAGGAGAGAATGTTCATTTTGTTATGGCCGGAGAAGATAATAAGATTTTACGATATAAAGTCAGAACTCCTTCTTTCTGCAACTGGCCGGCACTTTGCCATGCAGTGAAAACCAATACGTTAACAGATTTTCCATTGATCAATAAAAGTTTCAATTTGTCCTATGCCGGCAACGACTTATGATATAGTTGAAACTGATTAAAATTATTTAATAACTGTTTTGCGGCCACAAAAGGGCTCAAAGCCATATAATGGCTCATGGAGGTCAAATGCATAATATTTTAAAAAAGATGTTTCAGCACGGTACTGTTACGGTTGATTATCCTAAAAAGCCTATAAGAAGTTCTTTTATAACCGGTTCACCTGAATTTGACTATAATAAATGCAAAAAATGCATGACTTGCACAAATACCTGTCCCACAGGTGCAATCGTATTTGTAGATAACGACAAGGAAAAAAACAAGTTACCTGCCGTTAATCTTGATGAATGTATATTCTGCCGGTTTTGTGAGGAAAATTGTCCTGAAGGTGCAATATGTCTTACAAACAGGTTTGAACTTGCCCAGAAGAGCCGGGAAGCTCTCCGCTCTTCTCCCTTGTATGTTCAGGAAGAAGAAGTCAATGGACTTGAATATGAGCTGCTTGGAAATCAGTTAAAGGAAAAAGTATATTCCAGGTTCGGGAAAAGTCTTCATATCAGAGAAGTGGATGCAGGCTCCTGTAATGGTTGTGATTACGAAATCAATGCACTGAGCAGCCCTTACAATGATATTGAGCGCTTCGGCATTCATTTTGTAGCCTCCCCGAGACATCGGATATGCTTTTGGTTACGGGCTGCGTCTCAAGAAATATGGAGGAGGCGCTTGTAAAGACATATAATGCAGCTCCTTCACCAAAGCTTGTTGTAGCGGTAGGTGCCTGCGCCTGCAGCGGCGGTATTTTCAAAAACAGTTATGCCGTGAAAAACGGCATAGACAGGGTTTTGCCGGTGGATGTATATATACCGGGCTGTCCCCCTAGGCCGCAGGCAATAATTTATGGTATACTGAAGGCAATAGGCAGAATGTAGCAGATAAGAATCATATTTATTAAATTTGTATATCCTCTATTGACAAGGTATAACACGCCTCACGCCTCCTATTTTGCCATTTTTCTTTGTCGTCGTCCTTGCCTTGCGTCAGCAAGGCTGCGTCCATCCTCCTCGAAAATTGCCAAAATATCTCAGCGTGAGGTCGGTGATTTTTGAGTGTGTATAGGTTGACTACATACGCTAACGTGTGTAAAATAACTTTTGCAGGAATAATTATATATAATGTTGATTATGCTGTATAATTATCACGTTGCGAAACGTTGACAGGAATAGGGATAGGAGAAGGATATGGCAGAACAATGTGAGCTTTATGACAGAGAATGTATAGACTGCGGAGAATGTGACCTTTGTGATCTTGATCCGTCAAAGCACTGTGATGATTGTGGACGTTGTATAGAGGAACCGGAGGATTATAGAAGCATTACCGTAGAAGATTTTTTAAAACAGAATGTTACCAATGATCAAATGAAACGGATGGAAAAGAAGCTTTTGGAAAGACAAGCTGAAATTGAAAACAAGCAGAATCCAAAAGAATAAAGAACAGTAAAATTCCTGAGAAGGAAAGCAAAGATTAATAAATGCGTTTGAACGGTAATCAACCGCATACTGAGAGGTTAACAATTAATGAATCATGAGATTTACCTTGACAATAGTGCAACCACCAAGCCATATGACGAAGTAGTTCAATATATTGTCGAAGTCAGTAAAAGCTATTACGGTAATCCATCATCTCTCCATACAAAGGGTATCGAGGCTGAAAACCTTATAAAGAGAGCAAGGTTGCAGATAGCCCAAATATTAAGAGCAGATTCCAAAGAAATATACTTTACCTCAGGTGGTACTGAATCCAATAATATGGCAGTCCTGGGTTACCTGCGTGCAAATCCCAGAGCCGGAAAACATATTATAACAAGTGAAATAGAGCATCCATCAGTGCTTGAGGTTTTTAAGCACCTGGCTTCGGAAGGTTACAGTGTAGATTACATTCCTGTTGATGCTCAGGGAACAATAAAACTTGAGGCTCTCCGGAAGGCAGCTGGCAAGGAAACGGCACTTATGAGCTTTATGCTTGCAAATAATGAAGTTGGTGCTATTCAGCCTGTTTCAGAAATTACTAAAATAAGAAAAGAATTATGTCCTTCTGCGGTTATCCATATAGATGCGGTTCAGGCTTTTGGCAAATTACCCATATATCCTGCCGGTATGAACATTGAACTCCTTTCAATGAGTTCTCATAAAATTCACGGTCCTAAGGGAATTGGCGCTCTGTACGTCAAAAAGGGTGTAAAGCTCACACCCATTTTATTGGGTGGAGGCCAGGAAACTGCCCTCAGATCCGGAACCGAAAATGTACCCGGAATTTGCGGCTTTGGTCTGGCAGCTGAAATAACGGCATCTGCCATGGAGGAAAACCACGCTAAAGTAAGTGGTTTAAAGGAATTTTTCATGGGGAAAATAAAGAAATATTTTGAGGATGCGATAATAAATTCCTCTGATGAGGCTTTACCTTATATTATAAATGTTTCATTCCCCAATCTGAAATCGGAAGTATTGCTGCATCACCTTGAACAGAAAGGTATTTTTGTTTCAACGGGTTCGGCCTGTTCCTCACACAAGAGCAGCCACAGTCATGTGCTTAAAGCTATGGGTGTTTCAACAAAATATATCGACGGCGCAATCCGTCTTAGTTTATCGGCACAAAATACACAGGAGGAATTGAGTACAACCATCAGTTCCTTAAAGGAAATAATACCAGTAATAAGTATAAAACACAGAGGGAAAGTCTAATAACAGAGTAAATACACAGTGCCGTCAATGGTTTGGGAGGGTTAAATGAAAAAAATTATTTTAGTGCGATACGGTGAAATAATACTTAAAGGTTTAAATAGACCGGTTTTTGAAGACAAGCTGATCGGCAACATCAGAAGTGCTATTTTAAAATCAGGCAATGCCAGAATTTTTAAATCCCAGGGCAGAATATATATTGAACCCCAGGTAGAAGATTATGACTTTGATTTTGTTCTTCAGAAAATCACCAGAATTTTTGGTGTAGTATCTGTGAGTCCTGTCTGGAAAATAGATACCGACTATGACCAGATTAAAGCAACGGCTTTACAGGTTGCGTCAGACCTGGTTTCTCAACACGGATATAAAACCTTTAAGCTGGAAACCAAGAGAGGGAATAAGAAATTTCCTATGCAATCTCCTGAAATAAGCGCTGATGTGGGCGGATATATACTTGAAAATTTTCCGGGGCTGACAGTTGATGTAAAGAACCCGGATTTTATAATACATTTGGAAGTAAGAGAAAGCTCATACGTTTATTCCGATATAATTAAAGCTCACGGCGGGATGCCCATGGGTTCGAACGGAAAAGCAACGCTTCTGCTGTCAGGCGGTATTGACAGTCCGGTTGCTGGCTGGATGATGGGGAAAAGAGGTGTGGAGATTGAAGCCGTCCACTTTTACAGTTATCCTTACACCAGTGAAAGAGCCAAGCAAAAAGTGGTTGATCTGGCTCAGATTCTGTCTCAGTATTGCGGCAAGTTAAAGCTTCATGTGGTTCCGTTTACAGAAATCCAGCTTGCCATAAATGACAATTGTCCTGAGGATCAGCTTACAATCATTATGAGACGAATTATGATGCGGATATCCGAAATAATTGCGCGTAAAACCAATTCAATGGCATTAATAACCGGAGAAAGCATGGGACAGGTGGCAAGCCAGACCATGCAAAGCTTGTATTGTACCGATTCAGCAGTTAATATGCCGGTGTTCCGGCCTTTGATCGGAATGGACAAGGTAGAGGTTATAGATATTGCAAGAAAAATAGATACGTTTGAAACCTCAATTCTACCATATGAGGATTGCTGTACTGTTTTTGTGGCCAAGCACCCGCAAACCAAACCAAAGCTTGAAAAGATAATGAAGTCGGAAGAAGCTGTTGATTTTGAACCGCTTATAGAAAGAGCAGTTGAAGCCACTGAAGTAATAGTGTTGAAGCCTTGATTAAAGGGTTGAAAAAGTCTAATAAGGATTAAATAAAAGTAGGTAAAATGCAAATCTGATATTTCAGGCAGCATGAAACCTACTTTTTTTATAAGAAATTTTATTTAATTCATTCACTAATAATTATTATATTATGTTGTACTTCTTAGGAATATATTGTAAAAAGGTAATATTATGTATTATTATGTTATTATGTATCAGAGCAAAGAGAAGCAATCATAAAATATGGTTATCACAATGTCAGCTTTTACTGAAAACATGGCACTTGAATTGTATACCGAACAAATTACATATGAAATTAGTACAGGAGGAATTTAAATGATAAAACATAATATTGACCCGGATAGATTACTGCCAAAGGGACAAGTTGAATACCAACACAGGGATAACATGTTTTATATGGAAACTAAACATGCAATTCCCACTCAACGCTTTGATGCGGAACATTTATCCATAAACTCATATGTTTATCTGCCTGATAAATACAAATTACCTCTGCGAATTGATTTGACAGCAAAAATTGACGCGCCTGGCTTATATATACTTTTAGGAAAAGGACATGTAAATTTCGGCACCTTATGGTCCGACAACAGACGTATCGATGATATTGTTGCTCCGGCCCGAAAAACGATGCATTTTCATAATTATATGCCTATGAATGAATTCACCGATATTTCCTTGATATACGATCTTAAGGAAATGCAGATCCTGATCAACGGGGAAGAAAGGTATTACTCAAAAAAAGAGAAGTACATGAAATCTCCGCAGTTCAGTGAGGAAAATAAGAATGGTTTTGAACTTAAAATAGCATGCAACAAACTGGTAAATCTATGTATTAAATCAATTTCGGTAACTGAGTATGAAGATACCTGTAAGATTCTACATGACGGGGAACTGCCTTCTGCCATAATGGCAAATAATGTAATATCTCCTGGTGAAAAGCCAACCTTTGAAAAGTGTATCTCACTTTTGCCCGAGGAGTTTAAAAGTGAAATAGTTAATTTGGATGAATACTTAAAATCAATAAGACCAATTAGATTCAAAAGAATGATTGAAAGGCACGGTAACAAAATAACATATGTAGCTTCAGATTACGGGGTTTCCTATGCTATTTATGTAAGCAATGATATTTTTGATCATTCTCTTCAATGGTATATCATCACAAACGGGAGGCCGGAGACCTGGCACCGGAAGGCTGATATGATGGAAGCTACGCTGAGCAGCCTGGCACATAAGAGTCCTGATTTCGCCAGGCGTATTTTTGACAATCTGGATGATTGTGTGGGGTGTTATAATAATTGTATGGTAAAAACCAAATACAGGCTTCATGACAGGCAAAGAAATGCCTGTCATGGCAAGTTGAAATTTAAAATGAGTACTTCCGGCTTGGAAGATGTCAAAGTTTTCATTAAAGAAATAAACCAATTGGCACTGCAAATATAATAATTCATTAAATTATAAATGATTTAAGTAAGACTGTGGCGATACACTCCATCAAATAGTCAAGCTATAGGTTAAAATAAAAAGTCCACAGTGTCTGAATCAATTATAGCTAATAAAAAAATAGTGATATAAAAAATAAGCAAATTTTAGAAAGGAGCGTATGATTTAGTTACTAACTATATCATACAAGGTTAATATGAATACTATTCTATCTGAAGAACGATTTAACTTTATATCTGCATCAAACAAAGCTTTCATTATTGAATTCAACAATGAGCTTTCCAAACACGGTTACGACTTTGGAGGTAACATTGGAAATGGGTTTTGTTGGGGCAGATATATGATTATATACTCAAAAGCAGGTGTGAAGAGTAAAAAAGTTATTGCAAGAATATACATCAGAGATACAAGTATAGTCCTTCGTCTCTATTTCAATGCTATTGATAAACATAAGGAGTATATTGAAAATGTTAAGCCATATATAAAAGAAGTTTTTACGGGAGAGCACGGGAAATGTAATTATTGTCATAATGACAATAACGGCGTGTGTAAGTTCAGGAAAACTTATAGCATCGATAACAAATTTATCGAAAAATGCAATGGAATAACTTTCGAATTTGCTGAACCCAATCTGGAAAAATTACCTGATTATTTAAATCTTATCAAAGAATTTTATAGATAATGTAATGAAGAAAAAAATGCAGTATTTTGCCACATATATTGTATAAAAATGGGTCTTTTTATGTTATTATGAATGTTATATACGAAAGATAAATTAGGGGGGTTAAATTCATAATGCTGTCAAAACACATAAAAAAGTTAGTAACCGTTTCTATGGTTACTGCTTTATTCATATTTCTGTCATCAGGTTTTTCATATGCAGAAACTGCAGGAAAAATAACAGTTACAGCCAGTATTTTAAATCTGCGTGAAGCACCTGATACTTCTTCAAAAGTTCTGAGGCAGTTAAAAGAAGGTAATCAGCTTAATGTCCTGGATAGTTCCAACGGATGGTACAAGGTAAATTCAGAGGGTTTAACAGGCTGGGTTTCTGGAAGCTATGTCAAAAGAAATGAAGAACAGCCTGTTACTGTTCAATATGGTAAAATTACAGGCAATAATGTAAATTTGAGAAAAGGCCCTGGAACATCTTATGCTGTCATTTCCCGTTTGAACAAAGGTGATGTCCTGACTATTATTGAGTTATCCGGTAATTGGTATAAAGTGAAAACATCTGGTGCTACTGTCGGATGGGTAAGCAACATATATATATCACTGGATAAAACAATAAAGGAATCTGCAAAGCAAGTGAAAAGTAATCCTGGGGATAAAGCAAAAAGTGATACATTAGATAAATCCATAAACGGGCAAATAAATCCACAGGATAATAAACCAACAGAAAAGGATCAGAAGGATAATCAAATAGAACAATCTGAAGGCGGATCGGTAAAAAGCCCGGAAGGTGAATCTCCAAGCCAGTCCGGAGACGGTCTGAAAGATGAAGCATTAACACCCGGTGAGTCTTCAGGATTGACAGGAGTCGAAACGTTATATATGGGAAGTTTTGATGTTTCCGAATTAATAGATTATGCTCAAAGTCTGGTTGGGGTAAAATATGTATATGGAGGCACTTCACCAGAAGATGGTTTTGATTGTTCGGGATTTACCAAGTATATTTTTTCACAGTTCGGCATAAATCTTGAACGTGTGGCTGCCGATCAGGCAAAACAGGGCATTGAGGTATCCCAGGATGAATTGCTGCCGGGTGATCTTGTATTTTCAGATACCGACGGCGGTAACAATAATATAAACCATGTTGGAATGTATATAGGTGATGGCAAGTTTATCAGTGCAACTTCGGGTTCTGCATCCTCGAAGGTAACCATATCCGAACTTAACAGCACATACTGGCAAGCCTCATATATGACTGCCAGAAGAATTTTTAAAACTGATTTCTCAAACAGAACGCTTTAATTGCTATTATCAGGAGGTTAACTACTTATGAGTCATACTTTGACAGAAGAAAACATAAAAAAATTACAGGAAGAATTAGAATACAGAATGACCGTTAAAAGGGCTGAGATTGCCAGAGAAAAACTAATAGCTGCCGAACACGGCGACAGGTCTGAAAATGCCGAATACAAGGAAGCCTGTGAGAGATATACTGCAAACGATAACAGAATTCAGGAGCTGTTAAATATTATTTCCACAGCCATTGTGGTTGACAGCAGCAGTCAGGACAAATCCGTACTTGGTATTAACAGCAAAGCAAGGATAAAATTTATTGATGATGACGATGAAACTGTCCTAACATTGGTAACAACCATGGATATAGATCCTGCAAAAATGCGTATAAGTATAGAATCCGATTTAGGTAAGGCTCTTGCCGGAAAAAAAGCCGGAACAATTGTAGAAGTCAACGCTCCCAGCGGAAAATATCCGGTTGAAATATTGGAAATATTATAGGGGCTGTAATTAAAGGAATAGCTACAGCCAAAGAAAGACAGCCTTCGGCAGTTTCGTTTTATCAGAATATGCTGAAATAGGTTTAACTTAATGATTGATTGTCATGTCCATCTCGAAAAAGGATCATACACGCAAGCCTGGCTTGATGAATTTGTTAAGACGGCAGTTGACCGTAGATTGGATGAAATTTATATTTTGGAACATAGCCATAGATTTTCCGAATTCATTTTATTTTAATTATGATAAAAACTGTGAGCCTGGGATGAATCCCGTAATGCTAAAATTTTTTATGGAAAAGGGAGATTTTTATGAGTAATCTGCCGAAATTTGTCTGTTTGATTTTGATTATTATGTTTGTTTTTTCATCTGACCTTCATGTTATTGCCATTTCACAGCCAAAACAAATCAAGTGGGAAAGGAATATTGAGTTTTCAAATGATAACCTTAGAGGAATAGCAGCCGGAAAAGGGGTATATGTATCTGTTGGTGAAGCCGGGGCTTTACTTGTTTCAAAGGATAAAACAACTTGGAAACCCGTTTCCTCAAACATTACAAATATTTTATCGGATATAATCTGGACAGGCAAACAGTTCATAGCAGTCGGAAAGGAAGGGACCATCATCACTTCCAGGGACGGTTTCCGCTGGAATCGTCAAAACTCCGGTTCCAAAGGTGAATTGAGAAGCATCTCATATTCCGGAAAATTATATGTTATTGTTGGAGATGCCGGAGAATGCCTGGTTTCCAGGGATGCAGCACATTGGGAAAAGAAGAAGCCTTTTGGGGATTCCTTTTTAAGACAGGTTATATGGACAGGAAAGAAATTTGCGGTTGTATGCTCAACAGGAGATTTGTTTTATACATCCTCCGATGGCCTTAAATGGAATTCCTCTTCCTTGAGCAGGCCGTTTTACTCGGTTTGCTGGAATGGAAATATGTTTGTGGCAGTTGGGAATCAGGCCCAGATAAGAACGTCAAAGGAGGGTATCAACTGGAGCAAGTCAACCCTGGTTTGGGATGGCAAAGATTCGGATTTGAATAGTATAAGTTTCAATAAAGTCATATGGGGTAACGGTCATTTTACAGCAGTAGGAAGTGCCGGAGCTGTTATAGTATCAAAAGATGGTTATAATTGGTCAAAGGCAGATTCTAAAACAGGTAACCAGTTGTCCTCAATTTACTATGACGGTAAGGATTTTATTTCTGTAGGAAATAACAAACAAATTATCAGATCAAGTGACGGATACAGCTGGACAAAAGTTACCGACGGTCTGCAAACCGACTTTAATGACATTTGTTTTACCGGCAGTAAGTACGTAATCGTAGGCAGTAATGGTACTATACTGAGTTCTGACGATTCTGTAAAATGGGTTAAACGGGGGTTTGATACTAAAAAAACATATAATTCTGTCACATACAGGAACGGCATGTTTGTGGCAGTTGGACGCAATGGATTAATATCCTGTTCAAAGGACGGTATAAAATGGACTGCTTTACCTCCTGTACTGAAAAGCGATTTGTATTCCGTTACAACAGATGGAAAAATATTTGCTGCTGTCGGTAAGAATGTACTGGTAATATCAGAAGATGGAATTAAGTGGAGTGTAAAACCTTTTGGCGCTAATGAGGGAGACAGTATTTTTTGGGACGGCAGTAAATTTGTAGCTGTCGTCCAAGGGATAATAAATACATCCAAAGATGCTGAAAGCTGGTCGGAAAGTCTCAGTAATGAAGAATATTATTTCGGAAAAGTTATAAGCGGAAATGGAACTTATTTGGCTTTTCCAGCTTACAACGACGGAAGATATTTTGTTTCAACTGATCTTTATAACTGGAAAACAGAGAGTTTTGTCCAGGATTCCTATTATGCTTCATCAATGATATGGGATGGAAAATTATTTAGGGGGATTTTGTGCACCGGCAGTTCTGTGGCTTTAAGCAGGTATGTTGAATCTTCCGATGGAATAAACTGGGCTGCCTATTCCTTTGGCCCAAGTCAATTACCGTATAATGCGGTCTGGGACGGAAAAAGCCTGATAGCAGTTGGAGGCTGGGGTTCAATTATCAAAATAAAAAAATAAATTGTTTGACTATTTTTATAATAATTGACTATAATATATTAAATTATTAAACTAACAGTAATGACTGAGAAAGAGTAGGAATAAAGTGTCCTGACAGAGAGTTCCCGGAAGGTGAGAGGGGCGTGGAAGCTTATTCCGAATACATCTTATGAGCTGCGCACCAAAAGGGTTTTGACCCGAGTAGGCTGATGCCGGAAGCTTGCACCCGTTATAGTGCTAGAGTATATACCTTGTTTTTATTTGAAGATTGATTTGTTCTGCTGTAACATAGGTATTGTACTCGAAAAGGTTTGTGCCGTGAGGTGCTAATAAATTGAGGTGGTAACACGGAGTAACAGCTCTCGTCCTCTGATTAATATCGGAGGAGGGGGCTTTTTATTGTTTAGGAAAGTATAACTTTTTTGTACTGAAGTCCAGGGAAAGTGTAAAGGGTTGAACAGTGGCAATTCCACTGATTTAATACATTATAATTTATTTTATGGAGGCAGCAGATGATGTTGAGCAAAGAAGAAACAGTAAAAAATGAAACTGAAGTTCAGAGCCTTACGGGCCAACTGAAAGTATTACTGAAAGGAGTTGAAGAGTGCATAGGAATTGAAGATTTGAGCAGAAAACTTCAAAAATCAGCTGAAACAGGTAACCCTCTGATCATAAAGCTTGGGCTTGATCCATCCGCACCTGATATACATTTGGGGCACACTGTCGTACTTAGGAAAATCAAGCAGTTTCAGGAGCTGGGACACAAGGCGGTAATAATTATCGGTGATTTTACAGGGATGATTGGTGATCCTACGGGAAAATCCAAAACCCGCAGACAATTAAACAGGGATGAAGTTATAAAAAATGCTTTGACTTACCGGAATCAGATTTTTAAAATCCTGGATAAGGCCAAAACTGAAGTCAGATTCAACAGTGAATGGCTGTCAAAGCTTGACTTCACAGCGGTTATGCAGCTTGCTGCAAAATGCACTGTTGCAAGAATGCTGGAAAGAGAAGACTTCAGGAACAGGTTTAAGGAACATGAAAGCATTGGTATTCATGAATTTTTTTACCCGTTGATGCAAGCTTACGATTCTGTAGAGTTGCATGCAGATGTTGAAATAGGCGGCACTGAACAAAGATTCAACATACTGATGGGCAGAAGCCTTCAAAAGGATTACGGGCAGGAAAGCCAAGCCGCTTTATTCATGCCGGTACTTGAAGGAATTGACGGAGTTGAAAAAATGAGTAAAAGTCTTGGCAATTACGTTGGAATAGATGAAGCTCCGGAGCAGATGTTCGGAAAGCTGATGTCTATACCGGATGACCTCATAATCAAATACTTTGAGCTTGTAACCGACATTCATCCTGACAGGCTGGAGGTTTTGAGTGAGCAATTAAACATTGATAAGGTTAATCCCAGGGATGTAAAGCTGAATCTGGCAGCTGAAATAACAAAGCTATACCATGGAGCCGCTGCCGCCAACCGGGCTGTTGATCATTTTATAAAAGTATTTCAGAAACGTGAAATGCCGGAGAGTATACCTGAATTCACAGTATCTGAAGTTTTAAAGGGAGAAACCGATACAGATCTGGTTAAGCTATTGGTTTCAGCCAAACTTGTATCAAGCAGAAGTGAAGCAAGAAGACTCATCACACAGGGGGGAGTCAAGGTTAACGGAGTAAGGCAAGCCGATTTTGCAGGAGTAACTCTTAGGGATGGGGACATTATTCAGGCAGGAAAGCTTAAGTTTATAAAGTTGAAATTTCAGTAACCCTCAGGATGACGGTTAATTAATTTGTGAGAGGTAAATTTCATATGGATTCAGACGGATATTATTATAAGCCGCTGCGGAAGAGATTGTTGGAATATCGTCCGCAGCGGCTTGTTATATTTCTCAATATTTTCAAAGGTATTGCACATCAATAGAAATATTATAAGAAAAAAAATAATATTATAGTACAGGTATATAGGCAGGAATGTAGATGGACAAAAATGAAGCGAAAATCGGTATTTTGGTGTATTGCTATTATAGTAGCAGTTTTGACAGTTATAAACCTGGTATATTATTTGAATTCTTGGAAAAAACTCAATTATAGCTATTTTTACGACGGAATTTATATAGACGGAGTAAAACTTGCGGGATTATCCAGGGCTGAAGCACTAAAGCAACTCGAATCGGAGTTTGAAAGGATTTACAAACAGACTTCAATAGCTCTGCTTTATGAGGAGAATACCTGGACCATACCCTTAAACAGTATTGATTTTGGTTTTGATTTTGAAACTGCAATTAATAACGCATACCGCCTGGGACGGTCAGGCAATTGGTTCAGCCGGATAAAAACAATAAAACAGCTGAAAAACACACCGGTTAACCTGGTAGTGGGAGCGAGATATGATAGGACAAAACTAAACAATTATCTCACAAAAATAAAAAAGCAGATTGATTTTTCAGCTTCAAACTCCACATATGATTATAATTGTGGTAAAATAATATATACGAATGATGTTAGCGGCAGAAGACTTGATATTGAAGACAATACGAAGTTAATAGAAGGCAGGCTGTTAAACAGGGACTTTAGTGATATTTGTCTGGCCATAGAAATAATTAAACCAATAATTACCGTTGCAGATGTCAAGGAGTTAAGAGTTGTACTGGGTGTTTATACTACCAGATTTAACTCCAGCAATTACAGCAGAGCACACAATATAGGGCTGGCCGGCAAAAAAATTAATAATTATCTACTGCTTCCGGGGGAAGAATTCTCAATGGATTATGCTCTTGGTCCAAGAACCTCTTCGAATGGTTACATGCAAGCCCCTATAATTATGAGAAACCAGTTCGTCTCAGGAACCGGCGGAGGTGTCTGCCAGGTGGCGACAACCCTGTATAATGCAGTTTTGTTATCATACCTGGAGGTTACCAAACGTGTACATCATTCAATTCCGCTTGGCTATGTTCCTCCCGGTCAGGATGCAACAATTTCTGAGGGATACATAGACTTGAAATTTAGGAATAATAGAGATTATACTATTTGTATTGCAACTGAAGTAAACGAAGGTACCGTTACTGTAAAAATTATTGGCAGAAAAAGCGCAGGAGACCCTTCAAATACTGTGTTGCGCCCCGTTATTATTGAGGAGTACAATCCTCCCGAGCCGGAATATGTTATTAATAATAGTCTGTCAAATGACGAAGTACAAATAAGAGTGAAGGAAAGAAAAGGTTTTAAAGTAGTTTTATATAGAGATACCTACAACGGGCAGGGAGCATTAATTAACAGTGAAATTATCAGTCAGGATATATATAAACCGGTGCGTGGACAGCTCGCTGTAAGTAAAAAAACATATGAAGCCCTAAGGAACAATTAAAGGACAATGCTAATTATTTTATAAAATATACTTATGATTAGGGGTATGTCGCAATGAATGATTTACTTTATAACAAAAAAGTTATGTGTCCTGTTTGCAACAGAGAAATAGAAGTAACCAAGGTCAAGACCAAAGGCTGCAAGGTAAAATCCAGAGATACCGATATGTGTGTGCATTATGAAGACTTAAATGTACTTTTTTATGATGTATGGGTTTGTGAAAATTGCGGTTATGCCGCACTTCAAGACAAATTTGAAGGATTGTTTACCAGAGATATTGCTGCAATAAAGGATACAATTTCAAAGAATTGGGTAAAAAGAAGCTTTACAGGTGAGAGAGATGCAGAAAAGGCAATTGAAGCTTTTAAGCTGGCGCTTCTGACCTTGAAGGTAAGAAATGCCAAACCCAGTGAGCTTGCCAAGGTATGCCTCAGAATTGCATGGCTATACAGGGATAAAGAGGACCTGAAAAGAGAAACCGAGTTTCTGACCTTTGCATTAAATTCCTACAATGAAGCTTATTCTAAAGAACGGTTCCCCCTGGACAAGCTGGATGAATTTACCTGTATGTACATAATAGCTGAGCTATTCAGAAGAGTGGGTAAGCTGGATGAATCCATACAATGGTTCAGCCGTATAGTAGCATCACCGCAAGCCCGAAGCAATCCCAAATTAATAGATATGGCACGCGACCAGTATCAGCTTGCAAAAGACCAGCTGGCGGAAGCGAATGCTTAAAGGAGATATGTTGTTATAATGGAGGCCGGTAAAGTACCAAATGAAATTTTAGATAAAATTGTTCTCAGTAAATTAAATAAAATCAGAAAAGATATAATCCTCAGACCGGGAATAGGTGAGGATTGCGCAGCAATTGACTTCGACAGCTACGCTTGTATTCTGTCAACCGACCCCATTACCGGCGCGGCAAATGATATAGGACAGCTTGCTGTGCACATTTCCTGCAATGACATAGCTTCCTGCGGGGTAGCACCGTTAGGTCTGATGGTTACAATCTTATGTCCTGTAGGCACCAGTGAAGCAGAACTTGGAAGGGTCATGGAACAGCTATCAGGAACAGCCGCAGGTCTAAACGTTGAAATTATCGGCGGACATACTGAAGTGACTGCCGCAGTTAACAAAATAGTTATTTCCTGTACATGTATCGGGAAAGCACCAAAGCACAGAGTGGTTTCCACCAGAGGTGCAAAGCCTGGTGACAGTGTCATTATTACCAAGAGTGCAGGCCTTGAGGGTACGGCGATAATTGCCAGGGACCTGGAACACAAGATATCTGATAAATTGTCCCGGGAGCAGCTTGAACAGGCTAAAAGTTTTATAAATTCCATAAGCGTTGTTCGGGAGGGTGTAATTGCAGGAGAGTTCGGGGTATCTGCCATGCATGATATAACCGAGGGCGGCGTTCTTGGCGCGGCCTGGGAGATTGCAGAAGCTTCGGGCACCGGTATCAATGTTGACAAGGACAAAATACCGGTTGAAGCTGTAACAGCACTAATCTGCGAGTCACTGGGACTGGATGTGCTAAAGCTCATATCCTCCGGCTGTATGCTGATAACCTGTAAACAGGGTGAAGAGCTTTGCCGCCTGCTTGAAGAAAATAACATCAAGGCTACCGTTATTGGCTCAATTACAGCCGATAAAGATGAGAAATTATTAATCAGTAAAAAGGAAGGTTCCATTAAAAACATTGAATCTCCGGGAGCCGATGAGCTATACAAAGTAATATGATAGACATTAATTGACTTTTGTATAAATATGTAGTTTTGTAAAAACTTTTGCATATTTCATGCATTATTAATTGACATACCTTATTCAATTTTATTATAATTTTAATGAGAGTCTTTCCTGGGAATACAAATATATTCTCCTGAAAGACTTTTGAAGAATAAACTAATTTGTCAATGTAGCTTTGACAGGAGTGGAGGTAAACTTTGTACAATATTGATACAATAAAAAAAATGGACCCTCAGGTGGCTGAGGCTATAGAACTTGAAGTAAACAGGCAGAGGAACAAGATAGAGTTGATTGCTTCCGAAAATTTTGTAAGTGATGCGATTATGGAAGCACTTGGAACTCCTTTAACTAACAAATATGCAGAAGGCTATCCGGGGAAAAGATATTACGGTGGCTGTGAGCATGTTGATATAATTGAACAATTGGCCATAGACAGAGCAAAGGAAATTTTCGGTGCAGAACATGCAAATGTTCAGCCCCATTCAGGAGCCCAGGCAAATTCAGCTGTTTATTTTGCCTTTCTGAATCCAGGTGATACCATTTTGGGAATGAATCTGGCTCACGGCGGTCATTTAAGCCATGGAAGCCCTGTCAATATATCGGGTAAATACTACAAGGTTGTACCATATGGTGTGAGGGAAGACAACTGCTATATTGACTATGAGGAATTAAGAAATATTGCAAAAGCAAATTCACCTAAAATCATCGTAGCCGGTGCCAGTGCATATTCAAGAATTTTGGATTTCAAGGCTTTCAGGGAAATAGCCGATGAAGTAGGCGCAATTTTAATGGTGGACATGGCTCATATAGCCGGTTTGGTTGCAGCAGGCGTTCATCCTAGTCCGGTTCCATATGCCGACATCGTAACTACAACCACCCACAAGACCTTGAGAGGACCAAGAGGCGGTATGATACTCTGCAAGCAGGAATATGCCAAGAAGATAGACAGTGCGGTTTTCCCTGGAAACCAGGGCGGTCCTCTAATGCATGTAATAGCTGCAAAAGCTGTCAGCTTTAAGGAAGCACTTTCCGATGAATTTAAAACATACCAGAAAAATATAGTTAAAAATGCAAAGGTATTATCAGAAGCTCTTATGAATAAAGGCTTCAAGCTGGTTTCAGACGGTACCGACAATCACCTCATGCTGGTTAACCTGACAAACATGAATATTACAGGCAAGGAAGCGCAGCATAAGCTGGATGAAGTATTTATTACCTGTAACAAGAACGGAATTCCTTTTGATACACAGAGTCCGTTCATCACAAGTGGTATCAGGCTGGGAACTCCGGCAGTTACAGCCAGAGGCATGAAGGAGGAAGATATGAGGGAGATTGCAGATCTCATATACCTTACAATTACTGATTGTGAAAACTCACAGAACAGTATCCGCAGCAGAGTTCAGACTCTCTGCGACAAGTATCCCTTATACGCATAAAAGGTCTTGAATAAACTTTATTGAATAACATTTCTTGAATAACTTAGGGATATTTCTTCAAGAATATTCTTAAGTTATTCTTATATATATTTACCGGTTAACAGAATTGTTTGTGAAATTCTTATGATATTATAGAAAGCGGAGATTGACTTATGGATATTAAATTAGGTTTTGTTGGAACGGGAAACATGGGTTCAGCTCTGATAAAAAGTCTTGTAAAGGCAAACTTTTTACCGGCAGACAGAATATCCATGTTTGACGTTGATAAGAATAAACTGATGCAGCTTAAAAATGAAACCGGAATAAACTATTTCGGTACTGCAAAGGAGTTGGTTCAATGGTCGGATATAATAGTTCTGGCTGTAAAGCCCAACATTCTGAAAAGTGTTCTTGAGGAGCTGAAGCCTGTTATTGATGACAAAAAGGTAATAGTTTCCTTTGCGGTGGGTATTCCTATCAGCTTCTACGAAGATATAATCGGAACAGATAAAAAAATAGTACGTTCCATGCCCAACACTCCTGCAATGGTTGGGGAGGGCATGACACTGATCTGTCAGAATCAAAACGTGACTGAGCTGGAATTTGCCATTGTAAAGCAGATGTTTGACTGTGCGGGTAAATGTGAATTTCTAAATGAAAAACTCATGAGCGAGGTCACAGCACTTACCGGCAGCAGCCCTGCATACGTATTCATGTTTATCGAAGCCATGGCCGACGGTGCCGTACTTTCGGGAATACCCAGGGACATGGCTTACAGACTTGCTGCTCAGGCCGTACTTGGCTCTGCAAAAATGGTTCTGGAAACAGGGCTGCATCCCGGCATATTAAAGGATCAGGTTTGTTCCCCCGGAGGAACAACTATTGAAGCGGTAAGCGCACTTGAAAAGAATGGCTTCAGGTACACAGTTATAGATGCCATGAATGAATGTACAAAAAAAGCAAAGCTTATAGGTGAGGTATATAATAAAAAATAACTGTATAGATAAAAACTCAAATCTGGTTAATCAGTTTATCCAGATTTGAGTTGAGATAGTTTTATAACAACAAATATCTTTATTCATCCTCTTTAGTTACTGCAAACTCAGAGGAGACGAAATCCGCAAGCGGGTTTTTACTGACTGCATCCCTGAGCTGCTGTTGATCAAGATGAGTATAAATTTCTGTAGTGGCAATACTTTGATGGCCCAGAAGTTCCTGAAGAGCTCTGATATCAACATTGCCGTACTTATACATAAGAGTTGCGGCTGTATGTCTGAGTTTGTGGGTAGAATATCTTTGAGGGTCAAGCCCGGCTTCCTTTATGTATTTCTTTACGATTTTCTGAACCGATTCTTTACTTATACGTTGCTTATGCCCGCTGATAAACAGGGCATTCCTATCCCTGATACCGTTGACAGGCCGCACTTTTATGTATTCGTCAATAGCCTGTACACATGCATTATTAAGAGGAATACTGCGTTCCTTGTCTCCTTTGCCGATTACAGTCAAGGTATTATTTTTTATACTGCTGAGATTTATACCGACAAGCTCGGATAAACGTATCCCACAATTGAGGAATATAGTCAGAATAGCATAATCACGTACCGAATTGGGACCTTCCGCTGCTGACACTGAGGTCAACAGCTTTTTACTCTCTTCAACATTTAAATATCTTGGTAATCTCTTTATAATTTTAGGAGATTCCAGCTCACCGGTGGGATTGGTATCAAGAAGTTTTGCCTTGGTAGTAAGGTAGTTGAAAAAGGTTTTCAAGCTTGCAACCTTCCTCGCCCGGGCATGAGAGGTGTTGTCGCGGTTATTACTTACGAAGGACATATAGGAATACAAATCACTTAGGGTTACTGTACGCAGTAGCTCCGCATCAACATCCTGAATACCGATATCATCAAATTCCGCTTTTTTATCTGCCAGGTTTCTATGTAGTTTAAGGAACCGGAAAAAGACTCTCAAGTCGTAAAAATAAACCTGCACGGTATTAATAGACTTTCCCTTAATAGTCTGAAGGTAATTAAGAAAATCTTTCAAAATATCTGGCATCTCATAGTCTGTTAAACTTTTCATCTAAAAAACCTCAAAATATCATAATATATTATAAAAATTGTAATAAATATATAGTATTTTCTTCCAAACTTGACGTATATTGTTTATATATTTGACCATATTTTACTAATTTTGTTAATAACTATTGCCTAATTACTTTTATATTGTTATTATTTATAGGTCAAATATATAAAAATGAATTATAAAAGTGTATTAATATATTATTTAATTATACCATCAATTTCTTTATAAAATAAATAGCTTGGTTCAATCTTCATAAAAAACATAGATGTATGATATAATCAGTAACGTTTATATTATAAATTTGGAAAGGATTATCGATGAAGGACTTAGTCATAATTAAGAAAAAAATTAACAAGTTGCGTCAGGAAATAAACAAGAGGATTGCAGCTGGCGATGATCTCAGCGGCAAAGATATCCTGACACTCAGCGAACATCTGGACATGCTCATAAATCAGTGGTATAAACTTGTCAATCTTCAGAGGTAGGATATTACTCCCATTACCATTAACAATCCTCTTCGTATAAATTTTTACAGGAGAAATTATAGTCAATAAAGAATTTATCATCAAATTTCCCGACAGGCTCAGGCCCTCTCATTATGTGCCTTTCGATCTGCAGTACCCCGTCGGGGTCAGCCTTGACTCTCCAGTCCACCATCATTATTTTTCCATCAATAATTTCAATACCGGTTATCCCTTTTGAGTGAATGCAGCAACCGGTATTAAAGTAAGGCAGTTCCTGTTCCTTCGGAAATTTCTGTCTGTGCGTATGACCGCAGATAAGCATAGTTTTATGCCTAAGGATCCATTTTTTATAGGTCCTTTCTATTTTATGTCTTTTAAAATGATTTCTGGCCGGACTTGAAGGATTTTGAAAACCCACAACGTGCATAAACCTCCAGAAGTATCTGAGTAAAAACATATTAATAACCCATAGCTGATCATTCATCAGATCACCCTGATGCCCATGAACAATCAGTATTTCCTGTCCGGTGGCTTTTTCTTTGAGTATCAGAGCCTCGATAGGAGTCAATCCAACAAAAAGGTCATGTATGTCCTGGGTATAATCATCATAAAACTTGTAAAAATTATTGCGGACGTATTCTTTGTTTTTTAAATAGATATTATGATTTCCATATAACATGATTAGTTTTTTATCATCATGTAATTTTTTTAATACTGAAAACACATCGCTGTGAGCCAACCTTATATGTTTAAATTTGGGGTATTCCCAAAGTTCATCCCCATCTCCGACCTCAACATAGACGTAATCATTTTCATAATAATACTCGAGTGCCCGTAAGAGTATATTCTGGTTTCTGCTGAATTCATCAGATACACTGTCGTCACCTCGATGGCAGTCACTGAAAAAAATATATTTGGAGTGTTCATCAAAATACTCAACTTTTGCATTTTTATATGCTTTCATCAGTTTTTTATCTGTAAACATTTTTCCTCCCAAATTAAATGTAATTAAACAAGAGCTATTCAGGAAAATCTTATACAATATTATTTGTAACTTTATTTCAATAATACCTGATGTATTAGCATTTATAGTTCATTTTTTAAGGCACAATATTACTGGTTACCAAAGTATCGGAATTAACAGAGCTTAAATTAAAAAAAATAATATTTTACAAAAAATTTTTAAAAAAAATATTGTTAAATTATAACATTAATGGTAATATGTTATTAAGTTATTTTGTTTATTTTTGACAGTATTAAATGAATAAAAGATATTAAAACTAACTTAAGCCATTTAATTTTGTTTATTTACAGACTTAATAACATTTTTTTTGACAGCCAGATATTGACTTTATAATTTTCTGTTTAACAGCTATGTATAAGCTTAATGATTTCTATTTGGCAACTATGTATTGACTTAACAACTTTCTATTTAACAGCTATGTATTGACTTAACGACTTTCTATTTAACAGCTATGTATTGACTTAACGACTTTCTATTTAGCAGCTATGTATTGACTTAACGACTTTCTATTTAGCAGCTATGTATTGACTTAACAACTTTTTTATTTGACAGCTACGTATTGGCTTAATGATTTTCTATATGGCAGCTTTGAATTGACTTGATGACTTTCTATTTGGCAGCTTTGTATTGATTTGATGACTTTCCATTTGACAACTAATACCGGCTTTAGGATTTTCGCCAACTCCCAAGTTTCATACAAAAGAGTAAAACTTAAAATCAATAAACTATGGTTGTGAAAACTGTGTGATATGTACTTCACAAAATTTATCACTAAGAGGGTGGGTACAGACACAATTAGTTTTCTATCGGTTTATAACTTAAAAGCGCGCGTTTACTATATTATTCAGAACGAATTATTACAACTTTTTGTACTGCGAAAAAAGTAAACTGCTTTTTTATTGCGCTCAAATTGCCAATATCAATAATTGGCAGGATTTCAAGCTTGTCGGTTATCAATTGTTTATGGGATAGTTATTTAATCTTTTTCAAAGCTACACTGAAAAACCAATTAGCCAATAAGTATTAAGGAGGTGGAATATTTATTCCGCTTACAATCAGCAAATCAATAAAAGCTGATATTAGCGGGTTATTAATAACGGCAGGTTGGGTTTCATGTAAATAAAAAAAATGGAGGCTTACAAATGCGTAGAAAATCTTTATCTTTATTATTGGTACTGGTAATGCTGATAACATTACTAGGTTCCCAACTCACTGCTTTTGCAGCAGACTCAGGTATTTCGGTCCAGTTCAATAATGGAAATGCAGCACCATCATCAAATTCGATATATGCAAAATTTAAAGTAACGAATAATACTGGCGCAGCATTAAATCTTGCCGACCTTAAACTAAGATATTACTATACCATTGATGAGGAAAAACAGCAGAATTTCTGGTGCGACCATGCTGGAATGATGAATGGAAATAACTATGTCGATGTTACAAAAAAAGTAACAGGAACATTTGTTAAAATGAGTCAAACCACAAGCACGGCAGATTATTATCTTGATGTTGGATTCGCCAGCGATGCAGGAAGCCTGGCAGCCGGATCATATATTGAGGTCCAGACCAGAGTGGCGAGAGCTGACTGGAGTAACTATAACCAATCCAATGACTACTCGTATAAAGCATCAGGTACGTATGTAGACTGGAATCAGGTTACTGCTTATAAGAGCGGTGTTCTTGTGTATGGTGTAGAACCTGTACCTTCTACCAACAATCCTACTATCAATCCTACAGCAACTTCCTTCACGCAGGGAAGTGCATCCGATATAACCGTAGCCCTGACTCCTAACGGCAATACCTTCAGAGGAATTACCGGCCTGACTCAGGGAACAGATTATACAGTATCCGGTAATACGGTAGTAATTTCAAAGAACTATCTCAACACTCTTTCCGCAGGTTCAAAATCACTTACCTTTGATTTTGGTGTTTCAGCAAATCCTGTATTGGCAATTACTGTTATTCCCGTCAGCGGCGGAAATAGTCTGAAAGTTGCAGTCGGAACGGCAACAGGTAAAGCAGGAGATACCGTTACCGTACCTGTTACCTTTACAGATGTTACTAAAGTTAATAATGTTGGAACCTGTAACTTCTATTTGGGTTATGATACAAGTCTTCTGGAGGCTGTATCTGTAGAAGCAGGTTCTATCGTTACCAATGCGGCCACTAATTTCTCAAGTAATATCAATAACGGAACTATCAGCTTCGTATTCCTTGACAACACCATAGGAAACGAGCTGATCAAGACTGACGGTGTGTTCGCAAATATAAAATTTACTTTAAAGAGCACATCAACACAGGTCACCACACCTATATCCCATAAGACAGGCGGAGCTTTTGGTGACGGTGCTATGAGTAAGATAGCAAATGTCGTTAAAACAGACGGCAGTGTTACCATTACGGTTTCCAGTACTACAGATCCAAAAATTTCTCCTGTAACAGCATCCTTCACACAGGGAAGTGCATCCGATATAACTGTAGCCCTGACTCCTAACGGCAATACCTTCAAAGGAATTACCGGCCTGACTCAGGGAACAGATTATACAGTATCCGGTAATACGGTAGTAATTTCAAAGAACTATCTCAACACTCTTTCGGCAGGTTCAAAATCACTTACCTTTGATTTCGGTGTTTCAGCAAATCCTGTATTGGCAATTACTGTTATTCCTGTCAGCGGCGGAAATAGTCTGAAAGTAGCAGTCGGAACGGCAACAGGTAAAGCAGGAGATACCGTTACCGTACCTGTTACCTTTACAGATGTTACTAAAGTTAATAATGTTGGAACCTGTAACTTCTATTTGGGCTATGATACAAGTCTTCTGGAGGCTGTATCTGTAGAAGCAGGTTCTATCGTTACCAATGCGGCTTCAAACTTCTCGAGTGCCATCAATAACGGAACAATCAGTTTTGTGTTCCTTGACAACACCATAGGAAACGAGCTGATCAAGGCTGACGGTGTGTTCGCAAATATTAAATTTACCTTAAAGAGCACATCAGCTGAGGTCACTACACCTATATCCCATAAGACAGGCGGAGCTTTTGGTGACGGTACAATGGCTAAGATAGCAAATGTCGTTAAGACAGACGGCAGTGTTACCATTACGGTTTCCGGTACTGCAGATCCCCAAATTATTCCTGTAACTGCATCCTTTGTTCAGGGCGCAGCATCAAATTTAACCGTAACCCTCACTCCCAACGGAAATACCTTTAAAGGAATCGACGGATTGGTACAGGGCACCGACTACACCCTTTCAGGTAATACCGTAGTAATTTTGAGCAGCTATCTGAATAAACTTGCAGTTGGCACAAATGCTCTTTCCTTTGATTTTGGCGTAACAACCAAACCGACCTTAACTATTACTGTGACTACGTCAATAGGTACACCTGCAATATCTCCTGCAACTGCTACTTTTGACAAGTATGTGCCTGCTGATGTAACCGTAGCCCTCACACCTAACGGAAATACTTTCAAGGGAATAACCGGCCTGACTCAGGGAACAGATTATACAGTATCCGGTAATACGGTAGTGATTTTAAAGAGCTACCTTAATGCTCTTGCATTAGGCACAAAAACACTTACCTTTGATTTCGGAGTAAGCAGTAATCCTGTATTGACATTGACAATTAAGGATTCCAAACCACAGTTTTCCGGTCTTGGTGTAACCATAGGCACGGCTTCCGGCAGAACCGGAGATACGGTAACAGTACCTGTTACACTGGCAAATGTATCAAAGATGGGGAATGTGGGAACATGTAATTTCTATCTAACCTATGATACAAATCTGCTTGAAGCAACAGCAGTTTCGGCAGGAACTATTGTAAAAAATCCTAGTGTTAACCTGTCAAGTGCTATAAACAGCAGTACCGGTACTATCAGTGTAGTATTCCTGGACAACACAATCGGAAACGAACTGATAACAAGTGACGGCGACATAGTATTAATCACATTTAAAATAAAAGGAACTACAAGCCAGACCGCATCTGTAAACTTCAAGACAGGCGGAGCTTTTGGCAACGGCAGCATGTCAAAGATCACCGACGTTACATATGTAAACGGAAGTGTTAAATTTTAACCCGATTTTTTAAACACAAATAACCCTGCCATATGACAAGCAACTGTCATATGGCAGGGGAAAATACAAGCTGATTCAGGCGGCACTGATCGGCCTGTAATCAAACAAATTATCAAGGAAGGTGAAATAAAAATGAAAAAAAGAATAAAAAAATTCGGCTCTGTGGCAATTGCAGCAGTCATGACCCTGTCGGTAATGACGACTACAAGCATGTATGCAGCTGCCGGTCCGGTTAATACCGAATATCAAAAACGGTTTGAAACCATGTATAAAAAAATCAAGGATCCTGCAAATAAATATTTCAGCCCCGAAGGTGTTCCATACCATTCCATTGAAACATTGCTGGTTGAAGCACCCGATTACGGTCATGTCACTACAAGTGAAGCCTTTAGCTATTACATGTGGCTGGAAGCTATGAACGGGAGATTTACCGGTGATTTTTCAGGCTTCGGCAAGTCCTGGGACATAGCTGAAAAATACATAATTCCGTCGTCACAGGATCAGCCCAATAGCAGCATGAGCAAATACGATGCCAATAAACCCGCTACATATGCCCCGGAATGGGAATTGCCAAGTCAATATCCTGCAAGGCTGGATACAGGTGCAGCGGTAGGGAAAGACCCCATAAACAAAGAACTGGTTTCAGCATATGGCAACAATATGATATACGGAATGCACTGGCTTCTGGATGCCGATAACTGGTACGGATACGGACAGAGAGGCGACGGAACAGGCAAACCTTCATATATTAATACATTCCAAAGAGGTGAACAGGAGTCGACCTGGGAAACCATACCTCAGCCCTGCTGGGATGCCATGAACTTCGGAGGCAAAAACGGTTTCCTTGACCTCTTTACAGGTGATAATTCCTACTCAAAGCAGTTTAAATATACTAATGCTCCTGATGCAGATGCCCGTGCAGTACAGGCAACCTACTGGGCTAACCAGTGGGCAAAGGAACAGGGGAAGGATGTCAGCCAGTATGTAGGCAAGGCATCAAAAATGGGTGACTACCTCAGATATGCAATGTTTGACAAGTACTTCAGGAAGATAGGTTCTCCACAAACCGCGGGCACAGGTTATGATGCCGCACATTATCTACTTTCCTGGTACTATGCATGGGGCGGAGGAGTAGGCTCCGACTGGGCATGGATAATAGGCTGCAGCCACAATCACTTCGGCTATCAGAATCCTTTTACTGCCTGGGTGCTTTCAAATGATGCAGCATTTAAACCAAAGTCAACTAACGGCGCCAGCGACTGGTCAAAGAGTTTGTCCAGGCAAATTGAGTTCTACCAGTGGCTGCAATCTGCTGAAGGCGCAATAGCCGGCGGTGCCAGCAATTCAAACAACGGACGCTATGAGACATGGCCTTCCGGTACTTCTACCTTCTATGGCATGGGCTATGAAGCAAATCCAGTATATGCCGATCCCGGAAGCAATACCTGGTTTGGTATGCAGGTATGGTCAATGCAGCGTATGGCTGAGTACTATTATCAGACAAAAGATGCAAAGGTTAAGAATTTGTTGGACAAGTGGGCCAAATGGGCTAATTCAGTTATCAAATTCAACGCCGACGGCACATTCCAGATTCCTAACGAGATTAGCTGGCAGGGTAAGCCTGATACCTGGAACGGTACATACACAGGAAATCCAAATCTTCATGTATCAGTAGTAAGCTACGGTACTGACCTTGGATGTGCATCCTCTCTGGCAAATACTCTTGCATATTATGCAGCCGCAACCGGCGATACAACTTCTCAGACCAATGCCAAGAAGCTTTTGGACGGCATGTGGAACAACTATCAGGACAGCAAGGGTATTTCGGTTCCTGAAAGCCGTTCCGATTACCACCGTTTACTCGATCAGGAAGTTTATGTTCCACAGGGATGGTCGGGAACTATGGCAAATGGTGATAAGATCCAGCCCGGTATCAAGTTTATAGATATACGTAGCAAGTATAAACAGGATCCTGAATGGCAGAGAGTTGAGGCGGATTTGAAAGCCGGAGTAAATCCTACAATGGTTTACCACCGTTTCTGGGCTCAGAGTGAATTTGCAATAGCAAACGGTGTTTATGCGGTATTATTCCCTTCAGCCAGCGTATTAAAAGGTGATGTTAACGATGATAAATCAGTTGACGCCCTTGATCTGGCAGTGCTGAAGAAATACCTTCTGGATGGATCAGCGACTATTAATGTGCAGAATTCCGACATGAATGATGATGGTGTTGTTGATGCCATTGATTATGCACAATTAAAGATAAAGCTGTTAAACGCAGTTAATTAAATTTATTGCCCATAAACAGCTAAATTGTGCCCATTAAAGTCCGGACATGTATATGAAAATGATCTCTTATACTATCCGGGCTTATGGGCTACAAAAAACGAATAAATAAAGGTTTAAGGTGTAAAAGCATGATCAGAAAATTTAAGTATAAAAGAATTAAGGCTCTTTTTATTGCTTCACTGTTTTCACTTAATATAGTTTCGGCATCCATGACAGCAGGTGCAGCGACTGATAATATGCCTTTTCCGTATGATTCCAAATATCCCTTCGGTACTTTCAGCTCTTTGGCAGACAACCAGTCAACTGCCGATCAGCTGCTGCTGACCGAATGGGAACAGTGGAAGAATGAGCGGATAACAACAAGCGGAGCAAAAGGCTATAAAAGGGTTCAACGAGATGCCTCCACAAGCTTTGATACCGTTTCGGAGGGCCTCGGATACGGCATGATTCTTGCGGTTTATTTTGGAGAACAACAGCTGTTTGATGATTTATACAGATACGTAAAAGTATTTTTAAACTCAAACGGCTTAATGTCCTGGCACATTGATTCCAGCGGGAACGTTACGGGTACCGACGGTATTGGAGCTGCAACCGATGCAGATGAGGATATTGCCGTAGCTCTTGTATTTGCCCATAAAAAATGGGGCTCCGGCGGATCAATTCAATATGAATCCGAAGCCAAGAACTATATTAGCAGGATATTTTCAAAAATGGTTGAACAAGGTACTTATGTATTGAAACCAGGAGATACCTGGGGAGGCTCAACCTGTACCAACCCATCCTATTTTGCTCCTGCATGGTATAGAATTTTTGCCGATTTTACAGGCAACACTGCATGGAATAACGTGGCCGATAAGTGTTATGAGATAATTGACAGGGCTAAAAACAGCAATACGGGTCTTGTTCCCGACTGGTGCACTGCCAACGGTTCACAGGCAAGCGGACAAGGTTACGACTTTAAATATGATGCTATCCGGTACCAGTGGCGAACAGCCCTTGATTACAGCTGGTATGGAACTTCTAAGGCCAAAGTAAATTGTGACAAAATATCCGGTTTTTTCAAAAACATAGGTCCTTCAAATATAAAGGATGGGTACACAATTTCCGGAAGCCAGATAAGTTCCAACCATACCGCAACATTTGTCAGCTGTGGCGCTGCAGCTGCAATGACAGGTGATGATTCGACATATGCCAGAAGTATTTATAACGAATGTATAAGAGTCAAAGACAGCGGAAACTACACTTATTATGGAAATTCATTGAGATTGATGGTACTTCTGTATACTACCGGCAACTTCCCAAATCTGTACAAATACAGCCCACAATCAGCATTAAAAGGTGATGTCAACAATGATAATTCAGTTGACGCATTGGATTTTGCCGAATTAAAGAAGGCGGTTCTTACTCAGACATTCAGCAATATAAATGTATCAAATGCTGATATGAACAATGACGGCAGCATAGATGCAATTGATATTGCACTGCTGAAAGTAAAGCTTCTTAATTAATGGATGTTAAACTTATCTAGGAGTGATATATATGATCAATATTAAAAGGAACCTAAGGAAATTGGCAGGACTTGCCCTGACATTTTCCGTAATGGCTTCGGTATTACCTCAAAGCGCTGCCTTCGCAGCCCCAACCTATAATTACGGGGAAGCTTTGCAAAAATCAATTATGTTTTACGAGTTTCAACGGTCCGGAGTTCTTCCGTCCGACAAGAGAGATAACTGGAGAGGTGATTCAGGCCTGAAAGATGGCTCTGATGTGGGGCTGGACCTCACGGGAGGCTGGTATGACGCCGGTGATCATGTGAAATTCAATCTGCCAATGTCATACACAGCTTCAATGCTTGCCTGGTCTGTATATGAGGATAAGGATGCCTATGACAGGAGCGGTCAGACAAAATACATTATGGATGCCATAAAATGGGCAAATGACTACTTTATTAAATGTCATCCCTCAGCAGATGTATATTACTATCAGGTGGGTGACGGCGGCAGGGATCATTCCTGGTGGGGGCCGGCTGAAGTAATGCAGATGCCAAGACCCTCCTCCAGAGTAGATGCATCCAAACCCGGATCGGCAGTATGTGCCGAGACAGCAGCCGCTCTTGCATCAGCAGCCGTCATTTTTAAGGACAGCGATCCTGCCTATGCTGAAAAGTGCCTGAAGCACGCTAAAGAGTTATTTGCGCTGGCCGACAAAACAAAGAGCGATGCCGGTTATACAGCAGCCTCTGGTTTTTACACCTCGGGAGGCTTTTATGACGACCTTTCCTGGGCTGCTGTCTGGATTTATCTTGCTACAAAGGACAGCACATATCTGGACAAGGCTGAATCATATGTTCCGAACTGGGGAAAGGAGCCTCAGACAGATACAATCTCATACAAATGGGGACAGTGCTGGGACGATGTTCATTACGGTGCGGAACTTTTGCTTGCAAGAATTACAAACAAGCAGATATACAAGGACAGCATCGAAATGAATCTGGATTTTTGGACTACAGGAGTAAATGGACAAAGAATATCATATACACCTAAAGGTCTTGCCTGGCTGACTCAGTGGGGCTCTTTAAGACATTCCACAACCCAGGCGTTTTTAGCAGGTGTCTATGCCGAGTGGGAAGGTTGTGCACCGGCTAAAGCTTCTGTATATAAAGACTTTTTGAAGAATCAGGTGGATTATGCACTTGGCAGTACCGGAAGAAGCTATGTTGTCGGTTTTGGGCAGAATCCCCCCAAGCATCCGCATCACAGAACGGCTCATAGTTCATGGACCGACCAGCAGAACTCCCCAACATACCACAGGCATACCCTCTATGGGGCACTTGTTGGAGGACCAGATAACAGTGACGGTTATACAGATGATATAAGTAATTATGTAAATAATGAAGTAGCCTGTGACTACAACGCCGGTTTTACAGGTGCTTTGGCAAAACTCTATGGGCAATATGGAGGAACCCCAATTTCCAACTTCAAGGCTATTGAAACCAAATCCAATGATGAGGTAATTATAAAAGCAGGTATAAATTCAAGCGGTCAGAATTATACCGAAATCAAAGCTCTGGTATACAATCAGACCGGGTGGCCTGCAAGGGTAACAGACAAATTGTCATTTAAGTATTTTATGGATTTGTCTGAAATTGTTGCTGCCAATATAGACCCGTTAAGTCTTGTAACCAACTCTAATTACGCAGAAGGTAACATTAAAGTTTCAAAGGTCCTGCCCTGGGATACCTCAAAAAACATTTATTATGTAAATGTTGATTTAGCTGGTGAAAACATATATCCCGGAGGCCAATCCGCCTGCAGAAGAGAAGTACAGTTCAGGATTTCAGCACCGCAGGGGACAAGCTATTGGGATCCTAAAAATGACTTTTCATTTAAGGATATACCAACCGGAAGTACTGTAGATACCGTTCAAAACATACCTGTTTATGACAATGGTGTGAAAATCTTCGGCAATGAACCTCAAAAAGGAGGTGGCGGAGATTTTATACCGGGTGATTTGAACAATGACAAAAATGTGGATGCTATTGACTTCGCACTTTACAGACAGTACTTGCTGGGTTCGCTAAAGGAAGATTCAATTCCTAACGCAAACATAGTTCTTGATTTAAACAGCGACGGAAGCAAAGATGCTCTTGACTTTGCTCTGCTTAAGCAAAAGTTGCTTACAAGCTAAATGTATTACAGGTTTTAAAGTCTGGTCCGGCATAATACGTGCCCGGACCGGGTAGTAAAAATAACAAAAAAATAGGAGGTAAAGACAATGAGGTTTTTCAACAAAGCTGCGATGGTTCTCGCACTGGTATTTCTGCTGTCTGTTTTTTTTAGTTCCTCTGCATTCGCACTGGTTGGTGCAGGAGATATTATCAGAAACCACACCTTCGACAACAACGTAGGCCTTCCCTGGCATGTGGTCGAATCCTACCCTGCCAAGGCAAGCTTTGAAATCACAGATCAAGGTAAATATGTAATAAAATGTGAAAAAATTGGACCGTTAGGAACCGGAGAGAGATGGGATTTGCAGTTCCGGCACAGAAGTCTTACCATTGAGCAGGGACATACTTACACCGTACAGTTCACGGTCACTGCCAGCAGGGACTGCAAGATCTACCCCAAAATAGGTGATCAGGGAGATCCATATGATGAATACTGGAATCTGGATCAGCAATGGCATTTCCTTGAATTGAAGGCCAATGTACCAAAAACTGTAACACAAACCTTTACAATGAATAAGGGCACAAAGAGCAATTGTGAATTTGCTTTCCACCTTGCTCCGGAAAAAAATACTGTTTCGCCCGAAAATTACCAGGCGACTACCTTTACTTTTGATGACATTTATGTAAAGGACTCACAATTCAAAGGGTATCCGGATGATATTCCCGAACCTACCAATGCTGTCCGCTTGAACCAGGAGGGATTTTATCCCAATTCGGCAAAAGTTGCAACTTTAATATCAAGTTCAACAACTCCTGTGAACTGGACGCTGGCTAACAGTCAGGGTACTGCTGTTGCACAGGGACAATCAACCGTCAAGGGTGCTGATCATGCATCGGGTGACAAGGTACACATCATTGATTTTTCATCCTATACCACTCCGGGGACCGGCTACAAGGTGAAAGTTACTTCTGCTGATGCAACCCCGCTGGAAAGTTTGCCTTTTACTATCGGCAATGACATCTATACAAAAATGAAATATGATGCCATGAAGTATTTCTACCATAACAGAAGTGCCATAGAGATAAAGCTGCCCTACTGTGACCAGTCGCAATGGGCTCGTCCGGCAGGACACACCAGTGATATACTACAGCCTGATCCTACAAAGGATTACAAGGCAAATTATTCTCTTGATGTCACCGGCGGCTGGTACGATGCAGGTGACCACGGAAAATATGTGGTAAACGGCGGTATATCAACATGGACGGTAATGAATTCTTATGAACGCGCATTATTCTTAAATGGTAATACCGCTGTTGCTCCTTTCGCAGACGGTACTTTAAATATACCTGAAAGCGGAAATGGCTGGCCGGATATACTTGATGAAACACGTTACAACTTAAAAACCCTGTTGAATATGCAGGTACCGGCCGGCAACGAACTGGCAGGTATGGCACATCACAAAGCGCATGACGAGCGCTGGACCGCTCTGGCAGTACGTCCTGACCAGGATACCATGAAACGTTATCTGCAGCCTCCAAGTACTGCGGCTACATTAAATCTGGCAGCCATAGCCGCACAGGGTTCACGTCTCTGGAAACAGTATGATGCAGCTTTTGCAACCAAATGTCTTACAGCTGCCGAAACAGCATGGGATGCAGCTGTAGCTCATCCTGCAATTTATGCAACTATGGAGCAGGGACCCGGAGGCGGTGCCTACGGAGATGATTATGTTCTGGATGATTTTTACTGGGCAGCCTCTGAATTATATGCCACTACCGGTAATGCAAAATATTTGAATTATATCAAGAGTTCCCCCCATTACCTTAAAATGCCTACTGAATTAGTCGGCGGAGAAGCCAATGGGCTTACAGGTGCATTTGACTGGGGAAATACGGCAGGTATGGGTACAATAACACTTGCCCTTGTGCCAAGCAATCTGCCTGCCGCTGATATTGCCACAGCCAGAGCCAATATACAGGCTGCGGCAGATAAGTTTATCTCTATAGAAAATGCTCAGGGCTACGGTGTGCCTATTGAAGAAAAAGTAATATCTTCTCCTTTTGACGCTTCCACCGTTACCGGCTTTCCATGGGGATCAAATTCCTTTGTTGTCAATGAAGCAATTGTAATGTCTTACGCATATGAATTCAGCAACAGACAAAACAAAAAGTATATCAACGGCGCGGTTACTGCCATGGATTATATCCTGGGTCGAAACCCGAATGTCCAGAGCTATGTGACAGGCTATGGCGAAAATCCGTTGGATAATCCGCACCACCGTTTCTGGGCATACCAGGCCGACAACACTTTCCCGAAGGCACCTCCAGGATGCATGTCAGGCGGTCCAAACTCCGGCTTGCAGGATCCCTGGGTTAAGGGTTCGGGCTGGAAGCCGGGTGTAAGACCGGCTGAAAAATCCTTTATGGATAATATCGAATCATGGTCGACAAATGAAATAACCATCAACTGGAATGCTCCTCTCGCATGGATAAGCGCATACCTTGATGAACAGGGTCCCAAGATAGGTGGTTCTTCAACAATAAGCTATGGCGACTTGAATAAAGACGGAGCAAAGGATGCTTTGGATTTCGCAGCGTTAAAGAAATATTTGCTGAATCAGGATTCAACCGGAATAGACCTTGGTGCGGCAGATCTGAATGCAGACAAATCCATTGATGCGGTTGATTATGCAATATATAAGCAGTATCTGCTGGGTATGATCACCAAATTCCCTGCAGAGGGCTAGTTTAGGGTAAGGATATTGAACTATAGAAGTTCTTGTGTATTTGGACTTCTATAGTTCTTGTCCTTCATTATAAAAAAACATTATGACTAATATGGTAATAGCAAATTTTTTTGCCCTTTGCCGGAAATGGGAGTGACAAATTTTTATAACTGTTTTGTGGCCGTTATACGGCTCAAAGCCATTCATGGCTTGGGAGGTTAGCTTGAAAGACTTAGCTGACGCTCGTCTTCCAAACAAACCTGTGAATTTATGGCCGTGCGAAATATTCAAAGTATTTGCAATACTTTGAAAGCGCACATGGCCAATTAACCTCCTTTATTCGCCACATTGCGATAAAGGATATAAGTTTTCATTACATTTTGCGGCCGCAAGCGGCTCAAAGCCATTCATGGCTTGGGAGATTAATATGAAAAAAATATTATTAGTAGTTTTGATAATTATTTGTATAAGTGTATTAACGATATTTGGAGTTAATTATATGTCTGCATCGGAAACTGCAAGTGTTCCTGCTTCCACGGAAAATCAACCGGCAGCTGTAACCAGCAGCAAGGCTACAGGCGGAGAATCTGAAATTGCAATCGGTTCAGGAGACGGAACAGTCGGTTCTTCCGTAACTATTCCCTTAACTGTGAACACTGTTCCCGAAAAAGGCATCGGAAGCTTTAATTTCAATATAAAATATGACACCGGTATCCTTGAAGTTGCTGAAGTAAAACCGGGAGATGCTCTTGTGAGCGGCGCTGATTTTGATTATATGATCAATGCTGAAACCGGCACCGTCAGTTTTCTTTTTACATGCAGCAATGACGGAAAGGACTCCATAACAAAACCGGGAGTGATTACAAATATAAGCTTTAAAATTAAGGAAAATGCCAAAAAGGGAGTAACCCAAATAACAAGTGGTACTCCCGGTGCATTCGGAGATATTTCACTTAATAGAATCAATGCTGTATTTAAAGAAGGCGGAATAAAAGTTGATTAACCACTTTATATTTAAAGGCAGGTGGTACAAATGTCTTTCTCTGCAAAAAAGAGAAAAGTTGTTCTAATTTTCGCACTCATCTTTGCAATAGCTTTTACATTACAACTTCAAATGGTTTCAGCCCAGGATGCGGCTGATAACTCGGACGATTATCTGCATGTCAGCGGAAACAAAATCTTTGATAAATATGGTAACCAGGTAAGGTTAACCGGTATAGCATGGTTTGGCTTTGAGACGCCAAATGAATGCTACCATGGAATCTGGAGCCAAAAAATGGAGTTTATACTGGATACGGCAGCGGATAACGGCTTCAATCTGCTGCGGGTTCCCTTATCCTTACAGCTTGTAAACCAATGGCGTAAGGGAATATATCCTCAAACAACGGCTGTCAACATTTTTTATAATCCTGATCTGGAAGGTCTGAATACTCTGGAAATTCTTGACGCATCCATTGCCTACTGCAAAAAAATAGGGCTGAAGGTAATGCTGGATATGCATAGAACGACTAATTCATATCAAACTGGTCTCTGGTATGGGAATTCGTTCACTGCCGAGGATTTCGAAGCCAGCTGGAAATGGCTGGCGGAGCACTATAAAAACGATGACACCATTATCGCAATGGATTTATTCAATGAACCTTATGGAAAACCGACTGCAGCCGAAGGTGCAAAATGGGATGGCTCAACAGACAAAAACAATTGGAAATATGAAGCTGAAAGGGTTGGAAAGGCTATCCTTGATATCAATCCCAATCTGCTTATAGTTGTTGAAGGCGTTGAAACCTATCCATATGAGGGCTATACCTATGCGGAAAAGGATGAACACAAATACTATTACACCTGGTGGGGCGGCAATCTCCGTGGTGTAAAGAATTATCCCGTCAATCTGGGTTCCCGTCAAAGCCAGTTGGTTTACTCTCCGCATGATTTCGGGCCAAGTGTCTGGATGCAGTCCTGGTTCCAGGGGGATTTCAATAAGGCTACCCTGCTGAGGGATGTATGGGGCCCGAATTGGTACTATATCAACGAGGAAAATATTGCTCCTGTGCTGGTTGGAGAATGGGGAGGCAGAATGGACGATGGGCTTAATGAAAAATGGATGACTGCATTGACGGATTTTATTGAAGAAACCGGAATCAGCCATACCTTCTGGTGCCTGAATTCCAATTCTGCCGACACAGGCGGAATTTTCCTCGGAAATGAATTTAATGAAATAGATACAGAAAAACTGGCTCTGGTCCAACGTTCGCTGTGGAAGAACTCAAATGGTACTTTTATAGGACTTGATCATAAAATTAACCTCGGAAGAACCGGCACACATGTAGGTGCCGGCTCTGAAATTCAAACCGGAGATGTAAACGGTGACGGAAATACAAATGCTTTGGATCTGGCAGTTTTAAAAATGTACCTGCTTGGCGGCAATATTACTATTAATAGATCAGCTGCTGACATGAACTCCGACGGCAACATTGATGCTATCGATATGGTACTGCTCAAACAGCTGCTGCTGGGGAAGTAATTGTATGAATACATTCCCTCTGGAAAAAATTCCTTAAAAAATGTATTTGAATAAATCAATTTAAAGGAGTGATTATTTTGACACTAAAAAAATATCTTCAAAAGACAATAACTCTTGCCACAACAGTGGCTATTATCGCCACTTTGTTTACAGGCACAGGTGTTTATGCCGCTTCTTCGACTCCTCCTTTCAATTATGCCGAGGCACTGCAAATATCAATATTTTTTTATGATGCTGAAAAGTGCGGTCCCGGAATTACAGGGGGCAGACTTGAGTGGCGTGGCGACTGCCATGTTGAAGATACTCAGGTGCCTCTGATTCCCAAAAACAAGGATTCGGTAGGTACAAACCTTTCCCAGGCATTTATTGACAGAAACAGGGCGGTTCTTGACCCTGACGGAAATGGAACACTGGATCTCCACGGAGGCTTTCATGATGCAGGGGATCATGTCAAATTCGGACTGCCGCAATCTTATACAGTTTCAACTCTGGGCTGGGGGTTCTATGAGTTCAGGGATTCCTTCAAACAGATAAATGAGGAAAAGCACATGATTGATATCCTCAAATGGGGGAATGACTATCTGCTACGTTCAACCTTTCTTGACAATAATGGTGAAGTAGTGGCCTTCTGTTACCAGGTGGGGGAAGGAAACATAGACCACAACTGGTGGCAGCCGCCCGAACTGAATCAAAAGGATAAGGTTCAGCGGCCCGCATACCTTGCAACTTCTGAAAATCCTGCAAGTGACCAGTGTTCAGGCGCTGCGGCAGCTCTTGCAATAAACTATATGAATTTCAAGGACACGGAACCCGAGTATGCTAAAAAGTGTCTGGACACTGCAAAGGCATTGTACAGATTTGCGGTTAAATACCGTGGATGCGGTTACTCCGGCGGGTTCTACAATTCATCCTTCGATGAGGACGAAATGTCCTGGGCTGCCGTATGGCTCAATATCGCAACCGGGGATCAGTCCTATATAAATGATATCGTGGCTGTAAGCAGCGACGGACATTATACTGGGTATATGAAAAAGATTATAAATGCACCTACCGACAATTGGCAGAATATTTGGGTACATTCCTGGGATACCGTGTGGGGAGGAGTTTTTGCAAAACTGGCTCCCATCACTAATGACAAGAAACACTGGTATTATTTCAGATGGAACCTTGAGTACTGGTCCGGAATACAGCATGAGGATCCGTCTGACGGAACCTTTATGGCAGGCACTCCAGCGGGCTTCAAGGTGATAAATACCTGGGGCTCTGCAAGGTATAACGCCGCAGCGCAGTTATGTGCGGCAGTATATACAAAATATGCCGGAAAACAGGATGTTTCCGATTGGGCCAAGACCCAAATGGATTACATATTGGGAGATAACCCCATGCGCAGAAGTTATGAAGTAGGATATTCGGATATCTCGGCAAAACACCCGCACCACCGCGCAGCACACGGTTCAAAAACACTCAGTATGCTGGATCCCAAGGAGCACAGACATACTTTATGGGGTGCTCTGGTAGGCGGTCCTGATGCCACCGATAAGCATGTTGACGAGACTACGGATTTTGTATATAACGAGGTTGCCATTGACTACAATGCCGGCTTTGTAGGTGCATTGGCAGGGTTGGTCAAGTATTACGGCCAAGGTCAGAAACCGCTGGCTGATTTTCCTCCAAAGGAGCCCGACGGCACAGATTTCTACGCAGAATCAAAGCTTGAACAGGAGAATGCCGAGAGAACACAAGTTACAGTCAATATCCATAATGAAACCAGCAGACCTCCACAATTCGTTGACGGCTTAAAGCTTAGATATTTCTTTAATATCTCGGAAATGCAGAAGGCAGGTCAAACTATAAATGATGTTGATGTTCAGGTCATGTATGACGAAGCCGGTGTTATTGACGGCAAAGCTGCCGCCATAAAAGGACCGTTGGCATGGAACGAAGCCACCGGTGATTTCTATATCGAAATTGACTGGAGCGGAAATGCTTTCTATGGCGACAGGGAATTGCAATTCGCATTGGTTGCAGCCCAGGACTCCAATTGGAAAACTCATTGGGATACAACCAATGACTGGAGCAGGAAGGATATTGCAAAAACATATGCTATTAATGAGAGAATATCAGTTCTCAAAGGAGGAGTAAAAATGTTTGGAATTGAACCTTCGGGCGGAGGAACAGAAATAAAACCAGGGGACTTAAACAACGACGGAAATGTTGACGCCCTTGACTATGCAATTTTAAAGAGATATCTGCTTGATCCTACTACGGAAGTTGATTTAAATGTATGGGACCTGAATAAGGATTCGGAAGTAAATTCACTTGATCTTATCGAATTGAAGAAACTTTTGCTTGTTATTCCGTAATCCTGTCAGCATGTCATTAAGCACACACAGGTACTATCAAATATTTGTGGTATAAGCCACAAAATTTAATAAGGAGGTATAGTTATGAAAAAATGTATAGGTTTGGTACTATCAGTACTACTTATATTTCTTGCCGCAGTACCATCGTCAGTCTCGGCAGCAGCTACCGTAAAACTTGGTGATGTGGATAATGATACACAGATTTCAGCTCTCGATCTGGCAGCTGTAAAACAGCATTTATTAGGTACGGCCGTACTTACAGGAAATGCGTACACAGCTGCCGACGTCAATGCCAACGGAGAAGTCGAAGCCTTGGACTTTTCCGAAATAAAACAATATCTGCTGGGAAAGATTACAAGGTTTTCAGGAGAGCAGCAGACAGGTATCGGTATTACCTGGATGGATGGAAAGAAGTTATATCCTCTAGGAGTTAATTATGCGTGGTATAACTGGTCCTATGAGTTTTCAGATAACAACTGGGCATCAAATTTTGCAAGAATAAAGAGCGATATTGATACCATGTCTGCCAAAGGTGTCCGTGCACTCAGATGGTGGGTATTCCCCGACCTGGCTTACGGGCCGCTTTGGTCCGGTGCAAATGAAGGCAGTTTGTGCACCGGCCTTCCCGACAAATGGGCTGATCATATGAAGGAGACCTGTGACTATGCCCTGTCAAAGAACGTAAAAATTTACTGGACAATTACAAGTTTCGACTGCGCAAGAGCAGATGATTCCGTCGACCACGATGACATCATTGATAATCCAGCAGTTCTGCAGAGCTTCCTTGATAATGCAATGAAACCCATCCTTCAGAAATTGGGAGATCATCAGGGTGTAATGGGCTGGGATATCATCAATGAACCTGAATGGATAGTAAACAAGGCCGATAACGGAGAACCCAACGGAAAAGGTGAAAGTTTTCCGCTTGCAGCAATGAGAAATTATATTAAGACTACATGTTCCTATATACATCAATATGCAAAACAGCCTGTCAGCTTCGGAAGTGCCAATATGAAGTGGCTGGGCGCTCAGTATGATCTGTGGGACGATTTGGGTCTTGATTTCTATGATTTCCACTGGTATGACTGGGCAACTCCATACTTTAACCCAACCACAACTCCGGCATCAAGTCTAAACCTGGACAAGCCTGTTATTATTGGTGAAATGATGCCCGACGCTAAAAGTTCATCTCTGGGAATGACACACAAACAGGTTTTGGATGCAATTTATAGAAACGGTTATGCCGGATACCTGCTGTGGTCCTGGAATGACAGCGCCTATGACTGTAAACCTTATATCGGAAATGACTTCATAGATTTTGGGAGAGAGCATCCGGATGTTGTACGGTAATATTGTACGTTAATACCAATAAAAGGGAGTGTTAATATTGAAAAATAAATTTACAAAAATGGGAGCATTAATTCTGAGCGGGGCTTTAATGACAGCTTCGCTGCTTCCGGCAGGCGGTGTATTTGCAGCAGCAACCCCGGACTATTCAACTGCTTTCAGAGATTCAATAATTTTCTACGATGCAAATAAATGCGGCAGAGATGCGGGAGTAAACAATTTCTTCAATTGGAGGGGAGCCTGCCATACACAGGATGGCAGTGATGTAGGCATTGATTTATCAGGAGGCTACCACGATGCGGGAGATCATGTGAAATTTGGTCTTCCTCAGGGATATGCAGCTGCTGTTCTAGGCTGGTCATTATATGAATTCAAGGATGTATTCGATTCAACGGGAAATACCGCAAAAATGCTGGAACAGCTGAAATATTTTACAGACTATTTCCTGAAATCCCATCCCAATGCAAACACTTTTTATTACCAAATAGGTGAAGGAAATGAGGACCATACCTATTGGGGTGCACCCGAGCAGCAGCCCGGGAACAGACAGACTTTATACAAAGCTGATGCAGGCAGTCCCGCTTCGGACATTCTGGGTGAGACAACTGCTGCGCTTGCTCTGATGTACCTGAATTACAAAAATATTGACTCTGCCTATGCAAACAGGTGCCTGACAGCGGCAAAAGAACTGTATGCATTGGGAAAGGCCAATAAGGGTGTAGGTAACGGACAGTCCTTTTATCAAGCCACCAGTTATGGTGACGATTTGGCATGGGGAGCTACATGGCTTTATACTGCAACCAATGACAGCAGTTATATAACCGACGCCGAGCAGTTTATCCTCATAGGCAACACCATGAATGAAAACAAACTGCAGGATAAGTGGACCATGTGCTGGGATGACATGTACCTGCCGGCGGCTCTCAGACTGGCTCAGATAACTGACAAGCAGATGTACAAGGATGCAGTGCAGTTTAATTTCAACTATTGGAAGACTCAGCTGACCACAACACCAAGCGGCTTAAAATATCTTTCCAACTGGGGTGTACTTCGCTATGCAGCTGCCGAATCAATGGTAATGCTGGTATACTGCAAGCAGAATCCCGACCAGTCGCTGCTTAATCTGGCTAAAACCCAGATAGATTACATACTGGGCAATAATCCTGCAAATATTTCCTATATTATCGGTTTTGGAAACAAATGGTGCACTCATCCGCATCACAGGGCTGCAAACGGCTACACATATGCAAACGGTGACAACCTTAAACCTGCAAAATACCTGCTTACAGGCGCTTTGGTTGGCGGTCCCGATCAAAATGACAGATTCCTGGACGATGCTTCTCAGTATCAATATACAGAAGTGGCTATAGACTATAATGCAGGTTTAGTTGGAGCATTGGCAGGTTCGCTGAGATTTTTCGGCGGAGTAGTACCTCCTGTATTAAAAGGGGACCTGAATAATGATAAAAGTGTTGATGCTCTTGATCTGGCAAGTTTAAAAAGGTACCTGCTCACACAGGACGGCAGCGGTATCAATCTCTCAAATGCCGATATGAACAGTGACGGTATTGTAGATTCAATTGACTTTGCACTTTTAAAGAAAGCTTTAATGTAATACACGGCCGGAGCAGCTATTTTCTTGTAAACCGACATTTAAATACTGCTCCGGCTTTTTAATTGATATTAAGTTTTATATGAAATTTTCTTTTGTGAAAGGAGACTTAATACTATGAATAAATTGAAAAAAATAATTTCTCTGCTTTGTACCTTTGCACTTATTATTACGCTGAGTTTTACAAATACCGGCCGCGTGTATGCTGCCGGCAGCAATAATGATGATTGGCTGCACTGCGCAGGTGATAAGATTTATGATATGAACGGAAACGAAGTCTGGCTCACCGGTGCCAACTGGTTTGGTTTCAACTGCAGTGAAAATGTATTTCATGGCGCCTGGTATGATGTCAAAACAATTTTAACAAGTGTGGCAAACAGAGGAATCGGTCTGTTAAGAATACCTATTTCAACCGAGCTTTTATACAGCTGGATGTCAGGTAATCCTAACAAGGTTTCGAGTGTCACTGCGTCAAACAATCCGCCGTATCACGTATGCAACCCGGATTTCTATGACCCTGCCACCGGCAAAACAAAAAACAGCATGGAGATCTTTGACATTATTATGGGCTACTGTAAGGAACTTGGTGTAAAGGTAATGATAGACATACACAGTCCCGATGCAAACAATTCAGGGCATATGTATCCGCTTTGGTATGGTTTGAATACCTCCACGGCAGGAACGATAACCACTGAAAAGTGGATAGATACCTTGGTATGGCTGGCTAATAAGTATAAAAACGATGATACCATTCTGGCCATGGATTTGAAAAATGAACCTCACGGGAAACGGGGGTATGCCAAGGAAACACCTGCAGATATAGCAAAATGGGATAATTCTACAGATAAAAACAACTGGAAATATGCTGCCGAACAGTGTTCCAGGGCTATTCTGTCAGCAAATCCCAAACTGTTGATTGTCATCGAAGGTGTTGAACAATATCCTAAAACAGAAAAGGGATATACATATGATACACCTGACGTCTGGGGTGCAACCGGTGATGACGCTCCCTGGTACGGCGGCTGGTGGGGCGGAAATCTAAGGGGAGTTAAAGATTACCCTATAGATTTGGGTCCCTTGAACAGTCAGGTGGTATACTCCCCGCATGACTACGGTCCTTCTGTGTATAATCAGTCCTGGTTTGATAAGGATTTTACTACTCAGACCCTGCTTGACGATTACTGGTACGACACCTGGGCATATATTGACGATCAGAAGATTGCGCCGCTTCTTATCGGAGAGTGGGGAGGCTTTATGGACGGCGGAAAAAATCAAAAATGGATGACTTTATTGAGAGACTATATGATCAATAAACGTATAAATCACACATTCTGGTGTATCAACCCCAATTCGGGAGATACCGGGGGGCTGATCGGCAATGACTGGGCAACCTGGGATGAGGCAAAATATGGATTGCTAAAGCCCGCACTATGGCAGTCAAACGGAAAGTTCATCGGTCTTGACCACCAGATACCCCTTGGTTCAAACGGTATTTCATTGGGACAGTACTACGGTACACACAATCCGGTAATCACCGGAGATGCAAACGGCGACGGAGCTGTTGATATGCTGGACTGTGCTGTAATCAAGCAATACATTTTAAACCCTGACACAGTAATTAACAAACAGAATGCAGATATGAACAACGATGGAGAAATAAACGCCATCGATTTCGCACTATTAAAAACCAAAGTACTCAATGGCTAAAATATATTTATATGACAATATTAAGGAGGTAAATATGCTTAAAATAATTGACAACCCGGGTAAAACCTCCAGAAGGATTTTCATCCTATTGGTTTTGCTTTTGGCAGTTTCATTTATCCTCACTTCAGGAATTACATATGCTTCAGAGGCCAATGCTGCGGCAAATTACAAATATGGGGATGTAAACGGAGACGGAAGTATTGATGCACTTGATTTTTCATTATTCAAAATGTATTTGCTAAAAACAATTGATACTTTTCCTGTAGAAGATGGTGAGATAATTGCGGATCTGGACGGAAAGGATTCGGTGACGGCAATTGATCTAAGCCTGCTTAAACAATTTTTACTTGGGCTTATAGAAAAATTTCCTGTTGACCAATCCAATCCGGTAAACATTCCCTGGAACTGGGCAGGGGTTATCGGAACTGGGCAGAGCCTTTCTGTGGGTGCACAAGCAAATCCTGCCGTGACTACGACCCAGCCATATCACAATCTCAAGCTTTCCCTTGGAAACACGACTGTGCCTCCCTTTAATCCAAACAGCACTTCCCTCAGGATGGTACCGCTGGTCGAACCAATACGCGGTTATGCTTCGGGGTATCCCGGACCTTACCCCGGAAATATTTACGGTGAAACTCCTCACACCGTTATGGCCAATCAAATAACGTCTCTGGTTCAGTCAAATTTCAGCAAGGATTACATAACAGCGCACACGGTAGTAGGTGAGTCCGGACAAGGAATGGTGGCAATAAAGAAAGGTGCTGCGGATACAGGTTCTGTAGGACGTGCCTATGCTGCTTCCATTTTCGAAGTGAGTGCAATCAAGCGGTTGGCTGCTGCTGAAGGAAAAACCTATGGCGTAGGTGCAATAATTATTACTCACGGTGAAACAGATTCGGGAAGTTCAACCTACGGAAACGACCTGTACAAGCTTTGGTCCAACTACAATCAGGATATCAGAGCAATAACCGGACAAACGCAAAGCATTCCTCTGTTTGTATCACAGCAGCATGCATACCCGAGCAACAGCGGAACTTCTGTGGGAACCCTGCAGCAATGGAGCGTTGGATTGGACCATCCCGGAGATATTATCTGTACCGGTCCCAAATACCAGTATCCCTACTACAGTGACGGAGTACATCTGGTGGCAAACGGTTACCAGCAACTCGGTGAAAAGCTGGGTGAGATCTATTATGAAAAGGTAGTACTCGGTAAAGACTGGCAGCCGCTGCAGCCAACAAGTGTCAGCAGAAGCGGCCGGGTTATCACAGTCAATTTCCATGTGCCTGCAGCACCTCTCGTATGGGATACAACTTTACCGGCTCCAAATCAGAGCACCCTGACCGAGTGGAGAAATGGAAAGGGTTTTGAAGTAAGTACTTCCAGCGGACGTGTTACTATCAGTTCGGTTGAAATCTCAGGCAATTCTGTAAAAATAACATGCGCCAGTGATCTCCCGTCTTCAGGAGTCAAGGTCGGTTATGCCAATACCACAGGCGGTACAAAAAGGACAAACGGAACCGTAAGATGGGGATTGCTTAAGGATTCCGATACGTTTAAAGGAAGCACCACCGGAATTACACAACCCAATTACTGTGTTGCCTTTGAAATGGCAGTGCAGTAACAGCAGCATACAATTTCACTCCAATATCTTCCTTATGCAGATATTGGAGTGAACAAATTTCATAACTATTTTGTAACCGCTAAGCGGCTCAAAGCCATAACATGTTAGGAGGTTAATATTATGAAGAAAAAAATACTCTCTTTAATTATAATAATAAGTATTTGTTTATGCATGAGTTCCCTTTGTAATGCAGAGGAACAGGAGTATTTCCCAAATGCTGCCGCGGTTGCATCAGGCCTCATAGGGGACCTGAACGGTGATAATGCAATCGATGCGCTGGATTATTCATTGCTGAAGCAATTTCTTCTCGGCAGCATTACAGATTTGCCTGTTCAGGATGATCTGTATGCGGCAGACCTGGAAGGCGATGGGAATATAACAGCTTTGGATTTGTCTCTGTTAAAGCAATATCTTTTAGGGTTGATAAATAAATTTCCCAAAACTCCTGCTGAGGACATTACCACTATTGTAATGCCCCTGGGTGATTCAATAACCGACGGTTTGGTGGTACCCGGAGGTTACCGCATCAAGCTGTGGAAGAATATTACAAACAATGGACTTAAAGTCGATTTTGCAGGCTCATTGTCAAACGGACCTTCCGAGCTTGGTGATAAAAATCATGAAGGTCACTCCGGTTGGCGTATTGATCAGCTTGACACAAATATAAATTCGTGGATGGATACCTACAAACCCAAAATTGTATTATTACATATCGGTACAAACGACATTGCACAAAATTATAATTTATCCAATGCTCCGGCCAGATTGAGTGTGTTGATCGATAAGATATGTGCCAGGTTACCGGCGGGCGGAAAACTTTATGTTGCTAAAATTGTTCCCCTGGGCATGTCGGATTTGAATCAAAAAATAATAAGCTATAATTCTCAAATCCCCGGAATTGTTCAAAATAAGGTCAATGAGGGAAAGCCGGTATTTGCAGTCGACATGTACAGTGCTCTTACCACCGGCGATCTGCAGGACGGTGTGCATCCCAACAGAACCGGCTATGATAAGATGGCGGATGTCTGGTTTAATGCTATCCGCAACGACCTGGGCAAATAGATATGAATCACCTCTAATATATACCCTGTCAATAGAGGGTAAAGTGGTATTGAGCATTTTTAAATGTTTTTGAAAGTGCTAATACCACTTTTTTCAGAGTATAGGAATTTATAACTTTTGGAACAAATTTCTTGGTTTTATCCTGAATTTAACCGCCGGCAATATATGAATTTGGATGTTACAGACTAATAGTACAATTTTCTGCAAATTGGGTGCATAATTCGCCCAAAGGATGCGCCCTGAATATACAGAATATTGTACTAGTTCTAAAAAATCAGTAAATTTAATATAATTTCATGTTTACCAGTAATTTTAATGTGGTATTTATTAACCTAAGTTCAGATTTTCGTAAATAGTTCTACATAAGTAGAATATTTGTATATTAAACAAAAAGAGGTGGAATTGTGAATTATAACATATTAATCGGAGGTGCGGCTGGACAGGGTATTGAAACTCTCTCGGCCATATTTGAAAGAATTCTCAAAAGACAGGGATTTGAAGTATTCACAATCAGAGATTACATGTCACGGGTTAGAGGCGGACATAATTTTATCCAGATACGTTTCGGGAGTGAGAGAATATTATCTCATTCAGAGGAAGTGGACGGCATTATTGCCATGAATGGCGAAACTATCGAATATCACATTGAAAATTTAAAAGCTGACGGATTTATCATTTGTGAAGAAGAAATTAAAAACCAGGATTTGAGATGTATCAGGCTGCCCCTTAAACAAATTGCTTCGGGCACAGGAAACATCAGAACAATGGGAAGTGTGGCTGTTGGTGCCGTTTTGGAGCTGCTGGGCATTGATGACCGGGAAACTGAAGCCGTTCTTAAGGATTTCTTTAATGCCGAGCTTGCAGCCTTGAATTTCAAAGCTCTTGCCGAAGGAAGAAAGCTGGCTGCAAAAAAATATGACGTTAGTACAACAGCACAGGATGATAATAATATAATAATCAATGGAAATGAGGCTGTTGCACTGGGAGCATTGGCAGCCGGCTGTAAATTTTATTCAGCTTATCCCATGACACCCTCTACCAGCATAATGGATTACCTGGCCTCAAAAATGCTGGATGCTGAGATAGTTGTAGAGCAGGCCGAGGATGAAATTGCTGCAATAAATATGGCAATAGGTGCTTCCTATGCCGGGGCAAGGGCTATGACCGGTACTTCAGGCGGAGGTTTCGCACTTAAGGTTGAGGCTCTTGGCCTGTCGGGAATGCAGGAGGTTCCTCTGGTCATTGCCGAAGTACAGCGTCCCGGACCCACCACAGGGCTCCCTACAAGGACGGAGCAGAGTGACCTGAAATTTGTTATTTCTGCATCCCAGGGTGAATTTCCAAGAATGGTAATAGCATTGAGAAACCCTGAAGACGCTTTTTATCAGACTGTCAGAGCTTTCAATCTGGCCGACAAATACCAGCTTCCGGTTATTCTCCTGAGTGACCAGTATCTTGCCGATACCACTGTAACAGTAAAACCTTTTAATTTTGATTCGGTTGAAAGAAATTATTACATATCCGGCTATCAGTTTGATGAAGCCAACCCTTATAAAAGATACGAAATCACCTCAACCGGAATTTCACCAAGAATCATCCCGGGAAAAAACCCCGGAGCAACTGTACTGGTGGACAGTGATGAGCATGATGAGGCCGGTCATATAACGGAATCTGCAGAAGTCAGAAACCAGATGGTGGAAAAGAGGCTGCGGAAACTTCAATATTTGGAGAAGGAACTTCTTGAGCCTGATTTTACCGGTGCTGTCAATTGTGATGTACTGCTGCTTGCCTGGGGCTCAACCTGGGGTCCTGTAACTGAAGCGGTAAACATGCTGAACAGCAATTCTGATAAAAAATATGGAGCTCTTGTATTTGGTGATATCTGGCCTTTACCGACCAAACTGCTGGTTGAGAAGGCAAAAAAAGCAAAGAGAATAATAAATGTCGAACAGAACGCAACAGGACAGCTGGCTTCCATAGTTTCCGAAGTGACAGGAATATTTTGTGACAGCAGTGTGCTTAAATATGACGGTCGGCCAATGAGTTCCAGATTTATATTTGAGAGAATCAGGGGGAATGAATAACTATGTGCGATGTAAAGTATAGTATTTCAGAAACAGCATGGTGTCCCGGCTGTGGTGATTTTAATATAATTGAATGTCTTAAGGCGGCGTTGGAGCAAACAGGGAAAAAGCCGCATGAAGTATTGGTGGTAGGAGGAATAGGCCAGGCCGCAAAAACTCCGCAGTACATTAATACAAACGGCTTCTGCGGCCTTCACGGAAGATCCCTGCCTCCTGCCGTCGCAGCCAAAATTGTAAACAAGGATCTTACAGTAGTAGTGAATACTGGTGACGGTGATTCCTATGGCGAAGGAGGAAACCACTTCCTGCACAATATCAGAAGAAACGTGGATATAACGCATTTTGTGCATGACAATCAAATTTATGGACTGACAAAAGGCCAGGCCTCTCCGACAACAGGTGTCGGTCATGTAACCGGAATACAGACGGCAGGCTCAATGAATGAGCCTATGAATCCACTCCTGGTAGCACTGGCCCTGGGTGCGGGATTTGTTGCCAGAGCCTTCAGCGGAGACAGGGAACACTTGACTTCAATAATGGTAGAAGCCATCAAATATAAGGGTTATGCTCTTGTGGACATTCTCCAGCCCTGTGTAAGCTTTAATAAAATAAACACTTTTCAGTGGTACAGCAAACGTGTTTACAAGATAGAGGACGGATATGACGCTACAGACAGATTAAAGGCGATGGAAAAGTCCATGGAATGGGGGGACCGGATTCCGATAGGTATATTGTATAAAAACGAAAAGCAGACCTTTACCGAAAAATTCGATTTTCTTAAAGGTGATGAACCGCTTATTGATAAAGCAACACCTATGGACAAGGTTAAAGGGTATTTAAAAGACTTCATTTGATAATATTAATAATGACATTATTAATATTAAATTCAAAAATATTAAAATTCAAACTTAGGAGGATAAACTTATGCCAGCTTTTGCAAATCCCTTTCAGGGAAATGTGGATCGGAAATTGACAAAACAGGAACTGATTCAGGCAATTCGTCTGGACATAGCAGGTGAACTTGAGGCTATCTATGTTTATGATGCACATGTTCAGGCGACTGACGATGAAATTGCAAAAAAAATCATCGGTGATATTCGCGATGAAGAAAAGGCTCATGTAGGAGAACTGATGACACTTTTGAGGATACTTGATCCCCAGGAGGCAGAATTATTTTCGGAAGGGGAATCAGAAGTTAAGGAAATGCTGAATGATCTGGGTATTTCAAAACCTTCTGACGAGCCAAATACTCCTTCTGCTCCTCAATTAACCATCGGAAGTCTGCTAAATGAAAATAATAATGAATGATAAATGTTAATGAATCAGGAGGTGGAATGTATGAATTATCTATCAAGAGAAGGTTCTCCGGTTTCGGGAGAACTATGGGAACAGATCGATAAAGCGGTTGTTAAGGCTGCCCGCAACATTTTGACCGGCAGGCGTTTTCTGCATATTTTCGGTCCTGTTGGTATCGGTGTCGGCAGCATAAATATAGATGATGCCGAATCTGTTACTGAAGAAGCTGCTGACGGCTTCATTGCCATGAAAGGGAGAAAGTATGCGGAGATTCCAGCCATATATGATGACTTTACGCTATTGGGCAGAGACATTGAAATCCATGAGAAATCAGGGTACCCAGTAGATCTTTCAAAAGCTATGGATTCTGCCCAGGCCTGTGCCCTGAAGGAGGAAAAACTCATTTTCTTCGGAAATGAAGCCGCAGGCTATGAGGGACTGTTGACCGCTGCAGGAACCCATAAATTAAAAAGAAAAGACTGGTCAACAGGTGAAAATGCATTTACAGACGCTGCTGCTGCAATTGAACTGCTGGTTTCGGAGGCCATTTACGGCACCTACGCTCTGACTGTCAGTCCCGACCTTTATATGCAGATGCAGCGGCTGCAGGAAGGAACGGGACTGTTGGAAATAGACCGGGTTAATAAACTGCTGGACGGGCATATATATAAAAGCCCGGTTCTTGGCAAGGGCAAAGCAGTCCTTGTATGCTCCGAACCTAAAAACGTGGATTTAGTAATCGGACAGGATATTTCAACCGCTTATTTGGAGCAGAAGGATTTAAATCACAGCTTTAGGGTATTGGAAACTGCATTGCTGAGAATAAAACGAAGGAAAGCAATTGTTGTATTTGAATAAAACCGTTATTTATTATGAAGGATAGATTAATAGTTCCTTTATTAGTTAGTAATTTAAATTGATAAGGAGGATTTATAAAATGTCTGTAAAAAATGCAATGACATCCGAATTTCTGCACTCGGCCTACGGCGGAGAGAGCATGGCACACATGCGTTATCTGGCCTGGGGTGATATAGCTAAAAAAGAAGGCTACCCCAATGTTGCAAAACTGTTTGAAGCCATTTCCCATGCAGAAAGGGTACACGCAACAAACCATTTCAGGGAAATCGGCGGAGACACAGCCGATGCGGCGGTTACGGCCGGAGCTGTATTTGGTAACGGAAAAACATACGATAATCTTCAAGGAGGTATAAATGGTGAGCTGCATGAGGTAGAGCAAATGTATCCTGTTTACCTTAATGCCGCTCAATTCCAGAATGAGCCGGGAGCGCAGCGTTCATTCCATTTCGCTCTTGAAGCTGAAAAAATACATGCCCAGCTTTTCAAGCAGGCGCAGGACGCAGTAAAAGACGGCAAGGATATCGAGCTCAAATCCGTACATATCTGTCCAATTTGCGGTCACACCATACTTGATGAAGCTCCCGACAAGTGCCCGGTGTGCGGAGCAAAAAAAGAATTATACGTTAAATTTTAATACAACATAATATAGATTTTTTCTTGACAAATTAAATTATACAACACTTGCATCATATACTTACAATACAACAAAAGGTTCAAGTTATGCATCTTATGAGGTTTGAACCAACTTCTGAAGAGTTATTCTGGTACACTGCAAATATTAAAAATAAAAACAAGAAGATTGTCCTGTTGTCGCATTATTATTGGCAATCTTCTTGTTCAATTTTTTTACTTAAGAGGAAGTGTATTAATTATCATAAACTGCTCATAATCTCTCTATGAAGTTAATATGTCCCCGCAGAATGAAAATTTCCTTCGCCTTTAAGATAGCAATTGAAAAACTCCAGTACAATTCTGTTCATCGTCTCAATAACGTGGTATTTATCAGTTTCATGCCCGCCACCGGCTTTTTTTATCGAACTGCTTATCATATTCACAAAAAATGGTGAGACAAGAGGCAAATCGGTTAGGCTCATGTGATCCGTACCTGCAATGTAGACCTCATATGCATTAGGGGCAGTGGCTGATATCAACTTTTGAGGAATGACTATGTCCGGGTCAGTTACGCTATCCATTAACTTTTTCATAGTATCAGTGTAAATGCTAAGCAACGGAACAGGATAAATCTCGTGATTAATAACAGGTTTGCCGTCGACAAAGCCCACTTCTTCACCGAGCAGGTCACCATCAAGGTTGATGACCGCAGCAATGTCCTTACGTTCTCTGCCGAGTTGTGTGCTTGCTGCACCGCCCAACGAGTGACCTATTAAACCGATTTTGCCGGTGTCTATTAGTTGGTAAACTTTTTCGTAGCCATTTTCTTTGACATTCTTAATAATCGTGTCGAGTACAAAATTCATGTCATCGGTGCGGATCTTCAGCCATTTCTGTTCAAGCTGGTATGCAGTCATATTATCATAAACGCCATTGTTTACATCAATTACCTCCTGCAAGAATGAACTATCGATTATTGTAATGCTGCCGCCGATGTCTTTGGTGTACAAAGAGTGATAGGGATGATCGATGGAACACACGATGTACCCGTTGCTTGCCAGTTCCGTAAATGTGGAGGTGTTGCTGGCCTTTATTCCAAATGCACCATGGGAGAATACTACGAGAGGATACCTGCCACGGGCATCCGCAGGAAACCAGAATTCGACGGTAACCTTCCTATTTTTGCCTGTATTGCTGAATGTATCAATACGGTTGTTATCTGTGTAAGTATAAACGACTGTGTTCACATTATGCCCGCCAGTTAATTTAGGAAGCTTAAACTGTGGGAATATCAACGCAGGTGTAACAGCTATGGCCACAATCAGCCACACTGCGATTGCCTTGAACATGACACGTACGGCCTTGTATTTTTTTTTGTCTTCCTTCTTTTGTATCGATGAAACGCCGCCAATTATTGCCCAAATAAGTAGAATTACGGCAAGCAGATACCAGCGGAAACTCCACTCAATGATTGTTGCAAGCGTTAATATGACAAATACGGCAAATGCTATGATGCGAACCCAACTTCTGATTCTCTTTTGACTGGATTTTGTTGCAATACAGTACACTGCGAACACGATTTCTATGACAGCTGCGATACTGAGTATGATTGTTCCCATGTTTTTGCCCCTCCATTTTTACATTTCTGCCCTCTATCAATCTAAGCGTATAAAGAACAACACTTTATATTCCTTACTCCACTTCCATATTCAGAATACAATATCCCTTGCCAAGTTGTATATGGCGTAAACAGTATTCTGTTCGTAAAGACAGGTAAGATGTTAAAAAGGAGTAGTAAGCTTCAATTTATTTTAATCCTTCTTCGGGTTCATTCACTGACTCATCTTTCATCGCCTTAAGTTTTTCATTGATTCTATTGGCAGCTTTTCTATCATCCAACCACGATAAAAAGCGGACAAATACATATATTACCGCAATTTGAAAAGCAAATATAATTGTAGGAAGGATACCGTTTACTAATCTTATTACACAACCAAAGGTCAATAAAACAGCCTCCAGTACCACAAAATGAATGATTATCCTAATTCGCATTTCCTTTTCCGACATTTCTTTCGCTGAGTAAAATATTAAGCTTGGTAAATCACCTAACAACGCACCTATCATACAAATAAAAATATCTTTCAATTCTAAATACATGTCTGGTAAAAAAATCTGACGCAATATTGTAAGAAATATTACAATAATTGCAAATATGATAAAATAATCTCTGATTAACTTTTTAATATAATATGTAAATTTCATTAACGTTTCCTCCTATAAACCTAACATCTTCTTTAGTACAGGTACATACTGTCTTGAGACAACTATGTTTTCTCCATTCTCCAGCTTTGCCTCAAACCTGCCACTTATAGATGGTCTTACAAATGATATTTTTGTTATATTTATAATGAGAGATTTAGATGCGCGAAAAAATTTCCTTCCCCTGCACACTTCTTCCAGCTCATAAAGCTTCTGCTTTGACTCAAATACTTTTTCTTTACAGTAGATAAACACCCTATTATCCACTGCTTCAAAGTAATAGACGTCTGCAATACTGAGCCTATGGATAATGTCTTCATGATAGCCAAGCAAAACAGGACTTTCTGTTTTTAATTTATTTAACAATTTCAGAATTTCATCATTTAACTCATGACACCTGATGATGATTTCTTCTTGCTGGTCTTTACTGATTTCTTCAATTGATACTTTCACGTTTTCACCACTTTATTAATAATCTTTAGTGCACAATATCTAACAAATGCGTGATATATGTAATTGTAGTATTTTACAAAACCATCGTCAACAAAAATAACTTAAATAAAACTTGAAACCAAGTATTTGCTGTTAATTCAGTAACCATTAGCAAATGGTTAACATAATATACTAACATAGTGAAGTTTAGGAAAGGTTGGTTTTAATGTTATCAGGTTTTGAATTTGTCCGCCAATCTCTGGAGTTACATCTTTTTTTCGCTAGAATTATGAAAGAACATTCCTTTTTCCTTGAAGCAGGTTTTACAACAAAAGATAGCAGTTACACCAGAAAAGCCGATGAGTTCAGAATGGAATTTGACAGGCTTTTAGTAGATGTCGTTTCAATATCCAACGGCATTGTCAGTCATTCGGTTATTCATTCGGGTGAAGTTTTTACGCCCTATACACTTGATGCGGAAACAGTAACTTCATACTATTCCGGAGTCAGAATACCCACCAATATAACTCAGGCTGAAATTAACTTAATGGGTGGAGATACCGTCACAATAAATCCGTTTCTGGAGCAAAGAGTTGTTTCTATTAATAACAGGGCCATCGTCCTGATAAACGCTCTCATAACGTTTAAGGAAACTGTCCTTAATAACGTTCTTACCTGCAAAATGTTTACTTTTAATTACCCCCTGTTAGTTGACCATATTCTGCGGGAAGCCAAATTGTATGTACGAATTGTTCAGCAGCTTCAAAAGAGGGAAGAAATGAGCATTGAAAACGAAGCTCTGCAGCAGGAGCTATTCTGGAACAGAATAATGGCAGAGCATTCAAAATTTATCCGCGGGCTGCTTGACCCTACTGAAGACCAACTCATTAATACCGCCCATGATTTCGGAAATGAATTTGACCAGCTGACAGAAGAGGCAAAGGCTGCTGTAGATATGACCATACCCCTTGAAAAAGTGACTGAAGATAGCTTGAGTGCAGTGCAAAGAATCCGTGATTTCAAAGAGCAGGGCACCAAAGGACTGCTTGAATGCAAAATAAAATCTATAATCATTCCGCTTTTAGGTGATCATACCTTGCGTGAGGCAAATCATTTTCTCAGGTTACTAAAGCAATTCCAAATAAAACCAATAAATAAATAAATTATTATTATGTTATCTTCATAATTTCTTCACCTGACAGTGGTATATTAACAATTAAAAGTTGGTTCTGAAAACGTTGTTAATGGATACTTTATTCCATCCAATTTATACCAAACCCCTATAAAGGGTTCAATAATTTCGAATATTATAGTATTATGAATTATGTTAACTAATTGTTAACTGAAATCATAAATATTGTTTACGAAAGGAGGTGACATGGTCAAACTTTATAGCAGCAGAGAAATATGAATCAGTTTGCATACTGCTTAATCAATATGGGCATAAAGCTGCAAACTGAAGCAAGAAACAAAAATTTGCTGAATCCTCAGTTTGAGGTACGGAGGAACCAGGATACAGGGGGTTAATCCATTTTATGGTAGGGTGATCCTATTACCCGAACCCGGCAGCTAACTTCGGAAGCACACTATAGGAGGACCAATGACAAAGAAATTAAACAAGGTACTGGCAGGTGGTTTTTTAGTTATTTCTCTCGCATTTGTTTCCTCAATTGCGATGGCAGCTACAGTACCCGGAAAAATTGTAGGTACCAATGTAAATTTTAGAAAGAATCCGACAGCATCATCCTCAATTATTTCAAAATTGACCAACGCAAGTGTAACAGTCATTGATAAATCCAACGGCTGGTACAAGGTGTCTTATAACAAAAAGACAGGATGGGTAAACGATGACTATTTGAAATTAACATCTGCAAATGGAATTATAAATGCAAATGGGGTTAATTTCAGAACAGGCCCGGGTACCAGTACTAAAAAAATAACTTCTCTTAAAAAAAATACAGGTGTAGTTATTCTTGATACTGCAAACGGGTGGAACAAAGTCAAAATCGGAACAAAAATTGGATATGTAGCCTCCAATTTCGTAATCAACTCTCCGGTTCAAACGGCTTCAGTTAAAGCCGCTGCAGTCAAATCCGCCACAACCACAAGTGCTTCGGCAACCGCATTAAAAACTGCCGACAAAGTATCACGCTCGATAACTGTTGCAACTTTGGCAGCAGCAGTTGAGGAAGCACCTTCGATCAATGAACAGATCATATCATATGCAAAGCAATTCAATGGTGTCAAGTACTTATACGGCGGAAATACCCCTCAAACCGGCTTTGACTGCTCAGGCCTTATCGGTTACGTTTACAAAAAATTCGGAATTACACTAAACAGATCCGCTGAAGCTATGTATTCAAATGGAATAAAGGTGTCAAAAAGCCAACTGGAAGCAGGAGATATACTGTTTTTTGATGCATCCTCACGCAAAGCATCAGGCAGAATAGATCATGCAGGAATTTATCTGGGCGGAGACAGCTTTATCCATGCATCCTCATCAAATGGTGAAGTGCGTATACAAAAGCTATCGGAATACAGAGGTACTTATATTGGTGCCAGGAGAGTTATCAAGTAAATTTATTTTTTTTATGCTTTAGAGCGCTGGATCAAAATTCCATAAGCTGCAAATCAGTTATTTATGATTTGCAGCTTTTATTTTAGTCAATGGAATGTAATTTTTATATTGACCTAATATTATTACCTGTGTTATACTCACACAGAAAAAAGTCATGAAGGCTTAAATTAAATTTTTTAATGTTTTAAATAAAAAATGAATAACCAATAAATAAACCATGAAGGGAAGCTATATGAAATAGCTCTTTTTCATGGTTTTATTTTTGCCTGGAAGGAGAGATTCAAAAAAAACACACACCCAATTTTTATTAATACTAGCTATTAAAATTTCGAGGAGGCTTTAAATAATGCTAAAAAGATTTACATTAACATTAACCGCTTTATCACTGGTTTTCACCATGTTGTTTTTTTCAGGATGTTCATCAAACAGAGAACCGGAAAATAATGCAAAAATCGATACAAAACGGGATGAATTGATTATGTCCATAGGCAGCGAACCCGACGGTGGCTTTGACCCGACAACAGGCTGGGGAAGATACGGGTCTCCGCTGTTTCAAAGCACTATCCTGAAAAGGGACAGCGACATGAATATAGTAAATGATCTGGCAACAGATTATACGGTAAGCAATGACGGACTTGAGTGGACGGTCAAAATGCGCAGGGATGTCAGTTTTTCGGACGGAAAACCTTTAACGGCAGAAGATGTGGTCTTTACATATGAAACAACAGCCAAAAGCGCTTCTGTAGTTGATCTGAATATATTGAAGAGTGTTACGGCATTGGATGAATACACAGTTAAATTTACACTTGAAAATCCCCAGTCAACTTTTATAAACATACTGGTCAATACCGGTATTGTTCCAAAACATGCATACAGCAGTGAATACTCGCAGAAACCGCTGGGTTCGGGACCTTTTAAATTTGTTCAATGGGATAAAGGCCAACAGCTGATAGTGGAGGCAAATCCTGAATACTATGGAAAAAAACCCTTTTTCAGGAAAATAACATTTTTGTATTTAAGCGAAGAAGCTGCCTTCGCTGCCGCTCAAGCGGGTGAAGTGGATATTGCGGCTATCGTTCCTTCCTATGCGGGACAAAAGGTAACGGGCATGAAGCTGGAAGCTGTTGAAAGTGTCGATAACCGCGGCATATTGTTTCCATATGTAAAACCAGGAGAAAAAACCAAGGACGGTTATCCCATTGGTAATGATGTAACTTCGGATATAGCAATAAGAAAAGCAATAAATTTTGAGGTTGACCGTAACAGTCTTGTTGACGGAATTTTAAATGGTTACGGCTCTCCTGCTTACAGTGTTTGCGACAAAATGCCCTGGTGGAATCCTGACACGGTAATCAGGGATGCGGATGAAGCAGGTGCAAAGCAAATATTATCGGAGGGTGGCTGGAAGGATTCCGACGATGACGGCATACTGGAAAAAGGCGCTTTAAAAGCGGAATTCAACCTGATCTATCCGTCTGGTGACCAAATCCGCCAATCCCTTGCCATAGCAGTTGCCGACAGGGTGAAATTAATGGGTATAAAAATTAATGTTGAGGGCAGGAGTTGGGATGATATGGAAAAACTCATGTATTCAAATGCCATAATGTTTGGCTGGGGAAGTCAGGACCCTATTGAAATGTATAACCTGTACAGCAGCAAATACCGGGGAGTGGATTATTACAATTCCGGCTTTTATATGAATCCCAAGGTAGATGAATATCTTAATAAGGCCATGTCTTCAATAAGCGAAAAAGATGCTCTCCAATACTGGAAAAAGGCTCAATGGGACGGAAGCACAGGCTTTGGTACGAATGGTGATGCTCCCTGGGCATGGCTTGTAAATCTTGATCATTTGTATCTGGTAAAAGAAAAGCTCAACATTGGAAAACAAAAGATTCATCCTCATGGACACGGCTGGCCTCTCACCGACAATATTGAAGAATGGCACTGGGAGAACTAGTGGAATGACAGTTTGACAAAGGAGTTTCAAGTATGGTACAAACAAGTCTTTTTAAATTTATTATTGGAAAAAGTATCAGAATAATATCGCTGCTGGCTGCCTTGTGCCTGCTGTCTTTCGTGCTTGTGAGCCATTCTCCGGTCGATCCGGTGCAGGCTTATGTGGGAGCAGACATGACCAAAGTGAGTCCGGAGCAGAGAGCCAGAATAGCTGAACACTGGGGGCTGGACAAGTCCCCGGCCGAAAGATTTATACTATGGGGAAAATCACTGCTGCAGGGTGATATGGGCACCTCAATGATATACAGAGCTCCTGTTGCCGATGTTATCAAAGAGCGTTTCCAGGCATCGCTGGCGTTGATGGGAATAGCCTGGGTTTTGTCAGGTATTCTGGGATTTTTAATGGGGATAGCTGCCGCCATGCTCCGCGGAAGCTGGCTTGACAGGCTTATCAAATGGTATTGCCTGACACTTGCATCCACACCCACATTCTGGCTGGGGTTATTGCTGCTGATAATATTTTCTGTCTGCCTTGGTTGGTTTCCCGTTGGAATGGGGGTGCCGGCCGGAGTCCTGAAAGAAAATGTTACAATTGCCAACAGATTGAATCATATTATTTTGCCGGCATTGACACTGAGCATCATAGGGGTGGCCAATATAGCGCTTCATACAAGGCAGAAGCTCATTGATGTCCTTGAGAGCGATTATATTCTATTTGCACGGGCAAAGGGTGAATCAGGCTTAAAGCTTTTGTGGAGGCATGGTCTTCGCAATATAGCACTGCCCGCAATAACACTGCAGTTTGCTTCCCTGAGTGAGCTTTTCGGCGGATCTGTACTGGCGGAACAGGTCTTTTCGTATCCGGGATTGGGGCAGGCTACAGTTCAGGCCGGTCTGAGAGGCGATCTGCCGCTTCTTCTTGGATTGGTGCTTTTCAGTGCCATATTTGTGTTCACAGGAAACCTGATTGCAGATATTATATATAAACTTGTAGATCCAAGGATTAAGGAGGGAAATGCAATATGAGTGAAATTTCTGCAATTACACGGGATAGCCGGAACATTAAATATTTAAAATTTATCCCCGGGCTTAACAGAAGACAGCGGACTTTGCTTATGCTCGCATCCTCTGTGCTGATCCTGGCCGCAATTATAATTGCACGCCTGCTTCTGGACGATGAAAAAATAGCCACACATTTTGATGAAAAAAACCTTGCTCCGTCGCTTGAACATCTTTTCGGCACGGATTGGCTGGGACGGGATATGTTTACCCGCACGGTGAAGGGATTATCCTTGAGCATTTACATAGGTTTGACAGCCTCGGCTGTCAGTGTGGTTATTGCCCTGATGCTTGGTATGAGTGCGGCAACCATGGGAAAGACCGTTGACAGGATCATTACCTGGATTGTGGATCTTTTTCTTGGAATGCCTCATCTAGTGGCCCTGATCTTAATTGCCTTCACACTTGGAGGCGGGTCAAAGGGAGTGATCATAGGAGTTGCATTTACCCATTGGACCAGCCTTACCAGGGTCATACGAGCCGAAGTATTGCAGCTGAAATCGGCTGAATTTGTTCAGATCTCCAGACATATGGGAAAAAGCCGTTGGTGGACAGCCTTCCACCATATACTTCCGCATCTTGTACCACAATTTTTTGTGGGGTTTGTACTGCTATTTCCTCATGCCATACTTCATGAAGCCTCAATAACATTTCTGGGATTTGGCCTGTCACCGCACAAACCGGCAATTGGTGTCATACTGTCCGAGTCGATGAAGTATCTGTCGACAGGAATGTGGTGGCTGACATTCTTTCCGGGACTCTCCTTATTAATAATAGTAAGAGCTTTTGACATAATCGGTGAGAATCTCCGTTTGCTTATGGACCCCCACCATGCACATGATTAAAGGAGGCGAATTTTATATGCTGGAAGTTAATAATCTTTCAATCTCATTTATTCAATACCAGGCAGGATTAAGGCAAAGAAACCTGCAGGTCATTTCGGATCTCAGTATTAAAATTGATGCAGGTAAAATATTGGCTGTTGTGGGATCAAGCGGTTCGGGAAAAAGCCTCCTCGCACATGCAATACTGGGTATCCTCCCTAAAAATGCCATGGTATCGGGTTCCATGCTGTACAAGGGGACGGAACTTACAGCAGAGAAACAGAAAAAGCTGCGGGGGACTGAGATAACATTGATACCTCAATCCGTTAATTTTCTCGACCCTTTAATGAAGATCGGAGATCAGGTCCGCTGTTCGGTCCGCAGCGGCAATCCCGGAGAAAAGCAGAAAAATATATTTAAAAGGTATTCACTGGACGAAAAGGCAGAAAATCAATATCCGTTTCAACTCTCCGGCGGAATGGCAAGGAGGGCTCTGGTTGCATCGGCAGTGGTCGGCGGGGCAGGGCTGATAATTGCAGACGAGCCTACACCCGGCCTTCACCCCGAAATAGTTAAGGAAACCCTGGGGCATTTGAGGGAGCTTGCCGATGACGGCTGCGCGGTGATGCTTATCACTCATGACATAGGTACCGCATTAAGTGCAGCTGACAATATAGCTGTATTTTACTCGGGGACTACGGTCGAGATAGCTCCTGCAATTGATTTTCAAGGAAAAGGCGAGGCTTTGAGACACCCATATACCAAGGCTCTCTGGAATGCCTTGCCCCAAAATGACTTTCAGCCTGTTGAAGGCTTCCAGCCCTCACACAGTGAGCTCCATAAGTCCGCCTGCCTTTTCGGACCCAGATGTTCTAAAAGCTCACAGGTGTGTAAATGCAGTACACCTGAGATCCGTGAACTTCGCAAGGGGAAAGTGAGGTGTCATAATGCAACTTAGTGCTAATAATATAAGTTTCAGATATGGAAAAGGGGATTGGATACTTAAAGATTTCAACATTGAACTTAATCAGGGTGAAATCCTGGGTTTGTCTGGTCCCAGCGGATGCGGCAAGTCAACTCTGGCAAAAATTCTCGCAGGATATGAACAACCTCTCACCGGAGCTGTGGAACCGGATAGCCGTACTTTTCCCCCAAAAGGCTTCAATCCTGTGCAGCTTGTTTTCCAGCATCCTGAAAAAGCTGTAAACCCACGCTGGCAGATGCAAAGGATATTAAATGAAAGCTGCAGTCAGGATAAAGCCCTGTACAGATCTTTGGGAATGGAGGAGTCCTGGATGAAAAGGTGGCCCAACGAACTTTCGGGCGGCGAGTTGCAAAGATTTTGTGTAGCCCGCGCATTGACGCCGCAAACCAGGTTTCTCATTGCAGATGAGATGACAACCATGTTGGATGCCATCACCCAGGCGCAAATATGGCATGTAGTGCTGAAATACGCCAAACAGAATAATACGGGTGTTTTGGTGGTAAGCCATGAAAACCGTCTGATTGAACGTATCTGTGACAGAGTGGTATGTTTGAACTCATAAAATACAGCAGATATGCGCAGAGTTTGACATCAAAACCCGTGAAGAATATGAAACTGTAGAAAGTCTTAAAAATCTTGTAGCAGCTGTAAAATTTTTGAGAAATGATAGAAAAGAAGGCTTGAAAACATGGAATTTTCAAGCCTTCCTTTGAAATTACCAACAAACTGTATTTGGCTGATATTCTTTGATCAGCTGCAGAAATGAATTGATTTCTTCCGAAGAATGCGGTTTTTCCATCACCCTGGGCTTTTCATATTCATTATAATTTTCAGGGAGCCTGTAAGGGTTCAGAACATATTTGGGTACTGCCGGAAGCTCTTTGGACATAACTATCAGGTCTTCTTTTCCAAGCTGCGGAATCACGGTAGCCCTGACCTCAAAGTCAAGTCCGGCGTCCACCAGCAATTGTATTGTTTCCCTGACATTTTCAGCGTGGACCCCCATGCCGCATATCTCTTCATACCTGGCGGCGGGAGCCTTATAATCCACAGCAAAATAATCGCAGAGCCCATTATCAAGTATTTGTTTAACGGTTGAGGGAGAAGAACCGTTTGTATCAAGCTTTATTTTGTACCCTGATTTTGTTATTCTCCTTATGAACGGAATAAGGTCGGGCTGTAAGGTCGGTTCGCCGCCTGAAATAACAACTCCGTCCAGTAAACCTGCCCGCTTGTGTAGAAAACTCTCAACATATCCGATTGAAAGTACCTCATGAGTTCCATCCAGCATGGAACGGTTATGGCAGTAAAAACAGTCGTAATTGCAGCCGGGCATAAACAATACGCAGGAAACCAAACCCGGATAATCCACCAGCGAACTCTTGACCATACCTGCGATTATCATATCCATTACTCCTTTATGACATATTTCTTCCTTAATCTGTATTCCTCACGTTTTCCTTCATTATAGTTTTTTACAGGTCTGAGGTACCCGACTACGCGGCTCCAGACTTCAGTTTCCTCACCGCATTCGGGGCAGAAGAACTGCTCTCCCTGAAGGTAGCCGTGATTATTGCATATGGAAAAAGTCGGAGTCAGTGAAATGTACGGTAATTTATAATTGGTAAATATCTTCCTGATCAAATTTTTGGCAGAACCCGTATCTTTTATTTCCTCACCCAGATACAGGTGAAGAACGGTACCTCCTGTATACAAGGATTGCAGTTCATCCTGGAGTTCCAGTGTTTCGAAAATATCATCGGTGCAGCCCACGGGCAGCTGGCTTGAATTGGTATAATACGGAACGCTGTCACCCGCAGTTATAATATTGGGATACCGTTCCTTGTCCTTTTTTGCAAGACGGTAGCTGGTACCTTCAGCCGGAGTTGCCTCCAGATTATAATAGTGTCCCGTCTCCTCCTGGATTTCTTTTATAAGACTCCTCATATAATTAAGAGTTCTGATTGCAAACTGCTGACCTTGAGGTGTTGTCAAATCTGACTCATTACCCAGCAGGTTCAGGCAGGCTTCATTCATTCCGATAATACCTATGGTATTGAAATGATTAAACCAATAAAAATCAGTTCTTTGTTTCACATCCTTCAAGTAATTGGCAGAATAAGGGTATAAGCCTTTGGCTGTTTGTTCCTCGATAACTTTTCTCTTTATTTCAAGACTGTTTTTGGCCAGATTTATCTGCTGCCACAGGCGTGTAAAAAACTCCGATTCACTTTTTGATATATATGCAAGACGGGGAAGATTGATGGTTACAACACCGATAGAACCTGTAAGCGGGTTGGAACCAAACAGGCCGCCGCCCCTTTTTCGCAGTTCGGAAGTATCAAGTCTCAGACGGCAGCACATGGAAAGTGCATCCTCCGGAGACAGGTCGGAATTGACATAGTTTGAGAAATATGGGACACCGTACTTGCAGGTTATTTCCATGAACTTTCCGGTTACAGGACTATTCCAGTCAAAGTCTTTTGTTACATTTATGGTTGGGATGGGGAAAGTAAACACTCTGCCTTTTGAATCTCCCTCCATCATCACATCACAGAAGGCCATGTTGAACATGTTCATTTCTTCCTGAAAATCACCGTATTTTTCCGGCATGAGCTCTCCGCCTCTAATGACACTTTCATCCCTTAAGGTACCTGGAGCAATAATGTCGAAGGTAAGGTTTGAAAAAGGGCATTGAAAACCCACCCTGGTAGGAACATTCAAATTAAATATGAATTCCTGCAGAGCCTGCTTTACTGCTTTATAGTCCAGCCTGTCATACCGTATAAAAGGGGCGCAATAGGTGTCAATAGATGACCAGGCCTGTGCACCGGCTGTTTCACCCTGTGTGGTAAATGTGGAATTTACTATTTGCCCCAGAAAAGAACGAAGATGAACAGGAGGCTTTGATTCAACTTTTCCTCCGACACCTCCGAAACCGTTCATCAGTATTTGGCGGAGATCCCAGCCGGCGCAGTAAGGCCCGAAAAATCCCAGGTCATGCAAATGTATGTCTCCCGACAAATGTGCCTGTCTGATATCATCCGGATAAATCTCATGGAGCCAGTAGTTTTTTGTAAAAGCTTCCCGTACGTAGTTATTCAGTCCGTTTATTGACTTCTGTGTATTGGCATTTTCATTTATCTGCCAGTCTTTGTCGTTAAGGTATTCGGAAAACATGTTGATTGTTGCACCTATCAAAGCATTTGTTTCCCTGGCTGAACGCCTTTTCTCACGGTAAAGTATGTATGCCTTTGCCGTTTTCGCATGGCCTGCCTCAATCAGAACCTTTTCGACTATATCCTGTATACCTTCGACCTCGGCAATACCCTCAGGGTACTTCTGCCCGGCAAGCCTCACAACTTCCGAGCTCAAGTCCTCGGCAATGGAAAAATCACTGCCTCCGACGGCATTTGCAGCCTTGAATATTGCAATGGTTATTTTTTCCCCTTTGAATGGTACAGTAGATCGATCCCTTTTTACAATCTGCTTTATCATAGCTGTTTATATCTCCTTTGCAAATGGATTGATTATTTATCCTTACCTTATGTTTATGCAGTAAATTCAATTCATATACTATATATTGTGTGCAGATCAAATTTAAACACAATATATATTATTGCATGAATATTAAAAAAGTCAATAGGTGGAAATAGAAATAAAAAAATTAATTCCTCAATTTGATATGTTTTTTTGCAGACTTCCTGAATATTTAAGGAAGGAACAGTCCACACACATGGAGCATACCTCTGTGTGATCCGGCTTGCTGTGATAGCAGCTGCTGCAGGGCAAATGCTCCAATTGAATGGTAGAATGATCTATTCCGAATTTTTCTTTTATCATGTGCTGTACATTATGCAGAAGGTTTTCGTGATTCTCCCAGCAAGTCTCTTCAATACATATATGAGCCGTCATTGACAGTATTTCCATGGATAGGCTCCAAACATGCATATCTTTGACATCTGTAATGCCGGGTATGCTTATTAATGCCTGCTTGAGTTTTTCTATTGAAATTGCCTTCGGAGTGGCTTCCAGCAGTATTTTCGTACATTCGGCAGTCATCCTGGCCGCACTTTTCAAAATAAGACAGGCAAGAACTGCGCTTAGCAGGGTATCAACACCATGCCACCCGGTAAAAATTATAATAATTCCTCCAAATAGAACACCCAGATCAGCCAGTGCATCACCTGCAAAATGCAAAAATACACTTTTAACATTGGCATTGTTTGATTTGCTTCCCAAATTACGTACAATCAACAGGTTTAAAATCAGTCCGAGAACTGAAAAGACTACCATCCCTTCAGGTGCAATATCCACAGGATTCATATACCTGTTTACTGCTTTATATAAAATAAAAAAAGAGACAATTATCAGGGATATGTTATTTATCAATGCTGTAAGCACGCTATAACGGTAATAGCCAAATGTGTATTTGAAAGTTGCTGATTTTCCTGCCGTCCGCACACCCCACAAGCTCAAAATCAATGCTGCCAGATCGGTAACCAGGTGCCAGGAGTCACTGAACAAAGCAAGGCTGTTCGTTATAAAGGCACCGATAAATTTGGCTGTCAGGATAATTGCCACAAGAAGAATTGTATAAAACAGCTTTTTCTGATTTTGAGCCATTATGGAGTTTGTTACAGGACTATTTTTATCCTTCATTCTCAAGGCCTCCAAAAAAGAGTATCTATACCAATCCCAACAGTCTTGCCGTATTGGCAACAACAAAGCATACTATAATACCGGCTGCAGTTGGTATGGCAAAAGAAGCAAGCGTCCACTTCCAGCTCTGGCTTTCCTTCCGTATGGTCCATAAAGTTGTACCGCAGGGGAAGTGCATAAGAGAAAACAGCATTACGCAAACACCTGTAAGCCAGGTCCAACCGTTGGCAACGAAAAGTTGTTTAAGATCGGATAACTGCTCAAGCTCCAGCATGGAACCGGATGCCATATAGCTCATTATAAGAATGGGAATAACTATTTCATTGGCCGGCAGGCCAAGTACAAAGGCCATCAATATATATCCATCCATTCCCAGCAGCTTTGCGAAGGGGTCAAGGAAGCCGGCGGCATGTGTCAGGAGGCTCATATCTCCCAGGTTGATGTTGGCCATCAGCCAGATAACCAGGCCTGCAGGTGCTGCAATGACAACTGCACGGCCCAGGACAAAAAGAGTCCTGTCGAGTATGGAACGTACAATAATCCGTCCGACCTGGGGCTTCCGGTATGGTGGCAGTTCCAGTGTGAAGGAGGATGGAAGGCCTTTTAGTATGGTTTTTGATAATATCCTGGATACAAGCAAAGTCATAAGTATTCCGATCAAAACAATTCCCGTAAGAGCCAGAGTGGAAGCCACAGATTCAAAGGCACCTCCAAATGTTCCGCCGATAAAGATGGTACCTATGGCTATAAGCGTGGGGAACCGTCCGTTACAAGGTACGAATACATTTGTGATGATAGCGATTAACCGTTCTCTGGGAGAATCAATAATTCTGCAGCCTATTACACCGGCAGCATTACAGCCAAATCCCATGCACATGGTTAAAGCCTGCTTTCCATGTGCACATGCTTTTTTAAAGAAATTATCAAGATTGAAAGCAACTCTCGGCAGATAACCCAAATCCTCCAAAAGAGTGAACAGGGGGAAGAATATAGCCATAGGAGGCAGCATAACAGATATGACCCAGGCCAGTGTCCGATACACTCCAAGGACCAGTATTCCATGCAGCCAATCAGGTGATCCTGCCCACATAAAAAATTCGGTAAGTTTTGCCTCAATACTGAAGAACATGTCCGAAAGCAGCCCCGAAGGCACATTTGCACCTGCTATGGTGATCCAGAATACTATGGCTAACATGCCCAGCATAATGGGTATGCCAAAAATTCTTGATGTAAGAATCCGGTCTATATTTCTATCGGTACGGTTGTACTGCTTATTTTCAAAAGTAACAGATTTGTTGCTTATTTCTTCGGCAGTGCCAACAAGTCTGGATACAATTTTATCTCTTAACTGGTCGGGTTTGATGCCATTTTCAACCATATGTTTTTTTGCCTCAGTAAGCAGCTCCTGCATTTCTATATTTTCCATAAGGCCGAAACCAAGATATTTGTCCAGAGTTTTCAGCAGAGTTGTATCTCCGTCCAGCAGCTTGAGTGCTACCCAACGGTTATTTATTTTACCGTCCACCAACTCCCAAATTTTAGGCTGAATCATATCTACAGCTTCTTCAATTACTGCATCATATGAAATTTGCAGGGGATTTGTGGATATACGTTTGTTTGCTACGTCGTATACCGCATCCATTAATTTATCAAGGCCTTTATTACTTCGGGCATTAGTGGGTATAACAGGTACACCGAGGAGTTTTGAAAGCTTGTCATATTCAATGTTTATTTTCTTTCTTTTTGCTTCATCAATCAAGTTTACACACACTACAACCTTATCGGTTATTTCCAGGGTTTGCAATATCAGATTCAGGTTTCTCTCAAGGCAGGTAGCATCTGCTACAACAACTGTAGCATCGGGCATTCCAAAGCAGACAAAATCTCTAGCAATTTCTTCCTCGGTGGAATTTGCCATTAATGAATATGTACCGGGAATGTCCACCATTATAAAGTTTTTATCTTTATGCTTGTATTTTCCCTGGGCATTGGTTACAGTTTTTCCAGGCCAGTTGCCTGTGTGCTGATTAAGACCGGTCAGGCTGTTGAACACAGTGCTTTTTCCAACATTAGGATTACCTGCCAGGGCAATCACTTTATCATCAGAATGTACACGGTCGATGTAAATTTTACTTACAAGTACATCTGTCAGTACACCCGTCCCTGTGGATTGGCTTGTTAAACCCATTGAAATAACCTCCTCATTTAAATTTTTATTGATGAAAAATATTTTAACCACGGGCAGACTTCCGCTGCCCGTGGAAAAATTTATCCGTATATATTTGACTAAAGCGCTTCGATAAGTATTTTAGATGCTTCTTCAGAGCGGAGTGCTATAACAGCTCCTCTGATACGATATGCAACAGGGTCACCGGAGGGGCTTTTTTGAAGCGCTTCAACCTCGGTATCTGCAATCAGTCCCAAATCCAACATTCTCCTGCGGATAGTTCCTTCAGACGTAAGTACCTTCACTTTACCTTTTTTTCCTAAAGGCAGAAAATTTAACTGAATAAATTTTTCACTCATAACAGGACCTCCAACAATTTATTATGTATATGGTTTATATAATCTCTGTTAGCTGAGAACAAAAAAGTTTCCCTACACTAACTTATGTATTAGGGATTTAAAGGGTTACAATTTAAATAAAAAAATTTATAACAAATTTAAAATATTTTCTTGAAAATTTTAAAGAAATAATTTATATTAATATATATGCTAATAGGAATCATTCGCATCTACTCTATATTTATAATCAAATAAATGTGTATCATATTTTCTGTACAGGCTGTCATAGAAATAATAAAAGGGGCCTGTTATCCCGATGGGTGATATGGAGGTTTAAAGGAGGTAAAATGAAAACAAAGGTAGATATAATATCAGGCTTTTTAGGTTCAGGAAAAACTACACTGATAAAAAAGCTTGTAGCTGAAAAACTTCATGACGAAAAGCTGGTAATCATTGAAAACGAGTTTGGTGAAGTTGGAATAGATGGAAGTATATTAAAAGAATCCGGAATACAGGTTAAGGAAATAAACTCCGGGTGCATCTGCTGTACCCTGGTTGGTGATTTCGGAACCTCCATCGAGGAAGTCCTGCGCAAGTACAATCCGGCCAGAATTATTATCGAACCTTCCGGTGTAGGCAAACTGTCGGATGTTCTAAGGGCATGTGATAGCTTAAGATCAAAAGATCTGTTAACCATAAATATGGTGATTACAGTAGTTGATATCCTTAAATACAAAATGTATATTCTGAATTTCGGCGAATTTTATGAGAACCAAATAAAACATGCAAAAACAATTATTCTCAGCCGGTCACAGAAGGCTGATGCCGATAAACTTTTGAAATTTACAGGTGATATCAGGAAATTGAATCCAAAAGCAAATATAATAACCACCCACTGGGAAGAACTTAATGCAGGACAGATTCTCCTTGCTGCTGAACAAAATGATTCCGCATCCCTGGAACAGCAAATTAAAAAAGTCGTTTTGAAAAGGCATGTTCACCCTGAAGCCTGTAAATGCGGCTGCAAAGGAGAACATCATATACATCACAACGCGGATGATTTTTTTGATGTATGGGGGGCGGAAACACCTAAAACCTACGATGCTGCCACTTTGAAGAGAATATTGGAGAATATGAATAATACTGAATGTTACGGCAATATTTTAAGAGCAAAGGGAATTATTCAATCCGGCAGCAGTAGTTGGGTACAATTTGATTACGTTCCCGGAGAGTTTGAAATAAAGGACTCGGTAGCCGACTACACAGGAAGATTGTGTGTCATCGGAAGGGAACTGAACAGGAAGGAGCTCGACAACCTTTTCAATATCACTACCTGATCGGAGATAAGTATGAAAACTCAACTGGACATTATAACCGGATTTTTGGGGTCAGGTAAAACTACATATATAAACGGTCTGCTGGACAACCTCAATCTGTCCGATGAAAAAGCTGTCATAATTCAGTGTGAACAGGGTGAATCGGAAATTGACAATGCTTTTGAATACAATAGCAATGTACATGTAATAAAATGGGAAAGAACTCAGAAAGCCGTACTTGATCATATTGAAGACATTCTCAAAAAATACCGGCCTCACAAAATAATAATTGAGCATAACGGCACCGAAAGTACCGAAAATCTGCTGAAGGATCTGCAGAAACCGTCCATACAAAAAAATTGTTTCATACATAATATTGTACACACCATTGATGCCCCGACTTTTGAAGTTTTTATCAATAATATGGGAGCAATTCTCACAGAGCAAATTTCCAACTCGGATCTGATTGTTGTAAATAATTCCTCTGATTTTACCAAAGCCCGGCTTAAGGCTATGGAAAAGCTCCTGAAGGATGTCAATCCCGCCGTCAAAATTGCAATAACTGCCGGCAGCAGTGAATCAGGCGTCACAGCAGGAAACAATTTGTTATATTATGAGAAACAGACCAAACAGATAAAGCTGTCAGATGCGGCATTCTTTACGTTCTGTATTCTTGTGCTTTTTTATTTGTCGGTATCCATTTTGAAAGCTGTCGACTTTGAATTGATAAATATTAACCTTTCAAAAATTCAAGCACTGAATACAGTATTTATAAGTATACTCATTCAAGCTTTTCCCTTTATATTGTTTGGTGTAATTGTATCCTCCATAATACAGGTTTTCATATCAAGTGAAACAATTGTTAAATTGTTTCCTGAAAAAATGGGTCTGGGTTTTGTTGCAGCAATTTTTTCGGGCTTACTTTTTCCTGTATGCGACTGTGCTGTTGTTCCGGTTGCAGCAAGGCTGGAGAGAAAGGGCGTTCCTGCCCCGACTGTTGTGGCCTTTATGCTGGCAGCTCCTCTTATGAGTCCGCTGTCCATAGCCTCCACCTTTTATGCATTTCCCGGGCAGCCATCGGTCGCATTTTACAGAGTTATTCTTGGAATTATTATTTCAGTAATAGTCGGGTTGACCTTCTGGGTTTTTCCCGAAGAAAAGCAAATAACCTTAAACAGGCTTTATGCGGTTAACTGCAAATGCGGCTATTGCAGCACGGGTACTTCTAAAAAACTTACTTCGAAAGTTGAGGCTGTATTCAAGCATGCCGGTTCAGAATTTTTTGAGGTTGGACGTTTCATTATCGTCGGGGCATTTTTATCAAGTCTTGTTCAAACTTTACTGCCCAAGGATATATTATTAAAAATAGGAGGGGGTTCCGCAGCTTCAATAATAATTATGCTGCTTTCGGCATTTATACTGTCGGTATGCTCCACCTCCGATGCTTTTATTGCCAGAACCTTTGTCAACCAGTTTCCTATGGCATCGGTTATAGGTTTTATGGTATTGGGGCCAATGATAGATATTAAAAATGTTTTAATGCTTCTTGGCAATTTTAAAAAGAGATTTGTAGCTAAACTTGTTTTCCTGATATTCAGTTTTACATTTATAATCCTGTCCTTTTTTTCAATAGTGTTCTTCGGTTTATGAGGGACAATTAAAGGATTGAGGCATAATACCGCTGTTATGGCTCAAATGAATAATATGGCCCGGAGGTCAATATATGATAATAGTCAGATCAAATAAAATAAATATTGAAGCACTTTTTAAACTGATAATTTTATTGGGATTTGCGCTTTTCTTTACAATGATTATCACAACAGGGAAAGCACTGTTATACGTAAATCCGCGTATAATTCCATATGTTAAATTCGCTATTGCGGCAATGGCGGTAATTGCCTTATTTCATATACCTGATGTCTTAAAGCCTCGAAGGAAAACCAATATCGGCATTTACCTGTTCTTTTTAATACCGCTGGTATCGGCTTTTGTCATCCAGGCAAGACCTATGGATACAAAAACAATGGCTTTCGGCGATACCTGGCAAACCTCAAATACCGCCGATTCTTCAGCACAGGAGCAGGTGCAGACAACCGAGGATGCATCCCAATTAAAACTGCATGGCGATACAATTGTTATGGATGACAATAATTTTGTAAAATGGCTGCAGGAACTTTATGACAGTAAACAAAAGTACCAGGGAAAAAAGATTCAGGCCATAGGCTTTGTGTTAAAAGGCAAGGAGCTTTCCAAAAATGAATTTTACCCGGCCCGGCTGATGATGGCCTGCTGTACTGCCGATTTGCAGCCTGTGGGCTTGCTGTGCAGGTATGAAAATGCACCGGAATTAAAACAGGACAGCTGGGTGAAGGTTGAGGGAACTATTAAAATCATCGATTATAAAGGGGAGCAAACTGCAATAATAATCGCAGATAAAGTATCCAATGCCGAAAAACCTGAATACGAGTATGTATACCCGTATTGACAGTATATCCTGCTGACAGCATCCCCGATTGACAATGATTCACAGGGATGATAACATTAAACAGTAGTTAGTCATTGCTAACCGCTGAATTTCCACGTATAAAAATATGGAGTACAATTATAGTATCAAAACAAATGGAGGTCAATATGAGTATACTTACCAGGGAAAAAGATTACTACAGTTCTGAAATAACACTGGTATCTCAATCCGGAGATTGCTCTGTATACAAAATGTCCGGTGATGACGGTGACGGTATAATGACCTGTTATCAGATTTTTCCTGGCGTAGAACTTATATATAATGATTTTCACACCGGAAATTGTTTTCATAACACACACACCTGCGAAGATATAATGGAAATCAATCACTGCAGACAGGGACGCTTTGAATGTGACTTCTGCGACGGTTCCTGCGTCTATCTGGAGGAAGGTGACCTTTCGGTAAATATGCTGGGTGTCAAGGCAAGAAATTCCTGCTTTCCTTTGGAGCACTACCATGGCGTTTCAGTGGTAATAGAGCTTCCCGAGGCAGCCCGTTCTATTTCCCGCGTTCTGAGCGACATTTCCATTGATCTGTATGACCTGCGTAACAGGCTGTGTGCCAATAACCGGTGTTTTATAATGCGTGCCAAGGATTCGGTGGAGCATATTTTTTCAGAGCTGTATAAAGTACCCGATCAGATAAAGAAGGGTTATTTCAAGCTGAAGGTGCTGGAACTGCTGTTGTTTCTCAGTGTTGTGGAGGTATCGGACATTTTTGAACAACGTCACTACTTTCAAAGAAATCAGGTTGACAGTATAAAGGCAATTAAAGAATATATGATATCAAATCTTGAATATCATTATACGCTGGAGGAGCTGTCGGGACGTTTTGAAATTCCTTTGACAGCAATGAAGCTGTGCTTCAAGGGAGTTTACGGAACCTCAATATATGCTTTTATCCGGTCCTACAGGATGCAGGCTGCCGCCGCAATGCTGCGCCGGAGCGGAGAAAGCATATCTTTAATTGCAGGTAAAGTCGGATATATAAATTCAAGCAAATTCGCAGCCGCATTTAAGGAAGTCATCGGAATGAGTCCGCTGGAATACAGAAACAATACGGCATAAGTATGGTTAATTCTTGTCTTTTTGGAGCATATTTGATCCAACCGGAGCAGAGAAAACAAATTCAAGGATTTATAATATATGGTGGTTAGCATAAGCTAACCACCATATATTATTTGAAAGGAGTACTTTATGGAAAAACATAAAAAGCAAAAAACGGGCTTATCCCGTCTTTTAGAAATAGCAGGTGAAAAAAAAGGGCTGCTGATAATTTCCGGAATATTGTCATCAATCAGTGCAGCCTGCATGCTGGTTCCGTTTTTATCAGTTTACAGAATACTTGAAGAACTCTTAAGAAATGCAGGAAATCTCTCTGCAGTTAACAGAGACTATATGATACATTGGGGATGGGTGGCCTTTTTGGGTCTCATCGGAGGTTTATTGATCCTATATGCTTCCATTATCTTTTCCCATGTTGCAGCCTTCAGGATTTTATACGGTATAAAAATGGGTCTTGCAAGACATATCGGCAAGCTTCCCCTTGGCTTTTTAAACAGTACTGCAACAGGTACTGTCAAAAAGAATCTTGAACAGGATGTGGACAGAGTAGAGCTGTTTGTGGCGCATACCATCCCGGATCTGGTTAACGCAGCTGCAACGGTTGTCATTATGTTTATCATATTCTTCAGATTGAACGGCTGGATGGCACTGACGGTGATTATTGCATTTCTCCTCGGTACAGGCCTGCAGATGTCCATGATGTTCGGAAAAAAAGCACAGGGAACCATGAAGGCATATTTTGATTCTCTCGAACGGATACATGCCTCTGCCATACAGTATGTCAGAGGTATTCCCGTCGTAAAGATTTTCGGACAGACGGTTCATTCCTTCAAGCGTTTCAATGATGACTTATATGAATACAGAAACTGGGCAGTCAACTATTGCGATAAATTTGAAAACGGTATGGCTGTTTTCACGGTAGTTTTAAATTCCTTCCTCACATTTATACTGCCGGTAGGACTTTTGATGCTCAGCAAAGACCCTGGTAACATGGCATTTGCGCTGGTCTACCTCTTCTTTATCATCATGGTGCCCGGTGCGTCGGCACCGCTTTACAAGTTTACCATGCTGGCATCGGGAACAAGGGAAATATTCGAGGGAGTAAGCCGCCTCGATGCCATTTACAGCCAGGAGCCAATAAAGGAAGCAGCTTCTCCCAAAACACCCGTAGGGCATGATATCGTGTTTGAAAATGTAAGCTTTGCCTATGAAAACAAGACAGAGGCAACCCGGGTAGAAGCTTTGTCAAATATCAGCTTTACGGCAAAAGCTGGGCAGATCACGGTGCTTGTAGGGCCTTCCGGAGGCGGTAAGTCAACTGTAGCAAATCTTATTCCGAGATTTTGGGATGTAACAGAGGGTGAAATAAAAATCGGCGGTGTAAACATTAAGGATATTCCAACCGAAGCGTTAATGAATACCGTATCCTTCGTTTTTCAGGATACCTTCCTGTTTTATGATACATTGTTTGAAAATATCAGGGTCGGAAATCCAAATGCTTCAGATGAGCAGGTATATGCAGCAGCCAAAGCAGCTCAGTGCCATGAGTTCATTCAGGGTCTTCCCGACGGTTATAACACCCTGATAGGAGAAGGCGGAGTATTTCTTTCAGGCGGTGAGGAACAGCGTGTTTCAGTAGCCAGAGCAATATTAAAGAATGCACCCATTCTTGTACTGGATGAGGCAACGGCTTTTGCCGATCCGGAAAATGAATATAAAATGCAGATAGCTCTGAAAGAGCTTATCAAGGATAAAACAGTAATTATGATTGCTCACAGGCTCTCTTCAATTAAAAATGCCAACCAGATAATAGTTCTCGAAAACGGCAGGATCAATCAGACAGGTGTTCATTCCGAACTGGCGGAAAAAGACGGTCTTTACAAGCGTATGTGGACTGCATATAACAGCGCCTATGAGTGGTCACTAAACATCGGAGGTGTCAAGGCATGAAAATATTCCGTAATATTACCGTAGGACAGCCCGGAAAGTTAATAAAACCCATAGGTTTCACACTTCTGTCCAATATTGTGAATGTAATTCCTTTTATGCTTTCAATTGAAACAGTAAGAATCATTTTCGATTCATTTGCTTATCCTGAGAAAGGCCTTGATACGGGCAGACTCTGGATAATTATAGGTATCCTTTTCGCATATATGATAATTATGTTCTTTGCTGAAAAACCTGCCTACCGGCATAGTTACCGGGATGCCTACGACATCTCGGCCTCTGGCAGAGCAAGCCTGGCCGAGCATCTCAGAAAGCTGCCTCTGGGATACATAACCTCACGGGACCCGGGAGATCTGGCCAATATGATGATGGGAGACTTCACACTGGTGGAAACCGGAGTATCCCATATAGTCCCGCAGCTTTTCGGTGCACTTGTTATGCCGGTACTGGCATTCATTTCACTGCTTTTTATCGACTGGCAGATGTCTCTGGCCATGTTTATTGCCCTGCCTGCGGCAGTATTGATTCTTTGGCTCAATACCAAGGCCAACAAACGTATGGCCGACAGGCAGATGAAGTCCAGGCTGGATGCAGGAAACCGTTTACAGGAATACCTTCTGGGAATCCGTGTAATGAAGGCCTATAACATGATAGGCGAAAAATTTGAACGCCTTGAGGCTTCTTTCCGCAAACAGATGAAGGAGAGTATCCGTTTTGAAGCCTTGTCCGGTCCCGTTATGCTTTTGACAATTACTTTGATCCGCGCCGGCCTTACACTGATGATACTGACCGGCTCCTATCTCCTGGTAGACGGGAAACTTGACCTGATGACCTTTGTAATGTTTCTCGTAATCGGATCACGTGTATATGATCCTCTTACCTCGGCACTGATGAAGTTTGCAGAACTTCGTTATGACGAAAGAGCCGGTGAACGGATTCTCAACCTGATGAACCAGCCGGAGATGGGAGGGACAAACTTTCCCAGAGGGGGCACCGATATTGCTTTTCACAATGTTTCTTTCGGATATGGCGAAAAGGAAGTCCTCCATAATGTATCACTTACCATGAGGCAGGGTACAATGACAGCTCTGGTCGGTCCGTCTGGCAGCGGCAAAAGCACTGTACTCAAGCTTTGTGCCAGGTTTTATGATCCCGTGGCTGGAAAAGTTACCTTCGGAGGTATTGACGAAGCTTCAATGGATCCTGAAAAGCTCATGCGGAAAATTTCCATGGTATTTCAGGATGTTTATCTGTTCCAGGATACCATAGGCAATAATATCCGGTTCGGCAAGGAGAATGCATCTCAGGAGGAAGTCATTGCCGCTGCCAGAAAAGCCTGCTGCTATGATTTCATAATGAAGCTCCCAAAAGGCTTTGATACGATGGTGGGCGAGGGAGGTTGCACCCTGTCCGGAGGAGAAAAGCAGCGTATTTCCATAGCCCGTGCCATGCTGAAAAATGCTCCTGTTATTCTTCTGGACGAAGCCACTGCTTCACTGGATCCCGAAAACGAAGTGGAAGTCCAGAAAGCAATAGGAGAACTGATTACAGGCAGGACAGTCATAGTTATTGCCCACAGGCTCAAGACCATTAAAAATGCAGACCATATTATTGTAATGGAGGAGGGCAGAGTGGCAGAGGAGGGTATCTTTGAAGCATTGATTGAGAAAAACGGTCTATTTAAGAAATTATGGACAATCCAGTCCCAATCGGTCGGAGGCTGGAATATCGCATAAGAACCGGGTTTCATCACTTTTTTACCCAATGTCAAAAGTATGTTCTATTACAAAAAACTTACAATAGTATTATATTTAATTAACCTCCAATATTTAACAACAAAAATAGAATATAATAAAATCAACAAGATTTAAATTTAAATCTGAATTATTTTTTATTTTATTTGGAGGTTAAAAATTATGAAGAAATTTTTGTGTGTCTTAGTGGCATGTGTGCTGTTATTGTCATCAACAGCAGTTTTTGCCACTAACGGTAACGGAAATGGCATTGAAAAAAAGTTTAATAGTAACGACGATTATGAAAATGCCATAACCGCACTACAAGCAATACTTGATAACTATAACAGAGATGACAGGAACTACGATGATTATGATCAGCAATATATCCAGGAAATCATTAATCAGATACTGAAGTTAAAGCAAAAGTATAAGGATGGGTCCACGTCAATTTTTATCAACGGTCGCGAGTACTCTGTCAACGATGGAAATGTGATCAAATACAAAAATATTGTATTACCCATAAAACCGGTTCAGGAGGGTCTTGGAGCAAATGTTGACTGGAACAGCAAAAGTCATATTGTTACAATAACGGACGGTAACATTACTCTGATAATGAATCTCGATACCAGGAAAATAAAGGTTAATGGGTTTGAAATTAAAAACAGCGTTCTGACAACCAGCAATAAAAATCAAACAATAATATTGATAAAATTTATAGCCGAGGTGCTCGGTAAAAATGCTGAAATCAACGAAGGTGCCGGTGCCGTTATCATTGATGATGACGGGAGCAGCAGCATCAATGACAATATAAAGGGGAAGGGCCTGAGCCAATTTGAATACAGCGGCAAATGGAATTACGGGACCCAGGCAAATGCATACCTGGAGGATAATCACTGGTCCTCAAGCCGTAATGCTTTCTATAAGGTAAAATTTGATGGTACACAGATAAAGCTTTACGGAGCTACGTCAAATAATCATGGTATTGCCGCTGTTTCAATCGACAATGGCCGTGAAACTTATGTTGATTTTTACTCTTCCAAGAGGGCGGACAATGTTTTAGTTTACACAAGTCCTGTGTTGAAACCTGGTCAGCATACATTAAAAGTCCGTGTCACAGGTACTAAAAACTTCAAATCCAGGGGAACCAATATAACCGCCGACAGAGCCACTATTATTTCATATGATACGGCCCAAAGCAACATAGCATTAAATAAAAGCTCATTCTCAGACAGTGAGCAATCTGAAAATCCGGCCTATAATGGTAATGACGGAAATCTTTCAACCCGCTGGAGTGCTTTAGACAGCTCCGCTAATCACTGGTGGACGGTTGATCTCGGAGATATCTACAACATAAACGGTTCCCAGGTTACATGGGAAAAGGCAAATAAAGTATATAAGTACAAGATTGAGGTTTCTCCCGATAATTCCAACTGGACTCTTAAGGTTAATAAAACTAACAGTTACAGTAAGCAGCAGGTTCAAACTGACAGCTTCAACGCCAATTCAGCCAGATATGTAAGGATTACCGTTACAGGCCTGGAATCAGGCTGCTGGGCCAGCTTATCAGAATTCAAGGTGTATCGCGGAAAGACAAATAGCAATGTTGACACAAAAGCTCCTGCAGCTCCTACCAATCTTAAGGTAACTGCACCGGTTCCCAATGAAGCTGCTTTAAACTGGAATGCTTCTTATGATAACGTGGGAGTAGCCGGCTATAAAATATACAGAAACGGCTATGAGGTTGACGATATATCAAACGGCACCTCTTACAGGGACAGAGAATTATCCGCCGGCACCACTTATGTTTACTCGGTAGTAGCATACGATGCAGCTGGTAATTATTCAAATCACAGTGAGTTTGCCTATGTGACAACTCCGCGTTCAAACAGCGGTAATGACTGGTACGGAAACGGTAACGGACTTAAGGCCGAATACTACAACAATAAGGATTTAACCGACTTAAAATTTACACGTACCGACAACACGGTAGATGGTTACTGGAAAAATAGCTCACCTGACTCAAGAATAGATAAAGAGACATTTTCCATCAGGTGGTCTGGACAAATTCAACCACTGTATTCAGAAACATATACATTTTACACAACATCAGACGACGGCGT
>JAEWJR010000094.1:0-8351 GCA_023386445.1 Bacillota bacterium | reverse complement strand
ACAACGGAAGATTATGATGTTACAACTTTAAAGGTCTGCCCAGAATGTGGTCAGAATTTGAAATGGGATTAGGATTCGTCTTTTGAATAGATAGCAACGGAAATACATGATCTTTGACAACTGAATAGTGCGGTAGGGATTGAAACTGTATAAAATTCCAGATATAGTATTAATGAGGTTGTTATCGATCAGAATTATTTTAATCAGTGAACTTATATGAGTAATGTTATCTTAGGAGGAGAGAATGAAAGTATTAATATTAAATGGAGGCCCCAAAAAGAATGGTGCAACTGCCAAAGTTACTGAAATTATTTCAGAACAGTTATCAAAAAAGCAGATAGTTAAATATATATGTCTTGGAGATAAAATTATAAATTATTGTTTTGGTTGTAAGGCATGCCATATCAATGGGGAGTGCTGTCAAGAAGATGATATTGTATCAATTGTTCAATCTATTCTTAGTGCTGATGTGGTATTAACTGTAGTGCCGTCTTATTGGGCTGAGGTACCGGGACAGATGAAGGTATTTATAGATAGATGTACTCCATATAGTAACACGAATCCAAATAGAATAGAAATACTTCATAAAACATTGGGGTATACGATTGCACTTAGGACAGGTCCAAATCCAGCAGAATGTGAAGGTATTATTAAAAGCATTAATCATTATTATGGTCATATGGAAATTGAGCAAAAGGGCAGTGCTTATTTCTGTGGAGTAAATGATAAAGAAGACATAGATAAGCAACGAGATAGTATCGTTTCATTGTGTGAAGAGTGGTTCGATAAATTTGATTAATGAAGTTAGATTAATCACTTTACATATCCAAAGTTAAAGAATACCGCACATTTAATTAAAATGATGTGCGTTTTTTATGCTCATTTTCGAGCGCAAAATGAGAATAATGCCCTTATTGGTCAGAAGGAATTAAATGTTATGGAGAATTTATTAACAATTATATTGGTTTGTGGAATAATATTTGGTGGTTTAATTGTATTAAAGATATTTACATCTGATAACTCAATAACAACAAAAAATGCAATTGTGAATAGGACGGCTGAGAAAGATGGTCTAAGAAAAACCTGGGATAAGTTCTTTCAGAAAAAATAGTATAAGCTAAGTTGCAAAATAAGAATTTGGGTCGTTTAGGTATGCATTACAAAAGGAAATAAAATATATGAAATAAAAGTAAACAGGTCTTAGTACCTGTAATTTTTATGAAAAAATTCAATAACAAAAATGAGAGGAGTAAATAAAATGAGTAAAATTATTGCAATTGGAAATCAAAAAGGTGGAGTAGGAAAGACAACAACAGCTGTAAATATTGCAGCCGCACTGGTAAGGAGGGGTAAGACGGTACTGGGGCTTGACCTAGATCCACAGGCCAATATGAGCGAGTATCTTGGTTATGAATACAATACCATATACAGCATCTGTGATTTAATGATAGCTGCTGCCAATAACAATCTTAGTGATGAGGTTATCGCTCAGAGCATAGTGCACAATAATGAGGGGATTGACTATATTCCGTCAAACATAAATCTTGCCAGTGCCGATCTGTTTCTATCGAATGTCATGTGCAGAGAGCAGGTATTGAAAAGGATTCTGAAAAGAGAAATCTTTGACCGTTATGATGTAATACTGATAGATTGTCTGCCCAGTTTGGGTATTTTACTTACAAATGCCCTGGCGGCAGCCGACGGCCTTATTATTCCGGTTCAGGCACAGAAATTTGCTCTGGATGGATTGGTTCAATTGGAACAGGTTTATCAAATGGTCAAGCTCAATGTAAATCCAGATCTGAATATTGAAGGCGTTATCCTTACAATGTACGATAATACGAATATGGCAAAAGCAGTTGAAGCCCAACTCGAAACGAAGTATGGCAATACGCTATATGTAACTAGGATTCATAGAAGGATTGAAGCATCAAACAGCACATATGAGCAAAAGAGCTTGGTGTCGTATGGGAATAGTAGTGTCCTTGGGACTGAATACATAAATGTAACAGACGAATTTATAGAAAGGAGTCTGGTTTAATTGGGGGTAGGAGGAGGTACTAAAATAGACTTTTCAAAGAAGACGCCTGCAAATGAATCATTTGCCAAGATGTTTAATTTGAATTCTCAGCAAAATACTCAAGCTACTTCTGAGCTTGATATCAATTTACTTGTTCCATTTAAAGATCATCCGTTTCGTTTGTACACAGGTGAGAAACTGAAACGGATGATTGAATCCATAAAAGAAAACGGTGTAATAGAATCTATTATTGTTAGAAAAAAGGAAGACGGCACACATGAGATTCTGGCAGGACACAACAGGGTAAATGCATCAAAACTTGCAGGTCTATTAAAAATAACGGCAGATATTCGGGAGAACATATCTGATGCTGTAGCAAAGATTATCGTAACGGAGACAAATTTTCTCAGGCGTGATTTTGATGATATGCTGCCCAGTGAGTTGGCAAAGAGTCTGAAAATGCAGTTGGATGCTTTAAAGGAACTAAAGAGAAATCCGGAGTTTATAAACGCAATTGAAAGTGATTCAAATACCGATGGGAGTAAGGATGAGGATGAAGGTGCACAAGTTGTGCACCTTGGCAAAAGTAGGGATTCTGTTGCAAAAAATAATAAAATGAATAGGGAAAATGTACGTCGTTATATCCGGCTTAACTACCTAAATGAAGGCTTACTCAACATGGTTGATGATGGAAACATCAAACTTGTTCCTGCAGTAAGCCTCTCATATTTAACGGCCGAGGAACAGGATATTCTTCTATGTATCCTGAAAACAAACGACTATCGGATTGATATCAAGCGGGCTGAAAAACTAAAGGAAAGGAGTGGCAAGCTGACTGAGGATGATATATTGGCCATAGCATCCGGAGAGTTTTTTGAGAAAAAGAAAAAGGCTAAGGTTACGGCTATAACACTAAAGCCAAAGGTTATTTCAAAATACTTCACTGCATATGCAACCCAGACTGAAATAGCATCTACTATTGATATTGCACTGGAGGAATATTTTGAGAGACGAAGGCAGTTGACAGAAGATACTGAAAAACAAAATAGTGAGGAGGTAGAAGATCATGAAGAAAATTGATATGTACAAACCGGGAGGGAAAGGCAAGGAGCCAGTACGAAAAGCAATTGTGGAGATAACTGAAGAACTTCAAAAAAGACTTGAGAGTCAGGGGATTATGCCTGATTCTTCTTTTTTGTCCTCAAACTTTAAAAGCTCTCAAAAAAATCAGTTTCCCTTTGGCAAGATCTCTGGAACAATCTCATTAGGCAGCGAAGAAGTTAATGCTTTTTTGAGTATTGCCGGTGAGGATGATTCTGATTTAAAAGGAAGAATGTTTATTGCCCAATTTAGAACTGAGAATAAAAACACAGTTGAGGCTATAAAAAAAGCATCAACTGCACTTAATGTGATGTTGGAAAGTTTTTGGGTTAACACCGAAGATAATGAGAAAGTCAAGGAAACTCAAGCCGATATTACTGAACAAAAGGGTCCGGCAAAGAAAACTGAAAAGAATGCAGCAATAATAAAACAATCCGTTGATCCAAAGGAAGTGGCTGTATCAATACATAAGGCATTGCTTAATCCGGATATAGCAGATGAATTCAACAAGCTTCAGCAGCAGGGCAAGAATGAACAACGACTGCAGCCGGAAGAAACGGTGAAAACAATAACCGTTCCGACTGGTGCAAAGGCGCTGAATGATGAAAAGATTGTAAGGTATTTTTCAAAAGAAACAACAGATAAAAATACCGACCCTGTAAAGGAAAATGATAATACTAATAGTTATGATGGCAGTATCAAGAACCAGTTGGTCAGTGTTAACTTTACTCCTGAGCAGGCCGAAGTTGTTATTCAATTGTTGGAAGAAAACCAAAAGAAATATGAGCCAAAGAGTTCCATGTTTGGACTATTGGGCGATGTTGTTGGCAAGATGCTGCAGGCATTAAGCAGGAAGCTTGATCAAATAATAGATTCTGAAAAAATTGTTAATGAAAAACTCAATTCCATCTATTCAGCAATAAATAATGAGAATTATGAACAGTTTGTTGATAGATATAAAGCTTTGGAGCAAAAAATAAAGTATTGCCACGATATAATTTGTGAAGCAGCTCAAGGACAGAGCATACAGAGTTCTAACATAATCAATCACATATTGAATAAAGAAAAAGTACCCGTTTCCATCAGAACGCTTCAGAATGCATTCGTTACTGCTATTGACAATAATATTGATTCGGCCCTGAGTATATACAGATATGCAGACGCAAATTTACATGGCGAAGCTCATTTCGATACAATCAGAGGATTTTTAAGTCATGCATTGAATACACTACCGGATAATGATGCCGAGAAATTTATTAATGTTTCGAGCATCCGGGCATTTGATGACACAGTGATATTCAAAGAAATGATCCGGGCTGAAAAGTATGATCTTCTAAATTCCAGTCTTCAGCACAGTAACAATGTCAATGAGCATGCACCTTCCCTATTCTATTTTGCTGCACAAAGAAAAGATGCTGATGCGCTGCATGTTCTTGCAAGAAAAGGTGCCGATGTAAATGAGAATAATGGTGAAGCATTATATACCTGCTTTGAAACCAATAAGCCTGAAATAGCAAAAATTCTTATAAACTATGGAGCAGATGTACAGTCATTGGTAAGCCGTGTTGAACAGATCCGGAAGGCAACCCCAAACTATTCGCTTTCAGAAAACAATATAAGTTTCTTGAATGAACTGTATAAATATTGTGGCCTGGGTGAATATAAGCCATTTGAACAGCAAAATCAAAGAATAGAATCCCGGGATGAGATACACGGTGAAAATGGAGATCTCGGTGTACATGATGGAAGTTGGGAGTGATGAGGATGAAAAAATTCACAGATGAACAGATCTCAGAAGCTAATCAAGTTAGTTTGCTGGAGTTATCCAAAAGGCTTGGATATCAGCCTGAAAAACGAGGAACTAATTTCCATGTCAAAGATCACGGAGGTCTTTATATTAATGATGAAAAAAATTCCTTTTACTGTTGGGCCCAGGAATCAGGAGGAGGACCGATACAGTTTTTAATGAGATTAGAAAAAATGAATTGGGTTGATGCAATGAAATACCTCATCGGTGATGGCAAGGAGCTGCAAACTGAGAAAAGAAGTTTGAAATGGCAGCCAAAAGAAGAAAAACATGCGGAATTTAAACTCCCGGAAAAATCTCAAACTTCATACAAAAGACTGTTTGCATACCTATTGAAAGCTAGAGGCTTGGATAAAGATATTGTATTAGATCTAGTCAATCAGAAAAAAATTTATGAAAGCCATCCACACCACAATGTAGTATTTGTTGGCTATGATGAAAATGGACAACCGAGACAAGCATTCCAAAGGGGAACGGTAACCGGTATTACATTTAAAGGTGAAGTGCCTGGTGGAGACAAAAGATACTGTTTTGCTATGGAAGGAAAAGGTGATAGCCTTACGGTGTATGAAGCTGCCATAGATGCAATCAGCCACGCATCAATATTGAAGCACTTCGGAATGAGTTGGAAAAAGGAACACAGAATAGCTTTGGGATGTCTGTCTGACCATTCTTTAGAGGGTTACTTGAAAAGGTATCCAGAAATAAAAAAGATTACTTTGGCCCTTGATAATGATTATGATGCTAAATTCTCAAATGGAAATCCTGCTCCAAACTGGGGACAACAAGCAGCTGAAAAACTATCAGAAAAGTATTCAAAGCTTGGATATACAACACAGATTGAAAAGCCAATGGCTAAAGATTGGAATGACGAGCTGATGAATATTCATTTATCAGAAGCGGAAGTGCAAAAAATGAATAGCAAATTTCAAAATGATCCTGAGACTTTTAACAGCTATGACGAACTTGAGGATGCAATGTAGGAGTAAAAACCATATGAAATTCAGAAAAATTTCTTTTTCAGTATCCTTTCTGCAGAGTTTTACCCTGAAAAAATCAGGGGGCATGGGGGGAGAAATCCCCCAATTCCGTACAAAAAGGTGTACTCAGAAACTGGATAAATTGACATATTCCCATATTTTGATAGAATGGAGGTGAAATAATGAATTTGGAGGAGTTTATGACAACAACAATAATTTCTGCAGTCACAGCGATTGTGGTTGTAATATTAGGAGATTTACTCTCGGGAGTACGGTCATTAAAAAAGCTTGAAAAGCATGATGAAAAAGGAAATTCATGTCACCAAGAATTACTTCATGATCACAAAAGGCAAGATTCCGATCATAATAAACTTATTCAAGATAGTGAAAAAATAAAGACAAATAGTAAACTTCTATTAAATCTGAGTGAGAAAATTGGTGGTAGAATTGAGAATATTGATAAATTATTGGCTACCGAAAAAGAAATTAAAAAATTGGAATATGATTCTTTAACTGATAAGCAAAAAGAAATGAAAAGTAGTTTAGACAAGCTAATTGGTTTCAGTGAAGAACTTCAGAGCGTATCTTTTCACAATACCCGATTATTGCGCGAGAATGAAATCTTAAGGGCTGAAAATGAAGAACTAAGGGGAATTTTACATAAACAAAAGAAAAAGATAATGGATCTCGAACATGATTACGAGTATGAACGCTAATTTTGGCTTGCTTAATTGCAGGCTTTTTTCATTGGAGTTGATTAAATATGCTCGAAATATTTCTTTTTCAGTATCATTTCTTTGGAGCTTTGCCCGGAAAAATCAGGGGGTATGGGGGAGAAATCCCCCAATTCCGTACAAAAAACGCTCCTTTTTTGGGGCGGATATGTACGGCAGGAATAGTCGGGTGACACACCCGACGGAATACAGCCTGCCAGCAGAGCTGGCAGCGGGTGACATGGAAAAATTCGGGTGACATTCGGGTGACAAAATACTGAAAGTTAGATGTAATAGGGGTTTTAGAGTGCTAAACCATATGAAGCTTATTTTGGAGTTTTGAACATAATATTATTATTTGTCAAAGATAAATATTTTTATAAACATTCATGAATGTGGCGCCAGTAATTCTGGACATTTTTAGTCTATCACGAGCTTATTCTAAGCTTTTTCTTAAACGAGTACGGGCAGATTTTTGCAATTTCTGTACGTTAAGAGTAGAAATGGTTAATAACGGTTAAAATATTGTACGCTAAGGCTTGGGAGCAATTGGTTATCTTGGAGGGGCGTGTAGTAGGGGGTTGTGTAGTTATGAACAGCATTGCTATACAGAAGCCTATTTATAAATATCCGTTTTTTACTATGCAAAGTCCGTAGTGTTTTACATAAACAATTTTTATATAAATTGTTAAACAAATACTTCACCTATATAAATCCATCAGATGAAGTCAGATCAACCATTTACAGCAACTCAAGAGAGTATTTCAATTCCCTCCAAAGCATAAACTGAAGGTTCTAACATTTGAATATTTTCGACACCATCCGTCCCGGCGCCGGATTGATAGATACTTGTGTAAGATTAGGTGGACAGTGTATAGTGGTGATAAACATGCAGATCACATAAGTTTAAAATTTAACAAGTCCTGCATATAAGGTGCTCAATCTGAGCACGAATTTGGTCGCTCCCATAAAAAAACTCCTCCTTAGCATTATGTTAATAATTTTTGCCAAGAAGGAGTTTTTTCCTCATTCCAAACCAATAAAATTTTTTACAGTCTCTTTAATTTATTCAACACCATCAGTAGAAAAATAGTTGGAAGCCACATACCCTTTTGTACCATTTTTATCTTATACATATGACCACCAATAACCGTCAGCATATGTGCAATTAATATTACTTTGATAAACCCCAATCTTTTCACCTTTAGTAAAGGTTCTAATGATATTAGATGAACTTATTTTTGGTGAAGTTCTAAAACGAACACCATCCGCATCTATGGTATCAGTATAATTACCATTAATACATTTTGCCGCATCTAAATAGTGGTAAAACAAAGCAGGAATTGATATGAAAAAGAAATTAGTAATTAGTAATTAGTTTTTTAGCATTAGCGATGGTTGTAAATAGACCCGGTGCCGCCCAAGAAATAATTTGGCGTCGATCCAAATTTGAAGTAGTAACGTGTACTTGTACTTAAGTTGTAAAATTTTACAACAGTCCCAGCGGGCAAAGGCTTACCGATCCAAGTTGTCGCAAGCGCATTGGTGCCAGACACATAGCACTCAATGTACATATCCTGATTGTCGCTTGTCATGTTTGTATTTTCGATGAATATTTCGCCACTGCTATTTGGATTAAAAATATAGTTCGTGTATGTCCAAAGAATGCCGCCTTGCCCATTCGGCCCCATTTGGACGGAATAAGCACCTTTTGCAGTTAAATCCCAAAA
>JAEWJR010000092.1:0-42418 GCA_023386445.1 Bacillota bacterium | reverse complement strand
CGCAATGTGGCGAATAAAGGAGGTTAATTGGCCATGTGCGCTTTCAAAGTATTGCTAAATACTTTGAATATTTCGCACGGCCATAAATTCACAGGTTAGTTTGGAAGACGAGCATTAGTGAAGTCTTTCAAGCTAACCTCCATTAGCCATGTTAATAACGCTTCATTAATATATAGTAATTTTATATCTTATAGTCCATATAATTCCATAGAAAAAATTAAATTTATTTATAAAAAGTAAAGATTTTTTTGCAATGGCCTTCTTGACATTCCGGGGTCCGGATGATATTCTGTCGCTAAAACTGGAGGTATTATGAATAATATCACTTTTCCTTCAATGATATATTTTGTTGAGAAAGAATGTACTGCCACCTGGAAAATCGTTAATCAGAAAATACCGTTCTACGATTTGGTTTTTGTGCTGGATGGCAGAGCCGACTATATTATTGATGAGGTTCAATACCATATTGAAACAGGTGATATTTTATTTATAAAGCGCGGAAGTACACGTACCGCTTCAACCAACGGTATGCAATGCGTGTCCATCGACTTCATCCTGAATGAGAGGGAAGATATCTCACTACCTGCAATCACCAAAATAACTGATATCAATGAATTTTATCACCTTTTCCGGGAGCTGAAATATGAATGGCTGCAGAAATCTGACTGTTATCAGCTCAAATGTCAGGCAATTTTTGCTCTCATTCTTCACAAACTTCTCTTTTTGAACAGGGAGGATAAGGGCAACCGTCATGTCCGCTCCATCAAACGCTATATTATAGAACATTACACCGAAGAAATAACAGTTTCTCTCCTGGCAGACAGATTAAATATTAACAGCATCTATTGCGGAGCTTTATTTAAGAAATCCGAGGGCATAACCATACACAAATTCCTGACGAAGGTCAGAATAAACAAAGCAGCTATACTTCTGCAGTCAGGAGAATACAATGTCGGTGAAGTTGCAGAGCTCACAGGTTTTAAGGACGTGTATTACTTCAGCAACACCTTCCGGAGGCACATGCAGCTTTCCCCCTCGGAGTATAGAAGCAGCTGTTTATAAAAAATTTATCTATATCATTTTTATAAAGATTATGATATAATCAAAGAACTAACATCTTAAAGTTCTGATACTTTTCATTATACATAATAACTGGTTCCTGATTAAGTCGTTTACTCCAAAACCTGCTATTCAAATAAAATATGCAAAGGTGGTAGTCTTTCATGATTGTAAAACCTGCAATAAATAGTGAATGGGTATTTACTCCTGATATTTGCAGCAATTATGTTTCTGATGATGTATATTCATTATCCTCTTCCTCTGAATTGTTTAAATTGATTGTTGATATTATTCAGGATGGCATCAGTGTTTTAGACTCGACTTTAACTATTAAATATGCCAATACCGTAATGAAGCATTGGTATCATAGTAAATCGGAATCAACTTCTGAAAAATGCTACCAACGTTTCCACAACATTAATACTCCCTGCGAAGTATGTCCTTGCATAAAGGCACTGGAAACAAAGCAGCCTCAAGTGGAAGTGGTTAAATACCAGCTGGACAATAAGGATCTCGGATGGCAGCAGCTTTTTGCAGTTCCGCTTTTGAATAAAGACAATGATGTAATTTTAATTATTGAGTATGTCCGCGACATAACACTTCGAAAAATTGCGGAGGACAATTTCCGTGATCTGGAAGAACAAAAAAATATTCTGGTAAATACTTTAAAGAACCGTGAACACAGCAGGGATGAATTAGAAAAAATCATAGTAAATAATATTGAACGATATGTCAAACCCTCTCTGAACTATCTTAAAAAAGTAGTGAAGGAAGAAGATATTCATATGGTAAGCGGTATTATTGATGAAATCATTTTTCCCCTTACAAAAACCCGTCCTTCACAGGTAAGCACCTTAACACCCAGAGAATTGCAGGTAGCTTCGCTTATTAAACAGAATTGTCCCAGCAAAGAAATTGCAGACAGATTGTGTATAACTAAAAAAGCTGTTGACTATCACCGGGCTAATATCAGAAAAAAATTGAATTTAAAACGGGAAGCTAATTTACAGGTATATCTGGAAACGCATTTTTAATCCTTACTGAAGCATGTAAATACATGTTTAGTGCAAAAGCAAGCATTAACGTATGCTTTTCCTTGTATTTTTTGCGTTTAAAATTATCCTACCCTCTATTGACAATGTATAATACGTTTTTGAGTGGTTAATTTGCCCTTCATTGTTCAATAAAGATATACTATTGCAGGGATGGTCAATATTCAGCAGTTCAATGTCACAATCAAAGATAATACCGGCTAATTCACATATATATACCCGTTTATCTGTTTGCCGTTCATTACTTTCAATAATTTTAAGATAGTTGCAATACTTACAATACAACAACTAACTTCCCCTCCAATCCGGACTTTGCTTTTACTGCATCCGCAATCCTTAAAACTTATTTTTGTTGACACTTGATAAAATAGTCCTTACCGGCATTTTGGGGATATGCCGGTAAGAATAGTTTACCTTTAATTACTACTTGCTCTTGGCACCGTTCAGATTCAACATGTCGCTCCAATCGGGATCTGTCGGTCCGCTGTCCTTCAATTTCATAATGTCAATGCCTGTCTTTCCTGCCTTTGACATTTCAACGTAATTTTTGGAATCCAGCCATGGCAGTATTGAAGCAGCTGCAACATTGTCCTTATCAACTGGAACGTAGATATTCTTCAAATATACGGGATATGTTTCACCTTTGAATTTAGCCTTTACCTGCTGGAATACCATTTCTCCTTCACTTGAGGGAGGAATTGAGACTGTAGCCTCTACAGCTCCTTCCTTAATCTGCTGGATAGTAGTTTCCTTTCCATTTATAGCATACACAGGATATGTCTTACCGGTACTTTTTATTGCTTTTAATACACCGTCCATCATTGCTTCATTATGTACATAAACCAAGTCAAATTTCCCGCCTGTCTTTGATATTGCATCCTGCATTACTGTCTGGGCCTTGTCGGTCATAAAACCACCTGTCTGGTTATAAACAATATTCTCATCAAAAACCTGTTTTGATGTTTTCCCCCATGCTTCGGCAAGTGCATCCAGGAAGCCCATTCTGTGAAGCTCGGCGATAGCCTGGCCATATCCGCCTTCAACAGTTACTATTTTAGCAGTTGCAGGATATTTTTTACCAACAAGAACACCTATTTCGTATCCGCCTTCATACCATGGGCCTGAAACACATCCGTCAGGCTTTCCAGGACCCTTGGGATCGGGAATTGATGTAATGTAGAATATAGGGATACCCGCCTTATTGGCCATTTCTCCGGCTTTGGAACCGTTTGAGGAATTGACCGTGCACAGAACAATTGCGTCAACTTTCCTGGCCACCATGTCCTGAACATTGTTTGTTTCCTTCTTGGGATCATAGTCTGAGGTGGTTTTGGTCACAGTCCAGCCCTCGTCCCCGGCCAGTGCCTCGAAAACTTCGTAACCCTTCTGATAATATATATCAGAGCCTGCCAGTATAAAGCCTATGTTCTTCCCTTTTTCCCCAGTTGAGCCGGTACTGCTTGCCGCTGCCGGACTTGATTCCTTCGTACTTTCTGCTGTAGCCGTGTTTGCACCATTGCTGCCGCAACCGGCTACTGCAGTTAATATCAGAACAGCTGCCAGGACCAGAGTTAATACTTTTTTCATGATGATTTTCCCCCTGTTATTTTTTATTTTTTTTGACTTTTGTCACAAGTTTCGCTTTACTTTGGGTTTATGCCACCTTGTATCTGAAATTATTAACAAATACCGCTATAACAATGATTCCTCCAGTAACCACGTACTGCCAGAATGCGGATACACCTATAACGTTTAACGAGTTGGAGATTATGCCCATCCATATGGTTCCCAACAGAGTTCCAATAATATTTCCTTTTCCGCCTGATAATGCGGTCCCTCCCACAACGGCAGAAGCAATTGCTCTCATTTCAAGGTCTGTTCCGAGATAAGGATTTCCAACCTCATTTCTTGAAAGCATTAAGATGGTGGCCAGTGCAACAACCAGTCCATTAATAACATAAACGGAAAGCTTGAAATTCCTGACACTTATTCCTGCCAGAAATGATGCTTCTTCGTTGTCACCTACTGCATACAGCCAGCGTCCGAACTTTGTATACCTGAGAAGCAGTGCAAATATTATGTATACCAGTATCATTATGTATACCATTAGTGGAAGATTGAAAAATCTTATATTTGTTGAAAATCCGAACTTCCCCGGAATGGGGTATTCAGCGCCATTTGTGGTTATTAATGCAAAGCCTTTATAAATAATCATTGCCCCGACTGACACAATAAATGGCTCCAGGGTTGTCCTTGACAGTAAAAGACCCATGAGGAAATTACAGACTACACATATCAATACACCAACTATGACTGCAATTGCAACCGGCGTGCCTCCATATATCAGCCAGGCCATGGAACATGCAGCAAAGGAGAGCAGCGTACCAACCGAAAGATCAATTCCTCCCGAGATCATTAACACGCACATCCCGACCGAAAGAATACCGGGGACGGCAAGCTGTTCAAGCACAATACTTACATTATAGCCGGTAGCAAAATTAGGGGCGATTATAGAACACACTATTATGTACACAACTAATCCTAATAGTAAAAAAATATTATCATTTGCGAATAATCTTTTCTTAAAAGATGTATTTACAGATGCTGATTTTTCAATTTGACTGTTACTCATATTTTACATCCTCCCAGTGCATACGATAGTATTGTCTCTGAATCTGCATCCTCTTTTGAAAGTTCTGCAAGAATGCTCCCGTCTTTCATAACCATTACCCTGTCACTCATTGCAATGACCTCCGGCATATCCGAGGATATCATGATGATGGACTTGCCCTGTCTGCACAGCTCAACCATCACTTTGTAAATTTCCTCTTTTGCTCCAATATCCACTCCCCGTGTTGGTTCATCAAATATATAAATACTTCCGTTTGAGTGAAACCACTTGGATAAAATCACCTTCTGCTGGTTTCCACCCGATAGGAAACGTACCTGCTGATCAGGTCCCTTGCATTTTATTTTCAGCTTTTCAATATACTCACAACAGGTTTCTTTGTCGCTGTCCGGATGCATAAATCTAACCGGAAATTTGGCCGAATGCGCCAAAACCGTATTAAGAGAGTTTTTTTGCCCTGCAAATAATCCAGTGAGCTGCCTGTCCTCGGTTATCATACATAAACCGGCCTTTATAGCATCTTTTGGCGTTTTGAATTTAACTTTTTCACCTGAAACCGTAATTTCACCTGCTTCAGCAATTTTTCTTCCGAATAACAGCTCCGCCATCTCTGTCCTGCCTGCCCCTACCAAACCTGCAAAGCCTAAAACTTCACCTTTCCGCAAAGAAAAAGATATGTCTGTCACTCCTTCTCCCGAAAGATTTTTTACTTCCATAACAATTTCGCCTATTTCAGCTGCTTCTCTGCTATAAAACATGGACGCATCCCGGCCTACCATATCCCTTATTATAGAAGCCTCATCAATTTCCGCTCTGTCATACGTCCTTATTTTTCTTCCGTCACGTATTACCGTAACCTTATCTGCAATCCGGAATACTTCTTCAAGATGATGTGAAATATAAATAATGCCTACCCCTTTTTCTTTAAGCATTTGGATAACACTCATCAACTGTTCTATTTCATGGCAGCCGAAGGATGCGGTAGGTTCGTCCATTATAATGACCTTGGCCTCCTGTACAAATGCTTTTGCAATTTCAACAAATTTCTGTTGTGCGGTACCCAGCATCCTCACAGGTACTTGAGGATCCAAGTCTGTTACACCTATACTGGCCAGAACATCAAGAGTTTCCCTGTACATTTGTTTGCGGTCCAAAATAAGTTTTTTGGTTACCTCTTTTCCAATAAAAAGATTTTCCATGACACTCATGTTTTGCATAAGAGTATGTTCCTGATATATTGTCTGGATACCCAATTTCATGCATAATGCCGGATTTAGTTTCCCTTGAAGTGAATTTCCGTCTATAGTGATCTGACCGCTATCTCTCTGATGTGCTCCGGCTAAAATTTTAATAAAGGTGGATTTTCCCGCCCCATTTTCTCCGCACAAGCAATGGACTTCTCCCTCGTAAACTTGAAAATCAAAATCCGAAAATACTGTTACTCCGGAGAATTGTTTTGATATTCCTTGAATATCGAGTAAACATCTTTTTTCAGGCATTAACTGATTGCCCCCTTCAATAATCTCTAATCTCTAAAAAAAGGCATAAGAAGACCAGGATGGTAGGTTTGAGTTGCTTAATACAAATCTCCAAAGGGGTCAAATCTTATGCCAGGGTAAAAAGACCGGGTGTTGCTAATGATATAAGTATACATAAAGTATCTTTTTCTAAAGACTTACTGTACTATGTGAAATTTAATTTATGATGTGCAATAGCATTAGCAACACCTTATTTCAGAAATTGTGTTAAGTGTGTTTTTCTTTGATTCCGCCTTTTGTTTTAATCATATTTACATACTCATCAGTATATTTTTTGTCAAAGGTTGCACAGCCTACTTTTGTCTGCTTTATCAGCATCTCTACGCAGTGGTCGCAAAGTGTGCACCATTTGATGGATGCATCATCATTTTTCTCCATCTTTGCAGGGAGATACGGATCTGCATAAGACTGGCGTCCGATGGCTATAGCATCAACAATACCTTCGCGGATATTTTTTTCTCCCCAGAAGCGGAGTGTGTTCTTTTCCTTTTTAACTGCATGGAAGCCTTTTCTTCCCTCTCTGTATATTGAATAGCCTGAACCCAGTACTGCTGTCTCCGGCTTAAGATTATCGCGGCATACCTTCTGCAGGAAAAAGTGAATATACGCATAGTCAGGGGTGCGTACATCAGGATGTGCCAGGTCCAGCGTGATGGAAGGCGAACCTGCCGACTGGAGTATGAAGTTTGCACCATGAGCCTCCAGGGTTTTTATTAAATCTATTGATTCTGTAAGGTCCATACATGCACTGTCTGCATTCAGCGTTCCGCAGCCGCCCGGGAAACCTTCATAAATAGAAATTTTTGAACCGATTATGAAATTCGGATCGGGAACAGCCGCACGTACCCCGTCATAAATATTAATTGCAAACTGTTTGCGGTTTTTCCAGCTGCCTCCGTATTTCCAATCCTCTTTGTTGTAAGGCCTGAGAATCTGGGAACCCAGGTAGCCATGGCATAGCTTCAGATCTACTCCGTCGGCTCCGACTTCATATGCGTATTTTGATGCCTGTATGTAAAGGGCTATTACTTCATCTATTTCTTTTTCTCCCACAAGCTGCGCATCCTCATAGCCGGGAAGCGGTTCTTTTGTCACACGTATTCTGGTTGAAAACTCAGGATTGCTTATTTCACCTGAATGTGTGATCTGAAATAACAAAATAGTTTCTGGATTTATTTTTTTAAGGTGTGCAACAAATTTCTTCAGTGCCGGTATATTGTGCTCTCTGATAGAAAGCTGGTCCTTACGGGATCTATGCTCGTACTGGGGTGTAATTGCCTCTAAAACAACAATACCGGCTTTTCCTTCAAACAACCTTTCATAACGTGCATAAGTTTCCGGACTGGGATCACCATTCGGTAAAGCGTCGCAGCATTCCATGGCATTGATTACTATACGGTTCGGGGCTACTCTGTTGCCAAGCTTCAAGGGTTTAAAAAGCGGACTTAATTGACTCATTTTTGAAACACTCCTTTGGAAATTATTTGTCTGATGGGACTGAACTCATCTGATGCTTATAGTTTAAACCAAATGGGGAAAAGAACAACGCCTATAAAATGACTGTAAAATACTAATAAAAAACTAGTGTTGTTTATTTGGATCATAAATGGCAGTACTGCTTTTTAAATCTCCCAGAGCGGCTAAAATAAGGCTGTACCGGCATTTTTTTATAATTCAGCCTGCTTTGTTAATATGGAGGACTCTGCTGTAATTGACTTTATGATACTAGGTTTATATTAGCATTAATCAAGTATTTTTCAGGAATTATAAATAAAGGATTTGTATTATAATATTTAGAATATGAGTATTAGCATTTAATCATTTAAGGAGGCTATACAATGGGTAGATTGGTAACATTATTTACAGGGCAGTGGGCTGATCTTGAATTTGATACTATGTGTCAAAAAGCAGCTCAAATGGGCTATGAGGGCTTGGAAATAGCATGCTGGGGCAATCATTTAAACCCTTCCAGGGCAGCAGAGGATGAAAGTTATGTACAATACATTCTGGACACCTTAAAAAAGTATGATCTGAAATGTGAGGCAATCGGAGCACATATTATAGGACAATGTGTAGGAGACGGACCTGATGCAAGACTGAACAACTTCGCTCCAAAGGAGTATTGGAATAACCCTGAGGAAATCCGTGCCTGGGCAACCCGGGAAATGAAATATTGTGCAATTGCCGCAAAAAGGCTTGGTGCAAAAGTTGTTACCGGTTTTACCGGTTCTCCCATATGGAAATACCTGTACTCCTTCCCTCAGACAACTAACGCAATGGTTGAGGAAGGTTTTGATGAAATTGTCCGCTTATGGACTCCAATACTGGACGTGTTCAAGGAAAACGGAATAAAATTTGCTCTGGAGGTTCATCCCGGTGAAATCGCATTTGATTACTATACCACAGAAAAGCTGCTTCAAAAATTTGCCGAGCGTGAAGAATTCGGACTGAACTTTGACCCAAGCCACCTTATATGGCAGGGAATCACGCCACATATCTTTCTCAATGATTTCATCCACAAGGTATATCATGTACATATGAAGGATGCAGCAGTGACTCTGGACGGAAAATCAGGTTTGCTGGGCTCACATATTGATTTCGGAGATTTGAGAAGAGGCTGGAATTTCCGCTCCTTAGGGCACGGGGATGTAAATTTTGAAGAAATAATCCGCGTTTTAAACCGATATAATTACCAGGGTCCTTTGTCGGTGGAATGGGAGGACAGCGGTATGGAAAGAGAATACGGCGGAGCAGAAGCAGCGGCGTTTGTGAAAAAAGTTGATTTCTCTCCTTCAAATGTGAAGTTTGATGATGCAATTAAAAGCTGAGGAGGTTGTAAATTGAAGCGCAGCATTATTCGTTATGGTATGGTTGGCGGAAGTTTAAATTCTTTTATCGGAAGAGTTCACAAAAACGCTCTTAATTTTGAAATCAGTGCCGAACTGTCGGCAGGCTGTTTCAGTTCAAACAGGCAAAGCAATCTTGAAACCGGGAGTTACTATGGTCTGCCCTCAGACAGGGTTTATTCGGATTACAGGGAAATGGCCGAAAAAGAAAGTCTGAGAGATGATAAAATTGACTTCGTTTGTATTGTCACTCCCAATTGCTCGCATTATGATATTGCAAAAGAATTTTTGCTCCATGATATTAACGTAGTATGCGAAAAGCCGCTCTGCTCTGAAATCAGCAGTGCGGAGGAACTGCAAAAAATTGCCCGGGAAAGAGGACTGCTCTTTGCGGTAACATACGCTTATTCAGGTTATGGCATGGTAAAACAGGCAAAGCAGCTGATAGAGGAAGGTGCAATAGGTAAGATAATCAATGTAAATGCGGAATATTTGCAGGAATGGCTTATAGACTCAATCGGCAGCAGCGCTTCCCAAACCGCCAAGCTGTCAGGTTGGAGGACAGATCCTAAAGTTTCAGGTATATCCAATTGTGTGGGGGATATTGGTACCCACATCGAAAATACAGTTGCGTATATGACCGGATTAAAAATCAAGCGCGTTGCAGCCAAACTGGATTACTTCAACCAACCTCTGGACTTAAATGCCAACATTCTTATAGACTTTGACAACGGCGCCGGCGGAGTTTATTCCTGCTCCCAGGTTGCCGTAGGCTATGCAAACGGCCTAACTGTGAGGATTTTTGGCACCAAAGGTGCAATTGAATGGAGACAGGAGCAGCCCAATCAGTTAAAGGTTACCCTTAAAGGACAGCCATCAGCTGTCTATGAAAGAGGCACTGGATATATCACCGGAAGGGCCGCTCAATTGAACCGCATCCCCAGCGGACATCCCGAGGGCTACTATGAAGCCTTCGCCAATATCTACAAAACTTATTTAAGTGCCGTCCTGAAAACCATTAACGGAGATGAGCTGTCAGCAGAAGATATGGATTTCCCTAAAATTGAAGATGGGGTTGAAGGTGTCAGATTCATTCATGCCGTGGTAAAGAGCGGAGAAAATGATTCGGTTTGGACTGCAGTTTAAAGTATCATAAAACACCTTTGGGATGAAGCGTATCTCAAACATATTCTGAGCAGATAAAGCAGATAAAGTGTACAAAAGCAGGAATTTCCGTAAATTCCTGCTTTTGCAGTTCTCAGTGCTATTTTATAAAGTGTTGCCAAAGTCTTCAAGCCGATAATAATTGACTTTTAATTTTACAAGCTTTTACTCATTTCTTTACAAATGGTTTCAACAGCATTGTGGTATGGAACCGCTGTGCGTTAAGCCTGTATTTTTCTATCAATTCAGGTCCGCAGCTGTTGGAGCCGATACCGCTCTGGGCATAATCCAGGCAGAGCACGGTACTTCCGCTTTTTTCAAGTTCATAATTATGCATCTTGCCAGTCAGCTCTTCCTGTGTATAATAAGATGCGTTAAAACCGAAAGGCTCATCATTGAGAACCAGCAGACCAAGACCCGAGCCGGAGCTGACTTTTACGTAATGGCAGCCCCAGTGGCTTCCGTTTTCCTGGGGCTTGATATAGTCCTCGTGCAAAGTGTCCACCCCGGATGTAAATTTACCAATATATGAGGCTCTGCGTTTGTCGGCATAGCTTTCATATGGTCCAAAACCAAAGTATTCAACATTATTGATTTCCTGGGGCAGAAACAGTCTGAGACCGAAACGCGGCAGGAATGGGGTCTCCATATTTTTTTCCACCTGCATATTCACTGATATTGTACCGTCCCCGGCAATATTCCATTCGGTGCTGATATCCAGTATTCTCTGGATGTAAACAGCTGTTACAGACAGCTCTGTGATAATCCTGATATTACCGTCCTCCCTGGAAACCCTGGTGGCATATGCTCTGGATAAAGCCCTGTCATATCCGCATTCCTCCCATTTCCGGCGAACATTTCTGTCGTTGTCTGTAGGAGCTCTCCATATGTTATAATTCATAGGTTTTTCAAGGAGTACATTATTATCATAAACCATCCTTTCAAAAGCACCTGTCAGTTTATTGTAGGTGTATTTGAAGTTAACTCCCGATATGAATATATATCTGTCAGTCTCACTAAAGGACATTCCACCCTTTGGAGAGTCATATTCCCCCAGCAGGCTTTTTATTCTGTCCTCTTTCAGTCCAACCCTGTCAGCTGCCAGTTTAACCTGATCAAAGCCCAAAACATGACCTTTCCTTGTAAAAGGCAGGTCTATCTTCTGAATATAATCAAATTTTATATAGCAGTCGCCTTCATCAATCCCATCCAGTGTCAGATATATGACTTTTTCCTCATGCGGCTTGATATTCATTATGCTGTCATCATCTATGACTCCTCCGGCTACTGATTCACCATTCCTGGTAACCTGGTAGGATATATATAAATAATCCTTTGCATTAACAAAATCCAGCATATTTCTGAAGGTATACTTTCCTTCTTTGGAGTTCTCCTTTACCAGTCTTAACGGGCGTATAACATTCTTATACTCCAGCAGCCCGGTGTGAACTCTTCTGTCAGGATATACAAGACCGTCCATGCAAAAATTCCCGTCATGGGGGAACTCTCCGAAGTCTCCTCCATAATAATACTTTTTCTTTCCAGCTTTAGTTCTGCCTGTATATACGGCATGATCGCACCATTCCCACACAAAACCTCCACAGAAACCGTCATATTTCTGAATCAAATCATGGTAATCCTCTATATCCCCGGGACCGTTGCCCATTGCATGAATATATTCACACTGTATAAACGGCTTGTCACCATTAAGCTCCTCGAAATACTTTGTGATATATTCAATGGAGGCGTACATGCAGCTAAACAGGTCAAGGTTGCTGAAATCGCACTTGTAGCCCTCAGGTTTATAATGGGCACTTTCATAGTGTGTGAGCCTGCTGAGGTCATAGCTTTTAATCCACCTGAGAGCACTTTCAAAGTTCCTGCCATAGCCCGACTCATTCCCAAGTGACCAGATTACAATACAGGCATGGTTTTTATCTCTGATCACATTTTTTCTCACACGGTCCAATATGGTTTCTTCAAATTCAGGGTCGTGTGCAAGAAGCGGAAAAGCTTTTCCATCCTGAGCACCGCCGAATATTGTGGTGGTGCCGTGGCATTCTATATCTGCTTCGGAAATTACGTAAAAGCCATACCTGTCACAGAACTCCGTAAATACAGGAGAGTTGGGATAATGGCTGGTCCTGATGGCATTGATATTGTGCTGCTTCATAAGTGCCAGGTCTAGAAGCATGTCTTCAACCGACACTGCCGGCCCCTTTTCAGGGTGGCTGTCATGACGGTTCACCCCTTTGAACTTGATCTTTGCACCATTAACATATACAACCCTGTCAACGATTTTTATTTCTCTGAGTCCAACCTTGACAGCAATTGATTCCTCTGCGGTATTCAATACCAAAGTATATAAATTCGGCTCCTCGGCATTCCATAGCAGCGGATCATCCAGACTGACGGATATTTTGCGGCCTTCAGCAGTTCCGCAGGACACCTTTTTCTCTCCCGCTGCATCAAGCAGAACATAGTCTACACTTATTTCCTTATCATTCAGATAATCAAGTTCAACTGATATATCTGCGCTTTTATAGTTATTGGACAGGGTTGTTTTAACAAAGAAATCCCTTATGTGGCTTTGCGGACGATAGAGAATGTAAACGTCCCGGAAAATGCCCGACATTCTGAATTTGTCCTGATCCTCAAAATAACTTCCGTCACACCATTTAAGTACAAGGACTGCAATCTTATTCAGGCCTTCGCCCACCAGATCGGTTATATCAAATTCGCCGGTGGAATGGGACACCTGGCTGTATCCCACAAAAGCACCATTTATCCAGAGGTAGTAACAGGAATCCACACCTTCGAAATTAATGTACTTTCTCATCTTTGCCTGTTCAGCCGTCACATTGAATTCTCTAACATATGCACCGCAGGGATTTTCAACCGGAACGTATGGAGGATCATATGGAAACGGATATTTTACATTTGTATACTGGTGCTTGTCATAGCCATGATTCTGCCAGGCCGAAGGAACCGGAATTTTATCAAAACCCTCCATATCATAGCCTGCCAGATAAAATTCCTCCGTCATATCGTAAATGCTGCTGAAATATTTGAAATTCCACTCTCCGTTAAGGAGCTGAAACCGTTTTGATGCATTTCTGTCTTCGGACATTGCCCCGGCCTGATGAGGATAAGGAATATAATACGCTCTATCCTCCATAGTACCAACATGAAGAGTTTTGGGATCTTCAAAATAATTTTTTACCAACATATTGTTTATCACCACTTTCGGATTAATATCTTAATTTAAATTATACATTCTGGTTATACCTGATTCCATTAATAAAATAGAATAAAACCTGCACAAAATTAAACACGCACATTTGCGTTGCCGGTATAAACAGTATAAAATATAGAATATAAAATCGGTATTAACAGATCAATTTTGAATTCGAAATATAGTATGTGTAAATAGATCTCTTTTTAGTAATTACAGTAAAATAAACGGGAGTCGGAAAAGGGGAAATAAACATGATAAATATATCGGGTTACATTACAGATGCAGACGAAGATATTGTTGACAGCAAAAACTTTTTTTCGGTAAACAGCTGCGGATATTACAGGCTGGTTAAGCTCTCCTCCTTTGAAACCAGCCGCTCCGAAGGAAGGTCGGATTATCAGCTGCTTTATGTGGCCAAGGGTGCCGCAGATTTTAAAATAGAAGGAGAGCTTGTGACGGTAGAAGAAGGCTCGGCTGTCATTTACCGTCCTCATCAGCCTCAATATTACACATATCGCCTGGAAAACAATCCTGAAATATACTGGCTTCATTTTTCAGGAGCACAGGCGGGTGCCTATCTTAAAAATTTAGACTTTAAAGGCGGAGCTCTGTTCAATGTGGGAATCAAGAACGAGTATATGCCAATATTTGAAAAAATAATAAGAGAACTGCAGGTCCGGAGGAAAAACTTCTTCGAGTTGTCAAAACTGTATGCCCTTGAGCTTCTGTCCCTTATGTCCAGAAATATGTCTGAAGGAAGCTCCAATATCCACAGGATAAATGAACAGCTTCAGAACATTATTGAACTTATGTATAAAAATTTCAAACAAAGGCAAAGTGTTATGGAGTATGCAAAGATGTGCAATATGAGTACTTGTTGGTTTATAAACAGTTTTAAAACCTACACAGGAATGACTCCGCAGCAGTATATAACGGATATCAGAGTTGCAAAAGCAAAGGAGCTTTTATCAAGCTCCTCATTCAACATTTCTGAAATATCCTCCATTGTAGGTTATGACAACCCCTTCTATTTCAGCAGAATATTCAAGAAAAATACCGGCCGGTCCCCCAGGGAATATAAAAATAAGCTGGAAGCATAGCCATAAAATTATTGTTCCGTGCAAATTATAACCTTCAGGCAGGGTGGAGCACTCGGGACCCAGATGCTACGGATCGTAAGAAACCCAATCATACGATGCAGTAAGCGGAGTATTTCCATTATAGGCACCCAGCCACGAATCCACACCTGTTCCAGGCCATATATTCATCATTATCTTACCCGGAGTTGAGGGAATATTACTGGTAGCTCTATGCACTTCTTTTCCGTCAACCAGCCATGCAATATAGTTTCTCTGCCAGTTAAATGCATATGTATGAAAGCTCTGAGATGCATCAAAGCCTAAATTATAAATTTTTTCGTGATTTCCTGCACCATTGGTAAAATAATTAAACTGTACCTTTGTGGTGTCCTTGCCTAAAAACTCAATATCGATTTCATCCCACGGAGAACCTGTATAGGTAAAAAAGGAAGAAACTATTCCCGTATTTTTTGCCGGCTTCATTCTCACCTGATATAGTCCGTAACCAAATGTATCATTAGACCGGTACTCAGCACCTGAATAAGGTTTTGAGCCATTGTTGTCACGGTTGATGGATAGCTGCATAGTGCCGTTGCTGAAATTGATATTGCCGGCTCTCCATGTGCAGTTAAACATGCCGCCGTTAGTCCAGCCATCTGCTTTGGTCCATACGGATGTATCTGCATAATCAAATCCGTCACCCAGATGTGAATTTCTTGCTGCGTATGCGTTCAGCAAAGTAGCCACCCCGACCAGCAGCGCTCCGGCAAGCAAACCCGATACCATTCTTTTCAAATTCTTCATTTTACACTACCTCCTTAAAATTGTTTAGGACTGTGTTACCAGCTTTATTAGCTTGCTTTTAAAATATCATATGTGCTTGTCCAATTATATTAAATCTCTCTCATTTATATCAAAATTATTATATATTTTACATTTGTGTATTTTAATGTATTTAATTTCTGCAAGCCGCATGTTTGTATATCTACTTTATGGTAGCAGGAAATTTTTGACAAACGTAGAATTTATTAATGTAGAACTTAATTAATATGTAAATCCACTATAGATGGTTATATAAAACAGTACATATGAAATAGCTTTCATACCCTTTCAATAGAGATAAAAACGTGAATATCAGTAATAGATATGCTTTTACACCAATTTATCTTTTTGGGGGGAGCAATATGAAATCAGGTAATATAGACCAGATTTTATTTCATACCTTGTTTCTGCAGCGTGAATATGAAAAACACCATCTGCATTACAATGACGAACTGGCATTTTATAATGCTGTAAAAAAAGGTGATGTTGAATTTATAAAGCAAAAGATGCTGCCTCTTACCAGCGATCAATTAGGCCGCCTGTCCAAAAATGCAATACGCAACCTGCAATATCATCTGATTATTTGCATTGCCCTCATCACACGATTTTGCATTGAAGGCGGAATTGATAATGAAACTGCTTATACTTTGAGTGATTTATATATTCAAAAAATTGATGAATGCAGCACTTGTCAGGAGGTTGTTTCCTTACACAGTGAAATTATTTTTAATTATGCCAAACGTATGCAAGACTTACAAAAATACAAAATCTTTTCAAAACAAATAGTATTATGTATAGATTATATTTTTACCCACCTTCATGACTCCGTGGGCATTAAGAAGCTTTCAGCCTATGTTGATTTAAACCCCAATTACCTCAGCAGTCTGTTTAAAAGAGAAGTTGGCATGCCAATCTCCTCTTACATAAGAAACAGAAAAATCGAGGCTGCCCAAAATATGCTCCGGTATTCGAACTACTCCTTTATCGATATCAGCAATTATTTATCCTTTAACTCCCACAGCCATTTTATCAGCGTATTTAAAAAGCAAACCGGGATTACACCAAAACAGTATAGAGACAGATACTACAGAAGTAACTGGAGCTGATGCACAGCTTTAAAATTCACAACAGCAGTACTTGCCCGGCTATAATTTAAAATCAATTACTACCATATGCTGTTTATTGTCAGCCATAACAGGCAGTATATTGCTGTCCAGAGCCTTGCCGTCAAAGGTAATGCCGGCATTCCCCCCGCAAAGCCGAAAAAAACCTTCCGGTTTACTTATTACTATGTTATAAGCCGTCTTATCCATATTTATAAAGTAGGAAAAACCAGTTTCTTCAGTTCTGAGAATGGGATTGATAATAAGGCCCTTATCCGAATACTCAATACCCAGGGCCGACATCAATGCCAGCGTCATCCAGGTGGATGTCCCGCTCAGCATGGGTCCGGTATTTTCTCCAGTCTCGCTGTTATTATATTGCGTGCAAAATCTAGGGTTGCCGCAGCTTACAAAAGGATTTTCCATTGTCTTGTACGGCAAGGCGGTATCCACTGTCCAATATGCAAGGCTGGCCAATCTTTCGGCTAATTGAAGGCTGCCCACCTCTTTTGCCGCTTTGAACATGGCGGCAGCTGCCATCATACCGGCATGTTTGAAAACTCCTCCGTTTTCACGGTCTCCCGGAAAATACTCTCCTGTGGCAGTATTTTTTGCTATCCTTTCAAGTTCAACAGGTGTAACCAGTTTTATTCCAAAGGGACTTTTAAGCCTTGACTCCACCACCCGGAGCATTGCTTCAATCTGGCTTTCACGGGCACAGTCTGCCAGTATGCTCCAGCTGAAGGAATTGAGAAAATATGAACCATCTGCTGAGGGATCTGCCGACAAGCCGTCTCCCCCGGCTCCAAGATATGAATATTCCCCGTCGGTATACCGGTTGAAAATAACTCTTGCAAAGAAATCTCCCTTCCAGGCATGCCTTTGGATATTTCTGTCCAATTCGCAGCTTATCTCCTGCAGTTCCTCCCTGTATACCTTATCCCCCCTTTTTTCCGCTAGCTTTATCATTTCATCGGCAGCTACTTTCAGCAGGAAGGCATTCATGACACTTTCCGAATAGTTGCTTTCCAGCGGCTGTCCAAATTTGCCGCCTTTTTCAAGCTGCTGCATATACAGCTTTTCCTTGGCTATGCCGTTGATGTAATCATCATCAAGCTTCAGGCAATCATTCCAATCGGCATAGTCCAGCAGGGGCAAGCCGTGTTTCCCTACCGAAATCTTTGCAGAATACCGGATAATTGCCTTAATTGTGTCATATACACTTCTATCCCTGCAGGGTGCTGTTCCTGCAACGGGGCACTTTTCCTCCAGCAGCCCCATATCTCCTGTCAGAATAATATAACGGTATACGGCCTGTATAAACCAAAGCTGGTCATCCGACCACTTGCCCGGTTCCTTTCCCTCCCAGAAAAAGTTGTGGTATGCAAAGCCAAACTCAAAAATCATGCCGCACCATTCTTTAAGCAGCTGCTTGACAAAGCCGGCCTTACCCATGCCCTCAAAATAGTACAGGGATGCAAAAATGTCCTGTATTTCCCTGAAGCCTATTTCCCTGTATCCTTTTTGAGTCTGACAGAAGGAGCGTGATACAAAAGTCTGATAAAGCACCTGAAAGGGCAGGTTTTTATTGATACAGGCATTAAATGCCTTATCCCCGGAATTAACCCTCAAAAAGCCGGAATAGCTGTCCAGAAACTTCTTGTTGTCTCCAAGCTCCTGATCTACCGCATCGGGTTTCGAAAATCTTTCAAACAGCCTGAGAAGCTCCTGTTTTAGGGTATCCTCTCCAAACAGGGGATTTACCCTGCTTGACACAAGTCCGGTAAATTGGTCTGCAAAGCACCTTTCACCCTCCACAAGGTCTATTTCAGCTGCAGCTGCAAAAAAGCCGGGACCTTTCCTGTACAGGTTATTGCTAAGCTTCAAAGCGCCTTCCGGATCCTGAAGCGTTCCATTTCCCACAAACTCATTGTAGTTTACACAAAATTCTTTTGCCAGCTTCATTTTCCCTCTGTTATGTACCAGCATTGTGTGGAATCTTAAGTCCGTCCTGCCTTTTTCAGTATAATAATCAGGACTCAAGGCCATAATTGAGCCATCCTGGTGCCTTAGTATACGGGCTTGCATTATTATATTGCTGTATAAAACATCCTCGAACAATGCGTCAGGTGCAGCAGAACCAAACATTCCGGTATAAACAAGTTTTAGTTTTCTGGGTACTGCTCCCCGGTTGCATATTTCAATCCGCTGCACCTCGGTTGCCAGCGGCATTCCCTCCTTATGAGCAGGTATGAATATAAATCTCTTTATTTCCAGGCCGCACTTTGTCCCATAGTTTATGGACGTGTGATTTTGAGAATGCGTACATCTCGCCCACAGCATGTTATCCCGCTTTGTTTCACCTGAATAAAAAACCTTTTTATTATTCTCAAACAAGTAGAACTGCCGGTTGGCAGGAAAGCCATTTTCCTCCTGCCTCATATCCCAACGGCTGGCTAAAACCTGTGTGGCAGCATGCGAACGGAAGCTTCCTCCCCCCATTTTGTCCACAACACTCTTGGGTGTTGTCTGTAATGCGCGGGAATGGCCTATTCTGTTCCCAATGAGCAGATTCACATTAAAATGCGGTCCAGGTGCAGGTGCGAATAAGTCAATTTCATGTTCTCCCTCCTCATTAAGCCTGCCTGCCCAGCCATCAAGTCCCGACAACACCCTGTGGATGGCAGTCTTTATTTCTTCCGGCATGCGTTCTTCACTTGCAACTCCTTTATGGATGTACAGCTTTAATTCCTTTCCGTTGAGGCAAACCAAAACCGACCCATGTTCTCCGGCCTGCTCCTTCAGGAACCCCGAGACCTCTGGATTTTTCAGTATTTCTAATGTGGCGGGGGCCCTCATCACCAACCCCGATACTCCAATAACTCTTGCATATCCTGCATCAATAAATATCCCATCCACTATATCCGCACCGGATATCTGTTCCCCAAATATAGTTCTTAATACTGTTTCAACTTTATCAGCCTGTCTTGCCGTTAATTCTTCTATCACTTAACACCTCCATAGCCCGGCCTTATTCAAAAGTCAATTACTATATAATATCCAGTCATTTATTCCGGCATTAAAATCCTCATTTATAAGCATATTTGAAGGGACAGGTTCGGATGCGCCTATACTTATAATGTCTATCCAAATGGGGCCTGGAACCTTCGAACTGTCGGTAAATATTCTCAGGCCAAATCTTTTTGTTATACCGTTGTGATCGGCGGGTACAGTAATTGATATTTCCTTCCACCTGTCAGCCATTTCTGAAACAGGTACACTGTGGCCTCCGGCCCACTTCCAGCTGTCATCATAAAGCATGAACGGCATAACTCCCGCAATGGCGGTGCCTGTGGTGCAATATACATTGAAGGTGATTACCTGTCCGGCTTTCAGCCCTTCCGGGTTATCCACCGCCACCTGAAGCTGCTCTTCGTTATTCGGTACATTTACTTTTAATGAACTCCGTCCGGCAAAGGCCCAGGAACTGTCGTTTATTATTGTTGCACTCGTAGGGGTATCGGCATCATTTACTATCCGGCTGACTGTAAAGCCCATTACAGTATCGTCCTCGAAGCCGTAAGCAGCTTCATCCTCTGTGATTACAGGTGCAGGTATGCTCTGAAGCTCATGGCTTTCAATTTCTGTAATTTCAACAAGTCTTATGTTGTCAAAACATATATCCGACACAGGACTTGAGTCCACATTCCCCAGTGATATGGTTAAAGCTGCGTTTTCATCACTTTCGGCGTCCATTGAAAACTCCATAATATAATTTCTCATTTCAGTTGTAAGAGTTAAATTCTTCGTCATGTATTTGGCATACGTAACCGTATCGTCAAAGTTATCAACCGAGACAAGTATATTACGGCCTGCAGAGGACGATGCATCAAAGCTCAGCCTGTACAATTTACTCTTTTCAAGGCTCAGGTCCTTTTGCTGAAGACCTGCATCCCACGGATTTGCCCCTGTATTTCCAATTGAAATCTTAGCCCTGCCGTTTTCATGACTCTTTGAGCCTGCGGCAGGTGAGTTGGCCCAGAATACCCAGTTTTCAGACGCTCTTGTCAAAGCGCCGTCTCTCACTATATCCTCTCCTATTTCAAACCAATCCAGTGACACGTCCTTACCGTATATCACAACAACCTGTGGGCCTGCTTTTAAATTAACCGAATTGGTTACTATTCTCCAAGCCCCGTTTGTATTGGGAATAGTCTCTTTGGCTTCACTGCTGCCAAAGCTCAGTTCTGCCGTGTCCTTAACAGCAGCTGCTCTGTACGAGACAACGTATTTTCCGGTTCTGGGAATATTGATGCTCTGGCTGATGGAACCCGTCCCGCTCAGGAATGTGACAGTGCCGTCCCCATTGCTGACAACCTCTCGGCCGGCAGCTGCCTTTTCGGCTTCAAGCCTCACAGAAACCGAAGGTACAAAGCTCACTACAGAAACATTATCAATGTACACCGTTCCTGTTTCTTCGCCCAGCAAAAACCTGAGCTGTGCTTTTGTATCGGTATCTGCCGCCATTTCAAACACGTAAGTGCAGACTTTCATTGCCGTGGTCAGGTCGAAGTCTTTAACCTGGGAATAGCTGGCTCCCACGCCATCCATGCCTGCAAGGTCAACCTTTATCCTTCTGCTCCTGTCGGCTCTCGCACTGAAGGATATCTTGTAGGACTTGCCTTTTTCCATATTCAAAGGTGCCTGGGAGAGCACTATGGAATCGGGCTCGCCACCTCCGTTGCTTATTTGCGCTTTAAACTCCTTTTTATAGATGTCAGGCTCTACCATTCCGGTGGCAGCTGCTCCGTTTCGTGTTCCGAATTGCCAGTAGCCCATACTTTTGGAGCCCTGATCGAATTTCCCGTTGTATATGAGATTTCCTCCCGGCAGCGGATCCCTTGGAGCATTCGGATCCTTTGGCAGCTTTTCCAGCCTGACATTGTCCAGCCAAACAGTATTTGCCCCCTGGTTTCCCAGATTGAATTCCAAACGTGAGCTTGTGTTGCTTTCTCCGGTCATCCTGAACTGATAGCTGAAACTCTGCTTTTCCGGAGTAAGGGAGAAGGTATTGTCTCCCGAATAATTTAAAAAGGCTTTGTCTGCCTCAGAACCTACCTTTGACATTATGCTTCTGTTCTCCGAGGCCCATGCGTCAAACGTAACCTTGTACGTTTCACTCTTTTCAATGTTCAACGGCCTTTGGAAGAACTGCACCCCATAGGTAACATCCCCGGGGTCTGTTATATCCGTTCTGAGTGTACCTTTATCGTTTGAGGCCGATGCAGTACCGCTATTTGCTGCAACATGTGAAAATGTCCAATAAGATGTGTTTTCAATATCCGCACTTCCGGTACCGTTGTTTACTCCCGGAACTCCTTCAACCTGCTGCCCGAAGGAGCCGTTATAGATATAATTTCCATCAGCCAGGGGTTCCCTCCCCCTGCCCGGCCCTATGTCACCAGAAGGCCGTTCGCCCGGGGCTTTATAGGTATCCTTTTGATAAACCTTCACATAGTCTACATACATTTTTGCCGGAAAGCTTGTTGTCTCATCCGGGTTGCCGGGCCAATCCCCTCCGACGGCAAGATTCAAAATCAAGTAAAAGTCCCTGTTAAAGGGTGCCGGATAAGTATAATAGTCTGCCTCAGCCGTATTTCCCGAATACCAGCTGTTCTCTGTAAAATATTGACGACCGTCCACATACCAGCGGATTTCACCAGGTTCCCATTCCATACCGTACACATGATAATCGTCTGTGAATTTATCGGCGCCGGGTAATTTAAAGCTTCCTTGAGTGGAGCCGTGGGGATTTCCATAGTGGACTGTCCCGTATATCTTATTGGCTTCATGGCCCAAAAATTCCATAATATCTATTTCCCCTCCTGAGGGCCATCCTCCAAAAATATTGTCATCCTGGGGCAGCATCCATATGGCCGGCCAGATTCCCTGCCCCGCAGGCAACTTTGCCTTAATCTCAAACTTTCCGTTGGTCCAGCTTTTCTTACCCTTTGTGATCAGCTTTGCAGAGGTATAGTCTTTAGTTCCTGTCTCATTTTTCCGTTTTACTGCTTCCAGTACTAATTTTCCGTCCTCTGTGTATGCATTGGAAGCTCTGTAGCATTCCAGTTCATTATTGTAAACCTCATCGGTATTTACTGCTGTCCAGGTGCTTGTATCAAGGCTATTCCCGGAGAAGTCATCCCACATAACCAGCTTCCATTGATTCACAGGCTCAGTGGTTCCCGGGTTGTTGGTACCCTGACTTCCCGAACTGCCGGTGTTTCCGTTGCCGGAGGTCTGATGTGCAGTTGTCTCTCCGGCAGCCTTCCCGGCATTGACCGCCTGACTTGTACCGACTTTTACAGCCTGGTCGTTCAGTATGACATTTTCAGCCATAACCTCCAGAGCTTTAATGCTGCCTTTAACAGCCAGCGCAGTCCCTGCAGCTTCCTTTTGAACGTTTAACCTTTCCACACTGGAATCAGCCGAAATATCAACTTTTCCTTTAAGAGCCACATTCATTACAGAAACAAAGGCCTTGCCTTCAAGTGCAACCTTAACCGGGCTTTCGGCTTTTTTTACAATAACTTTTGCCAATTTTGACTGCCTGATAATTATGTCTCCTCCCCCCTTGATAATTACATTCCCCAGAACTGTTACATTATCAAGGATAACCTCTCCTTCGGCTATACCCTCGGAAAGATACAGCTCTCCATTAACGGTTATGTTTTTAAGAGTCACTCCTTCTGAATTTATTAACAGATTGCCGTTAACCTCTCCCGGTGAGATTTCTCCCTTAATATTTACGATTTTTCCAACCACATTGTCCAGCAGCTTTACGGCTTCTGCACGGGTTATATTTTTCAGCGGCTTCAGGGAGTTATCGGCAAAGCCCCCCATATAGCCCTTAGCCACAAGTGCTGCCAGTGCGGTCTTTGCATGGCCGGAGACTTTGCTGAAATCCGTGAAGGACCTGGCTTTTGTATCATCGGAGGCTTCCAGCTCAAAGGCCTTGCTTATTATTACCGCCGCGTCCTGCCTGGTCATCTTGCTGTCAGGCATGAAGCCGCTGCTGCCGCCGCTGATTATTCCGGCATGACTTGCCTTTAATACCGCCTCGTAATACCACGCGCTGCTTTTAATATCTGAAAACTCATTTTGTCCGGTAACAGTATAATTGAATATTTTGTTAAGGATTGCACAAAGTTCAGCTCTGGTGATTTCATCATCAGGTCTGAACCTGCCATCACCGCCCCCCGTCAGGAGCCCGTTTTCAGCCCACTTGCTTATTGTCCCGGAAGCCCAGCTGTTTTGTATGTCATTAAATACCCAATCCTGTGAATTCCGGGCAAAAGCCGTCACAGGCAAAAAAGCCAGCAGCATGCTTATGGTCAGTAATAACGCAATAAACCTATTTTTCACGTATTTTCCCCCTCTTCAAAATATATTTTGCAAATCGATCCGACAGATTCCTCTGGTAAAAAGGGATGGGAATGTGCTGTCAAATACTCACGCCTCTCCCATCCCTTTTACCAAGCTAACTTGGGGTATTATTTTGTTGACTTCCACTGATCAAATTGCTTCTGCTTTTCTGCAATTATCTTATCAGCACCGGCTGCCTTCAGCTTGTTTAAAAATTCCGGCAGGTACTTATCCGGGTCTATTACCCCGTTGTCCAGCGCTCTGGCATATTGCCCTATAATGGTGTCACATGCGGCTTTTTCAGTTTTTACACTTTCAGGATTGAATAAAAATCCAACTTCAGGGGACGGCTTTGCAGCCTTATTGAATTCTTCAAATTGTGTCCATTTATTTGGATTTTCATTTTTCTGCAAATAGTTTATAAACTGGTTTCCAAGTGCCCACTGCATACCGAGCGCATAGCCGGAATCAGGAATTGTCTCTATAGTGTTGTCATTAACTTTTTTATAATGTGTATTTTCTATACCGAAATTAATAAGGTTATTCAGGTATTTATCAGTGTTGAAGAGCTCCAAAAACATCATAGCTCTTTCCGGGTTGGAGGAAGTCTTGGAAACAGCGGTCATTGAGCCCATTACATCAGCAGTACACATAACCGGTTCTGTAAAATCAATCTGCCCAAGCTCGAACCCATGCTTTTCCTTAAGCTGCTTATTGGCCGTATATTCTTCGGCATACCCGGGCTTGAGATTTACACACCATGCAAAGGTCTGCCCGCTGCTTACGGCTTCCTCAACAACGTTCTGCTGTGTGATAATATCTTTTCTTATGTAGCCTGCCTTGTAATACTTGTTCATCAATTGCCACAGCTCTTTAAATTCCGGGGCTTCAAACTGGTTTATAACCTTGCCCTCGGCAGTTATGTCTCCAACATCGGGACTTTCATTTGAGTTGGACGCATGCCAGTCATAGATGCCAAATGCAAGCGAGCCTCCTATGAACGGGAATGCTGACGGCTCGCTTTTCTTGATTTTTTTGAGCATTGGCTCAAGATCCTTGATACTCTTTACAGTGGACATGTCAAAGCCGTATTTCTCTGCGGTAGCTTTATTGTATACAATACCGTAACTGCGGGCTTTTTCCTTATTGCAGGGCAGCGCATAATTTTTCCCCTCTATTTGGGAGGCCTTAAGGAAATCCGCCCCCAATAAATCCTTGGTTTTAGGTGCATATTGATCCATCAGCTCATTAATTGGTATAAATGCTCCTGTTCTCGCATTCTTGTTGTAGTCCAGCATCCAGGATGCCGTAAAGCACAGGTCAAAGGGTTCTCCGGCAGCAATCATTGCATTCATCTTCTGCTGATATGTTCCCCAATCCAGGCAGTTGAGCTTAAGGTTGACATTGATTTTATCCTTTAAATATTTTGAAACCTCTTCCTCTACCTTTGCCGTATCCTTTTGTTCGCCCGGCCCCACAAAATACCAGACAAGGTTCACTTCATCAAGCTCCGACGGCTTAGACTGCTCTTCGGCGGTCACAGCCGCCTGACTTTGCTGTGATACAGCCTTGCTGCTGGCACCGGGCTCACTGCCGCCGCAGCCGGATAATACCGCACCGAATGCAAGAATACCAACTAACAGCATTGACAAACTTCTTTTCATTTTGTTCATATAAAATTCCTCCTTTATATTTTCCTAAAGTTATATATTCTTTATATAACCTCCGGCAATTGAAGACCGAAATCAGCCTTTTACCGCTCCCACCGTCAAGCCCTTGACGAAGTACTTCTGGCAGAAGGGATACGCAAGCATGATAGGCCCTATTGATACTATACACATAGCCATTCTTGCAGCCTGGCTGGGAACCTTTGTATATTGCACTCCTGCAATATTTGACGAAAGACGGCTGAGGGTCTCAATATTGGTCATCAGTTTGTATAGCAGAAATTGAAGATTGAATAATTTTGAATTTGTTATCAGCATTAAGGGCAGCCACCAGTCATTCCAATAAACCAGCGCCGTAAAAAGCGCTACCGTCGCCACGCCTGGAAGGGATAGCGGCAAAACAATCTTGAAAAAGGTTTTTAATTCTCCCGAGCCGTCAATCCTGGCAGACTCAATGATGGAATCCGGGATATTTGTATTGAAGAAGGTTCTCATAATTATTACGTAGAAACCATTAATCAGGTAAGGAAGGAGAAGGCCCAAAACATTATTGTTGATATGCAGGAATTTAACGCACACTATGTACCAGGGAACCATTCCGCCGTTAAATATCATTGTGAAGAACAAAAAATACGTGAAGAACTTTCTGTAGGCGAATTCACTTCTGGATATTGAATAGGCATACATTGCAGTTATCAAAGTGCTCATAATCGTTCCTGACACAGTTATCAGTATTGTCAGCCCGTATGCGGTAAATACCATATCCTTTACCTTGAATATGTATTTATAGGCTTCAAAGCTTATTATATCAGGAATTATTTTATATCCGGACTGCAGTATGGACTCTTCATCGGCAACTGATATTCCCAAAACCAGCAGAAGCGGGAAAATACATGCCGCTGTTGCAATAATGAATACAATATGTATAATTACACCTGCTAAATTTGAAACACTGTTAAATTGTCTTCTTTTCACGATACTCCTCCTAAAACAGAGCGCTGTCTCTATCGATTTTTCTTACCAGCATATTGGAAAGCACTACCAGAATACAGCCTACCGTTGACTGGTACAGGCTTGCCGCCGAGGCCATACCTATGTCACCCACCTGCACCAGCGCACCGTATACATAAGTGTCAATGACCTCTCCCACAGGTTTGAGAAAACCCGAACCCAGCTGCATCGACGATTGGAAAAACAGTCCGAAATCTCCGTTAAAAATTCTTCCCACCGCCAATATAGTCAGGATACACATGATTTGCCTGAGATTTGGTATTGTTATGTATATAATCTGCTGCCATTTGGACGCACCGTCGATGGTGGCTGATTCATAGAATTCGTTTGATATTCCGGTTATGGCTGCCAAATATATTACTGTTCCGTATCCCGAATACTTCCACACATTCAGCAGGCAGAATATGAAGGGCCATGCCGCCAGATTTGTATACCAGTCAACTGCTTCCCTGCCCAGCAGGCTTTCAAGGGTTTTGTTAACCATTCCGTAATCAGGATTCAATAAGGAATAGACCAGGTAGCTCACAACCACCCATGAGAGAAAGTAAGGCAAAAGCATTGAGCTCTGGTAGAATCTGGCGGCACCTGTGTTGATTTCATTTAAGCCTATGGCACAAGCTACAGGTATAAGAACACCAAGTATTATAAAAACCAGATTATATAGCACAGTGTGCTTTGTGATGGTATATGCGTCAGGTGTTTTAAAAAAGAACTCAAAATTTTTTAATCCCACCCATTCACTCTGAAAAAAATTTGTAAAAATGCTGTTGCTGTAAAATTTGAGATTTTTAAATGCGATTAAAATACCTGTCATTGGTAGATATGCAAAGACCAGAAGGAGCGAAGCCCCGGGCAGAACCATAAAGATAAACGGAAAATTTTTTCTAAGCCTGGCCAAAATACCCTTCTTTTCAGAAAAAGAGCATTCTTTATTCATAATAACCCACCTTCCCAATTGTGTTAACTTCAATGAATTAACCGAGTGCTCAACTGTAATTGTGTTATTATAATAGCCTTTTTTGTAAGACAGTTTAAGTGATAAATTATACCGCATTAGTACATAATTTGTTATAGTTGAATATCCCGCTGGTTTAATTATGCAGGTTTGCTTTCAGCCTCTGCTTATAGTCTGCAAAGGAAATGCCTTCATAACGCTTGAATTGCCTGTAGAAATGCTCGTGATTGCTGTAGCCCACCCGGGTTATTAAATTATATATCTTTGCATTTTCCTGAAATAAAATCTTTTTCACTTCGGAGATTCTTACCTTGTTCAAATAGTCATTGAAACTTTCTCCCATATTATTTTTAAAAAGCCTTCCAAGATATGCGGAATTCATATAAAAAACCTCAGAAAGGGATTTGAGGCTTAAATCCTTGTAATAATTGTCATCTATATATTTTCTTATTTGGTTGAAAATGCTTATGGATTTGCGTTCCTGTAATTCAAGAATGTAGTCGCAGGTTCCCAGGCACAGCATCAGAAGCCATTCCCTGTACTTCTGCAAATTAGGGAAATCAAGCCTCCCGGCATTGACACCCATAGAGGCGAACAGTTCATTTGCATGGCCATTATAGCTTTTAACAACAGTACATGTTTTCAGAATAATGTTGTAAGCAATACCGTTTAAAGCTTCCTTTGAGAAGCATTTTGACGCCACTTCCCCTGTAAGGCGGTCTACCTCCCCCTCAACCTTTTTTTTATCGGCAATCTCAATAAAAGCTATAAGTGCTTCATTGCTCCATTCCAGATCCAATACGCTTTTTTCTTCAAGCATGATCCGCCTGTAAGGCACAACTCTTTTCCGTCCCTCCAGCATAATGCTGTCCAACGCCATTTGAGCCTGTCTTCTGCTTGTCCTTATCCCGGAAACTTCACTTGTAAAATTGCCGTATGCTATATTGATATTTCTGTGCAGGTACTTATCTATGCAGACGCATATATTGTTCAGGCAGCAGGATGTCCTATCCTCGCTGAAGCCCTGCATTTCTGCGCAGAGCAGAATGCCCAGCCTGCCGTTTATATCCTCGTATATGTACCCTAGGTTATTTTCAGTTATGATTTCTTCTGCAATATTTCTAACGCTGAATTTTATCAGATTGGCTTCTTCCGCATCGGCTTGTGCGATATGAAAGAACTCCTCCATTTCGATAAGACCCAGTGAAAAAAGCTTAGCTGTAAAATTTATGCCAAACTCCCGCAGTTTAACTTCGATATCCTTTTGGCTCAAAACCCCGTATGCAAGGTCAAACAGGAATTTATCCCTGCTCAGGTAATTGATTTCACGGTTTTTAAGTAAATTATCGTTCTCCCTGTCCAGCTCGTCCTTTATTTTTAACACGGCTCTTAGCAATTCGTCACAGTTTACGGGTTTTAACAAATAACCCCTAACTCCGTATGCAATGGCCTCTTTTGCATATTCAAAATCATTATATCCGCTTATTATCAAAACTCTAACTCCGGGATTTTGCGCATATATTGCCCTGGTAAGCTCAAGCCCGTCGACCATAGCCATTCTGATGTCGGTGATCACAACATTGTACCGGTTCTTTTTCAGTTCGGCCAAGGCCTCCAGTCCGTTTTCTGCTGTATTGAGAACTCTGAAGCCAATAGACTCCCAGTCGATAAATACCCTTAGTCCCGCACATATTCTTGGTTCGTCATCCACAATCAATACGTTATACATTCCATGTCTCCTTTTTAACTTCTAAGGCTTATCCCCGGAAGCAGCACCTCTACCCGAGTTCCACAGCCCTCTTCGCTTTCAAATTTTAAACCGTATTTATTCCCATAGTTAAGCCTTAAACGCTGGTGTACATTTTTTATTCCTATACGTGCTTTTCTGCCACTGGCAGGCTCAAGTCCTTCGAGGTCGCTCTGCAAGGCGTTCAGAACTTCCCTTTTGATTCCCATGCCGTCATCCCTTACGATAATTCTTATATCCTCCCCAACAAATCCGGCAGTAATAGTAACGCAGCCTTTTCCCCTTTTAAGCTCCAGGCCGTGATAAATGGCATTTTCCACAATAGGCTGCAGTATGAATTTTGGAATCATATAATCATTAAACTCCTCGTCAATATTTAATATGTAATCAAATTTGTTTACATATCTGTACTTCTGTATTTTAAGATAGTCTTCAATCAACTGTATTTCGTGTTTTATGGTATTGCTTTCCTCCGACCATTCTATGCTTTTCCTCAGCAAGGTTGAAAACCTTTCTATAACCTCTGATATCTCAAACTCTTTTTTGAGCCATAAATCCATCCTTATGGATTCCATTGTATTGAAAAGAAAGTGGGGATTTATCTGGCTTTGAAGAGCCCATATCTCGGCTTGCTGTTTCTCTATTTTCAGATCCTTGACCTGCATCTCGGCTACATAGACCTCATTGATAAGAAGATTAATCCTGTCTATCATGCTCTTGAAATTCATTGACAACTCGGCAATTTCATCACTTCCGCTGACATCTACAAACACGTCGAACCTGCCGTCTCTTATGTTTGCCATGTTTAAGACAAGAAGCTTAAGTCTTTTGGTAAGTTTGTTTACAAAAAGCAACACAAAAATTACTGTTATAAAAAAACTGATAAGACAAATAAAGACACTGTTGGCTACAATCTTTCTTATATCATTAAGCAACGACCCGGATGAAGCAACCGATATCATTTTCCAGTTCTCCAAAGCTCTAACACCCTTGAAATTATCAATTAAAACAATATTGTCCGTTCCCTCCTCCCTTATTTCATTAAAACCGGTGTATTTGGCGTATTCTACATTCCGAATGCTGTTTACCGAATTAATGTTCTTACCGATTAATTCTCTTTCGGTGGAGGATACTATTACATTTTCCTTATTTACAAGAAAGAACTTTTTGTAGGCCGCCTCTTTTGACATAAACCTGTATATTTCACTTTCGTAGATTTCAATTTTTACAATGTTGATATATTTTGAATTCTGCCTTAAAAGCCTGCATATTGAGAATACGTTTTGTCCATTCTTGTTCAGGTAGGGACCATATATAATAATATCTCCATTGGCAGCTATACTTTGTTTGCACCACTGTGATTTTTGCATGTCGCTTTCATCTATTTTGTAAATAAAAGCACCGTCAGTTATAATTGAGTCGTTTGATGAATAAATGGCCAGTTTTGCCTTTTCATTTACTTTCAGACGCATAACCCCCGTATATGTATCAGTCAGCCGTAAATATTCAATAAATTTGTCAAAAAACTCAATCTTGTCGTCATATGTAGTATTAACATAATCTATTAATGGCCTTTCGGTTTCCACCATACTGGAAACATCCATATAATCATTCAGCTGATCACTGATATTTTTCTTAACCTGCTGGAAGTTTACCTTATTAATATAATCGGTCTGGTTTAAAAAGGTTTCAGTTGTTCTGCCTATAAGAGAGTATCCAACAATTACGAGAGGGAGCAGCACCACAAACAAATAGGAAACCAGCAGCTTTGTATGCAGCTTCATATTACTGAAGGACTTAATAATTCTATTATGCAACATATGAAAACCCTCCGATCATTACCAGGCAATACTTTTATTTTGATAGGAGCTTGCACCAATTTTAATATATCACTATATTAATAAAAACAAAATATGTAAAATATAAACAAATGCCTCATAATGGCAATTTTGTAAATTTTGTCATAACAAGGCATTTGTTTAAAGTTTTATTACAATTAAAAATCTTTACTATCCATAATGTATATTATCATTTTTCCAATCCCATTGACTGATGGTATATTTTACTTATCAGTACTCAAGTTCGGTTCTGGCTCCGGTCAGTTCAAAACCGCCCCTGGCCGTTTTGTTCCCGGTCAGCTCCAGACTTCTCCTGTCTGGCTGATTTCCCGATACATGGACATTAAACCGGCCCGGTTCCAGAATACATCTGCCTTCATTATCTATGAGTGCCATTTGTCCTGGTGAAATAGAAAACGAAACATCAGTTGCTTCTCCGGGCAGCAGATGTACTCTCTTTATACCTGAAAGCTGCCATTTGGGCACTTCAACACTTGCCCCCGCATCCTCCAGATAAAGCTGCACTATTTCATCCGTTTCATATTTACCGGTATTCTTAACAGTTACACGGCAGTTGAATTCTTCACCTGTATTGAGCCTGTTTCTGTCAATCCACATTTCCCCATACTCAAATTTTGAATAGCTTAATCCATAACCGAAGGGATATAGTGCTTCATTTTCCATATATCTGTATATGCGGTTCTTCATGGAATAGTCGCAAAAATCCGGCAGTTCTTCCGAGGTTCTGTAAAAGGTAACCGGCAGTCTTCCGCTGGGACTGAATTCTCCAAAAAGCAGTGACGCTACAGCTTTTCCGCCTTCAGCGCCTGGATACCAGGCCTGTACAATGGCCTGCACATGTTCATCGCCCCAATTTACCGCAAGAGCACTGCCAGACAGCAATACCAGTATGACCGGTTTTCCTGTCCTCCAAATGGTTTCAAGAAGCTCCTGCTGATGCCCGGGCAAATTCAGATCCGGTTTGTCTCCGCCTGCATATTCAACCCTCCAGGAGCTCTTCATCAAAGGTTGCAGCCATGCCGATTGCCTGGGGAAACATTGTAGCTGTCCCCGCTCTTGCAACTCCATGAAGTGCTTCATTCCACCAGTTGTATGCTCTCACGCCCAAACGCGGGATTGCCGGAGCACTATGAAGCATCTGTGTTACTTTTTCCTCCAAAGTCATTCTCGAGACCAGATCCCCGGCTCTGACCTCAAAACTCAATTCTTTATTCAAGTAATCAGGAATATTGTCCATGTAATCTCCAAATATGTTTAATTCTAATATATTTTTCTGCCGAGCTCATCAGGTACTCCGGTCTTCCTGAAGAAATATGCATTGATAATATCTCGCCACTCCTTTGAATGCGCTATTTGTCCTTCCAGCCTCTCCATTATATGGTCAAATACATCATCCTCTACCTTGTTCTTCAGGCTCCCCCATTTTCTTTTTAACTCCTCAGCCTGTTCAACGCCCTTAAAGTGAGTATTATAGATGTATTGCAGCAAGGTCTCTCCTGATTTCAGCCTGTAAGCATAAGGGATATAGTGGAAGAACAGCAGTAACTCCTCAGGACATGTCTCGACATTTTCGTAGAGACGGGCCACTTCCCTATGATATTGCCCCGCATAACCGGTACCGTTCCCTACAGTTCTGTCGACACCAATACCCATGTGGTCTGCCCGGTGATATGTTCCCCACTTGTCATACTCATAACCGTCAACATTGGGGTCATAGTGATGGCCTGGGTTAACCATCCAGCCGATACCCAGTGGTGATGTGTAGTTTTCGTAGATCCTCCAGGAGCCCAGAAGCATATCCTTAATTGTATCCGCCAGTATTTTGTCATTGGAATATGTGAGCCTTATCCAACTTTCAGCAATTTCTTCGGAAGTCAGCTCAGGATCCCAGGCCAGCCGTGCATACCCAAAGGTATTCGCCTGAGCCATCTGGTGCCCTGTCCAGTTGGTATCATCACCGATGTTTGTGACAGTCGCAAACCCGCCGTATTTGTTTTTGAACACATCACGGCTTATAATTTTCTTTACACTTGTAGCTTTCCCCTTTGCCCGGGTATCAAAATCCAATACCTCTTTCCACATAGGAACCAGATAGCATAAATGTTTTTGTTGTCCGGTATACTCCTGGGTTGTTTGAAATTCCAGCACCTGATTTGTTTTTTGCAGACCGCCTATGAGCGGGGAAACAGGTTCACGCACCTGGAAATCCATGGGCCCGTTCTTTATTTGAAGCAATACGTTCTCTGCAAAGGTTCCATCCAGCGGCATAAAATGGTCATAAGCCGCCTTTGCCCTGTCAATTGTACGGTCTCTCCAATCCTGGAGACAGTTGTACACGAAACATCTCCAGATAACAAGACCACCATATGGCTTCAGAGCTTCTGCAAGCATATTGGCTCCGTCTGCGTGAGTACGCCCGTAAGTGAACGGACCCGGCCTGCCCTCTGAATCCGCCTTGACAAGAAAACCACCAAAATCAGGTATATGTGAGTAAATATATTCCGCTCTGCTTTTCCACCACTTTCTCACCTCTTTATCCAGAGGATCTGCGGTAGTGATATCCCCCAATGACAGGGGACTGGCAAAGTTTATACTCAGGAAGAGCTTGATTCCGTAACTCCGGAATATTTCGCTCAGCTTTGCTACATCCTTTATATATTTATCAGTTATAAGCAGGGTTTCATATCTGTGCACATTAACGTTATTTACAACTATGGCATTTATAGCCACTGAAGCCAGCATTCTGGCATAGTCGCTTATTCTGCGGGGGTTTCCTGCCACTTTATTATTTTTATAGAATATTGACTTTCCCGCATAACCTCTTTCGATACTTCCGTCCATATTATCCCAATGGTTTACCATTCTCAGCTGGTTTACGGGGTTTTCTATCCTCGGCAGGTCTTTTAGCTCTGTTTCTGTCTGAATAAGTCTCAGCAGGCTGAACACACCGTATAACAATCCCCTGTCGGTTTTTCCGGCAACCAGGAGAATCTTTTGATTATTCTCTGCCAGGAACTTTATTATAAAGCCCTCTTCTCCGAGATTTTGCTTTTCCTTCCCCAGTAAACCGGCAATACTTTTATTACCCGAGACAGTTCCCAGCTTCAGAAATGCCGTTTTAGCCGGAACTCCGGAAATGGCAGGTCTGATTCCCAGCATTCCGGTCAGACCCAATTTCAATTCATTTACTGCATTTTGTATGATTGTGGTATCCTCTTCAACTACAATTCTTTTCAAAAGATTTTTATATTCAGCCGCTAATTTATGATTTTCAAGCTTGTAATATTTAAGCCAGCATTTGTACATGGTAGTACTTTTCGTATTGCCTGCCACCACAAAATCAGTCATTTATTCTCCTCCAGTTTTGTTATAGCTTCCCAAAGTCCATTCAGATAAGCAATTCCCAAAGCTCTGTCGTATAACCCGTATCCGGGTCTTGCCTTTTCGCCCCAGATCATCCTGCCGTGGTCTGGCCTGATATATCCTTTGAAATTTATATCATGGTAAGCTTTCATTATTTCAAACAAATCCAGTGAACCATGCCTGGAAAGATGTGATGTCTCATGGAAGGCTTTGTCACCAATGAATTTTATGTTTCTCACATGTCCGAAATGGATTTTTCCCATGCCTCCGAAATGTCGGATGATTTCCGGTATGTCATTTGCAGGATTTGCCCCGAGAGAACCGTTGCAGAGAGTCAGACCGTTATATGGACTGTCCACCAGTTTCACCAGTCTTTCAAGTTTCTCCTTACAGGTTACTATTCTTGGCAGGCCGAAAAGTGACCATGGCGGATCATCCGGATGTATGGCCATCTTTACGTCTGCTTCCTCACATACAGGTATTATTTTTTCAAGAAAATATTTAAGATTTTCAAACAGCTTTTCTTCATCCACACGTTTGTATTTTTCCAGTGTATCCTTCAATTCGGCCAGCCTCTCCGGTTCCCAGCCCGGCAATACAAATCCGTTTGAATTTGTAGCCATATCCTCTACCAGTTTAACCGGATCTATATCCTTTACTACATTGTGGTCATAATAAAGGACCTCGGAGCCGTCGGGCAATTTGTGAGCAAGTTCTGATCTCAGCCAGTCAAATATCGGCATAAAATTGTAGCAAATAACCTTGACTCCCGCTTTTCCAAGATTTCTGATACACTGCCTGTAATTTTCTATGTACTGATCTCTGGAAGGGAGGCCCAGTTTAATATCTTCATGTATATTGACACTTTCTATTACCTCCAGCTCCAAGCCTGCTTTTTCTACTGAATCTTTTAATTCCAGAATTTTATCCATGGGCCATACATCACCCACCGGTACATCGTACAATGCACCGACCACTCCGGTCACGGCCGGTATCTGCCTGATTTGTTCCAGCGTTATACTATCGTCCTTTTCTCCAAACCATCTGAATGTAATTTTCAAAAAATCATCTCCTTATATAACATACTTTTCAAGAACATTTCTCACAGCATTCCTGCCTGCCAGCATTTCATCAAAAAAACCTTCAATTTTACCGCCCAAACCCGCCTGATACAAATCAATTCCAAAAATCCTCCCGTTGGACAGCAGGGGTTTAAGACAGTGTCCGGCATTATCAGTGCTTCCAAGCTGTAGCCCCTGCACATACGATCTGAGCTCATCCAGCATGGGATCAGGGCTTAGTTCCATCTCGTTACCCAAATCATCTATCCCCATTAGATAACGGCACCAACCCGCTATGACAAGAGGTATAAATGTCAATCCTCCGGCATCCAGCGCAGGATGTTCAACATACGTTTTTATTGTTTCCCCAAAGCGGGCCGGAATTTTTTGTGAGGTGTCACAGGCAATCCTCTGCGGTGTATCAGGAATAAACGGATTTGGCAGCCTTTCTTTCAGAACCTCATCAATAAATTCGGCAGGATCAATTATTCCGGGATTAACAACGACAGGCATTCCCTCCTCGTAGCCGATTCTTTCCACAAGCCTCTTCAGCCGTATATCTTTCATCTCATCTGCAATGAACCTGTATCCTAGAAGACATCCAAAAACAGCCAGGGCCGTATGTAAAGGATTTAAACAGGTTGTTACCTTCATTTTTTCAACCCTGTCAACGGTAGCTTTGTCTGTAAAATATGCTCCAGCCTTCTCCAAGGGCGGACGGCCATTGGGAAACCTATCCTCGACAACCAGGTATTGCGGTCTTTCTGCGTTTACAAATTGAGATATATATGAATTTTTAGCAGTGCAGATTATTTTAATACCTTCAACTCCCAGTTCCCGCAAAGCTTTGTCAACTGCTTCCGAAGGCCTGGGAGTTATTTTATCCACCATGGTGCAGGGGAAAGCCACCTTCTCCGGATTATCAATATAATCCAGGTAGCCTTCCTCTATAAACCCTCTTTTCAGCCAGCAAGTGACCAGCGTTCTAATTGATTTTTTAAGAATATCACCATTGTGAGAACAGTTATCCATGCTTACCAGCGCTACAGGCAATTCCCCCTCCCTATACCGGAGGTAAAGCAGTGCAGCAATTTTTGCCATAAGACTCCTGGGATCCTCAGGCCCGTTATGTATATCCTCTTTTACCGGAGATAAAAACTCCCCTGATATATCCGTTAATCCATAGCCCTTTTCGGTAACAGTGAAGCTTACGATCTGCAGCGATGGTTTACGGAATATCTCAGTTAACCGCTGCCAGTCAGCAATTGCCTCAATATTCCCAACAAGGCTTTCAGACACACTGGCTATAATCTTTTTTTCCAAACTCCCATCCGGAAGAAGATGTACTAAAATAGTCAGATTGTCGGACGGCTTATATATCTCATCAATTATTATATTATCATTGGGAGCCACCGCAATTATCCCCTGCTTTGCATTTCCGTCCTCCAGCAGCTTTTGCTGCAGTGCAGCAATAAAACCTCTGAAAATATTACCTGCTCCAAAATGAACCCAAACCGGCGTATCATAGGTTTTATCCAGCATTTTCTCCATATCGAACCCTGGTATTTCAAAACCTGCCTTCTGCCAAAAGTCATTTTCCAAACTTTTTCTGTTCAACTCCATGTTTATCTCCACATCATTTTTTTAGCAATCCTGGTAGTCTGTCCGTTCGGAAGGGTGATGCCGGCAGCCCTTCTCCATTTGTCAAATTTGCAGCCTCGGGGTTGTCGGCCCAGGCATATCTCACTGCTTTAGGCATTGAGATGCTGTCGTTCCATACCACTACCGTATAGCCCTCGATCCTGGCTTGAGCCCATTTAAATATGTTATCGTCACCTGCTATTGCGAAATGCTCCAATTCCTTACCATTTCCCGACTTTAATCCGCTTCCGGTATTTAAAAATTCAATTATTATCTTATTGTCTTTGATTTTCATATCTTTATATATTGGGCCCGAGGAGATGATTTTTTCACCATATGCCTCACTCCTGGCTGCCAGTGCAAGTCTCTCACCCACTTCTTTTTTGCGCAGGGGGTGCAGATCATTCCATTCGCCCAGGTCAATAGCAACAGCCATGGCTGTATCAGTTATTTGCAGTGAATCAAGCTGAGCCTCACGAAGTTCGGCCCACTTGCTTTCAGACGGCAGTTTATCAGCTGTTCCATAGTTTGGTAGCTGCACCTCTATGAACGGAAATTTACTTTGCCTCCAGCTCTGTCTCCAGTTTTCAATCATGGTCTTCATAAGTCCGAAATACTCCGACGGTCTGGAAGTATTAGCCTCGCCCTGATACCACAGCGCACCTTTTACCGTATAGTTTGTAAGAGGGGCCAGCATCCCGTTATACAGGGCTGTCGGCTGCCATTGAATGAAGGTGGCTTCGGTTAAAGGACCACAAACCGCACCAATCCTGTATTTCCATTGTCCGGCCAATTCAATGGCATTACCTTCCGTTGTCAATCTATATGGTTTGTCGGAAATAAATTCACCATTTCCATCATTGCAGGTAACCCTCACCGTGACAGTATTCTTCCCTTTCCGCAGTAAATCTGCCGGGATATTATACTTTCGCGGAGGGTATTGATACGTTACTTCACCAATAAATTTTCCGTTTACATAGGTTTTATCACTGTCAACTATTCTGCCCAACCAAAGTCTGGCCGGCCTGTTCAGCATATTTTCCGGAACCTCTATCTCTTTTTTGAACCATACGACTCCATTTAATCCGTTCAAGCCCTCATCTTCCAATTTTCCCGGTATATCCATGTTTCCCCACTCATTTGTATCCAGTTCCTCGGAATACCAGGGCAATTCACCTGAAGATAAACCTGCATCGTTTTTTTCCAGCTTCCCATACCAGGAGTTGTTTGTTTTCTCATCACGGGCGAGAATTTTCTTTATGTAATCCTCATCTTTATACGGAAGAAGCCTTTCCAAAATTTCAGGATATGGTTTTAATGCTGACTCACTTATCCATGCTTCGATTGGAGATCCTCCGACCGCTGCCTTTATTAATCCCACCGGAATCCGGTATTTTTTATGGACGGCCTTTGCAAAGAAATAGCCCACAGCCGAAAATCTGCTGATGGTTTCCGGACTTGCTGACTCCCATCCACCCTCTGCAAGATCATTATGCTGTGTGTTAAATGCATACCTGAGCGCTACATTGAATTGACGTATTTGAGGATAATCACAATTGGCCATATCTTCGGGATATTGATCCTTTACTCTTTCCATGGGCAGTTCCATATTCGACTGCCCGGAGCAAATCCAAACTTCTCCCACTAAAATATCTCTTACCCTTATGGTTGCGGAAGCCCTGATTTCCATGTCGTATGGACCTCCGGCCTTCAGATCCTGCAGAAAGATTTCCCAGCATCCACCCTCATCTGCCCGGGTTTTGTAGCTTTCACCCATAAAGTCAATTGTTACTCCTTCACCGGCTCCAGCCCACCCCCATATCCTAACAATGGTTCCTCTTTGCAGAACCATACCGTCGCTTATCAACCGCGGGAGTTTAAGCCTTCCGTTTTTTCCGTCGATACTATGTGTGTTATCCATATTAATCTCCATGAGCCACATTTACGGCCACAAAATGTAATGAAAACTTATATCCTTTATCGCAATGTGGCGAATAAAGGAGGTTAATTGGCAGCTTTAAATGAGCACTTTTTGCCAATGCTTCTTCCGGGAGTTTTTATTGTCCGGGCAAATCAAGCCAATGCTTATATTACGCAAGTATGAAACTCTACACGCTTTTCCTTACATAAATTATACTAATCACTAAACTGTACTAATATGTTTATATTGCCGTTTGACTTGCATTAATTGCTATGATAGAATGAAAAAAAAGAATGCTAGAGGTGCATATGAAAAAACGGTATCATGATTATCAAACCCGTCAGCAAATGCATGCAAAAGACTATGAAATCTTTTATTATTCAGATTCAACTCTTGAAAAAGTTTTTCTTCACCACCATGATTTTTACGAATGTTTCTTTTTTATCTCAGGTAATGTAAGTTATTATATAGAAGGCAAAACCTATGCTCTGAAGCCCGGAGATATTGTCCCCGTCAACACTACGGAGCTCCATCAGCTTATTGTTAAAGATCACACCGTTCCGTATGAAAGAATTGTTTTATGGATAGATAAAAACTTTATGAACAGTCTTTCAACCGACAAAACAGATTTATCCGAATGTTTTTATGCCAAAAAGGATTATGTTATCAGGTTCTCTCTTGATCTTCAGCAGAATATAAGGTCCATTCTCCACAAGATTATTTCAATTGAAAACTACAGCGGTATAGGCAGCGATATTCTTTACAAAGCATATTTTGTGGAATTATTTGTCCAGATCAACATGGCTTTACAGCACAGCAGCATAAGACCTGATGTCGATGTTAAAAAGAGCAATATGATTAGCGATATTATTGAATACATAAATAATCATATAGATGAAGAATTGACTATAGACACTCTTTCGGAGCATGTATTCCTCAGTAAGTATCATTTGCTGAGAGAGTTCAAGAAACATTCGGGAACTACCATTCATAAATACATAATTCAAAAAAAGCTTATACTTGCCAAGGAGCTTATTCTGAAAGGCATGCCCATAACAGATGTTTTTAAGCAATGTGGTTTCGGCGATTATTCAAATTTTTTCAGGGCGTTTAAAAAGGAATACGGTGTTACTCCAAAGTATTTTTATTCCAACTTCAAGGTGGATGTGTAGAAGTTCTCCTATACAAAAAGACCTGCTAACAATAAATAGTAAAATTATAATAAACCATAAATGCAGTCACTAATAGACCGATGGCATAAGCTGTCGGTCAAATTTATGAAAAAAGAGATAAAGAGTCACGAGATGCTGTTCTAGAGCCGCCTTTCACCATCCAAAACCTGGGTTTTTAAAGTCATTCTCCTTGATTATTTCCCGAATCACATTCTTTGGTATCGCATTCATAAAAAAACTCCACCTTGACATTTCTTTAAATTCTTGCCAAGAAGGAGTTATTTCCTTATTTAAACCCTCAAAATTTTTTACATTCTCGAAAAGAAAAAGGCTCGCTAAAATGTGTGAAAACAGCTGGTTTTCCGTATAACGAACTGAATGATAATTTTGATTGTAAGCGCTATACAATAGAGTGACTTACCTGTTATGAATATCCGTGAGATAATTTTTCTAATTTGAGTTAAAGTTTTTCAACATGAAAAACTTGAGTTAGGAGCTGTAAAACATGGATGAAGTTACTTATATCAAAACGAATTCCGTCAGAAACAATGGGAAAATAGGCTTTTTTGTTAAGCTCACTGATTGTTGAAGGACATACTTTTGTACCCCACAATACTTCTGTAATATCTTCAACTCTACGGACAGATACACCTGCCAGGTACATTTCAATCAATGCTTCTTCCACTGAGCTTTCCCGGCGGCGATACCTCTCGATAATTGCAGTTTCAAAGGCAACACCCTTGAGCTTAGGCATCTTCAGAGTTACTTTTCCAGAAGTGGTGGCCAGATTGAGGTCATAATGTCCGGCACGATAGCCTTCACGTTCGGCAGTACGCTCATATTTACTGGCATTAACCAGTTCCTCTGCTTCCTTCTCCAAGAGACCATTCAAGGTTTCTTCTACGCTGGATCTGACGAGTTCCTTTCATAGAGTAAAATTACTGTAGGGAATTTAAGGGATAAAATTCCCAAAGAATTGAAAAAGAAGATAACATCCTGTTATGATATTTGTTTCCACACAAAATAAACAGAATAGGATGTATCTTGTATGTACAACAGTATACAGCAATTTTTAGATTTTGGAATAGCAAATATTAGAGAAACAGTTAAGAGTTTTATTGAGCAAGGCGATGATGTAGCTAATCTGGTTCTGTGGCTTCAAAAAGATATTTTTGAGTTGGGTCGTAATATCGTATCAGAAGTTCTGGAAGGAATGGATGAACACTTACGGAAATCAGAACCTAGAAAACGGCTGCATATTCCGGCACATCCAGGGTTCTTCCGTATATTTGAGTAGGAAGTATCAAATTAAAAGCTAATAAAGCATCTTAGGACGCTGTAAAAAATTTTGTGTATGGAATATAGGAAATACTCCTTTTTGGTTAAGAATCTAAGTATTAACCAGAAAGGAGTTTTTTTATGAGTGCTTTACCAAAAGAACTAATTCAGGAAATAATTCAGGAGAATGAATGATTTTAAAAATCCAGGTGAAATAATGTCGTTTCTATAGTATGCTTTTAAAGATGTGCTTCAAGAAATGCTGGAAGCTGAAATGGAATTCTCTCTTGGCTATTGGAGAGATGATTCAAGTAATAAAGTAACCGATAACAGTAGAAACGGTTATTCTTCCAAGAAGTTAAAGAGTGAGTTCGGGCCTGTTCAAATTGATATTCCCAGGGATAGAAAAGGTGAATTTGAACCAAAGATAATACCTAAATACAAAAGAGATGTTGCCGGTATTGAGGAAAAATTAATCTCACTTTATGCTAGAGGGATGTCTACGAGAGATATTCACGATCAAGTTAAGGATCTTTATGGAATAGATGTTTCAGCCGAAATGGTCAGTAAAATAACCGAAAAGATTGTACCTGAAATTAGAGAATGGCAAAGCAGACCTCTTGGGCCAGTATATCCATTTGTATTTATGGACGCTATTCATGTGCGCTCGTAAGCACTAGAAAAAATGGTGCGCGGGTATTTTAGAAATCTGTCAATAGCAAGACAGCAGACCTGTACCATCGGTCTGTCATAAATCGGCTTAGCCAGACCGGAAACGGAAAGGTGAC
>JAEWJR010000084.1:0-43705 GCA_023386445.1 Bacillota bacterium | reverse complement strand
AACCTGATGCTTCCAATTGGCAGCATGGTTGCACAGGAATTCAAGAATGACACTGAAATCAAATATGTTCCTTCAGATGCCATGCCTGACGGATGGATGGGTATGGATATCGGATCACTTACAATAGAGAAGTTCTCAAAAGAAATCAGGAAAGCCAAGACAGTTATCTGGAACGGACCAATGGGAGTATTTGAATTCCCTAACTTCGCTACCGGTACAAAGGAAGTTGCAAAAGCTGTTGCAGAATCAGGTGCTCTCTCAATAGTTGGAGGCGGAGATTCAGCGGCTGCTGTTGAACAACTTGGTTATGCGGATAAGATAACTCATATTTCAACAGGCGGCGGAGCCTCACTGGAATTCCTCGAAGGAAAGGTTCTTCCGGGCATAGCAGTGCTTATGGACAAAAATCCAAGAAAGACTATTGCAGCCGGTAACTGGAAAATGAACAAGACTCCGAAGGAAGCCGTTGCATTTGTAAATGAATTAAAAGCAAGTGCTGCTGATGCTTCAAATGAAGTAGTTGTTGGTGTTCCATTTGTTTGCCTGCCTGGAGTTGTTGAAGCTGTCAAGGGTACAAACATAAAGGTTGCCGCTCAGAACATGCACTGGGAGGAAAAGGGTGCTTTCACAGGTGAAGTTTCAGGCCCGATGCTTGCTGATTTAGGCGTTGATTATGTAATAATCGGACACTCTGAAAGAAGAGAGTATTTCGGAGAAACAAATGAAATGATAAACAAGAAAGCTCATGCTATATTCAATTACGGAATGACTCCGATAATCTGCTGCGGTGAAACCCTCACTCAAAGAGAACAGGGAGTTACAGCCGACCACGTAAGATACCAGATCAAGGTTGCTTTGCTTGGCTTGACACCGGAACAGGTTAAAAAGACTGTTATAGCTTATGAACCTATCTGGGCTATCGGAACAGGTAAAACTGCTACAAACGAGCAGGCTAATGAAGTTTGCGCTATTATCAGACAGCTTGTATGCGAGCTCTATGGTGAAGAAGTAGCTGAACAGGTAAGAGTACAATACGGCGGAAGCGTAAATGCAAAGAACGCTGCCGAGCTCTTCGGAATGTCCGATATCGACGGGGGACTTGTAGGCGGTGCAAGCTTAAAGGTTGACGAATTTACTGTGATAGCAAATGCTTAAGCTTACGACATAAAAGTCAACTGATATAAATGATTTTATAAATTACGTTCAGTGAATTATATAATTTCAAATTTGACCCTCCGGTAGGTGCTGGGGGGTCAAATTGTAATTTTACAACTTTTGTCAAAAAAATGTTTGTCACAAGCCTTGAAGTGGAATATTTATATCATGACAGGTTAAACCGTGATAAAATTTTGAAAATACGCCAAAATGACGTGTGCAATGAGATCTTAAATAGACTCTAAAGGAGAATATCGTATGGATAAGAAATTAGTAACATTAATGATCCTGGATGGTTATGGCAACAACCCCAGAACAGACGGAAATGCCATTGCTGCAGCTCATAAACCAAACCTTGAAAAATATCTTGCAACCTGCCCGAACACAGTAGTGCATACCAGTGGTATGGATGTAGGACTTCCTGACGGTCAGATGGGAAATTCCGAGGTCGGACATACAAACATTGGTGCCGGACGGATAGTTTATCAGGAATTGACCAGAATCACCAAGTCCATAAAGGAAGGAGACTTCTTTCAAAAGGAGGAATTCCTGAAGGCTGTTGAAAACTGCAAAAAGCATAATTCAAAACTTCATTTGTTCGGTTTATTGTCCGATGGTGGAGTTCACAGCCATAACACACATTTGTACGGCCTGCTTGAATTAGCAAAGAGAAACGGCCTGAAGGATGTATTTGTCCACTGCTTTTTTGACGGCAGAGATGTTCCGCCCGACAGTTCAAAGCTATATACAGAAGAGCTGGAAGCAAAATTAGCTGAGATAGGTGTTGGAAAAATTGCATCTGTTATGGGCAGATATTACTCCATGGACAGGGACAACCGTTGGGACAGAGTGCAGCAGGCATATGATGTAATGGTGCTCGGCAAGGGCCTGACAGCGGACTCGGCTGTTAAGGCTGTTGAAAACTCCTTTGCAAAGAAGGAGTTTGATGAATTTGTCAAGCCGACTGCGGTATTGGAAAACGGAAAACCGGTAGCAACAATAGGAGCCAACGATTCGGTAATATTCTTCAATTTCAGACCGGACAGGGCAAGAGAAATTACAAGAACCTTTGTTGATCCCGAATTTAAAGGTTTTGAAAGAGCAAACGGCTTCTTCCCTCTGTATTATGTCTGCATGACCCAGTATGACAAGACTATGCCAAATGTAGTTGTAGCCTTCAAACCGCAGACTCTCGACAACACTTTTGGGGAATACATCAGCAAGCTTGGCTATAGACAGCTTAGAATTGCAGAAACAGAGAAATATGCCCACGTTACCTTCTTCTTCAACGGCGGAGTTGAAACCCAGTATGAAGGTGAGGACAGGGCACTCATTCCTTCTCCAAAGGTTGCGACATATGATATGAAGCCTGAGATGAGCGCTTATGAGGTTGCGGATGAATGTGTCAGTAGAATAAATTCAAAACAATATGATGTCATTATATTGAACTTTGCAAACTGTGATATGGTTGGACATACAGGTGACTTCAATGCTGCAAAAACTGCTGTTGAAGCAGTTGATGCATGTGTGGGAAAGGTTGTTGATGCGGTAACAGCCCAAAATGGAATAGTACTTATTACGGCCGATCATGGAAATGCAGAACAGATGATCGACTATGAAAACGGTGGAGCTTTCACTGCCCATACTACCAACGTGGTGCCTTTGATAGGTATCGGCCTTGGAAATGCAACACTTAAGGAAGGAAAACTTGCCGATCTTACACCCACAATCCTGGATATGATGGGAGAGGCAAAACCTGCAGAAATGACTGGAGAATCACTGCTTGTAAAGTAAAGCGAAAAAATTATTCATAAGTAAATTGAAATTTTATCAGAGGGCCAATCACTTTAAAAGGTGGTCGGCTTTTTTACCAAAGTCAGTTACTATCGGCTTTCAGCCGATAGTAACTGACTTTTCTGAGCTCTGAAAGGAGAAATTATCCGTATGAAGATCCAATATCTCGGAACAGCTGCATCAGAGGGCTGGCCGGCGGTGACAATTCAATGAGCCTGAGAGCACATGACGGCATAAAAAATGCACATTCAAATACCGGAAATCATCATCCGCTATTCGAATGTGCATTTTATTTTCACTAAATCCTATTCTTCATCATCTTCATAAATAGTGATGTCCTGTGTTTTGGTTATATCACCGCAGGTTATGGTGATTGTGGTTTTTCCCGCAGTTACAGGTGAAACAGTACCGAAACCTTCTTCATTAAGCTCGCTGACTTTTGCCACATCCGGATTGGAGGAAGTGACGGTAATTTTTTCAGAAGCGTTATAAGGCTCCTTCTCCACCGAAAATTCAATAGAATCACCGCCTGCATATGCTTCAGTCTCATCAAAATTAATATTCAGATTTTCCAATTTAACTTTTTTTACAGATATTTTGCAGGTTGCGATGAGCTTGCTTTCATCAGCTGCATTGGCATTTTCGTATATCTTTACGGTTACAGTTCCTTCTTTTATGCCGCTTAAATAAACGTTATCCCCTTCGGCAAGTATATCAAGAATGTCCTCGTCGCCGGTTGTAATATAGTACGGTACATCTGTCCTGTAATTGTTTATTAAATCCAAAGCGGGTACTTTGCCTCCCAAATCTACCGAGCTTTCGGCAGACACGGTAGCTTTCGTTACAGTGTATTTGATGGTTCCGACTGTTCTTGTGCTTTTATTATAAGTTTCCTTTACTGTTATGGTATATGTTCCCGGTGCTTTTGCAGTAAAACTCTGTGATATGAAATTCATGCCGTCAAATTTCTTGATAGTTTCACTCATAGAAAAATCTTTACTATTTGAAGCATATGTATAAGTTGCATCGTTATTACGGTATTCAAATACCAACGGCTCATTGGACTGGCTTACCCCTAAAGGCAGCTCGGGCACGAAATCCTGGATTACAACAGAATTTTTTACTGTGACAGCGCAGGTTCCAACCTTGGTGGTTTTGCCCTTGAGCTTTTGGCTGACTGTAATTGTTGCATTCCCGGCTTTTAGTCCTGTCAAATACCCAATTGTACCGCTTGCTTTAACTGCTACTACTTTTGCATTGCTGGAAGCAAAGCTGTAAGTAGCATTCTTCACCGGATTTGATACATCTAAAGAGTACTTGCAGTCTTCCTTTGGATAAAAATCAAAGTTTCCTACAATGCTTCCGGTACCGATTGTCATTTTTGCTTCAACTGTTGGCTTGGTTGCTGCCTGCGCTGAATTTGCCACTATTCCTGCCGGAAGAATAAATACTGCCAATAACAACATCAAAACTAAAAGCTTGAAAAGTTTGTTTGTTCTTGCTGCGTACATAAGATATTGCCTCCTAAATGAATTAATTAAATTATATAAATAAATTATATAAATTATATCATAATTCTGCACAATTAGACACTATTAACCAAAAAACTTCATATAAAATCCAATATAAAAAAGCAAGCAAAATGGTAAAAGTGGCATATTGCCAAAACAGCGTAAATAAGGTATAATTTATTTCCCTGGTAGAGGTATAATATTACTTATATAGAATATATTTACATACAACTTGAGGGAGGCATAAGAATATGAAAAAACCGGTAAAGACTGTTATGTTTTTTAAGAAAGTTTCAAGGAACTACAAGAAATTCGGCAGGCTTATCAACAGGTTTTATAAAATCTTAAAATCCCCGTTTGCAAGAACCCTGATCAATTTTTTGTTCACAGTTGTATTTGCATTCGAGATGCAGCTCTCAGATTTCCATACTTTTAAACTCAACCAGTTGGAATTTTATGGGGATAAGGTGCATATACTTGTAACATTCGTGTTTATTGTGGTCTATAATTGGTTGGTACTTGTAATTGACAGCTACCAAAAATATCAGGTGCAATCTACAAAATGCATCAGGGAAATAGTCAACCGGGAAACAGTTATAAACCAGACAATAGGCAGAAAGTTATATGATATTACAAGCAGTATATCTATAAAATCAAGCTCAATTCCAACTAAATCGGATTTCAGCAGTCTCAGCTACCAGGATATTGCTGCGCTTGTATGCCATAATATATACGATGCCATAAAAATTTCAACAGACAAGGAAACACATCAGGTTTCCCTTATGCAGAAGTTTAAAGAAAAAAGATCAGGGCTAGAATATATAAAGATGATCAGCTACGGTAATGCAAATCAGATATCGCCAAGCATATTTGACAGACATTTTTACCTGGGCAGAGATCAGAGCTATTTTCAGGTGAGAATTTTTAATAATAACCAGAATAATATTTTTATTTTAACCAATACCGCTGAAATTAAAAAGGAGTGTGTTTACGGAAAAAACAGCAATGAAAAGATGACCCAATATATTGCCATGCCCGTATTCTGCGAAAATCAAGGTATCATATCGCTGCTGCAGATAGAGATGGCTGATGACGTACAAATCGGAAGAACAATAGATGAAATAAGGGAATTTGTTAGGCCATTTATGGCGTATATACATATACTGACAGTGAACTACTATCAGGATGAATTATTTAAAGTAATAGTCAAGAAATTTGATATACTAAAGAAAAGTAAAGAAAGGAAAGTATTTAGTGAAGGGATGAGGAAGTATGAACAAAACTATGGGGAAACTAATACATCTATTGCCCCAAAAGACTAATGATATTGAATATACCGGAATAAACTTCGTTCCCGAGGGTACGGATTATATACAGGATCATACTGAATTTGAGAACAGAAGGAAGCAGCTGATAAATGAATACGAGTTACAGCTAAAGCAATATATAAATGAATGATACAGCAGCAAAATTTTAAAGCTCTCAGATTAACCGGGAGCTTTATTTTTCAACCTTATTAACTTTATTGTATTTTAACCTCATCAATTCAACATATTCCTTAATACGCTGAATTGCCTCATCCGGCAAATCGTTCAGATAAATGCCGTAAGCAGAAGACGATTCGGCAATAAACCCGTCCAAGGATCGGCGGTTCGGGGTACGATCAACAAGATAATCAATTGACACATCAAAAAAATCTGCCAGCTTTTTAAGAACATATTCATCTTTGGGGAACCTGTTGTTAGCTTCATAATATCCGATAACTCTGTCCGAGATATTTACGATTCTGCCAAGTTCCTTTTGCGTTACATCCTTTTCTTCTCTTAACTCTTTTAATCTGTCACCAAATCCCATATCATGCCTCCTGATTATAAATATATCACCTGAGGTTTTTTATTTACTAAAAACGAACAAAATATTCTAAGTTTTTGTTGAATTTGAACGAAATATACGTTAAAATATATATTATTGTGAAAAAAGTTTCTTTTTACACACATAATGTAATTGATGCAAAAATATGTAAATATATCATGGAGATATAAATCAATTTTCTTATGGAGGAAGCTGATGACAAAAGTAAATAAAAAGCTTAAAGAAGAAATTCAGGAGCTTAGAGAAAAATTACATGATTATATTGACAAGAAGGGAATAAGTGATGAGCCTGAGCTCAGGGACATTAATAACAGGCTTGACGAATTGATTGTTCAATGGATTAAAGAAATATATCATTAAATACCGGAAATACCAATAAAATGTTTGCTTATATAATACCAAAACATGGGGGAAACATGGATACCATGGATGAGGTTAATGCAGTACAGCGAACGCAGTGCTTGATGAAATAAACTATCAGGGCCCTGCATATTGACGAGAAATTTCATGAGGTCTAGCCGGTGTCTCTGAAACCATTAAAATTATGATCCTGAAATATATAAGTTTAGATGGTCCCATGAGGACTGTCCGAGATTTCAGCTGGCCCCAAAAGGGTTACAGTGGAAATATTATTAAGGGATGGCCGGACAAAGACTTCAAGGAATAGTAGGTAATAGTCCCGGGAGGTACCGACCCCGTTGTACCTTCCCGGGACTATTCCGTTATAATATCAATCCATTCAACAGGCATATCCAAATTTTTGTTTATATATTCCACTTGCGGGTAAATAATAAGATGAATTAAAAAATTACGTTTTGTATGATATTTGGAATTTAACATATAATACTTATTGGTATAAATAGATTGCTAAATAAAGATTTATAAGGGAAATATTTACAACGATAATGTTGCAATGTTATTCTAAATACGTAGAATTTACCTTGAAGGGAGAAGTTGTATGAAACAATATATACCTATTGAAAGCGTATTTGCCAGAGAAATCATTGATTCCAGAGGAAATCCCACTGTTGAGGTTGAAGTAATAGCGGAAGGCGGTTTTATAGGACGTGCTTCAGTACCTTCGGGAGCATCGACGGGTGCCTTTGAAGCAATAGAGTTAAGGGATGGAAACAGTGAAAGGTACCTGGGCAAAGGTGTGGAAACTGCCGTAGAAAATGTGAACAGTGTAATAGCCCCTGAAGTAGAAGGAATGAATGTATTCGATCAGGTTGCCATAGATAAATTAATGATTGAACTGGATGGAACTCCAAACAAGGAAAGACTGGGAGCAAACTCAATCCTGGGAGTGTCACTTGCGGTAGCCAAAGCGGCTGCAGAGGCTTTGGGGTTAGGCTTGTACCAATATATAGGCGGTGTTAATGCCAAAACCTTGCCTGTTCCCATGATGAATATTATAAACGGTGGAAAACATGCTGACAACAGCGTTAATATACAGGAATTCATGATAATGCCTGTGGGTGCCGAAAGCTTCAAAGAGGCTCTGAGAATGTGTGCCGAAGTGTTCCACAATCTGAAGAAGGTACTGCAAAGCAAGGGCTTAAGTACTGCAGTTGGTGATGAGGGCGGCTTTGCACCAAACCTGGAAACAGACGAACAGGCCATACAGATTATACTGGAGGCTGTTATCAAAGCAGGTTACAAGCCTGGAGACGATTTCAGAATAGCAATAGATGCAGCTGCCACAGAAATGTACCAGGAGGACGGAACCTATTTCTTCTGGAAGACCAACATAAGAAAAACCAAGGAAGAAATGGTCCAATACTGGGCGGAGCTGTGTGACAAGTATCCTATAATTTCTCTTGAGGACGGTGTTTCGGAAGAAGACTGGGATGGGTGGAAGCTGCTTACCGATAAACTGGGAAAGAAGATTCAGCTTGTTGGAGATGATTTGTTTGTAACAAATACCAGAAGACTTGACAAGGGCATAAAAATGGGCGTTGCAAACTCAATACTCATAAAGGTTAACCAAATAGGGACCCTGACCGAGACTCTCGATGCCATACAAATGGCAAACAGAGCGGGTTATACCGCAGTTACCTCACACAGGTCGGGAGAAACAGAAGATGCTACCATAGCTGATATAGCTGTTGCAACAAATTCCGGACAGATAAAAACAGGTGCTCCTTCAAGAACCGACAGAGTTGCAAAGTACAATCAACTTTTGAGAATAGAAGAGGAATTGGATGAGGTTGCGGAATATCCCGGACTCAAAGCCTGGTTCAACCTTTCCAAATAATTTTGACATTGACTGTCTCAAAATGACGCAATTGCAATACAGCAATTACTGATTTTATATTGCTTTTTCCATTTGGATATGCTAGAATGTTACTTGTCTATTTTAGGAGGTGTTTTAATTGGAAATTGCAAAATGGATTGTCAATATACTTCACATCATTTTTGCTATCTCGATTATTGTTATTGTATTACTTCAATCTGGAAAGCAAGCTGGTTTGTCAGGTTCGATAGCAGGTGGAGCTGAAACCTTCTTTGGAAAGAACAAGGGACGTACTATTGACGCAATGCTGGGCAAGTATACCGCTTTTGCCGCTGTAGCATTCCTTATTACTTCAATTGCTCTATTCTTGTTAATCAAGGCAATATAATTTAAGAAAACGAATATTAAGCCCAGGCGTACGATGTGCACTGGGCTTTTTGTTATACTGCATTCCTGATTGAGCGCTATCTGAATACATAATAAGCATTTAAGGAGGTCATCTTTTGAACAGAGATCAAGCACTCGAAGAATTAAAATTACGCCTTTTTGATGCGCATATGCTTTTCAGGTCCCTGGTTGTTGAAGCTATAATGGAAGAGCTTGCACGACATTTCAATGCCGATACATATTTGTGGGGTCTGACAGGTTTACTGCATGATATTGATTACGATAAGACACTTGATCATCCTGAATTGCATGGGATTACCGGGGCTGAAATCCTGGAAAATCTGGATGTAGATGAATCTGTTGCCTATTCTGTCAGAGCACACAATGATAAAAACAATATACCCAGAAAAAGAAAAATGGACAAAGCGCTGTACCTGTCGGACTACATTGTGGAAAACATAATCAAATGCTGTTCCGAACAAAAGCTGACAGTGCCGGAGATCACGGCAGAAGTTGTTTTGCAGGATATGGTGGCAGATGAGCTGCACCTTGATAAGTTCGCCGAACTAGGTGTAAAGGAACATGAATTTATAGAGCTTGCCTTGAAGGCTTTTGAAAAAGTTACTGAATCGTAACTTTTTTTTTGTTAATTTGTAACCCTTTGGAGAATAGTAACTAATAGAATTTCAATATAAGTTCTATATGGAAAAAGGGTGAACAAATGAAAAAGATTATTCAAATTTCTCTGATAATATTGATTTTTATATTTATTACGGTCGGGTATACAAACGGTTATGGTGTGGGTAAAAAAAGCGTGCCTGCATATACGGAAAACAAAACGGAAACCGATCTTGGTGAACAGCTGAAACCAGTGCCTGATGCGGCACAGGTCATTACTGCCATATCAGAGGAAACTGAAATAAAAAACGTATTGGCAGAAGGGCAGAAGGGCACAGAAGAGCAAAAATACGCTGCGGATCCCGACAAAATAATAAAAAGCAACAGACAAAGTGAAATATCCGTCAATGGAAGAATCGATCCCCATAAGCCCATGGTAGCTCTGACTTTTGACGACGGCCCGCATCCCAAATATTCAATTGAGATTGCAGAAGCTTTGAAAAAAAATGATGCTCTGGCGACCTTCTTTGTTCTAGGCAGCAGGGCTGAAAAATATAAGAGCACTGTCAATAAAATTGCCGAGAATGGTAATGAAATAGGGAATCATACGTATTCCCACAGGGAATTGACCAGACTGAAGAAGGTGGAAATCCAGAGTGAAATAAGGAAGACCTCGGATATATTGGAAGCTATAACAGGAAAAGCACCTCTATTAACACGTCCGTCGTATGGAAGTGTTAATGATAATGTCAAAACTTACGCAGGTTCCCCCTTGATATTGTGGTCGGTAGATACACAGGACTGGAAGAGCAGAGATAAGGACAAAATTGTACATAGGACTTTGAGCACTGTTAAAGACGGGGACATTATATTAATGCACGATATTTACAAGTCAACCGCAGATGCCGCCAAAGTTATAATCAGTGAACTTAAGGCCAGAGGCTACCAGATGGTTACCATCAGCCAGCTTTATCAGGCACGTGACATTTCACTTGAGAACGGAAAAGAATATTTTGAATGCTCCACATATTATGCCGCAAAAAATAAGAAATGATAATATAAAAACTTCTTTCAAGCAGAATTGAGGGAAGTTTTTTAACGTTGCGAATTTTATTGTCTGTTGACAGTCAAGCAGATAAGGTATAATAAAGAAGACAGTGATTTTTGAGGAGAACTTATCTATGGAAACCAAAGTGTTGATTGTTGAGGATGAAGAGAGTATCAGAGGCTTTCTTAAAATAAATTTCAGAAAAAACGATTTTATTGTCATAGAAGCAGGCTCGGGTGAAGAAGGAATAATCAAAGCCAGGCAGGAAAGGCCCAGCGTAGTTTTGCTGGATGTGATGCTTCCGGGAATAGACGGCTTTCAGGTTTGTGAAATATTAAGAAAAGAATTCCCTGACATGGGTATTATAATGCTTACTGCAAGGGGACAGGACATTGACAGGATAAAGGGGCTGGAATTCGGTGCCGATGACTATGTGTTAAAACCCTTTAATACAACAGAACTTATTCTCAGGGCGAAATCCCTGCTCAGACGGCTGGGAGGTAACAAATCCAATGACAGGGCAGAGACGGTGAACAGCGGAGCTTTCAGGATTGATGTCTACTCACAGAGGGTTTTCAAGGATGGAACTGAAATAATGCTTACACCCAAGGAATATCTTCTGTTAAAGTTATTTCTCGAAAACCAGAACAAGGCATTTACAAGGGATGAGCTGCTGGACAAGATCTGGGGTTACGATTTTATAGGAGACACCAAAATAGTGGATGTGAACATTAGAAGGCTTAGAAGCAAAATAGAAGATAAAAAATCCACAGCTATGTATATAGAGACTGTCTGGGGTACGGGCTACAGATGGAGAAAGGAACAATAACATGACTGCGGCCAATAAGGATAAGCCGGCTCAAAAAAGCATAAGAGCCAGATTGGTAGGTAATTTCATAATAGTTATTTTGATAAGTGTTCTGGCCTTTGAGGGCCTGCTTATATACTTTACCCGTTTCTACTTTTATGGAAATGTGGAAAGCATTTTGACCAATCAAATCCGTACAGCAGCGGATTTTTATGCACAATACTTTTCAAATGTATCCCTGGAAGTAAATATAATTGACAATACCGATGTTTTTTGGAGACAAACCAATGCACAGGTTCAGATTATTCAGCAGGACGGTTTTGTTTTGCTTGATTCGGAAGGGCTGGAAAGTCAGCAAAAAGTTGAAACTGTTGATTTTAAAGGTGCGATCCAGGGAAAGAAGGGTGTATGGACCGGGTATAACCATGGGGGAAGTAAAAAGGAACATGTTATGGCTGTAGCCTATCCGTTGAAGGCAGATGGAGAGCAGGTTGGGGTAATCAGGTTTATCACTTCGCTGTCCGATATAGACAGGATCATATTCAACATATCTGGTATATTTATAATCATCGGAGTTGCAGTAGTGCTTGTAGCAATAATATTAAGCGTTATCCTGGCACACAGTATAGTCCATCCTTTGAGGGATATTACCGCCGCAGCCGGAATGATGGCAAAGGGAAACCTGGATATAAGAATAAAAAAGGGTCGGAACGACGAAATAGGCGTTTTGTCGGATACTCTGAATTATATGGTTACCGAGGTTCAAAACAGGGAAAGAATAAAAAACGATTTTGTATCCATGGTGTCCCATGAATTAAGAACACCTTTGACTTCTATCAAGGGCTGGGCCAATACAATTATTGATGATGAGTTTACCGACAGGGAAATAATGCAGGACGGCATGAATATCATTGTCAAGGAAAGTGACAGGCTTACAAATATGGTAGAGGAACTCCTTGACTTTTCCAGATTCGTATCGGGGAAGGTTGAACTGAACAGGCAGAAAACAAATGTTTCCGAGTTGATTGACTATATAAGAAAACATATGATAACAAGGGCTAAGAAGGAAAATATAAATTTCACCGCTGTTTGTGAGGTAATTCCTGAGTCAGATCTGGACCGGAACAAGCTGAAACAGGTTCTGCTGAACCTGTTGGGCAATGCCTTCAAATTTAGCCAGCCGGGAGGGGATGTGGCACTCAGGGCTTTCTATGATAAGGGACAGGTGGTATTCAAGGTAGAGGATAATGGCTGCGGCATAAGCAGTGAAGAGCTTCCTTTTGTCAAAGAGAAGTTTTATAAGGGAAAAAACAGCAAATCACAAACCGGGCTGGGCCTTTCCATTTGTGACGAAATAGTCAGGCTGCACAATGGGGAACTGAGCATTGAAAGCCGTCAGGGAGAGGGAACGGTTGTAACCGTAAAAATACCCTGCTGAATATATATATCATGTGAATTGTTTTTATGAAGGAGAAAGATGAAACCAAATTACAGGCTACTATGGACAATATTGGTGTTAATCCTTTGCTTTTCAACAACAGGCTGTACAATTATTGAGTTTGATATTGAGGAAACCATAAACCCGCCTCGATATGACAGCATGGCAGTTCAGGGAACATGGAAAATCGACAGATTCATATCCGCCATACCTGAAAACAAGGATACTGAAATCAATATTGAGAGTATAAAAAATAAATATCTGGATCAATGGGCCATATTTGACAGTGAACTGGGTGCAGTTGGAATTGATACCTGTGTAAATCCGCGTTACAGAATTATAAGAACAACTGCGGATTCCTTTATACAAAGCAAGTATAGAATTGATGAAAGCAAGCTTGGTTTGGGGAAACAGGATATATCGGTGGTCAATGTTTCGGCTGACAACCAGTTGTTTTATGAAATTATTTTGACCGGTGACAAAAAAGCGTATGTATACATTGACAATGGTTTTCTGGTTTTAAGCAAAACCTCCGACCAGGTGGACGGCAAGCTGAAGGAAAAAAGTCTCGGAAATGTGGGGCAGAATGTTAATAACGGTCAGTATGAAGAAGACCCGCTGTTAAGGTCAGGTATACTTATTGGAATCCGGACTGCCGATAATTCCTATAGAACCTTGTGGCTCTACTCCAAAAACAGAGAAGTGCAAACCGTCAGCGGGGGAAGGCAGCTGCTGCTGCCAAGGGCAAAAGGTTTCTGGCAGGTGGGGGCAATAAATGAAAATAATATTAACGCAATCTATGCAGAACCATTTATAGAAGGGGATATTTCAGATAAAAACATAATGGACAGGCTTAAAGGGAATATACTAAAAGCAGGCCCGGAAACAAAGATAACCTTTTTAGGGAACGATTACATTGGCACCGGAAATGGTGAAGAATATAAGGTTTATCCGGTTGAGACCCTGAAAGAGGGCAAGGCTGTTCTTTTTTCAGAGATTAAAAATGAAAATACCGATAATGTGTATGAACAGTCTACCAATAATTTTATCACTTCCCTGAAGGGAGAAGCTGCCGATAAGATCGTTAAAAAGGTTGACGAAAAAAACTTTACGCTTGCAAGGCGTAACGGCCACTGGATATTGAAAAGCAGAATGTATTTCAAACAGCCTTATGAAAAAGAGTATCAGGACTTTGATCTTAAGCTTATGGTTCCTTCAAAACTGATTCATTATGATGAAATGAATATCCAGTGGAATGATATTAAGTCGAAGCTTCCCTGGACCTCAGATGCGTTTATGTCACCAAACAAGGATATTGCCGTTCTCGCGGACGCGAACAGCCTGAGTCTTTATACTATAAAGAACAGCAGTGATATAGGCAAACAGCTGCTGAAACTTCAGCTGGCTAAAGGTGAGACCATAGTTATGGCAGAATGGTCCATAGGCAGATACGCCGATATATGGGACAATTTTGTCGGTAAAATCTTCACTGTGGATAACACTGGTGGTCAGTAACATCTAAAACGTATATTGCCGGCGAGGAAAATTTTTGCAGGATAAGGCGGAGGACGAAGGCAATACTGTATGTATTGACAAGGACGACAACGAAATTCAGCGGGAATTTAACCGTCGGTAATATGTGACTTTTAGGTGTTACAGACACTAGCAAATATGCAGGAATAATATGAATAAAGAACTGAAAGGTAGAAGATTTATGACAAGGATGGAAGAAAGAAAAGAGCGGATTGTCGCTTTTATGAGAGAATCAGCATATAAACCGCTGTTGTTTCAGGAACTGGCAATGGTACTTGACGTGCCTGCAGAAGATATTGAACTCTTCAGTCAGATGTTGAACGAACTGGAGGAGGAAGGAAGAATTTTTAAGACCCATGCCAACAGGTATGGCGTTCCGGCAAGGCTAAACCTGGCTGCCGGAAGAATTCAGGGGCATGAAAGGGGATATGCCTTTCTGATTCCCGACGATGAAATGCTGGAGGATATATTTATACCTGCCGACAGTCTCAACGGAGCCATGCATGGAGACAAGGCCGTTGCGAGGGTCAACAGGAAGAGCTCCTCGGACAGAAGGATGGAAGGGGAAATTGTAAGGATAGTCAAAAGAGCCAATACAACCCTTGTCGGAACTTTTGAGAAGAGTCTCAGCTTTGGTTTTGTTATTCCCGATAATAAGAGAATTTCCGGTGACATTTTTATCTCAAAGGGAGAATTCAACGGAGCCAAAAAGGGCCAAAAGGTTGTGGTTGAGATCTTAAAGTACCCTGAGGCCAGAAGAAATGCCGAAGGCAGGGTAATAGAAATTATCGGGGATGTAAACCAGCCCGGTACCGATATATTATCCATTATAAAGTCCTACAACCTGGAAGAAGAGTTTCCGGCAGATGTGCTTGCCCAGACTGATAATGTCGGTGATACCGTCACTGAGGATATGATCAAGGGCAGAAGGGATCTGAGAGGCCTCAGAATGGTTACCATTGACGGAGAGGATGCAAAGGATCTGGATGATGCCGTATCGGTGGAAATGCTTCCGAACGGGAATTACCGCCTTGGTGTACACATTGCGGATGTGACAAATTATGTGACTGAAAATTCTCCTCTTGATATGGAGGCCTTGAACAGGGGAACCAGTGTTTACCTGGTTGACAGGGTCATTCCCATGCTTCCCAGGAAGCTGTCCAACGGTATATGCAGCTTGAATCCCCAGGTTGACAGATTGAGTTTTACCGTTATGATGGACATTGATAAAACGGGCAAGGTTTACAATCACGAGATATTTGAGAGTGTCATCAATATAGATGAAAGAATGACTTATACCAACGTATATAAAATTCTTGAAGACCGGGATGAAGAGTTGATAGAGCGATATAAGCAGGTTGTACCCGATTTTCATACTATGCATGAACTTGCCCTGCTGCTGAGAAAGAAGCGGTTTCACAGAGGTGCAATAGATTTTGATTTTGATGAAGCCAAAGTAATTCTGGATGAGAAGGGAAAACCCGTTGAAGTAAAAAGGTATGAAATAACCATAGCAAACCAGATTATTGAGGAGTTCATGCTCGTATGCAATGAAACGGTGGCAGAGCATTTCTTCTGGACCAATACACCTTTTGTATATAGAATCCATGAGGACCCCGATGAGGAAAAAATCACGGCGCTGAACGAATTTATATACAATTTGGGCTACAGTATCAAGGGAATCAATAAAATACATCCAAGGGCATTACAGGACCTTCTTGAGAAGGTCAAAGGCACGCAGCATGAGAGAATTATCAGCACCGTCATGCTCAGGTCTCTGCAGAAGGCAAAATACAGCAGTGAAAGCGTCGGTCACTTCGGGCTGGCAGCCAAATACTACTGTCATTTCACTTCACCCATCAGAAGATATCCCGATCTGATAATACACAGAATTATGAAGCAGTATCTGAAAGGTGAAATGACAGAACAGAGGATTAGCCAGCTGGAGGGGATACTGCCCGAAATAGCAAAGCAGTGCTCGGAACGTGAAAGGGCTGCCGACGAGGCCGAAAGAGAGAGCGAAGACCTTAAAAAAGTTGAATACATGAAGGCTCACGAGGGAGAAGTATTCAAAGGCATTATTGCCAATGTAACCTCATTCGGTATGTTTATAGAACTGGACAATACCATAGAGGGACTTGTGAGAATGAGCAGCATGGAGGATGACTATTATAATTATGATGAAAGACGGTATTCTCTGGTAGGTGAACGTACGCACAAAATATACAGAATTGGTGACACAGTGAGCGTCATACTGGCGAAGGCCGATCTTTCAACAAGAAAGATCGAATTTGTGCTTGTGGATAGCGGTGAAGAAGATGAGGATTTCCAGGATTTTGATGAAGCAGCCGAGGACGACTTTATCTTTAACCGGTCAAATAAGGCAAAAGCCGGCAAAGCCAAATCTACAGGAGCCAAAAGGAAAATGATAACCAACAGGGACAGGGCTCCTGGAGCAGAACCCAAGTCCGGTAAAAAGACCGCTGAAAGGAAACCGAATAAAAAAGGCAAGGTCATAGACAAAAAAGTATACGATAAAATTAACGGCAAGGGCAAAAGAAAAAAGAAATAGAATTTAAGGTATCAAAAAGGAGCTGAACAAAGCCAACTTTATGAATTGGTTTTGTTCAGCTCCTTATTTAAGCGCATACACGCCTGAAATCGAATCAATAGCGGCTGCTGACTGAAATTAAACTACAAAACGTTTGATTTCTTCGCAGAAGTTTCCGCAATCATCAATTTGAATTTCCACTCTGATAGGTTTGCTCAAATCAAGGCTGAAGATGCCCATTATTGACTTTGCATCAACAATGTAGCGGCCTGATGACAAATCAACATCAAAATCATACTTGTTAACGATATTAACGAAATCTTTTACATCATTAATTGATTTTAATGAAATATCAAATGCTTTCATATTATCCATCCTCCTCTTAAAAGGTAAAAATCAAAATTGCTAAATTTATACTCTAATATTATCTTCTTTTTATATTTAAGTCAATCGAGATGTTAATGCACCCGGTGCCATTTAGAGGCTTAAATCCTTAAAGCCCGTGCGGCTCAGGCACTTCGTGGATCGTTGTGCATATTTTACAAACTTTCATGGCTGTTTTCATTCAATAATATCAGTTGTTTCAGGGCTTTGAGAGTTGTACGAAATTCCAGTGTCAAGTAAAATGATTTTGATAGTATTTAAGCTGATTTATTTTATCTCTACAATATTTCCGTCAATACTGACCTCTTTCACATCTTCAACTTTAATGGGTTCAGGTGATAGATATTTACTGGAAGAGGTACTGCTATTTCTCCAACCCCATGCCTTATCCAGTTTCAGAATACTGCCGTCGTTCATTTTAACTGAAACAATATCTTTCTTTGAGCTTATACCAAACTTTAATATATTCTGTTGTGAAACACTTTTATCGTTTATGCAGGTTATTTTTACACCAAGGGGGGAAAGGGAAACCTTATTTACATTCAATTCTTTTAAAGCAACATTGCAATTAATCTCCCTTGATTTTTCATCTTTCAGTTCAAATTTCGAATTCCAGTTACCCTCGGTATAATAAGTATATGTAGTTGGCCAAGCAGTTAGCGTATATTTCTTAAGCTCAGAAGCTTTTACGTCAAAAACATATTCATAATAAATATAACCATCTTCTCCTTTAAAATCAGTATAATTGAGGCTAGGCTGATTACCTGATTTATCAGTTAAAATTAATGAACAGGAGTCATTTTTTGTACCTGTTATCTTTACCTGAATATGAAGCCGGCCATCAATATAGCCAATATTTGAAATATACCCGCAATCCATGTCTTTTATTGCTATATTCTTTTTATCAGGCTTTAACACATTTTTTACACCTGTATATTCTTTTAAAGTAATATAATCAATATTGCCAGTAGATGAATTAATAATATTTGACAGGTTTACACCCGTATCGGAAATTTCATAATCTTTCCGGTCTGTGGCAATACCGCTTATCATTAGATTTAACATTTTATCAATATCTTTATATTTTTTTTTGGAATATCTATTTGCTATTAATTGTACCATTGCCTTTTTTGTATTTTTATCATATGATAATATCCTTTCTGTAAAATAAAATGAGTTAGGTACAAAATAAAGCTCCATATTTTTACTGAGTCTGTTTTCAGTCAAATCCTGTAATGACATATATACGACCGAAGTATCTTCATCATTGGCTGCAGCAATTACCTCCATTTTAATGCCGTTATCTACAGCCGTAAGATTTAATGGCATGAAAAATTCTGCCATCTGCGGACTTATTATTGATAAAAGCTCATTACATGTCTTGTTTGTGGCTGCCAGGACGGATACCGACAGCAGAATACACATAATAAAAGTAGTTGCTATTGCTAAAGGCCTTCTAATATTTTTTTTTGTTTTATAAGGGTTATTCAAAATTTTGTTTTTCAAGCCTTCACTGACACTTATTTCGTTTAGTCTGGAATCTATTGCATCCCTGATTGTTCTACTCATCGTAATACCATCCTTTCATTTTTTGCTTTAATTTTTCCCTTGCTCTCCTTAACCTCACCGAAATGGTGGTTTCAGGAGTATCAAGTATTTTGGCGATATCTCTGACCTTTATATCCTGATAATAATACAAGAGTATTACTTCTCTGTACTTAGGAGAAAGCTTCATAATCTCTACAAGAAGAGTGTCATCCTGCTGATCAGCTTCAATTCTGCTGGAAGGGATATTGTTTAAAACTGCTGATTCACCAATATGCTTCCACCAGGAAGAACGCAGATAGTTCTTGCAGACATTAATAGCTATTTTCGTTATCCAGGTTTTTTCTTCACTATTCCCTTTGAAATTTGAATAGTTGTTATGTACTTTAATAAATGTTTCCTGAACGGCATCTTCGGCCAAATGTATGTCTTTGAGATAAAGAAAACACATTCTAAGCAGGGAGTCTCCATATTGTTCTACCAGATGTTCCAGGTCAGGAATTGTTTGTATGCCTGAGATTAATGAATAACTCATTTCTTCAGCTCCTTTAACTATTAGACACATTTAATCAAGAAAGTCTTTCAAAATATTGAAAAGGATTCTAACAAAACCATTAATATTATAAAAGCATTATTTATAAAGATAAACTTTGTTTAACTGCTTTTATAAGTATGTAGACATAACCTGTACGGATTAAACTGGCTTGCACAACGCATAAGATTGGTGAAACTATATAAAATAAATTAATGACTTTATGTAAAATACATTCTTGAAATAACCGTCAATACAAGCTATACTTTGTGGTACATCATCTATGCGCTTGAGATGTAATTAGAAAGGGTTTTATAATGTTAGAAAGCAAAAACAGCAACATGGATTCAAGTCCTGGTTCTCAAAAGGTTAACAAATATGGGCGTAAAAAAACCATGTCCATATACACCCTCGGCTGCAAGGTTAACCAATATGAATCGGAAGCGGTTTCCTCACTGTTTGAACAAAACGGATATGAGGTTATTTCCTTTGATCAGAACTCGGACGTTTATATAATCAATACCTGTACCGTAACAAACCTCAGTGACAGAAAATCCAGGCAGGCCATCCGAAAAGCAAAAAAAAACAACCCGGATTCAATTGTGGCTGTTATGGGATGCTATGCCCAGACCTCCTCCGAGGATGTGCTGAAAATACCGGGTGTGAATCTGGTAATCGGGACAAAGGACAGAAATAGAATACTGGAGTATGTTGACAGGCTGGAGGCCGGTGAGTGCAGAATAAATGCCGTGGACAACATAATGACTTCAAGAAGCTTTGAAGAACTTAAGGTGAACACCTACAAGGAGAGAACAAGAGCCTACCTTAAAATACAGGAAGGGTGCAGTCAGTTCTGTTCCTATTGTATAATACCGTATGCCAGAGGCCCTATCAGAAGCAGAAAGCCTCAGGACATTATAGACGAAGTCAGGGAGTTATCGCAGCACGGGTTTACTGAAATAGTGCTGACAGGTATTCATCTTGCTTCCTACGGCAAGGACCAGAAAACTACAGACCTGCTTGATATTATACAAAAGCTCAATGGGATAGAAGGCATTCAAAGGATCAGGCTGGGGTCCATTGAACCTACTACCATAACCGAAGAATTTGTCAGAGCTGCTGCTGATATGCCAAAACTTTGCCCGCACTACCATCTTTCACTTCAAAGCGGATGCGACAATACCCTGAAGGCTATGAACAGAAAATACACTTCGGAGGAATACGGTGAAAGTGTTGCACTGCTTAAAAAGTATATTCCTGACGTAGCTTTAACTACCGATATTATGGTAGGTTTTCCGGGAGAGACTGAAGAGGACTTTGTGAAATCGTTGGAATTTGCAGAGAAAATAGGTTTTGCAAAAATCCATGTGTTTAAATATTCGCCAAGAAAGGGAACTCCTGCAGCTGAGGCAGCAAATCAGATAGCTCCCGGTATCAAAGAGACCAGAAGCGAGCAAATGCTGGCGTTATCGGACCGGTTGGAAGAACAGTATTTAATGAATTTTTGGGGCAGGGAAATGGAAGTGCTGTACGAACAGGAGCTGCATGACAAAAAAGGATATATTGAGGGACTTACCAAAAATTACATCAGGGTTGCAGCTGAAGGCGGCCAGGAAATAACAGGCAAAATAGTAAATACAAAATTAAAAAAAGTTTCCGGAAACCTGTTTGAAGGAAATATTTTATGGTAAATAATTAGTAGTCTATGCCATTTAAATTCATACATTGCCGGCGGTTGAATTTCCCAGGACAATATACGGTTTAGATGCTACAGACCACTGGAAGACTTTAAACTGTTCATGGAAGTGGAAATAAATAACAATTTTTGTTATTGACACTGTAAAGTTGTTGCAAAAGCTTAAAGGATATATTAGTATTAATATATAGCGTATAAGGAGAATTAAAACCCATTGGGGGTTAGGCAGGTTACAAAAGCGTAAAAAGAGAGACTACGGCTACGCTAGGAAGGTGATTAAATGGGCATTAATGAAACTATGATGTTTAATGTAGACAAGGAAAAGGATAATGAAGCCAAAGAAATTTTGATTTCAGTTTATCAGGCGCTTAAGGAAAAGGGATATAACCCCATAAACCAAATGGTAGGTTATATATTATCCGGTGATCCTACTTACATCACAAATTACAAGAACGCAAGAAGCATTATTCGTAGATTGGAAAGAGATGAGCTTCTGGAAGAAGTACTGAAGTTCTACCTTGAAAGCAATAATAATACTGTGGAATAAATATTATTAAGATTTTAAGGCACTCTAATTAAAGGAGTGCCTATTAATTTTTCTTGGAATATTTTTATGGGGCGCAATAAGGTAAGAAGTTTCATAGTTGTTTTGCTGCCGCTGTAAAGCTCATGGAGGTTAAGAGTGAGAGTATTGGGTATAGATTATGGGGATTCCAGAATAGGTGTTGCTGTCAGCGACCCTATGGGCTGGACTGCGCAGGGGCTTGAGACCATAAAAAGCAAGGAAAGCTTGAGGAAGGCAATTGAGAGGATAATGGATATAATAAGGCAGTATGAAATTAAAGACATAGTAATAGGTTATCCGCTTAATATGAATGGAACTGCGGGTCCCAGGACAGAACGCACCGAAGCCTTTATAAAGAAACTGCTGGAGCTGGGTGATTTCAATATTGTCAAGTGGGATGAACGGCTTACAACTGTATCTGCCCACAGGGCTATGAATGAACTGGGTGTCAAAGCCTCAAACAAAAAGAATATTGTTGATACCATGTCTGCCGTTTTCATCCTTCAGGGGTATCTGGACAGGCAGAGCAGGCGTTAGTGGTCTGTAACATATAAAACTTATTGTTGGAAATCCTGTATAAGTATGATATTATTAAATCAATAATTTTATGTGTAAAAATATTGAAATTATTGTTTGATAATTAGTAATAAATAATAAATTCGATTAGTTTCAGTACGAAAAAGATTATGAGCAATATGGATTAAGAAAGAGACGACATTGTAGTATTGGTAGGAGAAGATGGAGAAGAAGTAGAATTTGAACATATCGATACCATTGAGATGAACGGGAATGAATATGTGGTCCTTCTGCCGGTTGAAGATCAGGAAAATGAAGAAGTAGATGAAGTGGTTATTCTCAAAGTCGATCACGGTGAGGACGGAGAGGATTCCTTTGTAACAGTTGATGATGAAGACGAATTAAATAGTGTGTTTGAGGAATTTAAAACAAGAATGGAAGAAGAGTACGACTTCGAGGAATAAGCTTGCCAACAGGCCTCCAAATGGGTGAATATGCATCGTTTGGAGGTTTTTAATTATATATGTGAATCATAAAAAACTCAATTCTGTTAAAGAAATATCCACATACAAATTCAAAACAAATTACATGTAAAACACATATTATCTACCTTATCTATAATTTGACATATTTTTAACAAGTTTATTGAATAATTCAACTTTATTTGTTATAATATTAACGAATATTGTTAATATTATAACAATTTAAATTAATACATTTTTTAAGGGGGGTCAAAATTAATGAGTGTAAATGAGTGCTGCTGCGGATGTGCAGACGAAACCAGCTTGAAACTCACCGAAATCATTGCAAAATATAAAGAGACCAGAGGTGCTCTTATCCCTGTTTTGCACGAAGCTCAAGAGGTATACGGCTATCTGCCGGAGACGGTATTGAAAAAAATCTCCGACGGACTGAATGTACCGCTTGCTGAAATCTACGGTGTAGTAACTTTCTATACTCAATTCTCATTAAATCCAAAAGGACGTTTTAAAATTAATGTTTGTATGGGTACTGCCTGTTACGTAAAGGGTTCGGGGGATATTCTTGAAAAATTCAAGGAGAAACTCGGCATTGACGTTGGACAATGTACTGAAGACGGGAAATTCTCCCTGGATGCATGCAGGTGTATTGGTGCCTGCGGTCTTGCTCCTGTAATCATGATAAATGATGATGTCCATGGAAGACTGGTTCCTGATGATGTAGACGGAATCCTGGAGCAATATAAAGAATTATAATCCGGAGCTGCATATGAGAGACTTATCACTTCATATTCTTGATATAGTACAAAATTCTATAAAAGCAAAAGCATCAAAAATTTCAATAGTGTTAAAACAAGAACGCATTTCATCACTTGATAAAAATATTTAAAAACTCATAATAACAGACATTGGCACAGGAATGGAGTACGAACTGCTGAATAAGGCTGAAGATCCTTTTACGACAACGCGGACTTCCCGGAGAGTAGGCTTGGGAATACCGCTTTTAAAGGAATCTGCCCTAAAATGTGACGGTGAATTTAAATTAAGTTCTCAAAAGGATGCAGGAACGGAAGTTTTAGCTGCCTTTTCAATAGACCATATTGACAGACTTCCTATAGGTGATGTGGGTGAGACCATGATTACCTTGATATCATCAAAGCCGGAAACACGCTTTATGCTTTTTCTGGAGGGTGAAAAGGGAAGCTTCAGGCTGGACACCGGGGAGGTTGCTGAATCACTTAAGGGTGTAATTATTACGGAATATGCAGTTATAAAGTGGTTGAAAGAGTATATTGATGACGGCATAAAAAATATTTTCGGAGGTGTACTTAATGAAGTCAATTGCTGAATTGGATGAGATCAGAAAGAAAACTCTCGAACAGATCTCGCTCAGATCAAATGAAAATGGTTTGAGAGTTATTGTAGGAATGGCTACCTGCGGTATTGCAGCAGGTGCACGGCCGGTGATGAAAGCTTTTTTGGAAGAGATAAACAAAAGAAAGCTGCAAAACATTACCGTATCTATGACTGGCTGTATCGGTGCCTGCCGGCTTGAACCGATAGTGGATATTATTGACAGTGAGGGAAATAAAACTACTTATGTAAAAATGACTCCTGAAAAGGCTGAAAGAGTTGTTTTGGAGCATATTGCAAATGGCAAGGTATGTTCTGATCTTACTATTGGAGCTGAAGAGTCCAAAAAATAATTTATGGAGGTTAAAATTATGCAATTATATAGAGCACATGTGCTGGTTTGTGCAGGTACAGGTTGTACTTCCTCCAACTCTTTAAAGATTATGGAGGAAATGGAGACCTTACTCAAGGATAACAGCCTGGATAATGAAATAAAAATCGTTAAGACAGGTTGTTTCGGTCTCTGTGCCGAAGGTCCCATCGTTGTAGTATATCCTGAAGGTGCCATGTACACCAGAGTTGAAGTTGCAGATGTCAAGGATATTGTTGAAGAGCATCTGCTCAAGGGCAGAATTGTAAAGAGATTGCTTGCAGGAGAAAAGGAAGCCGAAGATATATCAAAAGCACTTGAAAGTGTTGACTTCTTTAAGAGACAGCACCGTATAGCCTTGAGGAACTGCGGACGTATCAATCCTGAAAATATCGATGAATACATAGCTTTTGACGGATATAAGGCACTTGAAAAAGTATTGACCGGAATGACTCCCGAGGCGGTTGTTGACACCATAAAAAGGTCAGGTTTACGCGGAAGAGGGGGCGGAGGTTTCCCGACAGGTGTAAAATGGGAATTTGCAGCTAAGCAGGTTTCGGATCAAAAGTATGTCTGTTGTAACGCCGACGAAGGCGATCCCGGCGCATTTATGGACAGAAGCGTACTTGAGGGAGACCCTCATTCACTGATAGAGGCAATGTCAATTGCAGGATATGCCATAGGAGCAACAGAGGGTTTCATATATGTAAGAGCGGAATATCCCATAGCTGTAAAAAGACTGCAGATAGCAATCGAACAGGCAAAAGATTACGGAATTCTTGGCGACAACGTACTTGGCACAGGACATAAATTTGACCTTGAAATAAGACTTGGAGCGGGAGCTTTCGTTTGCGGTGAAGAAACCGCATTGATGACTTCAATTGAAGGACACAGAGGCGAACCAAGACCTAGACCTCCTTTTCCGGCTGTTAAGGGATTGTGGCAGAAACCTACCATACTTAATAATGTAGAAACCTATGCAAACATTCCTGTAATAATTCTTGAAGGTGCCGAATGGTTTGCCGGCATCGGAACCGAAAAGAGCAAGGGAACAAAAGTTTTTGCCCTCGGCGGAAAAATTAACAATACGGGTCTTGTGGAGGTTCCGATGGGAACCACCCTGAGAGAGGTTGTATATGATATAGGAGGAGGTATTCCAAGGGGTAAGAAGTTTAAAGCTGCCCAGACTGGAGGACCTTCCGGAGGCTGTATCCCGGTATCGCATCTGGATACACCAATAGACTATGATTCACTTATAGCCCTTGGTTCAATGATGGGTTCCGGCGGTCTTATAGTTATGGACGAAGATAACTGTATGGTAGACATAGCAAAATTCTTTCTTGAGTTCACCGTTGATGAGTCCTGCGGTAAATGTCCGCCTTGCAGAATTGGAACAAAGCGCATGCATGAAATACTTGAAAGAATAACCGAAGGAAAGGGGGAAGCCGGTGATATTGAAAAGTTGGAGCTTTTAGCTAAGAATATCAAGGCTTCGGCTCTGTGCGGTCTCGGACAGACTGCTCCAAACCCCATACTGAGTACTTTGAAATATTTCAGAGATGAGTATGAAGCTCACGTATACCAGAAAAAATGTCCTTCCGGGGTTTGCAAATCCATGCTGCAATACACCATAGATGCCGCTAAATGCAAGAGCTGCGGTCTGTGTACAAAGGTCTGTCCAATGAACTGCATAAGCGGAGAAAAGAAGGTTCCGTATGTGATAGATCAGAGCAAATGTGCAAAATGTGGTGCTTGTATGGAAAAATGTCCATTCAAGGCCATATCGAAAATATAAGGGAGGAGAGTTTGATATGTCAATGGTTAATATAACAATAGACGGCAAGAAACTGCAGGTTGAAAAGGATATAACAATTTTAGAGGCAGCAAGGCAGGCCAACATTAAAATACCAACACTTTGCTTCCTGAAGGATATTAACGAAATTGGCGCATGCAGAATGTGCGTTGTTGAAATAAAGGGAGCAAGAGCACTCCAGGCAGCATGTGTTTATCCTGTAGCGGAGGGACTTGAAATATACACACAGAGTCCAAACGTAAGAGAGGCTAGAAAGGTAACCCTGGAATTGATTTTATCCAATCATGACAAGAAGTGCCTCACCTGTGTAAGAAACAGAAATTGTGAGCTTCAAACCCTGTCAGAGGAGTTGAATATCAATGAACTTAGATTTGAGGGCCAGAGCACAAATCTGCCTCTGGACAATTTTTCACCTTCAATAGTGAGAGATCCGAATAAATGTATACTTTGCAGACGTTGTGTAAGCGTGTGCAAGAATGTTCAGACGGTATCGGTTATAAGTGCTGCCGAAAGAGGTTTCAAGTCGGTCATCTCCTGTGCATTTGACAAATCTCTGTCTGATGTGCCGTGTACTATGTGCGGGCAATGCATAAGTGTCTGTCCTGTAGGTGCCTTGAAGGAAAAGGATGATACCGGCAGAGTCTGGGATGCACTGGCAAATCCCGAGCTCCATGTCGTGGTTCAGACTGCTCCTGCCGTAAGGGTGGCAATTGGAGAAGAATTCGGCTTGCCTATCGGCTCCAGAGTCACCGGGAGAATGGTTTCAGCATTGAGCCGTCTGGGTTTTGCAAAGGTTTTTGATACCGATACGGCTGCCGATCTCACAATCATGGAGGAAGGAACCGAACTGCTGAACAGGATCAGGAACGGTGGAAAACTTCCCGTTATAACTTCCTGCAGCCCCGGATGGATCAAATTCTGCGAGCACAATTATCCTGAATTTCTGGATAATCTGTCCTCCTGTAAATCGCCTCATGAAATGTTTGGCGCTGTTCTTAAAACCTATTATGCAGAAAAAATGGGTATTGACCCATCTAAAATATTTGTAGTTTCAATCATGCCGTGTACTGCAAAGAAATTCGAGGCACAAAGACCGGAATTGTCGGCAGCTGGTTTTGCTGATGTTGATGTTGTACTTACTACCAGAGAACTTGCAAAAATGATAAAGGAAGCGGGAATTGACTTTAACAGTCTTGAAGACGGTCAATTTGATGATCCTATGGGTGAGGCTACAGGTGCCGGGGTTATCTTCGGAGCCACCGGCGGTGTAATGGAAGCAGCCCTGCGTACAGTTGCCGAAATCGTATCGGGCAAGTCCTTTGATAATGTGGAATATGCCGCTGTCAGAGGAATTGAAGGTATTAAGGAAGCCTCAATTGAGATAGGCGGCATGAAGGTAAGAGCCGCCGTCGCAAATGGTCTGGGCAATGCGAGAAAGCTGCTGGACAGTATCAAGGCAGGAGAAGCACAGTATGATTTTGTGGAGATTATGGCTTGCCCCGGCGGATGTGTAAATGGCGGCGGACAGCCAATACAGCCTTCATCGGTCAGAAGCTGGACCGACCTCAGAGCTGAAAGGGCAAAGGCAATATACCAGGAGGATGAGAGTCTGACCATCAGGAAGTCTCATGAGAACCCCATAGTACAGGAAATGTATGAAAAATACTTCGGTGAGCCCGGAAGCCACAAGGCGCATAAAGTACTGCATACACATTATGTTCAGAGAGAAAATTATCCTGAAGAAACAAATAAATAATTGATTTATTGGTTATTATAAGTCCTGAGTTTCAATTTGATTTGAAGCTCAGGACTTATTTTTTTGTTAATAAAAATTTTTACACAAACTTTACACCCGTATAATTTGAAATCATAACAAACCGGTTATTCTGTAATTAAAGAATATTGCACAGGAGTGATATTATATGCCGAGTATAGCAGCTCACTATTATTTCGGACAGGAGATATTAAAGAAGATAAGTAAAGATAATTCTGAAATCAGTGGATTTATTCATAATTACAGGGCTGTATTCAATCTGGGCTTGCAGGGACCCGATTTGTTATTTTATTATAAGCCGTATATGAATAACAAAATAAAGGGTTTGGGAGAAGAAATCCATTTCAACCCTGCCAAAGATCTGGTTGACAGTGCAGCGGTAAATATCAGACAGGAAAAAAGCAATGCAGCTCTTGGATATCTGATGGGGCTTGCCTGCCACTTTGTACTGGACAGCGGCTTGCATGGAGAAATAGCCGAATATGCTCCTGATATAAGGGATCATCTTTTATTGGAAGCCGAAATGGACAGACAAATTATCGAAAAAAATTACAACATTCAGCCTCACACTTTTAACAGATATCAGCTTGTAAAATCAACAATTAATAAATGGGATTTTCTGAAGCTTATTTATCCGCAAATTGAAGTCAGACATTTAAAAGAATGTGTAAACAGTATGGGCTTCTATCTGATGATATTGTTTTGCAGGTGGGATATCAAGAAAAAGCTGCTTGTGTTTGCAGAAAGTCTTTCGGGTAAAAAAGGCCCATTTACCGCTTTAATAGTTGACAGCAAGGAAAACAAGCATTTTCAGCCATATGCAAAAAAATTATGCGGTGATATGAAGGACATTGTTTCGGACGGTTTGCTTGCGGTTGAGAATATATATGAAACTACAAGGTACAATGCACCGTTGAATTGTATGTTCAACCGGAATTTCGGATAGTAGTTTGTAACAGCTAATGCTGCCGGTATTGCTTAAAAGCTTGCCGGCTTTTTTATATCAATTGGCCATATCCTGCCGGCATTGCGGTAGATTGGATATTCCTTGCAATCAAGAATTTAACTTTTCATTTTACGGGAAACTTTATAAAAAACTATTGCATTAAAGTACACTCTAAGGTATACACTTTATTTATAACGCATGGCTTCAGATAAAATTTTGGTTTGCAGAAAAAATATATTATCTGTATAACCCCGTTATAATCAGTTGAGACAGCTGATGCCGTCCATAAGAGACGGTGATAAAAATGTATGTTTACTTGAAAATGCAAAAAAATACATATACTCTACCTGGTAAAATTTTGACTAAAAGGACAAAAATAAGATTTATTATGGGAGGCATGATTATGCAGTACAGAAATTTCGGAAGTTTGGATTTTAAAGTATCTGCCCTTGGTTTCGGAGCAATGCGCTTACCCACCAGGGAAGTGGAAGCGGACGGCAATAAACCGCAGAACAAAATTGACGAGGCTGAAGCAATAAAAATGATACGGTATGCTATTGATAAGGGTGTTAATTACATTGATACAGCATATGTTTATCACGAAGGTTTCAGCGAAATATTAACAGGAAAGGCTTTAAAAGACGGTTATAGAGAAAAGGTAAAGCTGGCGACAAAATCTCCAACCTGGTTAATTAAAAAGCCTGAGGATTTTGACAGATTACTTGACGAGCAGTTGGAAAAACTCCAGACCGATCATATAGACTTTTATTTGCTTCATTCACTTTCAAGAGATTCGTGGAATAACGTTATATTAAAGTTTGATATAATAAAGCGAGCAGAAGCCGCCAAAAAAGCCGGAAAAATCAAATATCTCGGATTTTCCTTCCATGATGAACGCTCAGCATTCCCTGAAATCGTAGATGGATACGATAAATGGGACTTCTGTCAGATACAGTACAATTATCTCGACATTGAAAACCAGGCAGGTCAAAAGGGATTAAAATATGCGGCAGAAAAAGGGATTGCAGTTGTAATAATGGAACCTCTTTTAGGCGGTAAATTGGCTAACCCTCCAAAAGATATCAAGGCTATTCTTGATGAGAACGGGAAAAACCAGTCCGGAGCAGATTGGGCTCTGCAATGGCTCTGGAATCAACCCGAGGTTTCGGTTGTATTAAGCGGTATGAGCACAATGCAGCAGGTTGAAGAAAATCTTGTATCTGCCGGCAAATCCAGTGTTGGAACCTTAGCCAAGACTGATTTGGACATTATTGACCGTGTAATAGACAGATATGCCCAAAGGGCAGCTATACCATGTACTGCATGTGCTTATTGCATGCCATGTCCCAATAACGTAAATATTCCAAAGAATTTTGCACTATATAACGAGAGCATAATTCATGAAGACCTAAAGGGAGCAAGATTTGCTTACGGTAATTTCTTCAATAAGGAGAACCACGCCAGCGAATGTGTTCAGTGCAAAGTCTGTGAAGAAAATTGTCCGCAGAAAATACCCATAAGCGAGTGGATGCCCAGGGTTCACGCTTCACTGGGATAAACCGGATCATAAAAGCCTTATGTTTAACGTAAGGCTTTTTTTGTGCACAAAAACTCATTAGCAATATTTAGCATATATGGTATAATGTTTAGTTGTATAAGGCTATATAGCATATTTGCTAAAAAGGAGGCCGAGATGCATGCGTTCAGAAATGGAAATGATGAGACTCATTATTAAAAAAGCTGAGCAGGATGACAGGATACGTGCAGTATATACGAATGGATCGAGGATAGATCCCTCTGCTGTTCATGACAGGTATTCGGATTTCGATATTGTGTACATTGTCAGGAATATCGGGTCATTCACACGGGATTCGGCCTGGATAGAATATTTTGGAGAAATATTAATCCTGCAGAAACCTGAAGACTGGTACAGCCACCCTTATGATTATGGCGGAAGAGGTGATTTTGCGTACCTCATGCAGTTTAAGGACGGAAACAGGATCGACCTGACCTTGATAGATGAATAAATATTGAAATGGAACAGACGGTACTTGCTATGCTGCTGAAGATGTTGAGCTGGAGCATAGGTATTGATACCGGTTTCACCGCATGTACAGGCAAAAACTACAAATACTTGAAAAAATATCTCTCGCCTGAGGATATGAAAAAACTTGAGGAGCTGCTCCCCAGCGGAAAGCCTGCTGAAATGTATGAAAAATTGATTGAGATGCTGGATTGTTTCAAGCAATTATCCATAAGGGTTGCGGGGGCTTTAAATTATACCTGTGCGCCCGAACAGGCTCGAATTGTGAAGGAGTATATGCTTTCCATGCATGCAGATTAATAAAAAATTAATAAATTTGTATTAATAATGCTATATAATTGAAGAAGTATTTTTCAAATAAGTCTGAAAGTAGAGTGTACATATGAATTTGTTGAAAAGAATAATTGCTATAACAATAACCGGGAGTCTAATATTTATGACAGCATCATGCACCTCAAAGACAAAGCCGGCGGAGAGCACCCTGCCCGCAAATGCAGGAGCCGGAGGAACAAGTCTCTCTTCAGCAACCGGGGACACGACGGTAAAGCCGGAAGAATTAAGTGAAAATATTCTTGTAAATCAAATAGGTTATAAAATTGATGATAAAAAAATTGCAGTTATCAAGGGCTTCGACAAAAAATTCAGGGTGATAGAAACCGCAACAGGCAAGGTTGTTTTATCTAAAGAAACAAATGGAAAGGTAAATGATGAATCCAGCGGTGATACGGTTTCCTATGCTGATTTTTCAGAGTTAAAAACCGGCGGGAGCTACTATATTTCGGTTGAAGGTCTTGGAAAATCCTATGAGTTTAAAATAGGTGACGGTACTCTTTTCTCAAAAGTAAATGATGCAATGGTTAAAGCGTTGTATTATCAAAGATGTGGTATTGCACTTGACTCAAAATATGCGGGGAAATACGTTCACGCATCCTGCCACACAGGCAAGGCCAAACTGTATGGAAATGAGGAAACCGAAATAGATGTCAGCGGCGGTTGGCACGATGCCGGGGATTACGGCAGGTATGTGGTACCTGCTGCCGTGACGGCGGCCGATCTTATGCTGGCCTATGAGTTTTATCCCGAAAGCTTTGCAAACAAATACAATATACCTGAAAGTGCCAACAATATTCCGGATATTTTAGATGAAGTAAAATACGGTATGACATGGATGCTGAAAATGCAGGATAAACAGACAGGTGGAGTATACCACAAGGTTACCTCCAGAACCTTTCCCGATTTGACAGCAATGCCCGATACCGACGTGGATGATCTTCTGGTTATGCCGGTATCAACTACTGCTACCGCAGATTTTGCCGCTGTAACAGCCATGGCTTCAAGAATATTTAAAGACGTTGACCCTGCGTTTTCACAACAGTGCCTGATTGCTTCATTAAAGGCATGGAACTGGCTGGAGGCGAATAAAGATTTTATTCAGTTTAAAAATCCTCAGGATATTTCGTCCGGAGAATATGGCGACAGTTCAGGCAAGGATGAAAAAGCCTGGGCGGCAGCCGAACTGCTTAGAGCAACAGGGGATAAAAAGTACAATGACTATTTTACAGCAAACTATGGAACGGAGGGCTTTGGACTGGGGTGGCAGAATGTAAGCGGTTTTGCAGCCATATCATATCTGTTTTCAGATCAGGGTGCCATTGATTCCCAAAAGGCTGAAGAAATAAAAAAAGCGTGGCTTGAAAAAGCCGATATGTTCGTCAATACTGCTGAAAAAGACGGCTACTTGCAGGCAATGCATAAAATGGAATACACCTGGGGAAGTAATATGAATGTGGCCAATCATGCCATACATTTATTAATCGCCGATAAATTGAGCAATAATGAAAAATACACCGAAACGGCAGCCAACTGCGCTCATTATTTCCTTGGCAGAAATACCATGAATCAAAGTTATATTACAGGCTGCGGCAGCAAGAAAGTCATGCAGCCCCACCACAGACCATCGCTGGGAGACAGTGTGGCCGAACCGGTGCCGGGATTGCTGGGGGGAGGGCCCGATTCTGCGCTGGAGGACGATGTGTCCAGGTCAAAGCTGTCGGGAAAAGCTCCGGCACAGTGTTACATAGACGATATGAACTCCTATTCCTCTAATGAAGTTGCAACCTATTGGAATTCGGCGGCGGTTTTTGTATTTTCATTTATGTCGTCCAGATAAAGAGCAGGGACTATAGTCTTGTGAACAGTAAATTAATATAGTTGGATAGGGGGAAGTTATTTGGCTAAACAGATCTGGAAGCCGTCCACCATGCTGAATCCGGTACCTGTAGTTATGGTATCCTGTTCAGACAATGCTGGAAAACCTAATATTATTACTCTTGCGTGGGCAGGAACCATAAATTCCGATCCGCCGATGGTATCTATTTCAGTAAGGAAACAAAGGTATTCCTATGAATTGATAAAACAAAAAGGTCAATTTGTTATAAATCTTCCCACAAGGAATCTGACTTTTGCAACGGATTTCTGCGGTGTAAAATCAGGAAAGAATATTGATAAATTTGAAGAAATGAAACTGACACCAGAAAGGGCTTCCAAAATTGATGTCCCATTAATCAAAGAATGTCCCATAAACCTTGAATGTGTTGTCAAGCAGATAATAGAGCTGGGTTCACATGATTTATTTCTGGCTGAAGTGGCAGCCACCAATGTGGATGAAAAGCTTTTGGATGAAAACGGGAAATTAAATCTTCACAAAGCGGATCTGATATGCTATTCCCATGGAGAGTACTATCCTCTGGGTGCCTCTTTAGGCTTTTTTGGATACTCGGTAACCAGGCGGAAGAATTTGAAAAGGAATTTGAATATTACAGCTGGAAAAAAGCCTCCGGAAAAACGGAAGTCAGCAAAAGGAAAAAAGAAAAATAATCTTTAATATAATTAAGGTGGGGTAAGTATGAACAGGGCTGAGGACAGAACAAAACTATACAGTTTGCTGGGGGACTTGCCTGACGGGCAGGCTCCTGTAAATTCAAGGCTGATTTCCAGAGAAGAAGGAGAGAAATTCTTTATAGAAAGTCTCATACTGGATCTGAACGGTATTGAGCCGGTGCCTGCGTACTTTGTAACTCCTAAAAATGCAGAAGGGAAAACTCCTGTAGTAATATTCAATCATTCCCATGGCGGACATTATGATGTCGGCAGGCAGGAATTAATAAATGGTGCCCCCTACCTGAACAGGTCTTCATATGCAAATGATCTTGCCGAATGTGGTTTTTCGGTACTTTGCATAGATGAATGGGCTTTCGGAGAAAGAAGGGGAAGAACTGAAACCGAGAAATTCAAGGAAATGCTCTGGAAAGGGCAGGTAATGTGGGGAATGATGGTTTATGACAGCATAAGAGCCGTTGACTATCTCTTTACAAGACAGGATGTGGATATTGAGAGGATTGCCACACTGGGTATGTCTATGGGAGGAAACAAGGCGTGGTGGCTTTCGGCAGTGGATGAACGGGTCAGGGTATGCGTTGATATCTGCAGTATGACTGAGTTTGACACATTGATCGAAACCCAGGGCATGGACAAACATGGTGTATATTATTATGTTCCCGGGCTTTTGAAATATTTTTCAACCTCACGGATAAATGCACTGATTTGCCCCAGACCTCATTTGAGTATGAATGGAAGCTTTGACAGGATTACTCCTCATAAAGGCCTGGATTTAATTAATGAGGAATTGAGCAAAATATACCTGAATGACAACAGCAGCGAATGTTTTGAGTTAAAAAAGTACCCTGTGGGACACTATGAAACACAGGAGATGAGAACTTACGCTCTGGATTTTTTGAAAAAGTGGCTGTAAAAGCTGTATAAAAATAAAAAAATTCACCCGGTGTTGGTAAACGGGTGAATTTTTGGAAAGATGTATAGTTTATGCTGTTAGCGCCTTTTCAGTTACTGGTATTGGCTGCCTCCCTGGAGATGCTTCCTTGCCGAAAGCAGCCTGGTTTCGTCCAGATGGATTTTTACGGAACCGTAAAGACGGCTTACCACAGCAGTATACAAAATATCAATAATTGTAAGCTGTCCGATTCTCTGCCCCATTACACCGCTGCGGATCAATGTCTCGGAAGAGGATGAATACAGGCTGATGTTGGCTTTCTGGCTGAGAGGATTCTTGCTGTAACAGGTGATGCTTATTATTGTTGCGTCTGTCTTTCGGATTACTTCAGCTGTTTCAAGGATATCCTTTGTGTCACCGCTATACGAGATAAGTACAGCCACGTCTCCTTTTTGAAGACTGGTAGCGCATAAAAGCTGGTCGTGCGGATCAGAACTGGACATGGAGAGCTTATGAATACGTACAAATTTATTATGAGCGTCCATAGCTATTATTCCGGATGTGCCTACACCGTAAAAATCTACACGGTTTGCAGCACTTATTGCGTCTATGGCCCGGTCAAGACTTTCGTTATCCTGAAATGCCCTGGTATTTTCTATTGATTTGATATTGCTGCTGCAAACGCTTTGCACGATGGATTCTGTGGAATCGCCGGGTCTTACGTCATTGTAGGGTGTGACTTCCTGCTGCTCAAGGGCCAGGTCTGTGAACAGCATGCGGCAGAGCTCCTTATAGCCTGAATAATTGGCAGACTTGCAGAGCCTGACAACTGAGGACATACTGGTGCCGCATGCATCGGCCAATTCCTCTATGGACATATTTACGACTTCGCCGGGAAAATCAAGTATAAACTTTGCGATTTTCTGCTCCTTGGGAGCAAAGGAATTCATCAGCTCCTTGAGACGCAGGCAACAGCTGGACATAAGCCTTCCTCCTTAAAACTAAAATACTGTTATTATTTATGCCAATTCATACTGGTAATGGAGCGGTAAAAGTGCCGCGCGGGCTGCTCCAAGTACCGGTGCCATATCAATATCATCTGCGGCTGCAATGTATCGCAGCCGGGGCAGATCAGACAGGCCGTTTTTAAGCTCTGGAAGAAACAAAGCGGCAGATTTTGAAATAGCTCCTCCCAGAAGCAGGCCCTCAAATTGGTTATCCCGCAGAATATCATGTATTATTTCCGAAAGATGTTTTCCAAGCTCTTTAAAAACCAGTTGAGCTTCAGTCTGTCCCCGGAATGCCAACCCTGCAATATCAACAACATCAAGGGTATCCGGAGTGCAGCCTGTCAGCTCGCAATAGCGGGACAGGATGGCACGGCGTGAAACATAGTCTTCACTGATCCGGCCTTTATATGGCCTTGAAAATATACTGATACCCGGCCCGTTCTGCTGGTTTGCATATATTTTGCCGTTCAGCATGGAAGCAAACCCTAAACCTGTGCCGATTATAACGCCTGCGGTTCTCTCTGATCCATAGACAGTGCTGTTCCACAGTGCTCCAAGTAAAAAGGCATGTGAATCGTGAAGAAAGCAGACAGGAATTTCACCAAGGCTTTCCTGCAGCCACGGACGCATAGGCAATCCTTTTATGGAAGCATACTTATGCGTCATCAGACTCATACCTTCAACATAGTCAAAGGGACCGGGAATACATACACCTGCTGCCGATAAATTCAGATTATTTTCCCGTGCTTTTGCCAGGCCAAGAACTGCCAGCTGCCTGTAAGAGGTGCTGATAGCGCCGGCACTTCCGCCGGAATTGACAGGGACCCGAAGAAAACTGTTTTTTACAAGAGTTCCGTCACCTTTAACAAGCGCGGCTTTTAAAAAAGTTCCACCTGCGTCTATGGAAAGAACACATTCATTGGATTTACTCATTTTCAAAGCCATCCTTCAGCAGGGTTTTGTGTATTGTAACCTTACCGGCACCCTTATTTATAACCTCATAAGGTCCAAAACCGGCGGGAACGATAATCATATCAAGATAATTCTGCTCAAAATAGCGGTCAGGATTGGTCAGTGACCGGATCAGGCAATTTTCACCCTCAACAAGCACCAGGACATGAAATCTGTCGGTAGTTTCATCTTCGTATTTCTCAAAAAATCTTACATTTCTCAAACTGAAATACAGAAGATCATGTTCTCCGACAACTGTTTCCTCATATCCCTTACCTTCACGTATAACACGGGGCTTCTGGATAAGGTTTTCCTTGACCCAGCTTTCCTTGAAGTCTCTGCGCAACACCTTGTCACCGTGGTATGTGTGAATTGGACGAAGGTTACCGTCCAGGTCTTTTCTCATATAATCATACATTTTATAAGTATAGGAACCAATTGTCAAGCTGCCAATCTCCAGAATGACCTGGTTACGTCCGGAAGCATGTATGGTTCCCGCAGGTATGAGGAACTGCTGTCCTGCGACCGACGGTTCGGAGTATACATATTCATCATGATCACAGCCTTCTCCGTATTTTTCGGCACGTTTCGCTTTATCGATAAATTCCTCTACATCTGCATTTTCACGGAAGCCGCAGTAGGTTTTTGCTTCCTGGCCGGTAACGACCATGTAATAGCTTTCATCCTGACGCCCAAGTTCTTTATTCCCTTTTATGTAATCACCATTGGGGTGAACCTGGATTGACATGTTTCCGCTGGAATGATAGGTGTCGTCATAGTTGAAGCGGACAGGAAAATAGCCGTTGAATTTTTTTGCTGATTTTTCACCCATAAGTTTTGTACCGATTACCTGTACAAAACAGTAGAACGGAAATTCCAGCTCCATCGTATCGATATCGGCAGCAATGGATACTTCCATAGGAATTAAATCGAAAACCCATGCGCAATTTTTCATATCCTCCGGAAGATTACGCAGGCGTTTTACATAGAAACCTCCCCAAACACCCTCCAGATAAACAGGACGGCAGCGAAGAGGGTAGCTGACCATGGTATCGAAAAGTGCTTTTAAAGTGTTGACAGGGAGCATTTTTATTTTATCGGGATTATCACCGGTCAAATAGTAGTCGATTTCATTGTTACGTATCAATTGTCCGCGCAGTTCTGCCGCTACTTCAAAATCTATGTAGTAGCTGCGGCGGAGAATTTGATTTATTGTCATCTGCCTGGTTGAGCCAAGATTTGAGAAGGCTCCGGCACGAATATTCAAAATTGTCCGCTTTTGAGTCATATCAATGTAAAGTTTGAGATTACAAAGGGGGCGGAGAGCATCTATAAGTGCTCCGTACCCGTACAGAATAAGTACGCCTTTTCCTTTTTCAGAAAACTCCTTTAGACGGGCAGACAGCTTTTCAATTTTTTCCTGCAGCATAAGGCTTTCATAGCCTTCCTCATAACGCGAACCGTAAAGCAGTACAGGGTCGGTTTCCCTGTCTTCAGGCAGGTAGGGAAGAAATTTTTTATATAGAGTATCGCTGTCAAGAAAGAGTGTTTCAGTGGATATAGAGTCGAGCTGTAAACCATTAAGAGCCAGCTGAAGTGAAAGAAGTCCCTTAAACCTGTCTATAGGTGCGCTCATATAACCATCAAGGCCTATAATGCAGCGGGGGGACCCCGAAAGTATATCCTTGATTTGTGCGGCCAGCTTTTTGGCTGATGCAAGTGAATCCGGAGTGATGCTGTTTTTCAGTTCCGAATTAAAAGAAATATGATTTACGGCATTTGGATCATCATATGGGTATGGATTAAACATAAAACTCATTATCAGGCACCTCACTATTTTTTTATTTTAATTATTAATTCTTAATTAAGCTTCATACATTTATCAGATGACACTGTGATTCTTTAATTGCGTTTCAACAAGGCAAAGGTGCCCTCAGGGGTACCAGGGATATGTTTGCTGCCCCGTTATAGAATTTCAAAATCAAAATCCAGCAACTGTGCCAAATAGGACAATTCATGGGTGTAGTCACCGGAGACTATACCGTAATGTTGAGTAACTCCAATGTTTATAAGTTTTTGAAACAGTTCCTGTACCGTACCGGACACAGGACGGAAAAGGCCGTGGGAATATGATGTGATAAAATGCTCACAGGGCAAAGCTTCAACCAGTGTGCACACCATTTTAAAACGACCGTTGCACTCGGAAACATGAAGCATTGTTTTCAGCCCTGCCGGAATAACATACCAGGCAAAGGGAGCCCCGGCATATTTGTAATTTGTTTTTGCAAATCTGACGTCTCTGGCAATTCTGACACTGCCGGCCGGATCGGTATAATCGTTTGGCCCTGCGTGGCCTCCTGCAAAGCAGTCCTGCTTCATATCAATATGAAAAGGTTCAATAAAGCTGACCGGTTTACCCGAAAGTCTTTTTAAAATATAAACTGCCAGGCCTCCTCCGATATCTCCTTCCGGAACGACTGCAACGTCGTCAGTGCCGGGACACGGCAAAAAGCCGGGACGCAGTCCTACCTCGGTTAATAGAACGGGATCCACGTCATTGAGTACCACCATGCTCACACCTGCCCTGCGTGCCATGCTCTCAAGAGCCAGTGATGCACGCAGTGAGGCATTAAATTTTTCGACATCAACGTCAGGCAAAACCTGATACTGTTTCTCTATAATATTACGGGTATTATGTACAAGTGCACTGTCAATTGCGCTGATTTCCTTCGTCAGACTGGCTACAGAAAGAAAACGGAGCTCAGGACCGGCTTTCATAAAAAAATTATAAGGATCTACATAGGTTGACCACATGACTTCATTATACGAGGCCAGCAAACCAAAGCTGATACTTCTAAGAGCAGAACGGACGGCAGCAGCCTGTGAAAAATGTCTTGCGGCAAGCATCAACTCATCGGTTTTTCCTATGGAGGTGACCAGCATGGGCCGACCAAAACGTTTTATTGAACCGGATGCTTCCAGGGTACCTACAAGTCCTCCGGCCGAAAGGAATTCTACAAAGTCCGACTCATCGTTGGTATCGGTGAATGAAATGCTGTCTCTGGTTTTGCAGCCAAAGAAGATGGGAACAGGGACCATATCCCGTAAAAACCGCACCCAGGCAAAATCCTCGGACCATGAAAGAAAAAGTGCAAAAACCCAATCAACTTTTTCGGTCTGAAAAAATTGTATGGCAGTCTCAATATCCTCACGGGTATATACTATGCCGGGGAAAGATACCTTACTGAATTTCTCAAGCTCCTTTACATATTGATCTGCTTCTGCTTCCTTTCGTAAACCATAATCACCCTGCGCAAGGCCTTTACCAAGTTCACGGAAGCGGGACGTAGCAATCAGCAATAGTCCTGTTTTTGGAATTAGTTGCATATTGACCTCCATCATGTCCCCAAATGTGCGGTGGCAACCATACTTAATCCGGTCAATGGAATTGATCTGATGAATTGACACGAGTAGCGCCTGATAGGCACTTGCGGCACAACAAAAAGTATTTACTGCACTTTTTAATGGGGTTAAATTTTATTTAATTGCACCAACCGTTTGTTTGCCCGGCGAACGGGCAGATGATATCAGCTTTCCGGACTAAAGTCTTTTGAGCTGTTACTCCTAATTAGTAGTAAGAATTACCTTAAGATAACATGTTCGGTCTGCCGCCCACTTAAGGCTAATATTCCCGTTATCACAATTATATATTTAACACCAAAAAGCGTCAATAGTATTTTCGAAAAAAAATAATAATGGTGAAAATAATTTCGGAAATTATAGGTTATATAGTTATGATATATAGGTTGAAAGCCCATAAATTAACGGTTTTCTAAAATTTTACATAAATATTTTATGGGAAACATAAATAAAAAATATGAAACAAAATATCAGAAAATATTTTTGGATACGAAACAAATTATCTTGAATTTTAAATTAAAATGCGATATATTTCGTAATAAAAGAACCAGTGGCAAATTGAAGGGAGTATTAATACGGTTACAAAGTCAATTACTAAATTAGGAGGCTTGAAATGAATAAACAGAATATCGATTTAAAAAAATTCCGTTTACTGCAGGGAACAGAACTTAATAGCGGTAATTTGCTGGTTATTAAGCCGGATGATGAGGGTTTCATCAGGCTGAGGCTCGAGGGGGATACTGCTGAAATGGGAGATGTCAGCTGGGGGGATTACCGGTACTTTATTGTTGACATGCTTGCAGATATGGATTCGCAGATGCTTCTGGATTTCCGCTTTGAAAAGACTGAACCGGCTGAAGGAGAGGAAACGGGGTATATCAATTATGAAATGCTTCCTACAAGAAGGGTGAAGCTGGTTGTGGATCTTGAAGCACTTCAGTCAAAACGTTTTTTCCTTTTGACGTTGCCGGGAATGCTGAAGGCAAGGGTCAACTGCAAGCCATGTACCATTACCGAAATGAATGCTGTGGAGTTGTATTTCCATCCGGGTTACAGCCGCATTTTCAACAGCATTACCATATTTGATGCCTGTCTTTCCGATACTCTGCCTGATATGAAGGTTATAGGTGAACCGATGGTGGATGAAATGGGGCAGTGGACTCAAAAAAGCTGGAGTTCAAAAACCGGCAGTGTTGAAGAAATGGTAGAATATCTCCAGCAGGAGTATAAGCGCTCTGAAACAGATAACAGCTACCCTGAGGGCTGGAGCAGATACGGCGGCTGGACTGCACTGAAATTTGATGCCACCGGATTCTTTCATACGCATTTTGACGGCAAGCGCTGGTGGCTGGTTGATCCTGACGGTTACGCTTTTTTCAGCAACGGAATGTGCTATGGCAGCAGGATGGGCGTACACGGTTTTGTGGATAAAATGGAAAACCTGTTTTCCTGGCTTCCTGATCATGAAGATAAAACTTACATAGCTGCCTGGACCACAGCCGACAAAATACCGGAATTCGCCAAGAGGAATGGTCCTGAGGCAGGTAAAAACAGAAGGATGTTCAATTTTGCACGTGCAAATATGATCAGGGCTTTCGGTCCCGATAAATGGTGGGAAGCATGGCTGAAAATAAACAGTGCCCGGTTGAAACGGTGGGGTTTCAACACTGTTGGCGTTGGTGTCGATAATTACGGTGATGAAAGAGTTATGGACTTTCTGGCTCAAGCCGGAGTTCCCTTTGTATGGACACTTAAGGATTTTCCTCTCACAGATGAGCTTGTATTCCGTGACTTTCCGGATGTATACTCCGAACAGTATGAAGAGCGTTCAAGAATTTTTGCCGAAAAACAGCTGACACCCTTTGTGGGCAATCCGTATATGATAGGATACTTTATTACCAACGAACCGGAATGGAAGTTTCAGACCTCGGTCAACATTGCCGAGCGGGTATTTGCACACCCCAAAAGGCTGGCATCAAAAACTGCGCTTATAGCTATTCTGCAAAATAAATATGGTACCATAGCTGCGTTGAATGCGGCCTGGAACCGGAACTTCGGAACATTTGAGGATTTGTATGAACCTTTTTCCCAGGCTGACAGCTTTAGCGCCGAAGCCATGGAGGATATGAAATTTTTAAGAGCAAGGCTTCTTGAAAAATATTCACAGGTTCCGGGGGATGCTCTGCGCAGAATTGATTCCGATCATATGAATTTGGGAATGCGTTACAGCGAGATCAGCAGGAATGAAATAGCAGGCAGTGAATATTTTGAGGTTATTTCATTCAACTGCTATTTTGATTCGGCGGTGCCCAGCCTTAAAATAGCATCGGATTCTGCCGACATGCCCTGTATTGTTGGTGAATGGCACATCGGAGGAGCTGACAAGGGACTCCTGTCATGCGGTTTACTGGCTGCCCAAACCCAGGAGGAGCGCGGCAGGGCATGTGAATACTATATGCAGGGAGCTATGAACCATAAAAACTGTGTTGGGATTCATTATTTTGAAATGAATGACCAGCCTCTGCTGGGCCGCTTTGACGGCGAATGCATGCAGCATGGCGTAATAGACATATGCAACCGGCCTTATGATGAACTGATAAAGCATTTTATTTCCACAAATCATAAGCTTTATGACTATGTATCCGGCAGCATCCGGTCTGAGGCAAAGCCGGTGAAGGTTTTCCGGTCAAGATAACAAATATGAAATTATAAAAATTGGAACGGAGGGAGTATAACAATCTCCAACCGTTCCGGTTTTTATTTCCTTAGGTTTACCTGGTGAAACACAGGCTGTCAGGCAATACTGCTCAACGTAAACGCCCGGCTGCAAACAATGATTTGTCCAGATGAGGCTTCACCTTTGAATAATTATTGCTGGCTACCGCCGTGTATAAAATATCGATGATTGTAAACTGACTTATACGTGAACTCATGGCACCGCTGCGGATAAGATTTTCGGTACTATAGGTGCACAGGTTTATGTCTGCCAGTGTACTCAATGAATTTTTTCCGTATTTTGTTACAGCTATGATGGTTGCGGAAGTTTTTTTGATAATATCGGCAATGATCAGTGTATCCCGGGTTTCGCCGCTGTAGGAAATGATGACGGCAACATCGTCTTTCTTCAGGGTGGCAGCGCTTAGAACCTGAACATGAGGATCCTCGCTTGCGTTACTGTTCTTGCTTATTCGCAGGAACTTGCTATGAGCATCCATGGCTACAAGACAGGAGGTGCCTACTCCGTAAAAATCCACCCTGTCCGACTGGGAAATAGCGTCCACCGCCTGTTCCAACTGAGCTTCGTCTAAAATCTGCAGAGAACTTTCAATAGCTCTGATATTACTCATGGCAACACTTTTGGCAATGGAGGAAAGACTGTCTCCGGGACGTACATCTTCGTAAACAATATCGTCTTTCCTGCTGGCGCTGACGTCTGCTGTAAGCAATCTGCAAAACTCCTTGTAGCCGTCATAGCCGAGACTTTTACAGAGCCTGACTACTGCAGAGGGACTTGTTCCGCTGGCCATTGCAAGCTCATATATGGACATTTTGGGGACATCCTGTGG
>JAEWJR010000001.1:0-63769 GCA_023386445.1 Bacillota bacterium | reverse complement strand
TCCCATACCGAACACGGCAGTTAAGCATCTCAGTGCTGATAATACTTGGCTGGAAACGGCCCGGGAAAGTAAGTCTCTGCCAGATTTATATCAAGGTCTTAAGCGTAACAGCTTAAGGCCTTGTTTTTATTTTATACAAATATTTAATACGTAACCGAAGGCATCTACCATGGGATAATTGCTCCTGAATAGTTTTAGCTGCAACTTTAAATACTTGTGGGTTTCCATTATCCATGCATGTCCCACTACTGGTATGACAATAAAAGTATGGTGTCAGGGAAATAGTATTACAGAATACTTTTGTGCATTTCTTGGGCCCTGTTACGTTTTTTTAATACCTATATATCTCCTAGGGTCATTGTTCTCTCAATTCCTGTCCCCATTTATTATATTATTTTTCAGATAAAATCCTATATAATTACAAATATTGAATTAAATGTAAAATGATGGTATGATTTAATCAAAATAGTGATTTAAACATACAATTTAGTGCAATACATATCTTTTATTTACAAAGTTGTACAAAAAAATATATATGGAGACGGAAAATCGTATTTGGAGGTGATTGGAAAAAATAGCAGGTAGTATTTTTATAGGGAAGTCAAAAAATAATAGGTGGAAATGATATTTAAGTATATATTCTTAAAGATGATTTTTTATTGCGTATATATCCTAAAAACGAAAGGAATGAAAATTATGTGTAAATTATCAAAAATGACAAGAGTATCTATTATTATTCTAGCAGTGGCTTTAGTTGTTTCATTGGGACAGGTCAGTCTGTTTGCAGCTGAAGTTCAACATCCGGACGGGTGGACTAAAGAGACTCATGGTGATGTAGACGGAAACTATACTGTGGTATTCCCTGATAATAAGGTTCAGCGTATGGATATAACTATCAGTCCGGAAAATTACAGGACAATGGAAACAGATCTGAACAATTTAAACATGACTAGTACCCAAAACCCGGTTTATGTACCTGCTACAGTAAAATTTAACAATATTACATGGTGGAACGTTGGTATAAGGTATAAGGGGCAAAGTACACTGTTCACACCTAAAACGAGCGGAAAGCATAAGTTTCCTTTCCGCTTGAACTTCGATAAATTTGAAGATCAATATCCTGAAATAAAAAATCAAAAATTTTATGGATTTAAAGAACTGGCATTTAGCAATAACTGGTTCGATCCTTCATTTGTCAGGGATAAAGTATTTAGTGACATGCTGCGGGACGGAGGTATACCAGCAGCTAGATCCACTTTTTGCAGAGTATATATAGATACGGGCAATGGTCCGGTATATTGGGGATTATATACAATGACAGAAGATCCGGCGGATGAAATGCTAAAGACACAGTTCCCGAATTCCAAAGGTAATTTATATAAGGGGGGAACGGGAGCAGGAGCAGATTTGACCACATTCAACCAACAGGGTTTTGAAAAGAAAACCAATGAAAATGCCAATGATTGGAGCGATCTTCAAGCACTGGTTAATAAGCTTAATGCCTCAAGAACAAATGCAGCAAGTTGGAGAGCCGGACTTGAATCAGTCTTTGATGTAAACAAGTTCCTTCGGTGGCTGGCCATAAATACCGCTGCTGTTAATGTTGATACATATGGCTGGGTAACAAAAAACTATTACTTATACCAGGATTTGTCAAATGGCGGCCGGATGATTTACCTCCCATGTGACTTTAACATGTCACTTAATAATAATCCGTTTGGCATGCCAATGTACGGAATACCCGCAAGTCTCTCGCTTAAGGAAATTGGCAATAATTGGCCCCTTATCCGCTTCTTAATGAATGATCCGGTTTATAATAATATATACCATAACGAAATGCAGAACGCAATGAGCGGCTGCTTCAATCAGACGGCTATAACATCAAAAATACGGCAGCTGCATGAGCTTGTCAGACCATATGTGGTGGGAACTGAAAAGGAGAGCAGCAATTACAGCTTCCTGTCATATGGCGAGAGTCAGTTCAACCAGGCTCTGAACGATCTAGTTAACCACGTAAGTTCCCGTCATACTGCAGTAAAGGATTATCTTGCTACTGTTCCTATCACACCAGTATTAAAAAAAGGAGATATTAACAATGACGGGCAGATTGATGCATTAGACTTTGCGCTCCTTAAAAAGCATCTTCTCAATGAAGCCGTATTGTCGGGTGATGCATTAAAAGCGGCGGATGTTGATTCAAGCGGATCTGTTGATACGCTTGATATGGTCATGTTTAAAAAGTATCTAATGGGACAGATACCTGGTTTTTAAATTCGATTAGTGACTTTATAATTTAGTCATTGGATTTCTAAAGGTAATTTATATAATAATGGGAAAGGATTTAAAGGCTGTGCAAAATGAAACAAATGCAATACATTGATTATACTGAGATCTGCACTGGAGTGCTATAACAATATTTATCGCAGGTATTTCAATTGTTTTAGTTTTGCTGCAGCCTTTTTGTCTTATTACATTATGAAGACTAATTTCATGGCTCAACATGCCGGAGAGAACAAAAAGAATATCTGTGGCTGCTTTAAATCTTGAACGGGTGCACTATTGAACATTCCTAAATCAAAAAATATACAAGGCAACGCGATAAAACAAATTTACCGCGTTACCTTCAGACCCAGATGGTACGCCTTAGAAGACAGTGCGTTTATTGCTGCTCGGCAAATCTCCACCAGGCAAATGTTCCAATTATTCCGGCTATTCCGGTAGAAGCGAGAATAATTATGCTGCTAAAATTAAGGGAACCGGTGCTTTGAAATACCGATGGGATTGTCCATGGAAAATAGGGAGCAAATCCCATGGAGGACAACACAGTTGAGCAGATAACAATTACCAGAATGAGTGCCAGCGGTGCCAGGTATCCTTTACTGACATTTGCCAGAAAGGTGCCTGGTGTAGTAACAGCAATAAACAATAGCGATGTTATAAAAAATTTTAAGAATATATTCCAAATAAGGGCAGCTGACCAGCCTGTAAGTCCCAGAACACCACCTACGGCCAGACTGACGGCAAACATATGGATGGAAAGTAATACGTTCCATGCCAGGATTACCAGCAATTTAGAGATTACAATATGTGATCTGGATACAGGTTTTGCAAGCAGATCCTTGATGGTTTTATCCGTAAACTCCCGGCCAAATACCCAGGCAGCAATAAATGTGTAACCTATAAGTCCAAGCGCGGCAAGATTATTAAGCAATGCTGTCAAATATATTTGCCAATTGATATCACCGGTGGTTTTGGATAAAATGATCCCAACTCCCATCATAATTGGTCCGAAGGCAAAGACAAGAAACACGAGCCAAAACACATTAGCACGGATAATCTTACGAATTTCACAATGCAGAATAGAAGAAATTTTCATTAAAAATTCCCCCTTACCATACCGATTGTACGAAGAAAGTAGCCTTCCAAATCTTCCGTAATCACTCTAAGCAGTGTCGGCGGTTGATCAGATTTGACGAGCAGTTCGGCTAACCGTTCAGGATTCTGCGCTGTGCGTTCATCGGTTAATTTGAGATGACCATCCATTGTTTCCTTAAATTCATAGCCATGCTCTTTAAGCACATTCTTTACGGCACTTTTATTGCGGCCGTCCAACACTAAATATTTCTGCAGTGATTGTTCCAGCTTATGCATTTCGATTTCTTGAATAAGGTGACCGTTGTGAATAATCCCAATGCGTGTGGCAACCTTTGAGAGTTCCTCCAACAGATGGCTGGATATAAAAATAGTTACTCCAAAATTTTTTGCCAAATCATATAACATATTCCGTATCTCGGCAACTCCTGCAGGATCAAGACCGTTTATGGGTTCATCCAATATCAGGATTTCAGGATTGTGTATCATAGCTTTGGCAAGTCCCAGACGCTGCTTGTTTCCTAAAGAAAGATTCTTCGCCTTTTTATTTTTGTGCGGCTCAAGTCCCAGTTTACAGATGACCCGATTTAACGGTTCTATGTCAGGTACTCCCTGCATACGGCGTGCTATATCAAGATTTTCGATTACGGTTAAATCAGGATAAAAAGTGGCTTCCTCCAAATATCCAACCTTATCCCATAATTTATAGTTTCCGGCATCGACCTTTTCGCCAAGCATGTAGAGCTTGCCGGAGGTAGGCCTGAGCATGGCCAGGAGTGTTTTTATGGTCGTCGTTTTTCCGGCGCCGTTCAGCCCCAGAAATCCAAAAATCTCTCCTCGTTTCACCTCCAGAGACAGATTGTTCAGGGCCTTATATTCGCCAAAATTTTTGTGTAATCCCTCAATTTGTATTGCGGCTTTTTCAATGATTTTTTGCTTTGAAAATAAACTCATAGTATGCGACTCCTTTCATTTGGTAGTTGTTATTCTAGCAATACAATATCAACTCAACCTCAATTTTCAGCCCCGTCATATAAATTTCTTAAATTAAATATTTCGGGATTAAAGCTCTATAGAGTGCAAGACCATAGTAATATTTCGGGCTTGGCGTGAATAGCGGCAGGCAAAATAAAAAAGTGTCTGCAAATGGAGTGATTTAACCATTCAGAGGCACTTTTTATAAACATAATAAATGATAGATTTTAGCCGCGCATCTTTTCAGTGGGCATCCCCGAAGGTAAAAAAACAGTAAAAGTGCTGCCTTTTCCAGGAATGCTTTCCACCTCTATATGGCCGTTGCAGAGGTTCACAATTTTTTTAACCAGTGTCAGTCCAAGTCCATTCCCCATAATTGCGTGTGATGTATCGCCTTGATAAAATTTGTCAAAGATATGTTGTTTTATTTCCTCGTTCATTCCATGTCCATTATCCCTCAAACAAAACCGTATTGAAGAATTGATGCGTCTTAAACCGACTTCTAATTTTCCGCCGTTATCTGTGAATTTGATGGCGTTATCCAACAGATTTACCCATATTTGCTGGAGCAGGGAGGCATTATTATAAATATTTATACTCTCCAAATCCACATCTACTGAAAGATTTTTAGTACTCCATTTGGGTTCCAGTACAAGTATAGCGCGGCGAATTTGTTCATCCAGCGCATAAACCTCTTTTTCACTAATAATCCCGGTATTTTCAACCCTGGATAAATTAAGCACATTTGTGGAAAGGTCAACTAATCTTTGGGATTCATCAATGATTATATCCAGATATTCCTGCTCTTCTTCGCTGCTTAAGCCGCCCTCCTTCAAAAGTTTTGCAAAGCCCTTGATAGAAACAATAGGGGTTTTAAACTCATGTGAAAAATTATTGATAAAATCAATACGTAACATTTCAATTCCCGCAAGTTCCAGCACCATTTTATTAAAACTGGCGGCAAGGCTCTCAAGTTCCGGTATATTGCTGCCTTTAACCGAAACCGAAAAATCGCCTTTGGCTACATCTTCAATGGCTTCAATCAGATTGCGGACGGGTTTGACCATCCACCTACTAAGGAGCGCGGTGATAGAAGTTCCAATAGATACGCTTATTACCAGCATTGCGAAAAATGCCACAAAACCATTTCTCAAAAAGCTGCTGCCAAAAATTAATTCCAGTAAATATGTACATAATCTGCCGATTACAACGGACAAAGCCAGAACAAAAAATACAAATACGACCAGGGAAACAGCAAGACTCATTCTTTTTTTCATGTATGTTTCACCGCCTTATAACCCAGACCGCGTACAGTAATGATCTCAAAATCAGGGTTATCCTTAAATTTTTCACGCAGCCTGCCCATATGTACATTCAGCGTATGCTCATCAGTTTCTGTATCAGGACCCCAGATTTCATCCATCAATTGCATGCGGGTAAATATTTTATTTGGGTAACTTGCCAATTTAAAGAGTAAATAAAATTCTTTTTGAGGAAGAGTAACTGCAGCTTCGCCGCGAGTTATAGTTAGGGTGTTATAATCCAAAGTGGTGCTGCCGATTGTTAATTTGTGCTCATTTGCAATTTGCGCCCGGCGTAGTAATGCTTTTATGCGGTACAGCATTTCCTGCTCGTCAAAGGGCTTTGTCATATAGTCATCTGTCCCTGCAAGAAAGCCCCTGTGTTTATCCTTAATTTCATGTTGTGCTGTAATCATCAATACAGGAATATTTTCTCCTGTATCACGCAATTCTTTACAAAGCTGATAACCGTCCATTCTTGGCAGCATCAAATCCAGAATGATCAAGTCAAAATACTGTTTTTCCATCATATCTAAAGCATCAAGACCATCCTTTGCTGCAAAAGCATTGTAACCTTCCTTTTTCAGGACGGCGCAGATCAGTTTTTGTGTGTTGGAGTTATCTTCGACTACTAAAATGTTAAACATAAAAATCATCTCCTGGTTAGGCTATTTAGAATGATGGTTGCTTTACAGGATCGTACCTTCATTCGCCGTTTTATTTTACCATTCTAAAATCAACTGAACCTCAACTTCCGTTCCTGGTCCGATTTTTTTATTTAATTTTATCATAAAATTATTATGTTTTCAGATATCCCTGCCGGAGTTGAGGGAGCTCCTATTTTGCAGGTTCAAAGACAACTTTGGCATTTTGAACTGATTTGCACATGTCCAAAAGCTGATCACCGTTAATGCATTCAATTACATTTTTGTGGCAGTATACTTTTGTACATGGTTTAAAATCCCCCAAAGTTATAAGCATACCTCTGTAGATAGAATTATCACTCATACATTTGAACAGATTCATAGCCAATTCAACGTCTACAACCTGCTGAAGACCATGTTTCCACACTTCTGTAAAATGAACATTGTTCAACAGAAGGCCGCTTCCGTCTATTCCACAGGCTTCAGTAGGTTTAACCTTATATCCCAGTCGCTTTAGAACTTCCACAATGACAGACATATAATCCTTGAAATTTAGATACAGCAAATCCTCTTTAGTATTTATAACTTTTAAGATTTGATTTATTTTTCTTTTATAAAATATCCTATAAGTTAATTCTGTTAATTTGATTAACGCAAGTAATGTTATCAATAATAGCAGCATAGTAATCACCCGCTATTATTCTTTTCATTAAATCATTTTATATACCGGGTATACCGAATTTTAGTAAAAGATTAGTAAAAGATTAATTTCCTGACGGAATATACGATAAACCCCCTCGGGTTCAGTGAACAGTGCACAGGCCCAAAGGGGTCAGTATAACAAACTTATTTTACAGCAAGATTGCTTTAAACAACTTGTAAAATTGCACACTTCAGATATTCAGTCTCGGGTGATGCCAGTAAAACAGGATGATCCTTGGCCTGTGATCTGTACTCCACAACCCTGACCTTGCGCCTGGAGTCGGCGGCGGCGTCATACAAAATGTCCATGAACAGCTCAGAATCAACGTGCTGTGAGCAGGAGCAGGTAATGAGATAGCCGCCTCGCTTAATTATCTTCATTGCGCGAAGATTGATTTCCTTGTAACCTCTGATGGCACCCTGTACCGCATTTTTGGTTTTAGTGAAGGCAGGAGGGTCAAGCACAATGGTATCAAAGGTTTCTCCGTTATCGTAGAATTCGCGCAATATATCGAAGGTGTTTGCTGCCTGGAATTTAACGACGGTGCCCAGACCGTTTATTTCGGCGTTTTTGGTGGCACACTTGACTGCATGCTCCGAAATATCAATACCCAAAACACTGTCCGCACCAAAAAGGCCGGCGTGCAACGCGAAGGAACCTGTATGTGTGAAGCAGTCCAGAACTTTGACACCTTTCACAAAGGGAGCGATGGCAGCACGGTTTTCCTTCTGATCCAGAAAGAAGCCGGTCTTTTGACCGTTCTCAACATCTACAAGAAATTTAACACCGTTTTCGGTCATTTCCACCATTGTATCAAAGGGGCCTTTGAGAAAGCCTTTCTGCATTTCAAGACCTTCCAGCTGTCTGACCGGAACGTCATTTCTCTCATATATGCCGCGCGGTTTGATAATATCGTCGAGGATATCAACGATTTCCTTTTTAAATCTGTCCATACCAAGTGCAAGAGTCTGAACAACCAGAATATCCGAAAACTTGTCAACGACCAGTGCCGGCAGAAAGTCCGATTCGGCAAAAACAGCGCGACAGCTGTTGATGTCAGCTACCTGCTTTCTATAATTCCAGGCATCATTTATTCTCCGGTACAGGAAATCATAGTTGATTTCTTCATGTTCATAAGTAAGCATTCTGATTGTTATCTGGGATTGAGGATTATAAAAGCCCCTGCCCAGAAATTTATTTTTACTGCTGTATACGTCAACAACATCACCAGGAGTAATATCGCCTTCGGTGTGTGAAATATCACTTCTGAATATCCAGGGATGTCCGTACTCGACCCTGCTTTCCTTGCCCTTTACAATGTAGGCTTTTGCCATGTCTAGTTATCCTTTCTCAGACTTCTTCTGTTACCGTCCTTATCAACGATTACCGTATTGTCAAGCGTTGCCTTTAGATTTGACCTGAAGGCGGCAATATATTCTTTTCTCAGCTGATCTCTCTCGGCAAGTTCAGCTTCTGAAAGGGAGGAAGTCTTGGCTTTTTTAGCCAGCTCATTCAATCTTTCAATCCTGCTTTTTTCCATAAAAAACCGTCCTATCTAAATTTTTTAAATGATACCTTTTAATTTGTGACATTTTTTTATTGATTAGGGAATATGATTTATATTTACCCTCTATTGACAATGTATTGTACATTGTCAATAGAGGGTATCATTCCAAAATGGCACAGAATGTATTATATCAAAAATTATGTCCTTTAAAAAGCGTGTATTGTGTGGTATCATTAAAAAATAATGATACAAAATTTGGGAGGTGTCGGGAATGGCTGACATACAAGTTGTTATATTTACATTAAACAATGAATTATGCAGTGTTGAGGCATCAATGGTATTCAAAATAGAAAAATACGGCGAAGTATCACTTATTCCGGAAATGCCTGATTACATAAAAGGGCTTTATGATCTGAGAGGCAGAGTAGTTCCTGTTGTAGATTTAAATAAAAAGTTTAATCTCGGCGATTCGGAAATTACTAAAAAAACAAAGATAATAATTACCGAAAAAGACGGACAGCTGTTTGGTTTTATGGTAAATAACGTTCTTGAGATAATTAATCTGAATGAAAACTCAATTGACAAGTCAGATGCAATAATCAAGGTCAACAATAAGAAGTATATCAAGGGTGTAGGAAAAAAGGACGAAAAATTGTTCTCAATTATTGATTTTAATGAAGTACTTCTTGAAAATGAAGTTGAACAGGTTACAGAAGTGATAGCAAGTAAGGAGTAGTAATAGTAAAAACGGTTATTACGCAGCTTATATGATAAATTCATATAGGCTGTTTTTTTTAGGTATAGTGACGCAGATAATAATATTATGAGGGTGAAAATTTTACAGAAAAACGGAAATTGTTGATTTAGGTAAGCTATGAATCAAACATGAGAGAAGGAATACACTCCTGATTCATTCTCTTGCAAACATTAAAAAAATCCCCGCCATATCGCATTTAAAGATATGGCGGGGGAAAACAATATAGAAACATTATAGAACAACACTATCAACTTGTATTATCATTAAGTTGCTTACACATTAAACCTGAACAGCGTCACATCGCCGTCCTGCATAACATATTCCTTGCCTTCGGATCTGACCAGGCCCTTTTCCTTTGCGGCAGTATAGGTGCCGCAGGCCATAAGATCGTTATATGCAACGATTTCAGCTCTGATAAAGCCTCTTTCAAAATCGCTGTGTATTTTGCCTGCTGCCTGGGGAGCTTTTGTGCCTTTAATGATAGTCCAGGCTCTGACTTCCTGCGGGCCTGCAGTAAGGTAGCTGATAAGGCCGAGGATCTTGTAGCTGGCTTTTATGAGTTTGTCCAGTCCGGATTCGTCCAGTCCCATTGCTTCGTGGAAATCGGCCTTTTCTTCATCAGCCAGCTGGGCGATTTCTTCCTCAACCTTGGCACAGATAACCATTACCTCTGAACCTTCGCCGGCGGCAACTTCCTTCAGCTCAGCTAAAAACTTGTTTGCTTCCAGGGAAGAGAGGTCGTTTTCCGACACATTTCCCGCGTATAAAACTGGTTTCAGCGTGATAAGGAACAACTGATCGATTATTTGCTGCTGCTCACTGTCAAAGGTCATTGATCTTGCAGGTTTTCCGCTTTCCAGGTGAGCTTTGATTGTCTCGTACAATTCCATTTCTATCTGGAACTTTTTATCACCGGATTTGAGATTCTTTCTGGTCCTGTCGATTCTTCTCTCCAGCATTTCCAGATCGGCAAAAATCAACTCAAGATTAATGGTTTCCACATCTCTTCTTGGCCCAATGGAACCGTCTACATGAACAATATTTCCGTCCTCAAAACATCTTACAACATGAACAATTGCATCCACTTCTCTAATATGGGAAAGAAACTTATTTCCAAGACCTTCACCTTTGCTGGCGCCTTTAACCAGGCCGGCAATATCAACAAACTCAATAACCGTAGGGGTTATTTTTTCAGGCTTGTACATTTCGGCCAGCTTGTCAAGTCTTTCATCGGGGACTGCTACAATACCCACATTGGGCTCAATAGTACAAAAAGGGTAGTTTGCGCTTTCTGCACCGGCCTTTGTTATGGCATTGAACAGTGTGCTTTTACCTACATTCGGAAGTCCAACAATACCTAGTTTCATTAATATATCTATCCTCTCATTATTACTAACATCAAAAATACCATAAAAATTATATCCTATATAGTACTTCAATGCAATAATCTTGAAATTCAAGGGACGTTACAATCTGATATTTTATACCATAAGTACATCTTTATAGTACTCAACAATTAATTTATCCAGGTCCTGGCTTAAAGCTATGAGCGATTCGTTGTCCAGATTGCTGTTTTCAACCTGTTCATTGAGGACCTCTCTTAATTTGTTTATTTCATCAACCAGCATATAAAAACCCCCTATCCAACATTTTTTCTCATAAAATGTCAAAATAACTCATATTTGTCTAATGTATTCGAGCGATGGTTTGCAATGCAAACTTCCAATATAGTTGAATTATGTAATAAATTGGTATCAAATTTATTATAAAATGCAAAACGCAATTTGTCAAATACAAATTTAAAAAAAAATAGTAGAAAAATGTCGTTATGAAGTTTGAGAAAAAAGTAATTAATTGACATATAAACAAGTTTATAGTTATAATATAATTGAGAAAAGAATGTGAGGAAATTCATGTATGGAAATAACAATAGGTGAGAGATTAAAACAGTTAGTAAGAGAAAGAGGCTTAGAGCAGCAGGAAGCTGCCCTCCAGCTTAATTTAAAAATACCTACCTTCAACGGTTATGTGAGCAATAAAAGGGAACCATCAATATCAAAGCTGAAGCTGCTTGCGGAATATTTTAACGTTTCTGTGGATTACCTGATTGGTTATAGTGACATAAGAGAACCTTATCTTAAGCATTTGCCAGAGGAAACAAGGAACTTTGTACTTGACCCTGCAAATGAACCGTACCTGGGGTTGGCTATGGACATAAAAAAACGGACTGCTCCAGTGGGCAGTACCTATTATAAAGAAATCAAACGGTAATTAAACAGATAATAAACAGATAATTTCAAAGAAAAAATATAGAAAATTATTTTCTATATTTTTATAATTTCAGCAAGGAAATTATATACGGCCCATCAAACGAACCATACGTGGAGTTGGCTATGGACATCAAGGAAGGAACGGCTATGGCTGGCAACAAGCAATACAAAGAAATGAAACGGTAAATAAAGCAAGGGGATTCGGCTCATCTTTCCTTTCATCTATCTCTAAATACCATGCTTGCAGGTTCCTATTTCAGCTTTGGAACTCTGGGTTGATGAAAACACCAGAAACAAGCCGGTTTTACTCCTAATAGTAAAACCAGAACATACAGAATACTTGATAAAATTGTAAAAAAGAATGTTTTCAATACTATCTGCCTCCTTTGATAAAAAAAATTATTTTGTTATTCCGTTTCATGTTCTTCATAAAGATTTTTTGCAATATCCTCAATGCCCACGCCAATCTCGTTTAATTTCCAACTAATATTATCATATTTTGAATTATTTGTATATATTTCTATATCTTTCAACAACTTATTTAGTTTCTCAGAAGCATTTTTTTTATCATGTGTTTCCTTATTTTTTATAAAATAGAAGCTCCATAGTGTCCCTGAGATGTTAAGTATCGGAAATAAAACGACACCTGTAATTATAAACATTTGCGAAATACGTGATATAGTGATAAGTACTTTGTCAAAAATTATCGCCTTACACATCATTTGTAAAAATAAAATATTTAATATTACTAATACGGATAAAACCACTGCAACTACAGGGCTTGAAAGTATTGTTTTTATTAACCGCCCTTTAAGAAGGGTGCGTTTCCTGCTTACCAGATATGCAATTAAACTAAATTGTAAAAAGCGCGCAGGGAGTGAGGTCATGAAATATATTAATAAATTGTTTCTAATATCATCCATTGTCAATCCGGTTCCATAAATCACAAACGGCACATATATGAATTCGGTAATTCCAATTGAAAGAAAACCTATTAAAAAGAAAATAAAAGCTTTGGTTATCCACTTTATTGCGCTTGCATCCCCGAAAATATCGTTGGTAAATACTATAATTATAAAGAACACAGTTGGATACAAAAACCTGTAGAAGCCATAGTCGAAACCGGTATTTATTAAAATATTAGACAATAAAGCACATACAACAGTGGGCAGAAAAACCCTCACGTAGTCAAATCTGTTAATTAGCCGTTTACATTCAGCCTCTTTCCAGTATTCAAATTCACCCACCATTATTAATGTAAACATCACCAGGTACAGCTCTTCTGGTATGGATACAAAAAGTGTATTTATAATTATTTTAGCGGGTATACCATTCTGAAATAACACATCAATCATACATCTAACCTCTTATCAGTTGTTTTTACAGTATATAAGCTTAGCATTCTAAATAAATGATTAATCGGAAGGGATAAGTCATCCTTTGTTTAATCCGACTTTTATAACGTTAAAAAAGCTATGTCCTGCAGGAGTTATGCTGAATATCTCAAGCAGCACACCGAAACATATAGCCATAACGTACATTTTCAGCCCCAAAGCCGACAGAACACAGCAAATCATCAGCAATATACCAAGGTATACAATTGACAGCCTTTTAAACTTGATAATATCTGCAGGATCTGTTATAGGCTTGGTTGGCGTATCTTTTGGAGCATACTTTATCAGCATATATAGGCTGAAGGTAAATACCAAAAATAAAAATATGACAACTGCTGCCATACTCCAGTAAGGGTGGGTATATTGGGATATCAAGGCAGCTGCTACAGTGAGTGCCATTGAAACCAAAAGACATTTGCCGTATGTATCAAAATGATATCCTCCGGCAAATAGTCTTAAGGAAGCTAAGACTACCACAGTCATCAAGGCTGGAATAAAAATTCCGAGAATTAGAGATACTGAAATCAATATAAAACCTTTTACCAGTGTACCAAATAAAACATAAAAGCCATAATAATAGACTGATCTTTTATTATGATTTTCATTTAAAGCATATGCCAAATGTTTTGCACAAGCGTATGACCACTTTTGAACAAATCTCATTTCATCTGCTCCTTACATAAATATTCAATATATTCCAATTTTATCATAATGTTATACAAAAATCACCATTTTTTTGAAATTATGGCGATTGGTATCTGAAAACTTCCTAAATGCATTATTTTTTGTGGACTTTTTTAAAAATTTAATATATATTAATCAAGTATAAATAATGGGGATTATCTGTAAAATTTTAACTATTTTTAAATATAGGATAAATTATTTCAGACATACTTTGTACTTAATCGTATACTTAGGTGTAATACATTTTCGAAAGTTGTATGAAAAAATGGGAGACTTAACGATAAATATCAAAACAGGAGGTAAATATTATGTATTGTAGAAATTGTGGTAACGTTATGAACGATCAGGCAGCGATATGTGTTGCATGCGGAGTACCTGCTGGAAAGGGAAATAATTATTGTCCGTTATGCGGAGATATAACAAATTCAATGGCTCAGGTTTGTATGAAGTGCGGAGTTAATCTGAATGTATATGGTCAGCAGAAGTCCAAACTTGCAGCAGGCTTGTTCGGTATTTTCCTTGGAATGTTCGGGGTTCATAGATTCTATCTGGGCTATATCGGAATTGGTTTGGCACAGCTGCTTCTGACGTTGTTATCATGCATCATATTATCACCATTAGTATATATATGGGGGTTGATTGAAGGAATACTGATACTGGCAGGGACAATAAACAAGGATGCAAAGGGGTTTCCGTTAAAAGACTGATACATGGATTAAGCTGAACATAAGTGAAATTAAAAAAGCCGGCAATGCCGGCTTAATGTTTTTATTTATGCTTTCCCGATTAATTTTTTCAATCTTCCTCCAAGAGTGGTGGTTTTTCTTTCTCTCCAACTGGTAATATTTCTGTCAACCTCCTGGAAATGTCTGTCAAGTTTGATCTCAAGTTTTCTTGAACTGTTTTCAACACATGCTCCCAGTTCAAGTTTTGATTTATGAATCTCTTTAGATATCTGTTCCCTGGTTGACAACAGCTCTGAGGATATATTATTAAAAACCTGTAACTTCATATTATTAAGTGCATCGATAATTGCGGTAAGTTCAGTGCTGCTCAATTGCGGAGCAGCATGACCAATGACGGCAGGCAATCGAGACTCATTGGTCTGGGATGCATCTAAGGCTGTATCAGGAGGGCTGTCCTTAATAATATTTTCATCCTCAAGTATTTTTCTGATTGCTTTAAGTTCGAGCCCCTGATCGCGCATATCCTTGATCTGGTACATGACATTGGCCAGATCGGTGGTATAAAATCTTCTGCCTCTGCTATCCTTGGGGATTTTCAGTCCGAACTCCTTTTCATAAAATCTCAAAGCATGATCAGTTATATTTAAACTTTCACTTAACTCTGTTATAGAATACCGATCCTTTAAAATATCCATATAAAATTCCTCCTGACAAATCCTTCTTCATTTGTAGAACCGGTGATTAAACCGGCGCAAATCTTTTCATATGAAGATAGTAGCATATCAGAAGATTAATGTAAAATATTTACAGACTATTTCGCATTATTTCCAGCACAGCCATCATATCCGAGGGCAGTTCAGTATTGAAGATAACTTCTTTCCGGGTTTCAGGATGAACTATTTTGGTAATATGGGAATGGAGAGCCTGACGGGAAATTAACAAGCCTGTATTTTCCGAATACAGTGTGTCTCCATATATGGGAAAACCCATGGCCTGACAGTGGACTCTGATCTGATGTGTTCTTCCGGTTTCCAACTTAAATCTAAGTAAAGCCGCATTATGAGAAGGAAAACTCTCCAGGACCTCATAATGTGTTACAGAAGGAGCTCCCGTATCTGAAATATGCCTCAGCATAATGCTTCCGGGCTTTCTGTCAATGGGCAGATCAATGGTACCTGCGTTTAAAGATGGTATGCCATGTACAATGCCCAGATATTCCTTTTCAAAAATTTTTGCCTGCATCTGTCTGATAAGTGCCTCCTGGGCAAACTGATTTTTGGCAAAGATAATAATACCGGAGGTTTCTCTGTCCAGCCTGCTTACAGGTCTGACTTTTTTAGAAATGCCTTTTCCCTTCAGGTAATATACAATCCCGTTTGCTATTGTGGAATCAGGATGGCTGCTGGTAGGATGTACAACGATTCCGGGCTGTTTGTTCAGCACCAGGAGACAGCTGTCCTCGTGTATTATATCTATAGGTATGTTCTGGGGTTCGATATACTCACAGTCTTCTTCAAGTTCAAGTTCAACTCTAACCTGATCGTTTTCTTTTATAATATAATTTACATGAACAGCTTCGTTGTTCACATAAATCTTATTTTGAAATTTTAGTTTTTTAACCAGCCTTTCAGATATTTGCAGTCTGCCCTTCAGAATGTATTTCAGGGGCCTGCCTGCATCGGAAATATCAGCTCTGTGTTCTAAAATCATTATTCCTCCATGGATAAGCAGCCGTTATAGAACTTCTATAGCTATTATACAAGCAAAGCCTTATAAACTGCAACCTCCCTGATTATATGATATTTCCTTCCGGATTGTTATTTACTTCAGAACGGTAGAAATTAGGGTTTATGAGGTTAATATGTGATAAAACCTAGCGGGAAGGCTGTAAATGGTATATAATTCTATTAAAACGCTAAATTTTATTTATACTGATACGAAAGAGGAATAGTTGATGGATTTGAAAATAAGGGAATATTTAAAACAGCACTTTGGAATTGAGGATAGGGTCATTGAACTGGCTGAGCAGGCAGAGAAGGATGCTCAAAAGGTTTTTGAAAGAATAGAGAATACCAAACAGATAAACCAGTTAAAAGTGATTAAGGCAATGCAGGACAACAAACTCAGTGATTCACATTTCAACGGAACTACCGGATACGGTTATGATGACAGGGGAAGGGAAGTTCTTGACAGCGTGTATGCAAATGTTTTCGGAGCGGAGGATGCACTGGTCCGACATCAGATTGTATCAGGCACACAGGCTTTGACACTGTGTCTCTTTGGAAATCTCAGACCGGGTGACGAACTGGTGGCTGTTACAGGAAAGCCCTATGATACCTTGGAGGAAGTAATAGGGATCAGGGGTGAGAACTGCGGTTCTCTGAAGGAATTCGGAGTCAGATACAGACAGGTTGAATTAAAACTCGACGGAAAACCGGATTTGGAGGAAATACGCAAGGTTGTCACACCTTCAACGAAAATGGCAATGCTCCAGCGCTCAAGAGGGTACTCCTGGAGAGATGCATTGTGTATTGAAGATATAAAAAGTGTTATAAACACTATCAAGTCTATAAACAGCTCAATAATTGTCATGGTTGACAACTGCTATGGAGAATTTGTAGAAGAGCTTGAGCCAATTGAGGTTGGAGCCGATATAATAGCAGGCTCCCTTATAAAAAACCCGGGAGGCGGACTGGCTTTGACAGGAGGCTATATTGCAGGCAGGAAAGAGCTTGTGGAACAGGCCTCCTATAGATTGACATCTCCGGGACTTGGAAAAGAGGTCGGAGCTTCACTGGGCAATAACAGGCTGATGTTCCAGGGCCTTTTCATGGCACCTCATGTTGTGGCCGAAAGTCTGAAGGGGGCGGTGTTCTGTGCTGCTCTTATGGAACGTGCCGGCTTTGAAACACTGCCTTCAATCAATGCCGAAAGAAGTGACATAATTCAGGCTGTAAAATTCAATAATGAACAAAGCCTCATAGCATTTTGCCAGGGTATACAGAAAGGCTCCCCGGTTGATTCCTATGTAACACCTCAGCCCTGGGATATGCCGGGCTATGATTCCCCGGTAATAATGGCAGCAGGAGCCTTTGTTCAGGGTTCATCCATAGAGCTCAGTGCCGATGCGCCAATAAAGAGTCCGTATATAGCGTATATGCAGGGCGGGCTGGTATATGAGCATGTAAAGCTTGGAAATATCATAGCGCTGCAGAAATTGTTCAATAGCAGGGACAAATAAGCCCGCTGCGGAAATGGAGTTGTACATGAGTGTTTTTAAAAAGCAGAGTGTCAGAATAGGAACCCTCATAGTGGGTGTATTTCTGTTAATATACCTTCCGGCGCTGTTATTTATAATTTACGGAAACAGTGTCGAGACTGATATACTGAAAATAGGTAAGATAGAGGAAACACAGAATATAGACGGAGTTTTCATAAGAAATGAAGAACTGATTTTATCCCCCGAAACAGGTAATTGTGTAATGGATGCGGTTGACGGGGAAAAGGTTCCTGCTTTTTTCAGAATAGCTTCTGTAGTTAAAAATGTTCCGGTATCCACTTATGAGGAGCTTAAAACCAAGGAATTGGAGATTACACGGGCACAAAATGCACAAAGGGAAAATATAAATATGTTTTCCAGTGACATAAAAAAACTGGATTCGGAAATAATCGAAGAGGTTAAAAATCTTGCGCAGCAATCCATCCGAGGCAGCCTTGTTGAAAGCTACAACAGTCTTTCAAGTATAGACAGGATCGTTTACAGGAAGTCTGATATTTTTGGTGACAGCAGTAAATCGGCGGCATATATAAACAAGCTTAAAAGTGAAAAAGCCGCTATACAGAGCAAGCTGAACAACAATATTAAAGAAATACGTACAAAGAGTTCGGGATTGATATCCTATGCCATAGACGGCTATGAAACCGTACTTACCCCGGAAGTCATCAGGAATATTACACCTAAGGAGCTTGAGAAAATAACAACAAGGGAAACCAACAGAGACTTCAATGTCATTGATGCAACAAAGGGGAATCCCATTGCAAAGCTGGTCAAAGATCTGGACAGCCACATGGTGACAGCCATTGATGAAAAATACTGCAAAGCCCTGCAGCTTGACAAAAATGTCACTCTCAGGATCAATGATACGGGTTTGAATATAGAAGCAAAAATAGTTTACAGCTCTGATATCATCGATGGAAAAAGGATCATAGCTTTCAAATTTGATACTGGTTTAAATGAAACAGTGGGTTTGAGAAGGGTAAATGCAGATATAATATTATCCAGCTATACAGGCTTGAAAGTACCTTACAGTTCCCTTCAGAATATTGATACAAAAAGCAAAACTGCTATGATCACCCTTGTTAAGGGTCATACGGCTGCAATAAAAAAGGTAAGGATCGTAGGTATGAATGAAAGTGCAGTAATTATTGACAATTTAGAGGGCGAAAAAACAAATACCATCGCCTTGTATAATACATATATCCTAAATCCTAAGAATATACAGGAGGGACAGACCGTTGATTGATACAGAGATTAAAAACAATTTGGAAAATATTTTTGATAGGGTCGGGGCTGCGGCGGAAAAGAGCGGCCGAACCATGGAAGACATCAGGGTAATAGCCGTTACAAAGACCGTTGAGGTTGACAGGATAAAAAATGTATATGAATACGGTCTTCGTGATATGGGTGAAAACAGGGTCCAGGAACTGACCGAGAAGTATGACAAACTTCCTCCCGACTGTAAATGGCATCTGATAGGGCATCTTCAGACCAATAAAGTCAAATATATAATAGATAAAATTGAAATGATACATTCTGTGGACAGCATCGAACTTGCAAAAGAAATTAACTCAAGGGCTGCAAAATGCCAAAGAAAAATCGATATTCTTCTGCAGGTCAATGTTTCGGGGGAGGATACAAAATTTGGGATAAGTCCTAATGATGTAGATGAATACGTAGGTATAATTTCCCAGATGGAAAATATTTCTCTCAAAGGGCTTATGACCATAGCCCCATTTAATCAGGACCCACAGGTCATAAGGCCTGTATTTAGGAATCTTTATAATATATATATTGACATAAAGCGTAAAAATATAGATAATGTTAATATGGATTATCTTTCCATGGGTATGAGCAACGATTTTGAGGTGGCTATTGAAGAGGGGGCAAACATTGTCAGAATCGGTACAGGCATATTTGGGAAGAGGGATTATACACAGAAATAAATTATACAAGCGAAAAGATTAAATAAATTACTAAAGACGCAGGAGGTATTTGAAATGTCAAAACTTCTAAACAAAGTTTTTAATTTCGTCGGATGGGAAGCAATAGATGAGGAAGAGGACGAAGATTTAGATCTTCGCGATAATGACTACAAGGATGATATTAAAGGCGAACCTATTCAAACGCACTTTTTCAATAATTCCAAAAAGCAGCAGCAATCAGGTAAAGTAGTAAATATTCATTCTGCAAATCAGTTTAAAATGGTTGTATCTCAGCCAAATACATTTGACGATGCACAGGATATCTGTGACCATCTGAAGAGCAAAAAACCTGTGGTTATCAATCTTGAGGGCATAGAAAAATCAGATGCTCAGAGGATAATTGATTTCTTAAGCGGTTCTATCTATGCTCTTGACGGAAGTATACAGAAGGTATCCTGTGATATATTTGTAATAGCTCCTAACAATGTGGATGTCAGTGGAGACTTGAAGGAAGAACTTAGAAATAAAACGGTATTTCCCTGGGCTAAATAGGAGAACATTGACTGGTGATATTTGGGGCTGATAATAAGGTTTTCTTATTTCGGAGGAATTTTGATGGATGCAGTTTTATTTGCTATAGATAAGGTAATTAAAATATTTGAGTTTGCTCTCATTGCCAGAGTGCTTATCTCATGGCTGCCGGTATCAAGAGATAACAGGGCAGTTGATTTGTTATACACAATCACAGAGCCGGTACTTGCACCTATAAGAAAGATGTTGAGTCAATCCAGGTTAATGAATAATTCCATGTTTTCCATGATTGATTTTTCGCCCATAGTTGCTTTTATACTTATAGGTGTACTAAGAAGAGTAATTTATATGCTGTTTAACATGTTTTATTTTTGACACTATATATGAATAAAAACGAATTACTAAAAATGGTTTCCGGGATTGAGGATAGGGTAATGGTTTCGCGTCTTTTAGATAAAGCAGAACAATGCCGTTATTCCTCTTTTGTATATTCTGATTTTCTTTCTCCTCATGAGGCAGTTATTGCCAAACGGGTATTGGATAAGGTTGACGGGGTTTTTTATACCTTTACGGGTGGCTTTGAGGGGGCAGAGCGGGTTATGGCCGCTATGAGCTCTGATTTCATAGATGCTGATGAGGCTCTAATCAACGCTCCCATAAGTTATCTGAGGATAACACCTGTTGTTGATAAGAGCTTATCTCACAGGGATTATCTCGGTTCGATTCTGGGCCTTGGGATAAAGAGGGAAAAGGTAGGAGATATACTTGTCTACGAGAACTATGGTGATGTATTTTTAATTGATAAAATTGCGGAATATATTTCATACAATCTGGACAAAATTGGTAATACAAAGGTTGAATGCGAATTTCAGCAAGTCTACCAGTACACACCTCCTGAAAGGAAGGAAAAAATTATCAATACCACAGTTGCATCTGTAAGAGCTGATTCTGTAACTGCAAGTGGTTTTGGCATGTCCAGGACCAAGGTTATGGAGTATTTTAAGGCCCAGAGGGTAAATGTAAATTGGGAGACAATTTCAAACCCGGCCAAGCAGCTGTCGGAAGGCGATGTAATTTCCATTCGGGGCAAGGGACGGATTGTATTGGACAAGGTTGGCGGAATTACTAAAAAGGATCGCATTAATATAGTTATCAAACGTTTTGAATAAGATATTGCATCAAGGAACTTTTAGTTTCTTGGAAAGGTTGGCTTATTATGAACTATACTCCAAATGATCTTGATAATATCAAGTTTAAAAAGAATTTTATGGGATATAAGGAAGATCAGGTTAACGAAGTTTTGGACAACGTTATACACGACTACGAGCTATACATAAAAGAAAACATTGAACTCAAGGACAGAATTTCTGTTTTAAATGAAGGAATCCAGCACTACAAAAATATAGAGGAATCCCTTCAGAATACATTGATCGTAGCACAGCAGACCGGCGAGGAGATCAAGAAGAATTCCTATGCCAAGGCTGATAATATTGTTAAGGAAGCTGAAATCAAGGCCCAAAAAATTATTAATGATGCTAATCAGGAAGTAATCAGAATCCGCTTTGAATATGAAGAAATGAAAAAAAGATTGCATTTGTTTAAAACAAAGTCCGAAACTCTTCTGCTGTCACAGCTTGAACTGTTAAAGCAGGTCTTTAGTACGGATGATGATCTGGAATAACTGACTATATGTATATTTCTCATAGTTACTCAAACCCCCAAAAATGAACCAGGCAGCGTTGAAGCTTGGTTCATTTTTGGGGGTTTTTATGTTACAAATGGTGACAGAAAATCAGGCTTTTGACTGACGCTATTTATAATGATATACTGAATTATCTGAAAAATACACATATATGGCTTGATAGGAGAATTTACATGGAATCTTCAAAAAAGTCAAAAAGGACCCTTTCCATCAGAACAAAGATATTTCTGTTTATGCTTGCGGTATCAATCATCCCGACCATTCTAATCACTGCGCTGGCTGCGTATAATACCTATGATTCACTATATAAGCAATTGATTGCAATAAATAAGGATGGAATGCTGTGGGGCAGCGACAGGGTTTCACAGTTTTCCGACGAGTTAAAAAATACTTTTTATTCCATGGAGTTTGACAAAAGCTTCAGAAATGCAGTTCTCAAATGGGGTAAAGATAACGATTCCTATGAAGACAGTGCCATTTTACGAAATACCTTCAATGCTACCTTGAATAAAAATAACCTGTTTTCTTCCATAGAGCTGTACCTTGTCAGTGACAGGAGTGTTATTAAGACCAAAAGGGCCGGAACAACACTTCAAAGTGATGAGGAGGGTTTTTCCAATACCTTTAACCGTCCGGCAGAGATGCAGACCAATATGTATTTGAAATTAACCGGTCAGGGTCTGTATGCAGTACATAACATAAATACCTTTGAAGATCGCAATCTGGTTGCCAAATTGTCTCTTCAGCTGAGAACGGGAGAACTGCAGAGAATTCTTGAGAAACTTAAAACGAGTCAGGATGAACGGGTTTATCTGCTCAATGATCAGAGTGAGATTGTTATGTCAATTAATAATGGGTATGATGACAGAATGCTTTTGGAAAAAAGCATAGGGCTCATAAATGCCGATAGCTCCAGGGAGTACTTTTCCGTTGATAACAATATCATTTTTTACGGCCAGGACAAGGGTGGTAAACTTGGCATAATAAAAATAATACCCCGGAATGAAATAGTGAAATCCACCAGACCAACAGTATTTGCCGGTGTTTTAATGGGGATTGCCTGTATATTTGCCGCTATAATGCTTTCTGCTTTAATTTCTTTTTATATCAGTTCTCCTATTCTGAAACTGACAGACAAAGTAAAGAACATACAAATGGCCACATTGGAGATAAAAACAGGTGAGGATACCAGGAATGAAATCAGTGTACTGGAAAATCATATAGCTCTCTTTGTTCAGCGGATTAAAGACCTGATACATCAGGAATACGTTATTAAGCTCCAGGCTAAATCAGCCCAGATCAAGGCCTTGCAGGCACAGATAAATCCACATTTCCTGCACAATACTCTGCAGCTTATGGGAAGTATATCATTGTCAAAGGGAGCCAGAGAGGTCTATAATATTGCAGGCGCATTAAGCAGTATGATGCGTTACAGCATGGATTTCGAGAGCGGATTTGTAACAATGGGAAGTGAATTGGAGCATCTTGATAATTATTTGCTTATACAAAAGGAAAGGTTCTATGACAAATTCAGTATTGAACTGGATATACAGGAGGAAGTAAAAGACTGCCTCATGCCCAAGCTCTTACTGCAGCCTATAGTGGAAAACTGCTTCCAGCACGGATTTGACAGGAGCACCAGCAGATGGAAACTTTGGGTAAAAGCATATTTGACTGAAGATAAAAAGGTTTACATTACAGTCCGGGATAATGGCAGCGGAATGAGCCGGGAACAGGTGGAGGCCTTGAATGAGAAAATGAAGGATACTGCCTATGGAAGTATAAAGAGCAGCAAGCATATCGGACTTTTGAATGTGAATTCCAGGATAAAGCTGAACTTTTCGGAAAACGACGGAATAACAGTATATAGTGAAAAAGAAGAGGGAACCCGGATAGAGTATATATTTGATGCACAGAAAGTGGAGGAGGCCAATGGATTATCGGGTAGTGATAATTGATGACGAAGCCTGGACAAGGGATACAATAAAGAGAATCGGTCAATGGCAGGAGTTGGGGTTTCAGATCGTCGGCGAGGCTGCCGACGGTATTTCGGGTATAGAGTGTATCAAACAGCTGAAGCCACATTTAATCATCACAGATATGAAGATGCCCGGCATTGATGGCGCAGAGCTGCTTCAGCTGCTCTCGCAGCAAAATATCAAGGCGAAGGTCATAGTTATCAGCGGCTATTATGATTATAACTATACAAGACAGGCTTTAAACAGTCATGTAATGGATTATTTGCTGAAACCCATCAAGGGGGATGAATTCAACCGGCTGATAAAACGCTGTTCTGACGAGCTGGACCGGGAAACGCTGATTGAAGAGCAGAATGAAATAAGTCTGGCTGGAATTGCTGACACAAGCTGGTTGACAAAATATATCGAAGCGCGGGATGACACCAGAAAATGCCTTGAAGGCCTTTCAAAAAAAGGAGTTCGGCATGCTCTGGATAAGATACGGGTTTTGCTTGACCAGCAAAGAGATAGCAGAGCAAAGCTGAAACTGGTCATTAATATCAATTATGATCTGCACAAAATAGTGGAGGAAACAGTCATTGCCAAATTTACTGAAACAGTGGACCGGTCACTGGCGGTTGAACTGCCCTTTACCATCAGAGAAAACGGAACGGATGAGGAGTTTATCCGGCATTATTCCGCCATAGCGGATAAAATAATAGATGAAGTGAATATACAAAGGCAGAGAAAAAACAAGATAGATATTCTGGCGATCAAGCAGTTTGTAGATAATAATTTTTCCGGTAACCTTTCTCTAGAGGAATTGGCTAAAACCAATTTTGTAACAAAAGAATATCTGTCTTCCGCATTTAAAAAGGAGCTGGGTGTGACTTTTTCAGATTATCTGACCAGAGTCCGTATGGAAAAGGCAAAAGAGCTGATTGTGGAATATGGTCTGCCCATACAAAACGTTTCGAATATGACAGGCTACCTGGATATTGCCCATTTTTACAAAACCTTTAAAAAGTATTTTGGAACGTCCCCGGGTAAAATGCGTTAAAGAAGCTGAGCATTATGACATTAAAATTTGACTATAAATGTGATTAATCAGGGCAAATGTAAATTTGCATTTTCCAAAGTATGATAATGGTACAGAGAATAATTTATTTAGGAGGAATTAAAATGAAAAAATTACTGTCGGTACTGTTAGTCATTTGCATGATCTCAGTAATGCTTGCAGGGTGTGGCAATGATGCTCAAAACACAAAGGTTGCTTCGGCAACGCCGTCTTCGGCTGCGGTTTCCAGTCAGGCTGCAGCGTCAAGCAAACCGGAACCAACCAAATCAACCCTTAATGTCATGATGAGTTTTCCCCGTTTTACAGATCAGATGGAAGCTTATTTAAATCAGTTCAAGGCAAAGATTCTGGCTGAAAAGCATGTGGAAGCCGTAATAAATCTTGAAATGCCAAGCAGTGATCAATACGGAAATATTATTCAAACAAGACTATCTTCCAATGATGCCCCTGATCTTTTTACACTTCACGCCTCCGCCGATCTGCCTACTTATGTTAAAGCAGGGTATGTTGCAGATTTGACTTCCCAGCCTCTTGCTGAAAAGCTGTATGATGATGTGCGCAAAACAGTTACCATAGATAACAAGGTTTATGCCGTACCATTTGAAAGTACCGTATGGGGCTACTTATACAACAAGGATATCTTTGATAAATTGGGCTTAAAGGTTCCAGATACCCTCGATCAGATGAAAACCGCAGTAAAGACCTTAAAGGACAACGGGTATACTCCTTTTGAACTTGCCTTCCAGGAACAGTGGGTGCCGCAGCTTATGACCGCACTTACACTGGGAGGAAAGGTGAGCGGAAATATTCCTGACTGGACCGACAGAATGTACAAGGATCAAGGCTCCTACAAAGAGGTTGTAGAAATATTTGATGTAATTGACCTTATTATGCAGAATGGAAGCAAAAATGCTTTGGATAAGGGCTCTGAGCAGGGGGCCGCTGATTTTGCAAACGGCAAGGCGGCAATGTTTGTACAGGGAACCTGGAGTGCCGAAAGCATTTTAGGAGTTAATCCCGATATAAAAATCGGCGTGGGAGCTCTTCCGGTAAATAACGATATCAACTGTACAAAAATAAATCTGGCTACAACCACTTCTCTTGCCGTGTACTCAGGAACAAAGGAGATGGAGACGGCACTTGCCCTCGCAAACTATATGCTGGACGACAAGGACTCCTCAGCTCTGTATAAAGAATTAAAATTTAACCCGGTGGCAAAATGCCACAGCTTTGAACAGTACTCCTGGGCAAAAGAGGCAAGTGCCTATGTTGAACAGGGACGTTCCTACCGCGATCTCGTATTGCCCAATGCCGTCACGGATGAACAGGGTAAGCTGCTGCAGAGCTACTATGCAAAGAAAACCGCCAAAGAAGAGTTTATTGCTGTAATGGATAAGACCTTTAAGGATGCCAACAGGGCAGCGGCGCAGGCCAAATAAATAAACAATATTAGGCTGGGCTCCATTAAAACTAGACAATTGCAATACATGACTTACCAAAGTCAATTACGGTTGAAAGCCGATAGTAATTGACTTGTTTTTTTGAGCAAATAATCTGTTTCTAATTTTAATTCAGCTGTGGGGTGGGATAATTGAACATTAATAAAAAACAATCTCAGAATGTTACCTTGATTTTATTTGTATTGCCGGCATTTATATTCTTTGCGGCCTTTAAACTGATTCCTGCGGTATTGGGCCTGTGGTTCAGCTTTACCAACTGGAACGGAATAAATCCTACATATAGAATTATAGGTCTTGAGAATTTTATTGAGATATTTACAAGTGATACGGATTTTTGGAAAGCAATGCTGTTTACGCTTAAATACGTGGGGGTTGCAATAGTTGCGCTGAATATATGTGCACTCGCGCTTGCCGTGATGATTGAGTCTGCCCGCAAAGGCAGAAGCTTTTTCAGAACGATTTTTTATATGCCCAATATGATAAGCATGATTATAGGTGGGTATATGTGGAATTTTATATTTACACAGGTTCTTTATTATATTGCCGACAATACAGGAATGGAGTTTTTAAACAAGTCCTGGCTGGGAGATCCGAAATATTCCTTCATGGCAATTATTATAGTTGCCGTCTGGGGCGGTGCGGGATACCTGATGGTAATTTATATTGCTGCAATACAAAGTGTTCCTACTGCGTTGATAGAAGCAGCGGTGGTGGACGGGGCATCAGCCGTCAGACGCTTTATAAGCATAACACTTCCCATGATAAAGCAGGCCTTTACAATATGTCTGTTTGTTACCTTAAACAGTGCCTTCCAGGTATTTGATGTGGTATTCTCTCTTACGGGAGGCGGACCGGGCAGATTGACACAGGTTGTTGCCATCAATATTTATGAGGAAGCCTTTGGCCGTTCAAACAGGCTGGGCTACGCAACTGCCAAGTCAACAATACTGTTTTTAGTTATAATGCTGATTACGCTTATTCAATTGCGGGTTATGAAAAAGAGAGAGGAGGAAATGTAATATGCATTTGACTAAAAAAGCAGGAACAGGCACCATCCTTGTAACGGTTTTTCTTTGTATCGCATCGCTATTTTGCTTATTCCCAATATTAATGGCGTTGCTGAACTCCTTCAAAACAAAATCGGAAATATTTACAAATATTCTGGCTTTGCCGGCACATTTCAATTTTGACAACTATGTGCGAAGCTTCAATAAAATGAAGTATTTTACCAGTTTCTTCAACACGTTGGCCATTGTTGTCATTGGTATCCTGGGAATAGTTGTATTTTCTGCAATGGCAGGCTGGATTCTTTGCAGGACCAAAACCAGGCTGAGTTCTTTTGTTTTCGGGCTGTTTGTATTTTCCATGCTTATCCCTTTCAATGCAGTAATGATACCTCTTTACAGGGTGGCGAAAATACTGCATTTCTCCAATAAAATATACGGAATGGGATCAATATATATCGGCCTGGGAGTAAGTATGGCAATTTTCATGTACCATGGTTTTGTAAAGGGAATACCGTTTGAAATTGAGGAATCGGCTTATATTGACGGGTGCAGCAAGGCCCAGATGTTCTTTAAAATAGTTCTTCCGCTGCTGGGGCCTATAACTGCCACTATAAGCATAATGAATGTCCTGTGGATGTGGAATGATTTTCTACTGCCATTGATCATACTTGCAACACCGAAAAACTATACCTTGCTGCTTTCGACAAATATGCTGTTCGGGCAGTATACCAGTGATTGGCCCGCAATACTCAGCGGATTGATCCTGACTGTAATCCCGGTTATACTTTTATATGTACTGCTGCAAAAAAATATTTTAAAAGGTGTAGTAGACGGAGCGCTGAAAGGATGATGTGAATATGGAGCTTCTTAAGACTTGCGGAACAAAAATAGTTAATGAAAGTAATGAGGAAGTTTTGCTTCAGGGCTTCGGGCTGGGAGGCTGGCTTTTGCCGGAAGGTTATATGTGGAAGCTTTATACAAAATGTGACCGCCCGCGCAGAATGGAAAAACTCATAAAGGATTTATGCGGACCGGAATATTCTAAAGACTTCTGGAAGCGCTATTTTGACAGTTACATAACCTATACCGATATTGAGCTTATAGCCGGAAAGGGCTTTAATTCCATAAGACTTCCTCTAAATGCGCGGATACTTTTCAATGAAGAGACACAGTCGTTCTATCCGGACATAATTGCGCGTGTGGATAAGCTAATTGAGTGGTGCCGGGAATTTGGAATATATGTGATCCTGGATATGCACGGTGCCCCCGGAGGGCAGACCGGTACAAATATACACGACAGTGAAAATGATCTGCCGGAACTTTTTACAGCTCAAAAACACAGGGATAACTTAATTTTGCTTTGGAGACTTTTGGCCGGAAGATATAAAGACGAGGACTGCATTGCAGGGTATGACCTGCTCAACGAACCGCTGCCAAATTGGTCCGGCAGATATAACGGAATGGTGCTTCCGTTGTACAGAGACCTTGCAAGGGCAATCAGACAGGTGGATACAAGGCATATGCTCATACTGGAGGGGGTTCACTGGGCAACGGATTTTGAAATATTTGATGAACTGGAGAGAGGAGAATTTGACAGCAACTACATGCTTCAGTTCCACAAATACTGGAGTACACCCGACATGGAAAGCATACAGAAATATATGGATTACGGCAATAAACTCAATGTACCGCTTTTCATGGGGGAAGGGGGCGAAAATAATCTGGACTGGTATGCAGGATTTTTCAACATGCTGACGGGCCATGGAATTTCTTACAGCTTCTGGAGCTATAAGAAAATGAAGTGTGACAACTCTCCTGTGACATTTGAAATTCCTAAGGGCTGGGATAGACTTATGGAATACATAGACAACGGATCAAAGCTGTCACAGCCGGAAGCATGCGACATATTTGACGGATTTATAAAAGAAATAAACCGGCCTTTAATCAATCATAATGTTATAAATGCAATCAGGAGACAGATACCCGTATCAATACCGGCCGAATACTTTGACGAAAGCTATTCGCTTTCCCTGAGGGAAAAGGGTGCCGAAATCAGAATGACCGAGGGCATTACAATATTATTTGAAAACGGAAAAACCGGTGTTCCCGATTACAAGCGCTATGGCGGTGAGGTACAGCCCGATACCGAGCTTATTGTTGTCAAACTTTGCAATGAAGAATGGGTAAAGTACAATTTTGAAGTACCGGAAGACGGGAAATATCAGCTGCAAATATACTGCCGGGCCCAGGAGGATAAAACCAGGGCATATATAGTAACCGACCGGGGTATTTCAGCAGACATAAAAATCGGTATGCAAATGAGCGGAATAAATGCCGGTGGGGAATTGTTTCTTGAAAAAGGCCCGCAAAGTATCAAGATTTGTTCCGGAGGTATTATATACCTGAGTAAGATAACAATTGTATGAAACTGAATGAAGTATGTAAAAGAAGGGGATTTCTCAAAGTGAGATCCCCTTCTTTTGCATACTCCAAACCTAAGTGGAAAAATTCTCGAAAATGTGATATAATTTCTTCGTGTGCCAGTAAAAGGCAATATATTTGGTTTAATATTCAGATTATCTACTAATGAGGGGTGTTACTTTTGAAAGTCAAAAAGGTTCAAAAGAAGAAAAAATACAAGAGAGTTGAAAGCGGTTTTTCAAAGTACAGGAATGAAATTTTAGGCCTGGTGCTTTTTGCCTTTGGTGTTTTGGCACTTTTCAGTTTTATATTCAGCAAATCAATGGGCGTTTTCGGAAAAGCCGTTACCAACATTCTTCTGGGTTTTTTAGGTGCGCCTGCCTTTGCAGTTCCGGTGATCCTTATCGTTTACGGAGCTGCCATGATTTTTAAGAAGGACTCCCATATCTTTAAGCTTAGAGTTATTTATCTGAGCATTTTTATTGTTCTGATATCTTCGTATATCCAGGTGGCCGGATTCAAGTATGATGATTATACCGGAAGATCTTTTTACGCCAGCCTTAAGGAATTCTATACCCTGGGTACCGCAATAAGCGGCGGCGGACTTCTGGGAGGGCTTTTAACATTGCCGTTTTTAATGACTTTTCAGATATTGGGGACCATTATCATTCTCACAACAGTATCCGTAATAGATATAATTCTTTTAACAAACGTATCAATGGCCGCATTTCTTAGAAACCTCTCGGCTTTTTTATCAAAAAGGGTCAAAGCTGCAAATGAGACAAGAAAAATAAAGAAGGCTGAAAGACAGAAGGAAAGGGAAGCTGCACTTGAAAACGAAGATTCCGGGGCTGAAGATGAAGCTTCGGAAGGCGGCAAGCGTAAAATAATCAACTTCAGAATAGAGAGAGAAAACAGAGCAAACAAGGTTCCAAAGAAATTGGGCAGGAGCGGGGAGGATGAGGCGGCGGCAGCTGTAGATGTGACAGATGCAACTGAAACGGCTGTTGAAACGGAAGAGAATTTTTCAGTGGGTCTAACAGGTTTTAGTGACGATATTGCTGAAGACCTGGTAGTAACTGATATAAAAGGACTGGGAATTTCTCCGGAAGCTCCGGTAAAAGCTGAACAGGATCTTGATACTGTTAATTCGGAAGCATCGGGAAATCAAATACCCGGACATACCGGTATTGGCAGAGCCGAAGGAGCGAAACAGGATGCTGTTGACCCGGGAGCCGGGAGCCACCCTGATGACGGCGGAGATATGGCCATACCGCAGCAGGAACGGACTAAACCGCTCATTTATAATTATCCGTCACTTGACCTTCTGGATGAGAGCAAGGATGACGCCACCAATGTAAAGGCGTTAAAAAACAGTGCTCTTGAGGGGGCGAAAAAGCTGGAGGATACCTTGAAAAGCTTTGGTGTTGAGGCAAGGGTCATCAATATCAGCCGAGGTCCGGCTGTCACCAGATATGAAATCCAGCCAAGCCCGGGAGTCAAGGTCAGTAAAATCGTGAACTTATCGGATGACATAGCACTGAATCTGGCGGCAGCCGGGGTCAGGATCGAAGCTCCCATTCCCGGAAAGGCAGCGGTAGGGATAGAAGTCCCCAACAAGGAAATGTCTGCTGTATTGTTAAAGGATATTCTCGACTCCAAAGAGTTTACAAACCATCCGTCAAAACTGGCCTTTTCAGTAGGAAAGGATATCTCCGGAGAAACAGTTGTGGCCGATATAGGTAAAATGCCTCACATGCTTGTTGCAGGAGCCACCGGTTCCGGTAAAAGTGTATGTATAAACAGCCTTATAATGAGTATTTTATTTAAAGCTTCACCTGAAGAGGTAAAGCTGCTTATGGTTGATCCAAAGGTGGTTGAATTGGGGATTTACAATGGTATTCCCCATTTGCTGATACCTGTTGTCACTGACCCTAAAAAAGCCGCAGGGGCTTTGAACTGGGCGGTGCAGGAAATGGTTAACAGATACAAGCTGTTTGCCGATAAGGGTGTCAGGGATTTAAAGGGCTATAATGCCATGCTTAAGGCAAACGATGAGCCCGGCATATTGCCTCAGATAGTAATTATTGTTGATGAGCTTGCAGACCTCATGATGGTTGCTCCCAACGACGTGGAAGATGCAATATGCCGCCTGGCACAGATGGCCAGAGCAGCAGGCATGCATCTGGTAATTGCGACGCAGAGACCGTCTGTAGATGTTATAACAGGAGTAATAAAAGCTAATATACCATCCAGAATATCCTTTGCGGTTTCGTCGCAGGTGGATTCCAGAACCATACTGGATATGAGCGGAGCAGAGAAGCTGCTTGGCAGAGGGGATATGCTGTTTTATCCGGTTGGGGAACCAAAACCTCTTCGCGTTAAAGGTTCCTTCGTCTCGGACAGTGAGGTTGAAAAGGTGGTTGAGTTCATAAAAACCCAGGGCTATTCGAATTACGATGAAAATATTATTGAAAAAATAAATGACCACAGCACAGGAAATGAAGAGAGTTCCGGTGACAATGACGAATTGCTGCATCAGGCCATCGATATGGTGGTTGATGCGGGACAGGCTTCTGTTTCGCTGGTACAGAGAAAGTTCAAGGTGGGTTATTCAAGAGCTGCCAGAATTATAGACCAGATGGAAGCGAGATACATCGTCGGCCGGTTTGAAGGCAGCAAACCGAGACAGGTTCTTATTTCAAAACAGCAGTGGATGGAGATGCAGATGAATGAAAAAGACAAGCAAAATGCCAAGCAGCAATGATTATATTTCCCTGGGTTAATAATTGTCTGGTCTATTTAATATAATACACAAAGGTATTAAATATTAATTGCAAAAGATTCGGATTCCGGGTGTAAATGAAAAATAGGCGGCTGCTTTGCCGGTTTTTCAGCAATGACCCGGCCGGAAAATACGCGGGGGTGCATGTATGTTTTTGTTAACTGCATTTAACTTGATTATTTTAGTTGTACTGCTGGTATATGTTTTTTACAGGCTTCTCAAGACTAAAAGCCTTATTACACTTATTTCCTTTACACTTCAGCTTTCTGCTCTGACAATAGTTTTACTGTCCTTGATTAATCAGGTTCAAACCAGCAATAATGTTGAATTGTTTTATCTGTTTTGCGGAATAGTTTTGCCCTGTTTGCTGATTGTATCAGATTACCGTTCCATGATAAGGAAAATTAAAGAAAAGGGAAGTTTTGAGGGTTTTATCACAATTGATAGCAATGTGGCAGATAAAAATGAGAATGCCACAGAGGTTATGAGTGTGATAACTGACGAAACCTTTGTAAATGATACAATTTCCGAACTTGGGTTCATCAAGGAGGAACTTTTTAAAGGTATAAGGAAAAAGCTTGTTCAGGCCGAGCACCTGTACAGTGACGGTAATTTTGATGATGCATATGAGCTTTACGGCAATTTGATCGCCTTAGTCGGTACCTCATCAAATCTCTACTTCAGTTATGCAAATGCAACATTTAAAAAAGGTATGTACAGTGAGGCACAGGGCTACTATAGAAAAGTACTTGAACTTAACAGTCAGCTGACAGAGCAGTTGAAAAAGTCATCGCATAATTCCTCCAATTCCGAAGCTGTTAAGAACCTTCAATTAAAACAATATCTTGTTTATTATAATATCGGTGTGACTTACCTGAATATGGAAAAGCTTGATTTTGCACTTGAAAATTTTAAAAAAGCTTTGGAGATCAACCCCGGATTCAATATAGCAAAAGAGGGTATAGGAAGGATATTTACAGAGAAGGGTAATAAACTTGAGGCTGTTAAATATTATGAGGATATCCTTGAAAAAGACGGCAATAACTATGTTATTTCCCTGCTGTTGGGAAAATTGTTCATGGAGATGGAGAATACCGAACAGGCAGAGGCCTGTTTCAGAAAATGTATAAAGCTTTCGTCTGAAAAATCCGAGGGATATGCCGAACTTGGAAAACTGCTGATGAACCGGAAGAACTATGAGCAGGCTGCTAAAGTATATAAAACTTATACAGCTATTAATGAAGCCGACTATTCGGGACATTACAATCTGGCGGGCTGTTATTTCAGATTAAGGGAGACGGACAGGGCTGTTGTGGAGTATAAAAGAGCTTTGGAACTGAATCCTGAAAGCTATAATTGCCTTTATAACCTGGCTTTGGTGTATGAAGATATGGGAGAGTATAATAAGGCAATTGAATTATATAAGAGTGCAATTCTTATTAAAATAGACTTTGTTGATGCATATAACAATCTTGGCATATTGTTTTCAAAAATCCAGAGCCCCATGGAGGCTTTGGCGACCTATACAAATGGTATAAAGGCCTGTTCCGACAACGGCGGGTTATATTACAACATGGGAGTAGTACTCTTCGATTTGAGGAGATATCTGGATGCTGCCGATGTGTTCAGGCGTGCCATAGAGAAGAATCCGGAAGATACGGATGTTTATTATTATCTGGGTGCATCGCTGACAGAGGCAAAGAAATATGATGAAGCTATAAAGGCGTATGGAAGGGCTCTGGATCAGAATATGAGCGAAGCTGAGATATATTATAATATAGCTGCAGTATACGCGCTGATGAAAAAACAGGACATTGCCATGGATAATCTGAAGAAAGCAATAAGTATAAATCCTGACATCAGGCAGCAGGTATATGTAAACAGTGTTTTTGACTCCTTGCAGGGGCAGCTGCTGATGCTGGAAGAAAACTGAGCGGCTGTCTTTAAGATTACTCTGATAATTACTTTTCAATTACTTCTATGTTATAATGGATCTGCCGTATTTCTGTCGCTGCACAGCAGCGGATAATGCCGGTTTTCCGAACTTAAGCTATTAAGTCCGAAGCCGGCTTTTTATTGTCTGGGAAAGTGGCTTTGCCACATTTCTTGTTTGTTAATGTAGTTTACTACGCCTGTTTTTGTGTTAGAATAATACTGGTTTGTATTTTGCCGTATGCTGCATTTATTGCAGTTAATTTATTGTAAAGGACGATATAAATGGCTTTTTTACCTGTAAGCTTTGAGAATATGAATGAGAGAGGCTGGGAGCAGCTGGATTTTTTATATATCAGTGGAGATGCATATGTTGATCATCCAAGTTTTGGTCATGCGATAATAACGAGAGTATTGGAAAGTGAAGGCTTTAAAGTCGGAATTATAGCCCAGCCTGACTGGAAAAACAGTGAAGACTTTAAGAGGTTAGGACGTCCTAAATATGGAGTTCTTATCTCATCAGGTGTTATAGATTCAATGGTCAATCACTATACTGCCGGTAAAAAGAAAAGATCCGGAGATCTGTACTCACCCGGTGGAAAGTCGGGCTTCAGGCCAGACAGAGCGGTTATAGTTTATGCCAATAAAATAAAGGAAATCTTTAAGGATACGCCCGTAATAATAGGGGGAATCGAGGCCAGCCTCAGAAGATTTGCACATTATGACTACTGGGATGATAAAGTCAGAAGGTCCATTCTGGTTGATTCCAAAGCAGATATTTTATCATATGGAATGGGTGAAAAACCCATTATCGAAATTGCGAAACTTTTAAGGAAGGATGTTCCTGTGGGCAGTATAAAGCATACAAGGGGATGCTGCTACCTGGCCGCATATGATGAACTGCCTGCCGAGATAAAAAATGCCGTAGATTCAAATGGGTCTAAGACGGTAGCAGTACTGCCTTCCTTTGAAGAGACGGCTGAAGACAAAAAAACTTATGCCGAAGCCTTCAAAGTACAGTACAATGAGCAGGATGCCATAAGCGGCAAGATCCTGGTTCAGAAGCACGGAGACAGGTATCTTGTGCAAAATCCGCCTTCTTTACCTATGTCTGTTTCAGAGCTGGACAAGATATATGCGCTGCCATACGAAAGAACCTATCATCCCGTATATGAAAAGTTTGGCGGGATACCTGCCATTTCCGAGGTTGAATTCAGTATAACCAGCCACAGAGGCTGCTATGGAGGCTGCTCCTTCTGTGCGCTTAATTTCCATCAGGGCAGGGTTATTCAAAAACGAAGTCAGGCTTCGGTCATTAACGAAGCAAAAAAGCTTATCTGGACCGATGGTTTTAAAGGCTATATACATGATGTGGGCGGGCCAACGGCAAACTTCAGGAGTGTAGCCTGCGAGAAGCAGGTCAGGCACGGCGTTTGCAAGGACAGGCAGTGTCTGCACCCGACTCCATGTAAAAACCTGATAGTGGATCATTCTGAATATCTGGACCTGCTGAGAAAGCTGAGAGCACTTCCTGAGGTGAAAAAGGTATTTATCCGCTCAGGGATCAGGTATGATTATTTGATGCTGGATAAAAACGATGACTTTTTCACCGAACTTTGCGAGCACCATGTCAGCGGACAGCTGAAGGTGGCTCCGGAACACGTGGTTGACAGAGTCCTTGAAAAGATGGGCAAACCTAACCGCAAGCTTTATGACCGGTTTGTAAAGAAGTTTTACGATATCAACAGAAAAATAAGTAAAGAGCAATACCTGGTTCCATATCTGATTTCAAGTCACCCGGGCAGTGATCTGAATGCTGCGGTTGAATTGGCGGAATATTTGAAGGAACATGGAATTATGCCCGAACAGGTGCAGGATTTTTATCCGACTCCCGGCACATTATCCACCTGCATGTTCCATACCGGTTACGATCCAAGAAGCATGAAAAAGGTATATGTTCCAAGAGTTCCAAAGGAAAAGGCCATGCAGAGGGCTCTGCTGCAGTACAGGAGAAAAGAAAATTACCACCTGGTAATTGAAGCTCTCAAAGAAGCTCATAGAGAGGATTTGATAGGTTTTGGACCAAACTGTCTGGTTAAACCGCTGAAAGGTATGAGATTTGGAGCCGCGGATGGGAAACCCGCCGGTAAAAAGCCATCCGGCAAAAGACCTGCAGCCGATACGCCCAGGACCGGAGGCAATAAAACGGCTTCCGGAAGCAAAAGGTTGACTGACGACAGGAAAACGGGGGGCAAAGGACGGGATAAGGGAAGAAATCCTTCGTCGGCCGGCAGGAAGACTGGTGATAAAAAGAGGAAGGGCCGTTAATACAATTTTAAATAAATTGACAACTAAAAATCCTTAAAATAAAATATATAGGGGATCTGCTTGGATTATTCTGGCACTTCCCATTCAGATTATAAAAATGCAAAAGAGAGGAACTGTTTTATGTCGGCAAAGGTATTAAATGGAACGGAACTCGCCGGAAAGGTTAAAGCTGAGCTCAAGGAAAAAGTTGAAGCACTAAAGCAAAAAGGTATAAATACAGGACTTGCAGTAATAATAGTGGGAGATGATCCCGCCTCTAGGGTATATGTAAATCATAAAAAAAACGATTGTGCTGAGATAGGTATCAAATCATTCGAATATGCGCTTCCCGCATCGACTTCAGAGAAAGAGCTGCTGGAATTGATTGAGACCTTGAACAATGACAATAATGTAAACGGTATACTGGTTCAATTGCCCATACCAAAGCATATTAACGAGGAGAGAGTTATTGCAGCAATCAATCCTCTTAAGGATGCAGATTGCTTTCACCCTGTAAATGTGGGCAATTTGATGATTGGCAAGCCACAGTTCCTGCCGTGCACTCCTGCCGGAGTTGTAGAACTGCTGGAGGCAAATGATATTCAAATCGCGGGAAAGAATTGTGTTGTGGTAGGAAGAAGTAATATTGTCGGAAAGCCGCAGGCTATTTTACTTCTTGCAAAAAATGCAACTGTAACTATATGTCATTCAAAAACTGACGATATCGCTGCTGTATGCAGGAGTGCAGACATTCTGGTGGTCGCAATCGGAAAGGCTGAATTTGTTAAACCGGAATATGTCAAACCCGGTGCTGTGGTGATTGATGTAGGAGTATCAAGAGGAGCAGACGGTAAATTGGTCGGAGATGTACAGTTCCAGACGGTTTCCGAAATTGCGTCCGCAATAACAAAGGTTACCGGGGGAGTGGGTCCCATGACCAGAGCAATGTTAATGAAAAATACAGTAAAGGCGACTTTACTTCAAAACAATTTGCTTTAAGTATTTGTTAAGTGTTGTTATGTTTTTGTTGTGCTTTTGTTATTTATTTAGTTTTGCTTAAGTTTTAACGTATTATTTTGGTTTTTTAACTTGAGAATTTAGTAAAATGTCACAAAAAAACATGGCAATAACCCATGAAATTTTTTAATTCTTGACATAAAAATTAAAAAAGATTAAAATTAACTTGATTATGGCAAGTAAGTTGGTTGTATTGTAGAAAGTAACTGGTATCAGAAAACACATTTGTCAGATTAATGACTTATTGATTATAAGCTTGTTTTAGGCTAATTTATATATGCAGGTTTGTTTTACATCTCATATCGAATTTGTGTACATTTCACAATGTACAAGTATAGCCATAGGCATATATGCTTTGTTTTTTGATCATACTGTCTGCAATACAGTAAGGATTTCTAGTTTCCTATCCGACTTGTTTCCGATCATAAAAGTCAATTTCTTAAGATACTTTGAATATCAAAGTTTACGATTGACTAACTATTTTGAATATGAATTATGAAATTTGAGCATTGAAAACTGAATAAGGAGGAGGTGTGTAACAATCGAACTTACAAGCATTTTAATTGGAGTCGGTGGATTGGTTATCGCAGTAATTGCTTCATTTATATCTTACAAAATCTCTTTTAACAAAGGATTTGAGGCCAGAAAGAAAGAAGCTGAGGCCGCAATCGGAAGTGCCGAGCAAGAAGCTCAAAGAATAGTCGGAGAAGCTTTAAAGCAAGGTGAAGGTAAGAAGAGAGAGGCACTTCTTGAAGCTAAGGAAGAAATTCATAAAAGCAGAATTGAACTCGACAGAGATATCAAGGAAAGGCGTAATGAATTTCAGAGGCAGGAAAGAAGATTGGTTCAGAAAGAAGAAACCCTTGACAAAAAAGTTGAGGCCCTTGAACAGAAGGACGAAGCTTTAAACAAAAAAGTTAAGGATATAGAGGTTTTACAGGAGCGTTCAGAAGAGCTTGTTAAAAGGCAGACTGAGGAACTTGAAAGAATCTCCGGTTTATCTGTAGAAGATGCAAAAGAGTACCTTCTCAGAAATATTGAAAATGAAGTTAAGCATGAAGCGGCAGCGCTTATTAAGGAAATTGAGGCCAACGCGAAGCAGGAAGCAGACAGAAAGGCCAAGGACATCCTGGCCACTGCTATTCAGAAGTGTGCCGCCGATCACGTATCTGAAGCTACAGTTTCTGTAGTACCTTTGCCAAATGATGAGATGAAGGGAAGAATTATTGGCCGTGAGGGAAGAAATATCAGAACTCTCGAGACATTAACAGGAATTGACCTGATTATTGATGATACACCGGAAGCGGTAATATTGTCCGGGCTTGACCCGATACGCAGAGAGGTCGCAAGATTGACACTGGAAAAGCATATACTTGACGGAAGGATTCATCCTGCAAGGATTGAAGAAATGGTAGAAAAAGCCAAGAAGGAAGTTGATAATACCATTCGTCAGGAGGGTGACAACGCCGCGTTTGAAACAGGTGTTCACGGTTTGCATCCTGAGCTTATAAGATTACTGGGTAAATTGAAATTCAGAACTAGTTATGGACAAAACGTACTTAACCATTCAATAGAGGTATCGCACTTGGCCGGAATTATGGCGGCTGAGCTGGGCGTTGATGTTCCTCTTGCAAAGAGAGCCGGTTTGCTTCATGACATTGGTAAGGCTATCGACCATGAGGTTGAAGGATCACACGTTACTATCGGTGCCGATGTAGCCAAGAAATATAAAGAAGGCGCTGATGTTGTAAATGCTATCCTTTCCCACCACGGTGATGTTGAAGCTACAAGTATAGTTTCGGTACTGGTACAGGCGGCGGATTCAATTTCTGCTGCAAGACCCGGGGCCAGAAGAGAAACTCTTGAATCTTACATCAAACGTCTTGAGAAGCTTGAAGAAATTGCAAATTCCTTTGAAGGAGTTGAAAAGTGTTTTGCAATTCAGGCGGGTAGAGAAATAAGAATCATGGTAAAACCTGAAGTTGTATATGATGCAGATATTGTACTCAAAGCCAGAGAAATAGTTAAAAAGATAGAAGATGAACTTGAATATCCCGGACAGATAAAGGTTACTCTGCTCAGGGAAACAAGAGCTATTGAATATGCTAAGTAATTTATACGGACCTTTAGGTTGGTTATAACAGAAAAAGCGTGGGGGGAAACCCCCACGCTTTTTTGCTACAGGCTATAGTCTATTAAACTGGTTTGGAAATTTACCATCAACTTCCAATATCAATATCAGCTTCTTCAGGCATACTGTAGAGTGAGAAAATAAATTCCGACCTATTTAGCGTTTTAACGAGGCAATGATGTCATGCTGACACCCGGGATATGCGCTCGCCGCCGGAAACCCAAAGAGGCGAGGACATCTATTGCCTCGTTATAATTGTTAATGGTATAATAATATATTAGCGGACTGATTAATTTGTCCACTATCGGCTTTCGGCAGATAGTAACTTGTACGGAATACCTATCTAATAGTTTTGGAGGAAATACTTTGAAGATACTTTTTATCGGGGATATTTATGGAAACCCAGGAAGAAAGGCTGTAAAGGAATGTGTGCCGCAATTGAAAAAGGAACTTGACATAGATTTTTGTATTGCAAACGGAGAAAACTGTGCCGCAGGCAGCGGAATAACATATATTATAGCACAGGAACTATATAAGGCCGGAGTAGACTGCATTACAATGGGCAATCACACCTGGTCCAAAAAAGAAATTCTGAATTTTATTGATTCCGATGATAAAATAATAAGACCTGCAAATTATCCGGATAACGTACCGGGAAGAGGATATACAATACTGAAATCAAATGGCATGGAATTGGCAGTACTTAATTTGATGGGAAGAGTGTATATGGATAGCATTGAATGTCCTTTTCTCACAGCCGACAGAGAGCTGCAAATAATAAAAGCAAAAACAAAGGTTGTCTTTGTTGACATGCATGCCGAGGCAACCTCTGAAAAATGCGCACTGGCCTGGTATCTGGATGGAAAGGTCTGTTGTGTGGCCGGTACCCATACACATGTCCAGACAGCAGATGAAAGAATTCTGCCTTTTGGAACGGCAATCATATCCGATGTTGGGATGACCGGCCCATACGACGGAGTTATCGGCGTTGATAAGGAATTGATAATTGAAAGATTCATTACCAGAATGCCTCAAAAATTTGAGGTGGCCAAGGGAAGAGTACAATTTTGCGCTATTTATCTGGAAGTTGACGATAAAACCGGTAAAGCCGTTAAAATAGAACGGATCAACAAGCTTTTTGATGAGCATCAGCTGACGTAGGTCAAATTGCACGCATATGGAGGCGGATATGGTAGAAAGTAATGACAGGATTATCGTGCAAAAGAAGTCCGATTTGGAATATATAGAGTTTAGAAATCTGAAAAACTACCAGGATATATTAACCCATTGCTTCACTACAAGGCTTGGCGGAGTCAGTTCAGGTGATTGTACTTCACTTAATCTCAGCTTTAACAGAAATGACAGCAGGGAAAACGTATTGGCCAATTACCATATAATTGCCGGGGCAATTGGAGCCGATTTTAATAAAATGGTACTTTCCCATCAGGTGCATGACAATAAAATAAGGTATGTGGGTTCCGGGGATGCCGGAAAGGGATTGACCAGGGAAAGTGATATTATAGGTTACGATGGGCTTACTACGGATGTACCGGGTATACCTCTGGTAACATTTTATGCCGATTGTGTACCCGTGCTGATGCTGGATCCTGTAAAAAAAGCAATTACAGCAGTGCATTCGGGATGGAAGAGTACTTTGGCAAATATATCGTTGGAAGCACTGAGACTTATGCAGGAGAGATATAAAAGCAATATGGAGGACCTGCAGGTTGCTGTCGGACCCTCAATATGCAAAAACTGCTTTGAAGTCGGAGCAGAAGTGTATGAGCTCTTTATGGACAAATATCCCTGGTGTGATACATATATAGACAGGTTTAATGACAAGTATCATATCAATCTGCAGCAGATAATCAAACGGGTGCTGACTGATTCCGGAGTGCCGGAAAAGAACATACTGTTAAGTGATACCTGTACAAAGTGCAATAATGATATGTTTTTTTCCTACAGAGGAGACCGGAGAAAAACCGGAAGCCTTGCTGCCATAATGATGCTCAAGCAGACAATTTGAGAACTGAAAGCAGTGATACCCTTTATTGACAATGTACAGTACGTTTTTGAGTGGCAAAATAGCCGGCGTGAGGTGTGTTATACATTGTCAATAGAGGGTAAAAAAAAGAAAAAGTACGGAGAAGATTATGAAAACAATCAGGAAATTATCAATATTATTCATCATAAGCATACTCCTGGGCGCCTGTACGGTAAATCTGGAGAGAAACAAGCCTGTAGAGGACGATGTATATGAAGACAAATACGATGTTATAGATAAAGGACCGGTTAAAGGGGGTTCAATCAGACTTTTTACGACTCCGGTGGACACCCTGAATCCTGTTCTTACAAATAATGTACATGTTCAGGATTTCCTGGGACTGGTATTTGAAGGCCTTTATGCATTGGACAGCAGTCAGCGGCCTATTCCGGTACTGGCTAAAGGTTCTTCGCTGTCAACCGACGGTCTGACTATGACAATAATCCTGAGAGAAAATATAAAGTGGCATGACAAAATGCCGTTTAAAGCAGAGGATGTTGTATTTACTATCAATACACTATTGGATACAAAGACTAACAGCGTGTACTCAACAAATGTAAAACACATTGAATCAGCCTCCGCAAGTGGAAATAATGTGGTAATAAAACTGAAACAGCCATATTCTTTAATTAAAAATGAGCTGACCTTTCCTGTTATTCCTGCACATCACTTTGTAAACGAGAAGCTGACCGATAAAAATTCAAAGGCAAATCTTACACCTGTAGGAACAGGCCCTTATAGTTTCAACTCATACAGTGCCAAGACCGGAGTTAAATTGAGGCTTAATGAAAATTGGTGGAATGCAGAAGATGTAATAAATCAGGCACCAGGCAATTCAGCTGCAGGCAGTACTGCAAATTCAAATACGGATGTAAAAAAAGCTCCATTGAAGCTGCCTTATCTGTCAAATATTGAGATAAAGGTATTTAACAACATCAACAGTGCAAACGCAGGTTTTCAGGCAAGAGATATAGATGTACTGCCGGTTCAGTATAATGAATATAGAAAGTATATTGGCCGTACCGATATGAATTTAAAACGGTACGAGAGCAAAAATTATGAATTTTTAACCTTAAATATCAAGAAAGGCCCTTTAACAGACAAACGCCTCAGAAATGCCCTTAATTATTTTATAAATAAGAAGAAGCTGGTAGATGAAGCGGCGACTGGAATAGCCGTACCTGCAGAATTACCTGTCGTCCCGAATTCCTGGGTTTATCAGCTTGTGGATTTTAATGAGAAGGACGCCTTAAGCAAGGCTAAGGAATTCATGAACCAGAGCGGGTATATTTTGGATTCTAAAAAGAAGTATATCAATAAGACAAGCAAGAAAGCACTGACATTAAAATTAATAGTAAATCAGGAGAATTCCTTAAGATTTAATGCTGCTTCCGAAATAGTCTCGCAGCTTGGAAAAAACGGTATAACGGTTCAGGTAGTAAAACAACCCTGGGATACCTATAAGAACACATTGAAATCCGGCGCATATGATCTGGCCTTATCCGGATACAAAATTTCATCAGTTCCGGATCTGTCCTTTGCGTATTCCACGGCAGAAATTCAATCAGGCCTTAATGTCGCTGGGTACAGTAATCCGGAAGTTGACGGGTACCTGCAGCAGATATGGACTGAGAACAATCCGGATGTACAAAAAAATATATTCAGGAAATTATTAAATACCGTACTTGATGACAGGCCGTATATAGGTTTGTACTTCCTCAATGACGGTATGATGTACAGCAAGAACATAAGAGGTACGGTTAACCCCTATGTATGGAATGAATATAATGACATTACTAAATGGTATTTACCATAAAATAAAAGCCAGGCGGAGGCAAAGTTTTCATAACTATACTATATATGTCGCTGTGAAGCAGCGGGATAGGAGACTACATGATTTGGGCATTAATAATTATTGCAGGATTTGTGTTGGACAGATTGGCAAAGCTTTGGGTTGTGGATTCAATTGTAGGTAATCCTATAACGGTAATCAACAATTTCTTTTATATCAGGCATTTGGAAAACGAAGGTGCAGCCTTCAGTATTTTACAGGGTAAAACCATATTGCTGGCCACTATGGTATCTGTTGTGGCTTTGGTGATTTTAGGAGTAATCATAAAAAATAAGAATAAGTTCCTTCGGACAACTCTTTCAATAATACTTGCGGGTGCGCTGGGAAATCTGTATGATAGATTCTTTAATGATGGAAAGGTTATCGATTTTCTCGAGTTCCATTTCGGAAGCTATACATTTCCGACTTTTAATCTGGCAGACTGCTTTGTTGTAGTCGGAACCATATTGCTGGCAATTTATATACTGTTTATATACAAGGATGAGTCCAAGCCTGAAGGTAGGGCCGGAGAAAAATCCGAAGCCCCGGGTACAGACGAGGATAAAAAATAATAACTTGTACATTTTGGAGTAACAATAAAAGTGCGCGAGGGTGGTATCCATAAATGGCATGCCCGGGTAGAAGAGCTTGCTTGAAATTTGTAGACTTACTGCAAGTGCATTGTGCCGGCAAAGTGACAGGAGGTCACTTTGAGCAGCACGCGAGACCCGGATGGTCGAGTTGCTGCGACGGCTAAGATGTGCTGGGAGTAAGTCAAACTAATTCAGGCAAGAACTTCGTGGGCAATCCATTTATGGTTACCTCCCGGGAGCACGATTATTATGAGTCTCGTTTAAAACATCTGTTAAAAATTATGATTCATAAAAATGTAAGTAATATTTTATAGCGGAGGCAAATTTGAAAGAAATAATACTGGAATGCGATGAAAACTCAGCACGAATAGATGCATGGCTGGCAGGGAAGCTGGAGGAGTACTCCAGATCATATATCCAGAAGCTATGTCAGGACGGACATATTACAGTCAATGGTGTCTCGGTAAAATCCAACTACAAGCTTAAGACGGGTGAAAGGATAACCGCCTTTATTCCTGAAGCGGAGATACTCCAGGTAACAGCTGAAGAAATTCCTCTGGATATAGTCTATGAGGATGAACATATTATTGTTATAAACAAACCCAAGGGGATGGTAGTTCATCCCGCAGCCGGCAACTATACGGGGACCCTTGTCAATGCCTTAATGAAGCACTGCGGGGAAAGCCTGTCCGACATTAACGGAATTATCAGACCGGGGATCGTACACAGGATTGACAAGGATACTTCAGGTTTGCTGGTTGTGGCAAAGAATAATCATGCCCATGAATTCCTGTCAAAAAAGTTAAAGACCCACGATATCAAGAGAGAGTATATCGCTTTGGTTGAAGGCATTATATATGAAAATACGGGTAAAATAGATGCACCCATAGGCAGACATCCTGTTGAAAGAAAGAAAATGAGTGTTAACGTGAAGGCCGGCCGGAATGCTGTAACCCACTTTAAGGTGCTGGAAAGATTTCCTTCCGCAACCCATCTGGAGCTAAAGCTGGAAACCGGCAGAACTCATCAGATAAGAGTACACATGGCATATATAGATCACCCTGTAATTGGAGATGAAGTGTACGGCAGGAAAAAGCAGAGATTTGATACCCGGGGACAGGTGCTTCATGCCAGAAGACTTACTTTTGAGCATCCTGCAACCGGAAAGCTGATGGAATTTGAGACTCCGGTGCCGGATTATTTTACCCGGCTTATACAGGAGTTAAAGGAAGTAAGGTAATAGTGTATTAAACTCCCGTTAGTCAGTCAGGATTTTTGTTAAAAAAGTTATGGACAACATTAACTTGTTATGTTATGATTTTAAGAAATAAATGGTTTACCTTTAAATTAGTCCAGAGAGGCTATAAGGTGAGAGATATTAAACTAAACATGAATTTCTTATAGTCAATGCTGATTTGGATAAAATATGCCTGCTCAGCATCAGGATTATGTTTTGATATGTTTAAGCTTCTTGCCTTTGGCGGGAAGCTTTTTTAGCGTGCGTGCAGGGATTTATAGCTTTTTAATAAGCGCTAAAAGTTAAAATTACACCGGTTGGATTTTAGCAGAAAATAAATTAATGCAATAAATAAGCCTTTTAAGAAATTGAAATTAGCTAATATTAAATAATTAGGGATGGATTTTTAGTATAGAAAGAGAGGATGATCAGGATGCAGAAAACAGAAATAATGGACGAAAGTGCAGTAAGCAGAGCAATTACAAGAATTTCCCATGAGATCATTGAAAAAAATAAGGGAATTGAAAATCTTGTACTGATTGGAATTCAGAGAAGAGGAGTACCTCTGGCCAAGAGGATAGCAGACAAAATCAAAAGTGTCGAGAACAGTGAGATTCCGGTAGGTATACTGGATATAACACTATACCGGGATGATCTGAGTCTGTTAAATGAGCATCCTGTAATTAACGGAACTGAGATTAATTTTGATATTGTAAACAAGAAGGTGGTGCTGGTAGATGATGTCATATACACCGGAAGAACAGTCAGGGCGGCAATTGATGCCATAATGGATATAAACAGGCCGCAGATGATCCAGCTTGCCGTACTGATTGACAGAGGTCACCGTGAATTGCCCATAAGAGCCGATTATGTAGGTAAAAATGTTCCTACCTCGAGAAGTGAAATAGTTCACGTAAATGTGCTTGAAATTGACGGGGAGAACAGTGTAACCATATCAAACAAGGAATAAGAAGGGCTTATGGAGGTTACTATGAATCTGAAATCTAAAGATTTGCTTGGACTTAGAGATATTACCGCAGAAGAGATAGAATATATCCTGAATACTGCAAAAACAATGAAATATATTATTACCACAAACAATAAAAAAACAGCTCATCTCCAGGGAAAATCGGTAATTACATTGTTCTATGAAAACAGTACCAGAACCAGACTTTCCTTTGAACTGGCATCAAAATATATGGGAGCCAACGCTGCCAATATTTCAGCTTCCAGCAGCAGTGTTCAAAAGGGTGAAACTCTCATAGACACAGGAAAAACCATAGACAGCATGGGTTCGGATGTAATAATAATAAGACATCCCATGTCAGGTGCACCTCATCTGTTAGCCCAAAATGTAAAATCTTCGGTAATAAATGCCGGGGATGGAATGAATGAACATCCTACACAGGCATTGCTGGACATGTTCACCATGGTTGAGAAAAAAGGAAGCCTGAAGGGCTTAAAGGTCGCCATCATCGGTGACATCCTTCACAGCAGAGTGGCAAGAAGCAACATCTGGGGTCTCACAAAAATGGGTGCCGAAGTAAATATATCAGGACCCGCAACACTGATACCGCCTGGTATAGAAAAACTTGGTGTCAACGTTTTCAGCACTGTTCAGGAGGCAATACTCGATGCAGATGTGGTAATGGGCTTGAGAATACAGCTTGAACGTCAGAAGAAAGGTTTATTTCCATCCATAAGAGAGTACTCGAGGTTCTTCGGCCTGGATGACAAACGGCTGAAGCTGGCCAGGGAGGATGCCATAGTGATGCATCCCGGCCCTGTTAACAGGGGAGTAGAGCTTTCATCAATGGTTATGGACGGAGATCAGTCCACCATTAATGAGCAGGTCACCAACGGTGTTGCTATAAGAATGGCTTTACTATATCTATTGACCAGGAGGGGAACAGCTAATGAAGTTATTGATTAAAAATGGACATGTTATTGATGCTAAAAGCCGCTTGGACAAGGTTACTGATATTTTGACGGATGAAGGCCTGATAATAGAAATAGGAGACGGAATAGATCCGACGGGCTGTGAAATTATTGAAGCAGGCGGAATGTATGTTATACCCGGGCTTGTTGATGCACACTGTCATCTGAGAGATCCGGGCTTTGAATACAAGGAAGATATAGAGTCGGGAACCAGAAGTGCCGCAAAGGGCGGGTTTACCTCTGTAGCCTGCATGCCCAACACAAATCCGGTACTTGATAACGAAGCAATGATCAAATACGTCATAAATAAGGCAAAATCGGACGGCCTTGTAAACGTATACCCTATCGGTGCAGTATCAAAAGGACTTAAGGGAGAGGAATTAAGTGAAATCGGAGAACTGAAATTCGCAGGGGCAGTTGCCCTTTCCGATGACGGAAAACCCGTAAACAACTCTTCACTTATGAAAAAAGCATTGCAGTACGCATCTATGTTCGATATTACAATAATATCACACTGTGAGGATCTGGATCTGGTGGATGAAGGACTGATGAATGAAGGCTATTACTCATCGGTACTGGGTCTGAAAGGCAATCCAGCACCGGCCGAGGAAGTAATGATTGCAAGAGATCTCATACTTGCGGAATACACCAGGGCAGCAGTCCATATCGCCCATGTAAGCACCGGGCTTGGTGTAGATCTCATAAGAAACGCAAAAAGACGCGGCGTAAACGTAACCGCAGAAACCTGTCCACACTATTTTTCTCTGACGGATCAGGCCTGTGAAGGCTTTAATACAAACGCCAAGGTAAATCCTCCCTTAAGGACTCAAAAGGATGTTGATGCAATTATTGAGGGCTTGAAGGATGGAACAATAGATATAATTTCAACCGATCACGCTCCTCATCACAGGGATGAAAAAAATGTTGAATTCAAACAGGCAGCAAACGGCTTGGTAGGCTTTGAAACGGCATTTCCTCTTGCAATAACCTATCTTGTCAAACCGGGACATCTGACTTTAAATCAATTGGTTCAGAAAATGTGTGCCAACCCGTCAAAAATGCTGGGCCTGAACAAGGGAACAATTCAAATCGGATTTAGTGCAGACCTTATGATATTCAATATAAATGAACAGTATACGGTGGACATCAACAAGCTGGAATCAAAGAGCAAAAATTCACCCTATAACGGCTATAAACTCTTTGGACAGCCTCAATATACAATTGTTGGCGGTAATCCTGTAGTAAGGTCAGGACAGATAATTTAGCAGTCCCGGCCTTTTTGTAAGCTGTTTATACAGCTGCCCTGGTTTGAAATACTTTGCAAAGCCATAACATGGCTTAGGAGGTTAATATGTTTATTGACAAACTTATTAAAAGTATCAAGGAAAAGAACAATCCAACGGTAGTAGGACTGGATCCAAAAATTGAATATGTACCTTCTTTTATTAAGGAAAAAGCTTTTAAAGAATTCGGTGTGACCTTAAAAGGTGCAGCACAGGCCATAATACAATTTAACAAACAGCTTGTGGATGCGGTTTATGACCAGGTACCTGCCGTAAAGCCGCAGCTAGCCTATTATGAAATGTATGGCATAGAAGGTATGATAGCCTTTGATGAGACCTGCAGGTATGCCAGAAGTAAAGGTCTTCTGGTCATAGCAGACGGGAAGAGGAATGATATCGGTACAACAGCCGAAGCCTATTCAAGGGCGTTTCTGGGTGAAACGGCTCTGACGGAAGAGATAAAACAAAAAGCTTTTGATGCGGATGCGCTCACTGTCAGTCCATATCTCGGTATTGACGGTATCAAACCGTTTATAGATGACTGCGGTAAACATGAAAAAGGTATATTCGTACTTGTCAAAACCTCCAACAAATCCTCCGGACAGCTTCAGGACCTGGTTACTCAGGATTGCAGAAGCATCTATGAAATAATGGCTTCATATGTAAATGAATGGGGCAGGACCGTTAGAGGAGAATATGGATACAGCAGCGTGGGAGCAGTTGTCGGAGCTACCTATCCAAACCAGGCAAAGCTGCTGCGTTCAATAATGAAACACGCATATATTCTTGTACCGGGCTACGGCGCACAGGGAGGAACAGCAAGAGATTGTGTCAACAGCTTTAACAGCGACGGTCTTGGGGCTATAGTCAATGCTTCAAGAAGTGTAATGTGTGCATATATGTCGGATAACTGGAAGAACCTGTACAATGAAGATAAATTTGGAGAAGCTGCGAGAGCCGAAGTAATCAGAATGAAGGAAGACTTAAACAGCGCTCTTGCGGGAGATCGATAAAAAGAAATAAAATTATTCAGCCCGAAATGGCCGATGGTACAACTCATTGGCATATGGGTATTGTGGAGGTTACAATGAAGGCATTTTTACTGCTTGAAGATGGAACGGTTTTTGAGGGGAACAGTTTTGGAATGGAAGGAAAGGTGGTAGGTGAAGTAGTATTCAACACCGGCATGACAGGATACCAGGAAGTTCTGACAGATCCCTCCTACTGCGGACAGATTGTCTGCATGACTTACCCTCTGATAGGAAATTACGGAGTGAACCTTGATGATATCGAATCCGTAAAGCCGCAGGTAAAGGGTTTTATAGTAAGGGAACTTTGCAAAACACCCAGCAACTGGAGATCCATAGAATCTCTCAATGAATATTTGAAGAGGCATGAGATAATCGGGCTGGAAGGCATAGATACCAGAGCACTTACCATAATATTAAGAGACAGGGGAACAATGAAGGGAACTATAGTCACCTGTGAGACTCTTGAGGAAATTGAAGAGAAAATAGCCGAAGTTAAAGCTTATACCATAAGCAATCCGGTTTTACAGGTCACAACTCCCGAAATAAAGCAATACAGCGGAGAGGGCTATAAAATTGCACTGATGGATTACGGTCTTAAGAAAAACATTGTGAGATCATTACAAAAAAGAAACTGTCAGGTATATGTATTCCCATGTACGGCAACTGCCGAGGAGGTTCTCACTGTTGAACCCGACGGAATAATGCTGTCAAACGGACCGGGAGATCCAAAGGATTGTCAGTTCCAGATAGATAATATTAAAAAGCTGATAGGCAAAAAACCTATTTTCGGAATATGCCTGGGACATCAGCTCACCGCACTAGCCAACGGAGCCGATACAGAAAAGCTCAAATACGGCCACAGAGGCTGTAACCATCCGGTTAAGGATATAGAAAAGGACATGACTTACATCACCTCTCAAAACCACGGATATACCATAGTAAAGGAATCACTTGATCCTGAAATAATGAAAATAAGCCATATAAATATGAATGACGGAACCATAGAAGGTCTTAAATATAAGAATGCCCCTCTGTTTACGGTACAATTCCACCCGGAAGCATCGCCGGGACCGGGAGATACGGCTTATCTCTTTGACGAATTTATTAAAATGATCGATGAAGCCGTCGGTTTGAAAAAGTAGGCAAGGCTCAAATGCTTTTCATTAGTTAATAAGCAGCCGCACTGCGGCAGATTGGAGAATAGAATGCCAAGACGTAATGATATTCACAAGGTATTGGTAATCGGTTCAGGCCCTATCATAATAGGCCAGGCAGCCGAGTTTGACTATGCAGGAACTCAGGCATGCCAGGCACTTAAGGAAGAAGGAATCGAAGTTGTACTTGTAAACAGCAATCCTGCTACAATTATGACTGATACAAATATAGCGGATAAGGTATATATTGAACCACTGAAAGCCGAGGTTGTAAAGAATATAATCATAAAGGAAAAGCCGGACAGCATACTGCCCACTCTGGGAGGTCAGACCGGACTTAATCTTGCAATGGAACTGGCTGAATCAGGTTTTCTGGAAGAACACGGTGTAAAACTGCTTGGAACTGCAACCGAGGCAATCAAAATGGCTGAGGACAGGCAGGATTTCAAGGATACAATGGAACGTATCGGTGAACCCTGTATAGCCAGCAAGGTTGTCACTACCATAGAGGATGCCGTAGCTTTCGCAAAAGAAATTGAATATCCTGTTATTGTAAGACCGGCATACACACTTGGCGGTACAGGCGGCGGAATTGTTAACAATGAAGAGGAATTGAGGGAAACAGGCGGTCATGGTCTGAGACTAAGCCGTGTTCATCAGGTTCTGATTGAAAAATGTATTGCCGGCTGGAAGGAAATAGAATATGAAGTAATGCGTGACAGCAAGGGAAATGTATTCACCGTATGTAACATGGATAACATTGACCCTGTCGGTGTACATACAGGTGACAGTATAGTTGTGGCACCTTCGCAAACTCTTGCCGATAAGGAATATCAGATGCTTAGGACCTCTGCGCTGAAAATAATATCGGCACTTGGAATACAGGGCGGCTGTAATGTTCAGTATGCACTTCACCCTACAAGCTTTGAGTACTCGGTCATTGAGGTTAATCCCAGAGTCAGCCGGTCTTCGGCCTTGGCCTCCAAGGCAACGGGTTACCCTATCGCAAAGGTTGCCTCAAAGATAGCGATCGGATACGGACTGGATGAGATAAAAAATGCAGTTACGGGCAAGACCTATGCCTGCTTTGAGCCTACTCTGGACTATGTGGTTGTAAAGATACCAAAATGGCCCTTCGACAAGTTTGTTAAGGCAAAAAGAACACTTGGCACACAGATGAAGGCAACCGGAGAGGTAATGTCCATCAGCAGCTCCTTTGAAGCGGCTTTAATGAAAGCCATACGGTCACTGGAGCTGGGTATATTCACACTTGAACAGGATATTTATAAAAAACTTGACGGAAATGAGCTTGTAAGAAAGCTTTCAGATATAAATGACGAAAGAATTTTTGTAATAGCGGAGGCAATACGCCGCTCTGTCACCCTGGAAGAAATTCATGAAATAACAAAAATAGATTACTTCTTCCTCTGCAAGATCAAGGAACTGGTGTTGATGGAAGAAAAGCTGAAGTCCTATACACCCGGCCAGCTGACAGGGGATATTTTAAGAAAAGCCAAGAAAATGGGCTTCACGGACAGAGTAATCGCCAAACTGACGGGGACAACCAGTGAAAAAATAACAAGCTTGAGAAAACAGCAGGGAATCACGGCAGCCTACAAAATGGTTGACACGTGTGCGGCTGAATTTGAAGCGGCAACTCCGTATTACTACTCCACCTATGACAATAACTCCGAAGTCAAGCAGTCCTCAAAAGAAAAGGTTCTTGTGCTGGGCTCAGGACCTATCAGGATCGGGCAGGGAATAGAATTCGACTACTGTTCGGTTCACTCTGTCTGGGCTCTTAAGGAAATGGGTTATGAAACCATAATAGCAAACAACAATCCCGAGACAGTAAGCACTGACTTTGATACTGCCGATAAGCTGTATTTTGAACCGCTTACGCCCGAAGATGTGGAAAATATAGTTGAAGCAGAAAATCCAAAAGGAGCTATAGTCCAGTTCGGAGGCCAAACCGCCATCAAACTGACAAAAGCGCTGGATGATATGGGTGTAAGGATATTCGGAACAGAGCCCAAAAATGTTGACGCTGCCGAAGACAGGGAAAAATTTGACGAAATACTGGAAAAGACAGGTATTCCAAGGCCGCAGGGCAAGACAATATATACACTTGAAGAGGCACTTGCTGCCGCAAACGGGCTGGGATATCCGGTACTTGTCAGACCTTCCTACGTGCTTGGCGGACAGGGTATGGAAATTGCATTTAACGACAGGGATATAGCTGAATTTATGGAGATCATCAACAGAACCGTGCAGGAGCACCCCATCCTCGTTGATAAATACATGATGGGCAAGGAAATAGAGGTAGACGCTATCTGCGACGGTGAAAATATATTGATACCCGGTATAATGGAGCACCTTGAAAGAGCGGGTGTCCACTCGGGGGACAGCATATCGGTTTATCCCACCCAGACAGTCAGTGACAAAATAAAGAAGGTCATTGTAGATTATACTGAAAGGCTTGCAAAGGCTCTCAATGTAATAGGACTTGTAAATATACAGTATGTTGTCTACAACAATGAAGTTTACGTAATAGAAGTCAATCCAAGATCAAGCCGTACAGTACCTTATATCAGCAAGGTTACGGGAATACCCATGGTAAATCTGGCTACCAAGTGCATGATGGGTATGAGACTGAGTGATTTCAAATTTGGAACCGGTCTCTACAAGGAGCCCGAATATGTATCTGTTAAAGTACCGGTGTTCTCCTTTGAAAAGCTTCACGACGTGGATATCAGTCTGGGACCTGAAATGAAATCCACCGGTGAGGTCCTGGGTATTGCCGATAATTTCCCCGAAGCACTTTACAAGGGTATAATCGCATCCGGGATAAAGCTTCCGCAAAAAGGCGACGGAATATTGATGACTGTAAGGGATACCGACAAGCCCGAGCTTGTGAATATAGCAGAAGAATTTGAAAAGCTGGGCTTTACCCTATACGCGACAGGCAAGACAGCTCACATGCTGAACCACAACGGTATTGCAACAAATGCGGTCAAGAAGCTGGATGAAGGTTCACCCAACATACTTGATCTGATACAGTCAGGCAAGCTGGGAATGATCATAAATACTCCTACAAAAGGCAGAAAGCCGGACAGAGATGGTTTCAAGATAAGAAGAAAAGCCGTTGAAATGTCAATCCCATGTCTGACGTCACTTGATACGGCTTCGGCAGTAATCAGATGTCTCAAGCTGGGCAAGACTGAGGGGCAGCTTGAAGTGCTGAACCTGAGTATATTCGAAAGCAAAGGAGATGTTCATGAAAAAAGTTCTTACTGAACAGATTGCGGACCTGGAAAAGCTCTGTGAAGATATTTACAAGATGACCATCAGGTCGGAGTATGTGGCGCAGAACGCTGTGCCGGGACAGTTTGTCAACGTGAAGTGCGGCGGGATAGAGACTCTTCTCAGAAGACCTATAAGCATTTGCCATGTGGACAGAGAGAACAACACCTTTGATATTGTTTTTCAGGTGAAGGGCACCGGGACTGAAAAGCTGAGCAGCAAATGCACAGGGGAGGTTGATATTATGGCCCCACTTGGCAACCACTTTGAAATAGATGACAGGTATAAAAATATAATTGTTGTTGGAGGCGGAATAGGTACCTTCCCTCTGCTATATCTATTAAACAGCAGTAAAGCATTGGAAAAGACCGCTTTGCTGGGTTTCAGGACAAAAGCCTCCGTAGTGCTGGAAAACCGGTTCAGGGCCGCGGCACATCATGTGGAAATAGCAACCGATGACGGTACTTACGGCAAGCAGGCTTTTGTAACAGAACTGCTGGAGCAGCGCATAACCGGGCAAAAGCCCGATATAGTGTATACTTGCGGCCCGGGCATCATGATGCGCAAAGTGGCGGCTATTGCAGAAAAAAACGGCATCCCCTGCCAGGTCTCCATGGAACAGAGAATGGGCTGCGGAATAGGCGCATGTCTGGTCTGTGCCTGCAAAACCAAAAAGGGAGAGGAGGACTGGGGGTTCGCTCATGTTTGCAAGGACGGCCCCGTATTCTGGAGCACGGACATCTGCTGGGACTAATGCGAAGATAGCAGATAGTATTTACATCACTGGCCTTCGCATATGGAAGACGCGGGCGTTTTTTTGCGGTGTAGTGCATAGAGGCATACGCCGGTGAGCTTGGCGCATTAAAAAGCCACTGACATTTAGATGTACAGATTGGAGAGTAATATGTCAAATAGTATTGATCTTAGTGTAAATATTGCAGGAATCGGTCTTAAGAATCCGGTTATTATGGCCTCAGGCACCTACGGCTTTGGACATGAATACGGTGAATATATTGATTTGAATACTCTCGGCGGTATATCCGTGAAAGGACTTACCCTGAAAGAGAGGAAAGGCAATCCTCCGCCAAGAATTGCCGAAACTCCGGCAGGTATACTGAACAGTGTCGGGCTTCAGAACCCGGGAGTTGAGTCGTTTAAAAAGCAGGAGCTGCCTTTTCTCAAACAGTTCGACACCAGGATAATTGCCAATATAGCCGGAAATACCATTGAAGAGTACTGTGAAATGGCTGAGGTACTTGGAGACTCGGAGATTGATGCCATAGAGCTCAATGTTTCCTGCCCCAATGTAAAGGCCGGCGGACTGGCCTTTGGTACCGATCCCGTGCTTGTGGAGGAAATAACCTCGGCTGTAAAGAGATACTGCAGGCAGCCTTTAATTGTAAAGCTCTCACCAAATGTGGGAGACATAAAATCCATGGCCAGGGCGGCTGAAGCTGCCGGGGCGGATTGCGTATCACTTATAAATACAATACTGGGAATGGCGATTGATATTCACAGAAAAAAACCTGTGCTTGCAAATAATTTCGGAGGACTTTCAGGGCCAGCCGTAAAACCTGTTGCCGTAAGAATGGTGTATGAGGCCGCGCATGCGGTCAAAATACCTGTAATCGGCATGGGCGGCATAGCCTGCAGCGATGATGCGGTGGAGTTTCTGCTTGCGGGTGCGGCGGCGGTCATGGTTGGTACAGCAAACTTTGTTAATCCCACCGTACCCTTAGACATTATTTCGGGACTGGAAGAATACATGAAGAAATACGGCTACAGAAGTTTAAAGGATGTTACAGGTCAGTTGGAATTAAATTAACGCGTTGTGTCAGTTAATTTGTTTCTCAACTCTGCAGTTGCAGTTCATGCTGATTAAACAGGTATGCGAGTACAACTTCAAACAATAGATTTGCACGATAAAAGTGCTTGCAGGAATCTGTAGGTGAAAAACAAGGATTTTTACCGGTAAAGTGACAGGAGGTCCCAGCTTGACTATCATGAAATTCATTCTAGTCAAGCGGAGCAGCACCCGGGACCTGGATGGTCGAGTGCTAACTGCAACAACAGGTTAAATTTACTTCCAGGCCGGTTAATAATATTTGAAAAGTTTGGTATAATTAAACCGAAGGTAACAATTTTGTGTTTGGAGGAAGAGATGATAACCAGACTTATTTTTGTAAGGCATGCAGAGGCAGAAGGCAATATTAACAGACGCTTTCATGGATGGTTTGACAGCAGGATAACCGAAAAGGGTCACAAACAGGCTGTGAAAGTTGCCGAAAGGCTGGCTGGGATGCCCATTGACATAATATATTCAAGCAGTTTGACCCGTACATTGCAGACGGCCCAGTATATTGCCGATATAAAGCAGCTTCCCGTAATACGGACCGACCAGCTCAGGGAGATAAACGGAGGGGATTGGGAGAATGTGCCTTTTGATCAGCTTCCGGTGCTGTACCCGAAAGAAAATAAAACCTGGGAGGAAGAGCCGCATCTTCATCAGATGCCAAACGGAGAATGTGTCTCAGAGTTTTATAACAGACTTATCGGAGAAGTAAAACATATTATCAGCAACAACCAGGGAAAAAACATCTGCATTGTAACCCACGGGGCAGCAATACGTACCATGCTTTGCAGATTTTACGGGCAGAAGCTGGAGTACATTAAAAATATATTCTGGCACGATAATACTTCAGTTACTGTAGTAGATTATGATGATAAAAAGGATGAATTTGAAGTATTGATGGAAGGCGACACCGAGCATCTTGATTTTGAATTGAGTACAATTGAGAATCAGGAATGGTGGCAGGAATTTATGGAAGAAAAGCGCAAGCAAAATAAACTGAAATAAAATAAAAACGGCACGTGCCATAAAGTGGAATTAAACCAATTTAACATTGGGAAACTCATTTTATTGTGCGAAGCGGAAATGGAGTTCTAAATGGAAAAAAATAAACTCATAACCTGGCTTTTCAAAACAAATGCAGTCAGAGTATGCCCTGAGAATAAACCATTCTGGTACACCTCATCAAAAATCGGACCTTACTATATAAATACCCATTTTCTTTACGGAAGTGAAGAAAAGGCTAACAGCTTGCTGAAGGTAATTGATGTCTGCAAGGAAAACAAGCCTGGATGTTCGGAAATAATTCTGGAACTTGCCCGCAAAAATTTTGAAACCGATGAGATTTTCAGAGGTCTAATATCTTCAATGTGTGAGTATATTAAAAGTAATTTCAATATGAAAAATATCGGATACATATCAGGCGGAGAAAGAAGGGACTGGTTTTTTTCACTGATAATAGCAGATATCCTTAAAATCCCGCATATAACTATATTTAAGGATTTGACGGCTGTTGTGTTTCAAAAGGGTGTATCCTCTGAAGTTAAGGATATAAAAAATGCAAATGTCCTTCACATAGCAGATATAATAACCGAAGCTTCCAGCTATACAAGAGCCTGGATACCGGCTATCCAGTCCCTGAACGGAAATTTGAAATACAGTCTGGTAGTTGTCGACAGACTTCAGGGCGGTGCGGAAAAGCTCAATGGTGCGGGAGTGGAGTCCCATGCTTTAATGAATGTTGACAAAGTCCTGTTCGACGGGGCTTTAGCTGAAAATCACATTACCGTACAACAGCATAAAATGCTTATGGATTATCTTGAGAAACCCACTGAAACTATGAGGGCTTTTCTTATAGAACATCCGGAATTTATTCGGAATTCCCTGCAGGCCGATTCAAAAACTGCGGAAAGAGCAAGGATATGTATGGAACAGAATATTTACGGACTGTCCTGATAAGCCGGTTAGGGTTATGAAGTTCCAGCGGCGGATAATATTTTCATAGCTGGAAATGGGGATTGGTATGAAAAATGGCTTTATACGAAACACCAAAAGCGGCAGGAGAAGAAATATAATAGCAGCGTCTATAGTATTGGCATTGGGATTTGCAGCTCTATTGGGCTACAACAAAATTGTTTATCTTGACGCTTTTTTCTTTTTAAAAGGTAAAGTTACTGTTGAAAAGATTGTATGTGAAGGGGATATGGATGGAGATGGTATTTCCGATATGGATGACATAGTCCAGGGTGCCAGGAAGGAAGTATTTAACCGGACAAAATACCAGAGTACCTATTATGAAGGAGGATATCCTCCCGAGTGGGAAGGCGTCTGCACGGATGTTATCTGGCGGGCATTGATAAATGCAGGGTATGATTTAAAAAGCAGTATGGATAGGGATATTCTTGACCATACGGAGGATTATAAAAATGGTGTAAAAGTACCCGATCCCAATATCGATTTCAGGCGTGTTAAAAACCAGATAGTATTCTTTGAAAAGTATGCCGAAAGCCTGACCTGGGAAGTTAAGCCTTATGACAGAAAGAACCTGTATCAATGGCAGCCGGGCGATATAGTGGTATTGAACAGGTCCGACCATGTGGCTATAGTGTCGGATAAAAGGCGCAAGGACGGAGTGCCGTATATCATACACAATGCCAGTACCGTAGCGGTTGAGGAAGAAAACATATTGCTGAAGTGGAGCAAGAGCGGGCGTATTATCGGCCATTTCAGGTTTCCGAAGGAATTGCTGGAATGAGCCGGTACTAGGTTACTATAATTATGCAATGAAGCTGCAATAAACAGGAGGAAACATTAATATGGCAATTCAAAAGACAAATGTCATGAGAATACTGGACAGCGCACATATTCAGTATAATACATATACCTATGAAAATAAGGATGGGGCTATAGACGGGGTTTCGGTGGCTAACAAGATTGGACAGCCTGTGGAAAAGGTATATAAAACTCTTGTTACAAGAGGTGCCGGCAAGAATTTTTTTATTTTTGTTATTCCTGTAGGTAAGGAACTGAATCTAAAGGCGGCAGCCAGGTCGGTAGGCGAAAAGTCTGTCGAAATGATAAGAATGGATGAAATAAACAAGGTAACCGGCTACATCAGGGGAGGCTGCTCGCCCATAGGAATGAAAAAGGATTATACGACAGTTGTAGACAGCTCCTGTGGGAATATTGACTCAATAATATTCAGCGCAGGAAAAATCGGTTTTCAGGTTGAGATAAAGCCCCAGGAGCTGGTTGATTTTATAAAAGCCGGCGTTGCGCCTGTAATAGATTGATTATTCCTGGCGTTATTTGGTAATTGCATTATTGCAATGAAATTGGAGGAGAATACTTATGCACATAGACCAGAATACGCTTGTTGCCATAGCTGTCGTTGTAGTTGGATTCTTTACTTTTACATACGTCTCGATGCAGGAGATATTTAAGTTCAAGCTGAAAAAGGAGCAGATTAAGGCCGATGCCATGGTTAAAGCAGAGGAGATAAAGGCAAAAAACCAGCTTGACATTGAAGCCTTAGTACATAAGGATAGTGTTTATCAAAGCAAACAGGTAAAAGATAACCGGAGTCCGGTAATTGAGGAGGACTATCTTGGTGAGAGAAGGAATAAACTGGACGAACGGGCGTAGTAGTTATTGATTAAACATGTTAAATAATATACTTTATCTCCCCGTTCTCAAAAAGCTCCGATATTTCCTTCTGGAAAAACTCCTTTACCCGGGCCATGGTTTCCCTGGGATAGACATATTTGCCATAACCGAATTGGCCGTATTTAAACTGCCTGTTTCCGTTGTCCATGTCCAGGGTGGTTTCAGGAAAGATTTCAGTTATTTTATTTCTGGCTTTAGAGGTATACCTGTGGGAAATAACTTCAAAGGTCACAGGATTTGAGGCTGAGGCCGGAAATGCCTGCCGGAGTGTTGACAGAAGCTCTCTGTATTCCTTTTCCCAACCCTCATAAATAAACACAGGTGCAATTATAAAGCCAACCGGATAGCCGGCTGAATATAATTTAGCACTTGCCTCAATACGCTTTTTTGCCGAAGCGGTTTTATGCTCGTACTTTTTTATTATGGACTCGGTATTCAAACTGAAGCGTATTTCTGTACGATTTTTGTGTTCCAGCGTCAAGAGGTCATCAATATCCGTATATTTGGTTACAAACCTGAAGCGGGCCTTTTCATGGGCAGCGAAATAGCGTATGGCCATTTTCAACGCCCCTGTATACGGTTCCACAGGAACAGGGTCAGAGGTTGCAGAACCTTCAAAAATAGTTTCTTCCGGTAATCTTTCAACAATATATTTATCGGCTTGCCGGAATATATCTTCAAGATTTACATGAATCCTTGTAAAAGGTTTGTCGCCCAGTTGGGTATTGAGATAACAGTATTCACACTGACCGATACAGCCGCTTACCAGAGGCAGCTGATAATGAGCGGAAGGCTTGCAGCTCTGGAAGCTCAAGCTCTTTTTTACACCTACAACAAGGGTGTTTTTTCCGCTTTGATACAAAGCCGCAGTTGTTTCACCAGGAATATGGCTTTTTACTTTATTCAGTGAGCTTTCGATTATGGGAAGGTTGCCGGCTTTGAAGCTTTCGTACAGCTGCCGTCCCAGGGGATAGTCAAGAGAGCCTGTTTCGAAGATTACTCTTTGCGGTACAAACATATATAACCTCATTTACTGTTATTTTAGTTTAGTTTGTACCAATCAAATCTAATTCATGATTAAAATTTATGGTAAATATGTTATTACTTCCAGCCGTCGTTGTATTCATCGTGAAATTCGTCAGAAGATGGAAGCTTGTGGGCTTTGAACCAGATTTTTACTCTCTCTGAAAACAAATAGGCACATAAAAGGGAGGTAACAGGGATTGTCACCAAAATACCAAAACTGCCTATCAGTGCCTGAAGAATCTCAACTACAATCATTTCCTTATTCATAAGCTCTAAAACAGAGCTGTTGTATGATACCAGGAGAAGAACTACTGAAAGTGAGCTTCCAATATAAGCCAGAATCAAGGTGTTGGCCATAGTACCCATTATGTCCCTTCCAATAGCCATTCCGGATTTTATAATAAGGCTGAAGGGGGTATATTCGAGTTTTTCCTTGAATTCGGCCAGGGCAGCCGATATGGACATTGATACGTCCATTATTGCTCCGATGGCTCCGATCAGTATTGCTGCGAATATTATTGCTCTGAGATCTATAGGATGATTGGGATTGACACGGATAACATAAAGAGATTCCTCACTGACCAGACCGGTAAGCTTTAATACGTCATCCATTATAAGGGTAAGAAAACCCGATACCAAAATTCCGGCCAGACAGCCTATTCCTGCAGACAGACTTTTTTTGTTTGCACCATAAATGATGAGGAAAGACATTGTTATTATGTAAATGCATGTTATTATGGACCAGAAATATATGTTGAAGCCCTGGAGTACGGCTGGAATAAACACAGCGAAAATTGCTGCACAGGTAAAGGCAAGGGATATAATTGTATTGAAGCCTTTAAAGCGTCCGAAAATCACAAGAAATACAAGAAAGGCAATTCCCATAATCAAAAGTGAATCAGATCTCAGGTATTCACCAAGTACCCATTCATTGTCGGAACCTTCGTTGTCCAGCCTGTAGAGTATTACTTTGTCTCCTGCCTGAACCTCTTTGAGAGAAGCTCCGGTAAAAGGATCTATGGTTTGCATTGCCATAACTTCAGTACCTTTGTCTTCACCGGATAAAACTTTGGCCTGAAATATAATGTCCTTGCCTGTGTCAGGATTTTCACCACCCAGATCATATTCGGTCTTCTTTGTACTCACAACTTTTATAACCTGTGCCTTTTCAGCTGAAACTCCCTCTGCACCGCTCAGCATGTTCAGATTTTTTGTGGTTATCTTGTTACCAACTAACAGTATAACAACAGAAAAGGTTAATGTCAGCAGATATACCAAGGTTTTTTTATTTAAAAAAGCTTTTACTTTTATTGACATGTTTCCTCCGATTACTGAAATAATCAATTGCATTATTTAATGATAGCACAGTAAATTTTGCAGTACAATAGGAGCAACGGAGGAGAAAATTAAATTTGATAATCGATATAGTCAGTGTTCCGGAATTCCGAAGGGCTCAATCCGTATATCTTTTTAAACTGTTTCATAAAGTAATTCAAGTCACGGTAACCTATTTGAAAGCCTATTTCATAGGTTTTCAAGTTTGTACTTTTAAAAAGAAACTCTGCACGGGTCATTTTGACCATGGTGACATAATCGTTGAAATGAATACCTGTCTTGACCGGAAAGGAATTACTCAAATACGTATTGTTAATGAAAAATTTTTCTGCTATTACTTTCAGTTTCAAATCATCTTCAGGATTATTTAATATGTATTCGCAGATATGCCGGATATTATCATCCTGAGTATCGGGCTGAAACTTTACAATAAACCTGATTAAATAATTTATTTTTCTCATATAAAACTCTTTAAAGGTATCAGTATTGCCGTCATGTAAAAAATCCACCTCTTCAAAATAATTGATCCCGATAAAATTTCCAAGCCACTTAAAATCTTCGTAAACTGCTTTTATAAGATTGTGATACAGCCTTTTGATAATGATATCTGCTTTAATAATGTTGTCGGATAAGGCCAGGTATAAATTTTCGGCGGTTGAACCAAACAATTGAACGGCGGAGAAATCCCTGTTTTTAATATAATTGAAAATATTTTTTTCCTCAGCCGCCGGATATATCCAGTCATTGTTATCGGAAAGATAGCCTGAGGCCAGTCTCTGGTTTTGGGTTTCCTTTAAAAAGTTCCCCGCTCATTGCAGAACCTGCAGCAAACTTTCCTCGGCAGCAGGTTTTACGAGATAGTCGAAGGCTCCCAAAACTATACCCTGCCGGGCATAGTTAAATTCACTGTATTCACTGATAATAACAACGCAGGAACATAAATTATCTTTTTTAATTTCTCTTAAAAGCTGAAGACCATCAATTATCGGCATTCTAATATCTGTCAATACCAGATCGTATTCGTTATTTTTGAGTAAATCAATAGCCTGACTGCCGTTATTGGCTTTTCCGGCAACTTCAAAACCCGATATTTCACCCCATACCTTAAGGCGCTCCAATTCAATAAGAAAAATATCCCGGTCGTCAACAATTAATGTTTTGTACATTTTTGATTCACCTCGGTTCTATAATGCCTGCAGTTATTTCAATATATTTTCCTGGCGGATAGTAAAGTAAACACAGGCGCCTATTCCAACCTCACCTGTTATCCAGACTCTGCCTCCGGATTTTTCTATTATTTTTTTTACAATTGCAAGGCCCACTCCGCTGCCTTCAAAATCATTTATTGAATGCATACGCTGAAACATACCGAAAAGATTCTCTGAAAACTTCATATCGAAACCGACACCGTTATCCTTTATGTAAAAACGGTTTTCATTATTAACATACAGGTATCCTACGGTAATGATTCCAATATCCACATTTCTGGTAAACTTCAAGGAATTTGAAATTATATTTGTAATTACCTGTTTCATCAGCACTTTATCTGCAAGAATAAAAGGCATATCATCTTCAAACCTTAAAATTATTTTCTGATTTTTTGAATAACCTATTACAAGCTCATCGAAAACAGCCTTAACCATTTCCTTCAGATC
>JAEWJR010000153.1:0-14445 GCA_023386445.1 Bacillota bacterium | reverse complement strand
GAATTCTGATTGCATTATATATGTTGGGCAATGTGCTATTTTCAAATCTGATGTCAAGTACCGGTCCGATAACCTGTACAATGACTCCTGTACTTCCAGCCATACTATCACTCCCATCTGCGCGTGTACACGCGGCTATTTTCCTCTTCAAACTATTTCAAAGCAGCAGCTCCGCCCACTATTTCTGATATTTCCTGAGTGATGGCAGCCTGTCTGGCTCTGTTATAATACAGATTTAATTTTTGGAGCATTTCATCCGCATTTTTTGTTGCACTGTCCATAGCAGTCATACGGGCATTCTGTTCACTGGTAAACGCTTCAACAAACGCACCGTATATAATGCCCTTAATATACTTTTGTATCAGTACATCCAGAACAACAGAAGGTGAAGGCTCGTATTTTATCTGCTCATCAATTTTGATATCTTCAGCATTTACATCATCGCGCAGCGCACCGATTTCCAGAGGCAGGAGCTTCAGCATTTTAGGCTCCAGGGTAATCGCCGACAGCATTTGAGTGAAGATTATATATACTTCATCCACCTGCTTCTTGTTATACAGTTCAAGAATAATGTCTGCAATCTCTCGTGCCCTGAATACTGTCGGATTTTGCACGGCATAATCAAATTCAGTATGAACATGGTAATTTTTTTTGACAAAATATGATTTTCCTGAATTTCCGGCTATGAGCAGCAGTGCATTCTCTTTATCCTGGCTGACTGCCTGCTCTGCAAGCTTTTTGATATTGCTGTTATAACCGCCTGCCAAACCCTTGTCTCCGGTAATGACTATATAAGCCTTTTTACTGCCGGGCTTATCATCTCTGATATCGAAATATTTGCTCTCAACATCTCCGCTATGTGCAAGAATTTCTGCAATAGTTTCTCTTACCTTGTTAAAATACGGAAGGGTTTCATCTAGTTGCGCTCTTGCCTTCTTTAGTTTTGACGCTGATATCAACTTCATGGCTTTGGTTATTTGCCGCATCTGATTTATACTTTTGATACGCAATTTTATTTCACGCATATTATTTGCCATATGATAACCCGCCGTTTCTGTCCCACAGCCCGACAAACAATTGATAACCTGTACTTATCCGCTGTGTAAAATAAATGATAAGCACAGAATAATATTTTTTAAACAAACTGAGCTTTAAATTCCTCGGTAGCAGTCTTCATCAGCTGCATCATTTCGTCGTTTATATCACCGGTTTCAGCGATACTTGACAGTATTTTAGGATATTTCTCCTTAACAAACTTAACAAGTTCCTGATTAAATTTGCTAACCTTGTTAACAGGTAAATCCATAAGATATTTATTTGTTGCAGCATACAGTATCATGACCTGCTCTTCTACCGGCAAAGTGGAATATAACGGCTGTTTCAAGGTTTCAACCAATCTTTCGCCCTGTACCAGCTTGTCTCGTGTGGCTTTGTCCAAATCGGAGCCAAACTGTGCAAAAGCTTCAAGTTCTCTGAACTGTGCAAGATTTATTCTCAAAGGACCTGCTATTTTTCTCATGGCTTTGATCTGAGCCGAACCACCAACACGTGATACGGACAAACCGACATTTACAGCCGGTCTTTGACCGGAGAAGAATAACTCTGATTCGAGATATATCTGACCGTCGGTTATTGATATAACATTTGTCGGGATATATGCTGAAACGTCTCCTGCAAGTGTTTCTATTACAGGAAGTGCCGTAATGGAACCTCCGCCTAATTCATCGCTGAGTTTTGCCGCTCTTTCAAGCAGTCTTGAATGCAAATAGAATACATCACCGGGATAAGCTTCTCTTCCTGGCGGTCTTTTAAGAAGTAATGACATTGCTCTGTATGCAACCGCATGTTTTGACAAATCATCATAAATTATTAAAACATCCTTGTGCTGTCTGTACATAAAATCCTCAGCCATAGCACAGCCGGCATAAGGTGCCAGGTACTGAAGCGAAGCCGGATCACTGGCTGTTGAAGAAACAACGATGGAATATTCCATGGCTCCGAATCTTTCAAGTGTATTAACAATGCCTGAAACTGTGGAAGCCTTTTGTCCTATTGCAACGTAAACACAAATTACGTCCTTGCCTTTTTGGTTAATAATAGTGTCTACAGCTATGGCCGTCTTACCGGTCTGTCTGTCGCCTATAATAAGCTCTCTCTGACCTCTTCCTATAGGAATAAGTGCATCAAGGGCCATTATACCTGTTTGAAGCGGCGTATTTACGCCCTTTCTGTCAATAACACCCGGAGCTGTAAAATCTACAGGTCTGTAAGTATCTGCTTTGATATCACCTTTCCCGTCAAGCGGTTTTCCCAAAGGATTAACAACTCTTCCGATAAGGGATTGTCCTGCCGGCACCTGAACTGTAGTTCCCGTTCTTTTTACAGTTGTACCCTCTTTGATTTCTCTGTCGTCTCCCAGTACAACACAGCCGACATTGTCTTCTTCAAGATTTAGAGCCATACCATAAACATTACTGTCAAACTGCAGAAGCTCTCCCGACATACATGACTGTAAGCCGTATATTCTTGCAATACCATCACCTGACTGAAGTACATAACCTACATCATCAGTTTTAACCGCAGCTCCGTAACTTTCTATCTGCTGCTTTATAATTGAGCTAATTTCTTCTGGTCTAAGACTCATCCTTTTCTCACCCCATATGCTCTGACACCGGCCGCTACATAGTAACCAGTTCAGTTAATGATTCTATTCTGCCTTTAATACTTCCATCGTAGACTTTATCCCCAATAATTACTTTTATTCCGCCTATTATTGATGGATCCACAACTTCTGTAACTTTTACCTCGCTTGCATTATATTTTTTACCAAACCTATCCTTCAAAGAGCCGATCTGACTTTCTTGTAACGGAGCAACTGTGATAATTTTCATATCGAGCACATTTGCCCTCTGGTCAGCAAGCTGTATAAACTGCTCGAAAATGCCGGGAAGTTCATTAATCCTCTGTTTTGCTATCAGCAGCAGCAGGAAGTTCAGCATTTTTGAACTTAACCGGCCGGAAAATGTATTTCTGACCAAGTCCTGCTTTTTATCCAATTTAACTCTCGGATCAGTTAAAAAACTCCTGAATTGCATATCAGAATTAAAAATATCCGTAAGCTGTTTAAATTCCTGTCTGGCATTATCGATGCCGTCAAGTGAAAGCTCCAATAATGCCTGGGCATATCTTTTCTCTACAAGCGGCATTACGCTGCACCTGCCTCATCTATAAATTTATCAACCATACTCTTGTTTGACTCTGTATCCATATTGGCCTGAACAACCTTTGTAGCAGCAGCAATAGCCAGTGCAGCGATCTGCTGCCTTACCTGACGCAGCATTTCCGCCCTTTCGCGCTCTACATCCTGACGGCCTTTTTCAACAATAGTCAGCGCATCTTTTTTGGCATTTGCAATTATCTCGTCGTACTCACGTGCAGCTTTGACCCTTGCTTCATTCAAAAGCTTATCGCTTTCTTCCCTGATTTTCTTTATCTGTTCTTCATAATTTTTTCTTGACTCTGCCGCTTCAAGTTTTGCCTGATCTGCATCCTTCAAAGCCTGTTCTATGGAATTCTTTCTGTTTTCCATGAACTCTGTGACAGGTTTAAACAAAAACTTTTTCATGAAGAAAAACAATATCAACAGGTTTAATGCAACAAAAATAAACGTATACTTATCAGGCATTAACATATAAGTATCATTCACCTTTCTGGCTCACAGAAATTTATTGTACACGCACCTATCGCGAGCCGGATAGTGTCGTTAATATTCTTTCACTCCGTATATATCGTATACCTATCCATACGAAAACAAAGTGTTTTTATTTAGATATTGTTATCTATATAATAGCCGGAATATAAACCATGCTTTATAATCACTGCCATATCTGTGAAAGGTATTTTAGAACCTTTCACAGATATCCTCAGAGCCTGTTTAAGCTCTTATTGTGCCCGTCATTTTGGCGGACACAAGCAGATATTAAACAGATTCTTACACTGTAAAACATATTATCCCATTTTCAAGAATACAAGTACCAAAGCAACTACAAGACCGTAGATGGCTGTTGCTTCTGCAAGAACCGCTCCGAGAAGCATAACGTTTCTTATCTGGCCTGCAGCCTCAGGCTGTCTTGCAACACCCTCAACAGCTTTTCCAGTTGCCAAACCGATACCTACTCCTGCGCCAATACCTGTAAATACAGCGATCGCCGCTGCTATAGCTATTAATCCACTCATTTATTTCACCCCCTTATTCTATTACCTCTGCAATGTATAGAGAAGTCAAAAACATAAACACATAAGCTTGAAGTATCCCATCAAACAAATCAAAATATATACTCAATGCTGCAGGAACTACCGGCGGCATTGCGGCATATATAAGTTCCATAACTATAAATGCACCCAATATATTACCAAACAGACGTAACGCCAGAGATAAAGGCTTTATGCCATAATCCAGAATCTTAAAGGGCAGCATCATTGGAATTGGCTCTACAAAACTTTTCAGCCAACCGCCCACCTTTTTATACCTTATACCGGCATAAATAACAACAATGATGGACATTATAGCCAGACATGCTGTAACGTTGATGTTTCTGGTCGGAGGTCTCAACTTGAAACCTTCTCCTGGAATAACATTAAAAATCGAAACAGTATTTGCAAACATCAGAAATAACATAACAGTTCCCAAAAATGGAGCAAAAGGCTTCCAGTGATGATCTCCGATAGCATCCTTACATATGTTGTTTATCATCTCTACTATTATTTCTGCTACGTTTTGTTTCTTGTTTGGAACAGTAGTGAGCTTACGAGTTAAAAATACGGCGAAAAATATAAGAACCGCCATAATAATCCACATGGTTACTACTACATCGGTAACCGGTATCTTCAATCCGGGTATAGTGAAAACCGTATGCGGATTCATTGCCTCAATAAGCCTGTCACCAAGACTCATTTCTTCATGCATTTTTTCATTTCACCTTCTGTCCATAATGATTTTTTGTAATTCCAAAAGCCTCAGTTACGGCATTTATCATAACGACAAACAGGATTGAAAGCATTCCGCCAAGTGCAGCCAGGAAAGCATATATTCCAAATTGCATGGCAAAAACTACCGTTATCCCTATTATGACTAAGTTAAGCAAATATATTACAATACTTATTACTATTGCTCTTTTTTTATTCGCACCACTTAATAAATGCCCGAGCACGGATTCAAGAACTGCAAATCTTAACAACGAAACTAATACGCCGATAGTGAGAGCTGCAATCATTATAAGCCGATGTCCACTGAATATCAAACATATTATAAGAGCAATTGCATAAAAAATACAAACTCTTTTTACAAAAAATTTTAAAAAATTACTCATTATCGTTTTTTTATACAATCTCCGCAATTAGTTGTTAAGTTTCTACTTAAAAATTACGATACTTATTTAGGTTTATTTTCTAACCATGCTATGTTGGGAAATTGTACATAGCATAAATTAGTTCAATAATAGCACAGTGAAAAAGGTAAATCAATGGCCCTTTGACGAAAAGTGCATAATTCAGCTTCGAATTTTTAGTATACTTGCACAAAAGAATTTACAATCAGGAGTGGTTAAAATATGGATATTACAACCATTATAGGTTTGATCTTAGGTTTTGGAGGAGTAATATTAGGTTATGTCGAAGAAGGCGGAGTCTTAGCACGTTTGATATTGCCGGGACCTTTGCTTATAGTCTTTGTAGGTGGGTTCGGTGCTACTCTTTTAGCGTTTCCGTTATCTGAATTCAAAAAAATGTTTTCAATAATCAGTATGGTTTTTACGCAAAAGAATTATAACGAAATTGATATTATCAACGAATTGGCTGACCTCTCCGAAAAAGCCAGAAAAGACGGCTTGCTCAGTTTGGAGCAGGATGCCCAAACCAACAAGAATGATTTGATACGGAAAGGTTTGGCTCTGGTTGTTGACGGTATTGAAACAGAAGTAATAAAGGATATACTTGCAAGAGAAACCGAGCTTCATGAAGAGATTTATGAATCTGGAGCCAAAATATTCGAATATATGGGTGGAACCTGGCCTGCCATGGGTGTTTGCGGTACAGTTATGGGTATGATAAGTATACTGCGAGATCTGTCTGATCCTCTAGCTCTTGGCTCAAAAATATCGGGTGCATTCGTTGCCACCATGTACGGTGTTGGTTTTGCAAACATTCTTTTTCTGCCCCTAGCTTCAAAAATCAAGGTGAAAGCATCGCGTGAAACAATGATCAATGAATTGATAATTGAAGGCCTTCTATCCATACAGGCAGGTGAAAACCCCCGTATAATCAAAGAAAAACTCAACCTTAATCTTATGGAAAAGTTGAACAGCAAGAACAAAAAAGAAACTGTAATTGCTGAAGAAGGGGCTGAGGCATAGGTATGGCTAAAGAAAAGGTAGTAAAGGACAATACTGAACGCTGGCTCTTGACTTATGCCGATTTGATGAATCTCCTGCTTATCCTCTTCATAATTCTGTTTGCTATGAGTCAGGTAGATTCGGCAAAATTTCAACAGCTTTCACAATCCTTAAGTGCTGCATTTGGTACAGGCTCCGAGTCGGTTTTACAGGGCAGCGGACAAGGAAATTCTCTTGTTGATTTTCCGGCCACAATGCCCTCTCCGGTAATACCGTCTGAACTGGAAGACAAGCAAATAGAAGGTATCACCAGGGAAGTCAGGGAAATAGTTAAAGGTCAGGGCCTTGAAGGAAGTATTGATGTCAGGAAGCAGGAGCGCGGTGTCGTAATTTCAATAAATGAAAGACTTATTTTTAAATCGGGAAGATCTGACATAGAGAAGGAATCGGAAGACAAGGTTCTTAAAATAGGCAGAGATATCCTGGCTAATATTCCCAACAAGCACATACGTATAGAAGGACATACCGACAATGTACCAATCAAAAGTCCTCTTTATCCGTCAAACTGGGAGTTGTCAAGTGCAAGAGCTACCAATGTTTTAAGAATACTGGTGGATAAGGCCGGTATTGATCCCAAACTGATTTCAGCTGTCGGCTACGGTGAATTTACTCCTCTGGTTCCAAATGACTCCGATTTAAATCGTCAAAAGAACCGAAGAGTGGATATTGTAATTCTGACAGATGTCTCAAGTCAGGGTGAAGCAAGTAACGACGACAATACCTCGGCAAGTTCCAGTAATTAGATACGGAATAAAACACAAGTAAATAATTAATATTGAAGAAAACCGACATTGTGATATGCCGGTTTTTTTAGAATTGTACTAAAACCGAAGCTTCAGAGATTTCAATCTTTTTGCCAATTCATTGATTATTGCCTGTTCCTCCTGCTCGGTCCGGGCTTCAAAGGTTACCGAAAACCTCAGATAAGCTCCGGCTTCATCCCATGGGACAGTGGATATCAAGGCTTTTTCGATCAGGTATTCTGATGCCTCTGCTGCAGTATGGAACCTGACATCTCCTGCTCCTTCCGGAGCTTTTACGTAGCAATAAAAGGTTCCCTTTGGTTTTTCAGCGGCAAAGCCTGCTCCATTCAGTGCTTCAACCAGCATATCAAATCGCCGTGAGTATTTTTTCGTGTATCCGTCTGTTAATTCAGGATGGTTCAGCGCGTAAATACCTGCTTTTTGTATAGCTCTGAACTGACCTGAATCAGTATTATCCTTGACTGTTCCATACGCTTTTATGATTTTGCTGTTTCCTGCCAGGAAGGCTATTCTCCACCCTGTCATATTAAAGGCTTTGGAAAGCGAGTGCACTTCAACACCAACCTCCATTGCGCCATCAACTGACAAAAAGCTCAGCGGTTTCTGACCGTCATAGGTTAAAGCACCGTAAGCGGCATCCGAAATAACAGCTATGTTATTTTTATAAGCAAATTCTACAACCTCTTTGTAAAACTCCCTTGTGGCCACCTGTCCGGTCGGATTGTTCGGATAGTTGATATACAATATCCTGGCTCTTTTCAATACCGGTTTCGGAATTGACCCCAGCTCAGGATAAAAACTGTTTTCCTCATATAAAGGAAGATTAAATACCTGTCCGCCCAGGTATCTGGTCCAGGTAGAGATAACAGGATACCCAGGAACAGTTGCAAGCGCCACATCTCCTGGATTTATAAAGCATACCGGCAGCATGGCCAGGACTGGTTTTGAACCTATTCCGTGAAGTATGTTCCCGGTACCCGGACAGTTTATACCGTATGTATTATGTAAATATTTTATAGCCGCTTCAGAAAACTCTTCTGTTCCATTATCGGAGTAGAATCTGTTTTCCTCCCTTCCGGCCTCATTGTATAAAGTCTCCACAATCAACCGGTCTGCCGGTAAATCAGGCTCACCTACTCCAAAATCTATCAGCCTGAGACCTGGATTTAAAATTTTAGCCTTTGCTTTCGCTTCCTTAATTAATGCGAATTTATATAGCTCTGTGTTTTTTCCGAATTGTTTGCCTCCAAGCCGTTCAGCTATGATTTCTTCTATTATCTCCATTTTATTCTACCTCCTGTTACCGATACCTATGACATCTATAGCATTTATCAATCCTTCAACTTGTTGCTTGACCCGAAGTATTCATCTTTAGTCAGAGCATAGCAGATTTCATTGACTGGCTGCCGGCTTATCAATTCGAAGCGTGTTATATTGGCTGCTTTTCTCAGGCCGGATTTTTCCAGAACCCTTCCTGAGTTAGGATTGCCTGTACGATGGAAAGCCTCCAGCTTTTCAAATCCGGGCTTGCCGAATGAATACTGCAAAATCATTCTTAATGCCTCTGCTGTGTAGCCCTTTCCCCAAAAGTTCCGGCCTATACAATATTCAACTTCTGCTGTTCCAGCTTCGGTGTACACTCTGCAAAATGCTATCTGTCCGATACTTTCACCTGTGTCCTTAAGTATAACAGCCCACCGGTAAAAGTCCTTATTTTTATATTGAGAAATCCAATTATCCAATAGAGCTTTCACGTCTTCGTAACTTTCATATACAGGTTCTCCGTAGTTGTTCTGAACAGCCGGATCGGAAATCCAGTTGCTCAGCATGCTGTCCGCATCACCATAATAAAATTTTCTGAGTATCAGCCGTTCAGACTGCAGCTTTATTGTCCCTGAATGTTCTAACAATATTTTTTTCACCTCACATATAACTAAATAGTTAAAATATCATATTATCTAATACATTATTCAATTTTCTCAAATTTTCCTTCCAATTGGGCCAGTTTTATCTCATTCTTTAAAGAATCCTTTATCAATTGGACCAGGGATTTATTTTTTGAATAAAGACAGGTGTCAAACTCGCCTCCCTTTATTTCTCCTGTAATAACGTTTGAAGAATCTGCAATCAATCTGACCTGGACAGACCTGCTGTTCATCCTGTGAATAATTACACCCTCCGGTTCAAACCCCTCCGGTGCTATTGCAACCACTTTGAGCCCCCTGCCTGCCGCATGCTTCAGGTCTTCATTCCAATATGCCATTTCCGCCTCCGGTACTGATATATATATCCTTTCCCGGGCAGCCGCTATTATGTTCTTTATTTTATCTGAAATATGCCTGAAACCTGTTATTGTAATAAAGGGCTCAGACGGCTGCCGCAGCTGCGGACAATCCTTTTTGATTCTGCCGACCGTCTCCTCCATATGAAAAATCACATTGCTGCAGTATTCTTCTGCGGGGACTGCGGTATAATGGGGCACTGTTCCTTCTATAACATAAGCCCCGCCCTTGTCGACAAGACCTGCCAGAGCCTGGTATGCATTTGCTCTGGGTATACCCGTAATTTTGGCCGCTTCATAGCCGGTAAGTTCACCTTCCCTGCAAAGTGCAGCATAAAGCTCGGACTCATTTTTGGTAAGACCTGTTTTCATTAGATTTTCTATCAATTCCATAGTTTTACCTCACAGTAAAGAATAGTAGTACTTATTGCTACTACTATATTAATCTAATCTTTTTCATATGTCAATATTTTCAGTGATCTGTAAAAAAACCTTGAAGCTGTATAAAAAAGCTTCAAGGTTTTTAAGTGTTTATTCTCTACTGTTCCAGTTTGAATTTGGAAACATAGTTCATGAGATTTTCCGAATACTTCTTTGATTTATTGGCCTGTATCAGAAGTTCGTTTGCCTTTTCCTTAACCTGTACCGACCTTTGCGCTATGCTGCTTGTGCCTTCCGCCTCTTCACTGTTGGCGGAGGTTATTTCATTTATGGCTTTTATCATATTTGATATTGAAATATTAAGTTCTTCCGATGTTCTGCTGAAGTCGGCTACCAGAAGATTGAGATTTTCCGAATCCCTTTCATATTCGTCCGATGCGTTCAGCATCATAGTATAATCTCCCTTAACCGTAGTGCCGATAAAGTCCAGCAGCTCTGAGGAATTGCTTGATAAATTGTCTACTGAACCTGTAACCTGCTTGATTATTCCGGTTATTTTATTGGCTGTGCTTTTTGAATCTTCTGCAAGCAGTCTTATCTCATCGGCCACAACAGCAAAGCCTCTGCCTGCCTCCCCCGCTCTGGCGGCTTCAATGGAGGCATTGAGCGCCAAAAGATTTGTTTGACTTGTAATCTCCAGTATCACATCAGCCAATTCATTGATTCTTTTTACTGATTCAGCTTCCTGCAGAGCCTTTTCGAGGTTTTTTCTCGAGTTGTCCATTATTTGTGTCCCGCCGGTTATAGCATCACTGATACTTTCTTTCAAAACTTTTGCTCTCTTTCTGATTTCCGTTACATGCCTCTCGCTCTCCTGGGCTTTACCGGCTATGAGATCAACGGCTGTTCCTATTTCCACGGCTGTAGCATACATCTCCTGTGTTGATGCCGCCGTTTCCTCCATTCCCGCCGATAATTCCTCTGTTGTCTCCGATACTTCTTCTATCAGTTCGTTCATCATAGTCATCTGTTCCCTAACATTGTCGGCAGAGGCATCAATATTTGACGATTCGCTCATTACACCGTTAATAAAGCCCTTTACCTGCAGAGACATCTCATTTAAGGTACCGGCAAGAATTCCGATTTCATCCTTTGACTTCAGCCTGATTTCCTGTATCCTTATCTGCCCGTTTTCATCCTTTTCAAAAGCCTTGACAATTTTGACAATAGGTTCTGAAAGCCTTCTGCTGAGCGCCAGCCCTATAAAAATCATGGCTATTATTGAAAGTCCCAGAAATATAAGTATTCCTATAATATTCTCGGTAAGGTTCCTGTTCAGTTCAATACTCTTTTCATTTACATTTTTTTGAATATCATCAACGTAATTTCCTGTGCTCACTATCCAATTCCAGGGTTTAAACAATTTTGAGTAAGCTCTTTTTTGAGTTAGCCTGTCGGTCCCGGCATCCTCCGGCTTTTCCCACATGTAATCGGTATATCCCGACCTTTGACCGTCGGCAGCCGCTTCAATAATTTCACGTATAAGCTTAACCCCGTTGGGGTCGGTTATGTCAAGCCTGTTTTTCCCCTCATCCTCCGGCTTGACGGGATGCGCAACAAGAATTCCCGATGTATCGTCTATCCAGAAATAGCCGTCATCGCCGTATTTTAGTTTCTTAATTAACTGTTTGGCAGTTTCCTGCGCTTCCTTTTCGGTCATAATAGTTTGTTTATAGGCATCATGATATGCTTCCAGTATATTTACGGCAGTGTCTACTTCATTTTTTATCATATTGTCGTAATCACTGAACAGCATTTTTTCAACCGCAGCTGTTTCCGATTTATTCAGTTGAATTAAGTTAAAAATAATATATGTACTCAAAAAAACAATAAACAGTGTAGATGTAATTAAAAACGTAACCAGTATTCTGTATTTAATTTTTTTAGTCACTCCAAGGACCTCCCGATATAAGATATTTACATGCTGACCCCGGCAATGTATGAATTTTGATGTTACAGGCTACTATATTAGTTACCCCTGTTTGTTAAAATTTAAACATATTAAGTGACAAAATTCATCATAATTCGATTTTACTGATACCATAAGATCAATATTTCATTATTTACAAATCTCTCATTTTAAGACAAGCCCATTTTACTAATCTAATACTAAAAAAAGAACTGCTGCCCAGCTGAATAAAATTTATTCACTGTGCAGCAGCCGATGTCCTTAAATATATAGTATTTCTATATTATCTAAACATTAAATTCATCAGGTTTTTCATCTGTTAAACCGAAATGGAACAGCAGCACCCGGACAATTCTCTCTGAAGCATGCCCATCACCATAAGGATTGACAGCTTTGGCCATTTTATCATAATCGGCCTTATCTTCCAGCAGTCTGGAGGCATGCTCTACGATTTCCTCCTGAACTGTTCCCGCAAGTCTTACAGTTCCAGCCTTGACAGCCTCCGGCCTCTCTGTTTCCTTTCTCAGCACAAGCACCGGCTTACCCAGGGTGGGAGCCTCCTCCTGGATTCCTCCGGAGTCTGTCATTATCATATATGAGCGTGCCATCAGGTTATGCATGTCCTGAACATCCAGGGGCGGGATAAGATGAACTCTTTCCTTGTCCCCCAGGATATCTCTGGCCGTCTCCTGAACAGCAGGATTCAGATGCACTGTATAAACAACCTCAACATCCTTATAATTGTTGACAATGGTTGAGATGGCACGGCAAATATTGCGCAGAGGTTCACCAAGGTTTTCCCTTCTATGGGCAGTTACGGCAATAACTCTTTTATTCTTAAAGTCAATATTTCTCAGAGCTTCACACTCAAAGGCATAATCTTCCTTTACAGTGGTCCTTAAGGCGTCATTAACAGTATTTCCTGTCACATATATGGCATCTGCGTTTACACCTTCATTCAGAAGATTGGCCTTGTTTGTTCCTGTAGGTGCAAGGTGTATATCAGCCATGGCTCCCGTAAGCTTTCTGTTCATTTCCTCCGGATATGGAGAATATTTGTCAAAGGTTCTCAAGCCTGCCTCAACATGACCTACGGCTACTTGTTTGTAGAAAGCGGCAAGACTTCCGACAAAGCAGGTTGTAGTGTCTCCATGGACCAGTACAATATCGGGTTTTTCCTGATCGATTACATTCTCCAGTCCTTCAAGAGCCCTGGTGGTAATCCCTGTCAGCGTCTGTTTGCTCTGCATTATATTAAGGTCGTGCTCAGGAGTGATTTCAAACATCTTCAGCACCTGGTCCAGCATCTCTCTATGCTGGGCAGTTACGCATACAACTGAATCAATTTTTTCACATTTTTCAAGCTCCTTAACCAAAGGAGCCATTTTTACTGCATCCGGTCTGGTACCGAATATGGTCATTACTTTTAACTTATCCAATTTCCTTCCTCCAATCGCAGCCATTCTTGCCGGATTTTGAAGCTGATGGTCCTCTTTTGCCCTGCTGACATTATTCATCTCATTCATATACATCGAACCTACAATAACAAAAACCGCTACTGCTATTACAAGTATTATTGCACTTACCGGACCTTTGTAATCAAGTACCACGGCACATAAACCCAGTGCAGCGCTGGCCACATATATCAGCGATACCGACTGCCTCTGTGTAAGCCCCATATCTACCAGCCGGTGATGAAGGTGCCCTCTGTCGGCCGTCATGGGTGATTTACCGCTTGCCACTCTTCTCAGAATAGCGAAAACAGTATCAAACAGCGGCAGTGCAAGCACCAGTATGGGCACTGCTATTGCAATTGCTGTATACGCCTTGTATGTACCCTGAATCGATATGGTTCCCAGCATGAAACCCAAAAAGGTTGCGCCGGTGTCTCCCATAAATATTTTTGCAGGATTAAAATTATAGGGCAGGAAACCAAGTGCCGAACCGGCAAGTATGGCAGCCAGAACTGCAGTATGTATATCCGGTTCAGGTCTGATGACCGAAACAAAAAATAAAGACAGCGAACCTATGGAGGATACCCCTGCAGCCAAACCGTCGAGACCGTCAATAAAATTGATGGCATTGGTTATTCCAACAATCCACAATATGGTGATGGGATATGAAATCCAGGGTCCAAAAGTTGATATTCCTATATCCGAGAACGGATTTGTTATAAAGTCGATTCTCGTACCTGTAACAGCAACAATAAGTGCTGCAATTATCTGAATCGGAAATTTCAGTTTGGCACTCAGTGCCTTAATATCGTCTATTACTCCAAGAATTGCAATAATTGAACTTCCCAGGAGCATTCCTATGAATTGCCAGTCAAAAACAATAGCTGTTCCCACATTCAAAAGTTTGGAGGTTACGATACTGAAAAGTATTGAAACGAAAAAACCTGCTATAATTGCAAAGCCGCCCAGTCTCGCGATAGGCTGCTTATGCATTCTCCTGTCATCCTTTGGGATATCAACCGCTCCAATTTTAAAAGCCAGGCTTTTAACTACCGGAGTTGCAGAAAATGCTACTATAAAAGCAAGCGTGAAAGAAATAAAATACTCATATACACTAGACATTTATACACCTTCCGTTCTTAGAGAA
>JAEWJR010000128.1:0-14307 GCA_023386445.1 Bacillota bacterium | reverse complement strand
CGTGCTGTCCTAAAGCTGGTCCAACCGGTGGAGCCGGAGTTGCTTTCCCCGCAGGAATCTGAAGTTTTACGTAACCTGCAATTTTCTTTGCCATTAATTCCACCTCCCAATTTTCTGCGAACACATTGTATTCGCCGGTATTGCTTATAATTATTTATTAAAAGGATAGAAAAGCATAATAAGCTTTTCCATCTGCCTTATGGCCTAGATTTTCATAATCTGTGTCAGTTCAAGCTCTACAGGAGTTTCCCTGCCGAACATGGATACAGAAACGCGAACTTTTTTCTTTTCAAGGTTGATCTCTTCAACAATTCCGATAAAGTTTTCCAGAGGGCCTGACGTAACTCTAACATTATCATTGACATCATAGTCTACCTCAGGTGCAAATTCTTCCACACCCATTGCTTTTACTTCGTCATCGGACAATGGTACCGGTTTGGATCCCGGTCCGACAAAACCAGTAACTCCTCTGGTGTTTCTGACTATATACCAGGACTCGTCCGACATAATCATTTTAACAAGCACATATCCGGGAAAAACCTTTTTAAGTGTTGCTTTCTTTTTGCCGTCCTTAATCTCAATCTGCTCTTCCATGGGAACAACGATATCGACTATATAATCCTGCATGCCTCTGTTTTCCACTATCTTTTCAAGATTTGCCTTTACTTTGTTTTCATACCCGGAATAAGTATGAACTACATACCACTTAGTTTCCTCAGACATATCAAAAACAGGCCCACCAATTCAGAGCCCCATGTCCTCCCTCTAATTCTTTTAGCCTTGAAAAAACATCCCGACTAAGCCGGTTCACACCAGCCCATATCGGACTTTAGTATTAACAAGACGTTACACAACTACTTTGTAAATACAACATCAGCTAATGCTGTCAAACCGAAATCTGCAGCCCATATTATTGCGCCAACAACCAGGCAGAAAATAAGTACTGTAATAGTATTGTTTATCAGCTGAGTTCTATTAGGCCATATAACTTTTTTAAGTTCGGCCCTGATTTCTCTAAATAGCCTTGCCATGCCCTGGCCGGTTCGCTTAATGCGAGATACTTTTTTAACCTCGTTTTCAGCCATCATAATCACATCCCAATAATAATATTTTTTAATATCAATTGGCAGTTATACAGTAATTGTTGACACAATTCCTATAATTATGAATCTTATGCAGAAGTATAACCAATCACAAGATCCATTAAACATTGCCACCGATTTCACAGAATTATTCAGTATCCAAAGGAAACCATAAGCTCAACAGATGTCCAAACTTATTTAGTTTCCGAAGAGACAAATAATAATATTGAATAGCATCTAATATTACTTATTTTGTCTCTTTGTGAACTGTGTGCTTGTGACAGAATTTACAGTATTTTTTCAATTCAAGTCTATCCGGGTCATTCTTCTTATTCTTCATGTTAGAATAATTTCTTTGTTTGCAATCAGTACATGCGAGCGTAATCTTAACTCTCATCAGTAACACCTCCAGCCGCTTAATGTGTATTTCACCATATAAGTCATTACAGATTTATTTTTCAGACATAAAAAAAAAGACTTACACAACGAGCAATAACTAATTTAACATATACTCGTAAAAAAGTCAAGCATATGTTTTTTTACATACTCCTGAAATAAACCTGCAATATCTTTATCTTTCATGCAGAACCACCGGTTTTTATCATCCAGATACTCGATTGTAAATTCCCTGACCTGGTTTCAGGAAATCCAAAGGGCTCCATTCCATATTTTTTATTGCACGGCATGGGATATTGGGCCATAATGGGATCACCGGAAACTTTTCTTTCCCTTAATATCTATATTGTTACAAAACTGACACTCTTTTATGTTTTGTTTACTATATAATCAAGGTAAACATATGATAAATACCACCGACAAATATTTACGTAAACGAGAGGTACCCTTTATGAAACAAAAATTATCAGTATTTCTTCTGGCTTTGTTTTTTCTTTTTACAAATTACAGCTTCAAGGTAAGTGCCAGCGAAGTTCTTCTTCCTGCCGTTATAGAAACCATAAACGGTGAAAAATGGGGTTATATCGATCAAACAGGAGGCTTTGCCATACAGCCCAGTTATAACTTTGCCAGGGAGTTCAATGACAGGGGTATCGCCATTGTTGCCAACGGGAGTAGTGAATTCGGCATTTGCAAGGTTTATTTTATCAATAAGTCAGGCAAGGTTGTATCCGGTCCGTTTTCCTCCTTTCTTCCCGATTTCGAAAACGGCATTGCTGTCTTAAATACCATGGATGCCGGTTCTATAGTCGTGGACTCCTCCGGTAAGGTCCTTTTCACCTCAAAATACAAAATTTATGATTATGAAGATGGGCTGCTAAGCTTCTCGGACGCAAATATGAAATACGGTTTCATGGACCTGACGGGTAAAGTTATCATACCTGCCGAATTTTTAGATACCGATGATTTCAATGACGGCAGGGCAGTGGTTAAAACAGGTGATGACAAATTTTCAGTTATTGATAAGTCAGGCAAGGTATTGGAAGTACTGAAAAGTTATAATGAATATGAAAGCTCGGAAGGATTTACCCCGTTCTATGATGAAAAAAGCAAGTTGTACGGATATAAGAACTACAGCGGCGACGTGGTAATAGAGCCTGCCTTTCACTCAGCAGACAGATTTTGCAGGGGATATGCGGTTGTTGCCGTGGAATCCCAGGATATATGCGACACATATGGTTTGATAGATACAAAAGGAAAATACATACTCAAACCCGAATACTCGGGAATCACTTACCTGGGTTCGCACATGTTTGCTGCAAGCAAGAACCTCTCCGCCCCATATTCCGACTATTTTTTCCCAAAAGCACTGTTCAACAGCAAGGGTGAGCAGCTCAGCGATTTCAAATTCTATAGAATAAACCAATTTGAGGGCGATTACGCTGTTGCCTGTGACAGTGCCAGTACGTTCTTTATAGATAAAAAAGGAAATATGGTTGACACTCTTCCCAGCCTCCCGGGAATCGGTGATATCAAGTATATCGGCAGCATACTCCAGGCAAAGCTGGACGGCGGTCTGACATATCTGAGGGAAAACGGTGCAATCCTCTGGCAGAAGGATAGGATTATTCCGCTGGATAACCGGATTAAAGCTAGTGAAGTATCTTTCAGAAGAGATTACCTCACATATATCGAATATCCGCAAATTACCGGTCTGGAAGACTCTGCCGTACAGAAAAGCATTAATAAAAGGCTGAAATCGGAGTTTATCGGAGAGTTTGAAAACACTGCCGCATCCAATAGTGAGAATCCTGAGGATATCTCCTATGATTTTTCGGTCTCTCTTAACAAAAATTTACTTATAATAGAAAAAGCCGGCTATTGGTATCCCATCGGTGCTGCTCATGGTCAACCTTCCAGGGAGTATTTCCATATTGATATCAAGACCGGGACTTTCTATCAGCTGAAGGACTTGTTTAAAGCCGGCAGCAAGTATGCTGACAAGCTTACCTCGGCAGTGGAAAATCAAATAGCCTTAAATACTAAAATAAGTTTAACGTTCCCGGGCAGTGGTATGACTTATTTTGAAGAAAAACCGGAAGTCACGGAAAATCATGATTTCGTGCTGGGAAGTGATTCCTTGAAAATATATTATTACCCTTATGCAATTGCCTCATATGTAGACGGTTTTCCCGCGTTTGAAATCCCGTACGGACAAATAGGCAGCATTATTGACACCGACGGAGCTTTCTGGAATTCTTTTGACAAGACCATAATCGACAATAAGCCAAGGTTATTCCAGGATATTGATAATTCAACCGTCAGTCAAATTAAAAGCCTTATGAGCTCTTACGAGCAAAACATGATAAGTGCTATTAACAATAATACCTTTTCGACTGTCGAACCCTGCCTCTTGAATGGGAGTAATCTATATAACTCACAAAAAAAACTGGTACCCGATCTATTCAGTAAAAATACAAAAGAAAAGCTCAACAAATATGAAATATATGCTATTGAGAAGGTTGATGATTCCAATACATACAGGGTTTATGTCATAGAAGAGGTTGCTGTCAAATATTCAGGCGGTGACTTTGTAAATAACACATATAACTGGTGCTACACCATCAGACCTGACGAGGATTCAAAATACAAGCTCAGTGATATTGTAAAGTGGTAATCAGTATAAAAGCGTAATCGGATCAAATCCTCTAAATGTATATGATTTGTAACTAAAATAAATGGCGGGCTGATATGAAGCCGGCCATTTATTTTTAATTTGTATCATAAAATCCTAACAGTCTACAACTTCATTTATTCCTGCACCCGGAGGCACAATGGGAAATACCTTGTCATCCTTGTCAATCTCGAAATTTATCAACACCGGTGTATCTGTTTGGGACAGTGCCGCTCTGATCGCCCCGTCCACCTGATCCGGGTGCGTCACATTTATACCCTTTGCCCCGAAGGCTTCAGCAAGTGCCTTGAAATTCGTTCCCCTGTCTATTGTGGTCTGGCTGAACCTGCTGTCATAAAACAGCTCCTGCCACTGCCTTACCATTCCCAGTGCCCTGTTGTTGAAAAGAGCGATGATTATCGGCAGCTTATATTCAACGGCAGTGGCCAGCTCGTTCAGGTTCATTCTGAAACTGCCGTCACCGGCGATGTTGATAACCTTTTTATCAGGCCTGCCAAGCTGTGCGCCTATACAGGCTCCAAGGCCATAACCCATTGTTCCGAGACCGCCGGAGGAAACAAATTGCCTGAACCTGGTATACTTGTAAAACTGAGCCGCCCACATCTGATGCTGTCCAACCTCGGTGGTTATAACGGCATCGCCCTGCGTAAGCTCATACAGCCTTTCCACAATGTACTGAGGCCGTAATACCTCTGGCGACTTATTATATTTTAGGGGATATTTACCTTTCCATTCGTTTATCTTTGATATCCACTCTGTATTCTTTTTGGGCTCCACACCTTTGATCAAAGTTTGGAGTATCTGCTTTATATTACCTACCAGAGGATAGTCCACGCTTATATTTTTACCTACCTCGGCCGAATCCACATCAATATGCATAATTTCAGCGCCGGGTGCAAAACTGCTGACCTTGCTGACAATCCTGTCGCTGAAACGGTTTCCTATGGCAATGAACAAATCGCAGTTATGTACTGCATAGTTTGAGGTCTTGGTTCCGTGCATTCCGACCATTCCCATAAAGAGCTCATGAGTTCCCGGAAAGGTACCCATTCCCATCAGCGAAGTGCTGACAGGGATGCAGGCAAGCTCAGCAAGACTCCTGACCTCTTCTTCTGCTCCGGCAATACCTGCACCTGCACCGGACAGTATAACCGGTCTGGAGGCACTGTTTATGGCCTTTATTGCTTCTTCAAATTCTTCTCCGCTTATTTCATGGTATTTATTTGAGATGTAATCATTTCTGTCAGGAAGTTTTGGAGTATACTCCATTTCGGTGGCGGTGACATCCTTGCAGATGTCCACCAGAACAGGACCCGGCCTGCCTTCCCTTGCTATGGCAAAGGCCTTCCTGATGGTATCGGCCAGGTTTGTTACGTCCTTGACTATAAAATTATGCTTTGTTATAGGCATTGTAATACCTGTAATATCCACCTCCTGAAAGGAGTCCTTGCCCAGCAGGCCGGTAGGCACCTGACCTGTTATTGCAACCATAGGCACCGAATCCATATAGGCTGTGGCAATGCCGGTAACCAGATTTGTGGCGCCGGGGCCCGAGGTTGCAATGCACACCCCCACCTTCCCCGTTGCGCGGGCATATCCGTCGGCAGCATGGGAAGCTCCCTGTTCATGGGAGGTAAGTATATGCCTTATCTCATTTCTCGCCCTGTACAGGGCATCATATATAACTATGGCCTGGCCTCCGGGATAGCCGAAAACCGTGTCAACACCCTGTTCCTTTAAACATTCTATAATAACATCCGCACCTAATAATTTCATTCAATCACTCCTTCATTCCCTGCTGATCACCTTACTATTTCAGAACTGCTCCCGTACTGGCGGAAGTGACAAGTCTGGCATATCTGCCCAGATAGCCTGCTGTTATCTTGGGTGCAGGTGCGCTCCAAAGAGCCTTTCTTCTGTCCAGTTCCCCCTGGCTGCACCCTATGTTGAGGCGCCCTTCAGGTATATTGATGTCAACAATATCACCTTCCTGAATGAGAGCGATGGGGCCTCCCTCCATCGCCTCTGGAGATACGTGTCCTATGGAAGCTCCTCTTGAGGCACCGGAAAATCTTCCGTCGGTAATCAGTGCCACACAGCTGTCCAATCCCATGCCTGCTATTGCAGAGGTGGGTCCCAGCATCTCTCTCATGCCAGGTCCTCCCTTAGGACCTTCATAGCGGATGATCACAACATCTCCCTTTACAATTTTACCTTCATATATTGACTTGATCGCATCATCCTCACTGTCAAATACTCTTGCAGGACCTTTGTGAACAAGCATTGAATCAGCCACAGCCGATTTCTTTACCACTGCTCCGTCTGGCGCTATATTGCCTCTGAGAACCGCTATTCCACCGGTGGCACTGTACGGCGCATCTATATTTTTAATAACGTTGTAATCCTTTACTTTAGCATTCTCTATATTTTCTCCTACCGTTTTGCCAGTAGCTGTCATGAGATCAAGATGCAGCAGTCCTTTTTGGGATAATTCCTTCATTACCGCCTGTACCCCGCCTGCCGCATAGAGATCCTGAATATGATAATTGCCGGCAGGTGCAAGCTTGCAAAGGTTTGGTGTTCTTGAACTGATTTCATTGATTATATCAAGATCGATCTGCATGCCTATTTCATTTGCTATGGCGGGAAGATGCAGGACTGAATTTGTTGAGCAGCCCAGTGCCATATCCACCGTAAGAGCATTTTCAAAGGCCTTTTCAGTCAATATGTCGGAGGGTTTGATATCCTTCTCTACCAGCTCCATAACCTTCATACCGGCATGTTTTGCAAGTCTGATTCTTTCAGCATATACGGCAGGTATTGTTCCGTTTCCGGTAAGTCCGAGGCCCAGCACTTCTGTGAGACAGTTCATGGAGTTTGCCGTAAACATGCCGGAGCAGGAACCGCAGCCCGGGCATGCACTGTTTTCAAAGTCATCGACCTCTTCCTGTGTTATTTTTCCGGCCTTAAAAGCTCCTACCGCTTCAAACATGGTATTCAGGTCCAGCTGCTTTCCGTCCTTGTTCAGAGAGAGCATGGGACCTCCGCTTATGACTATGGAGGGTACATCAATCCTGGCTGCAGCCATCAGCATGCCGGGTACGATTTTGTCACAGTTGGGTATAAATACCATCCCGTCAAAGCTGTGTGCTTTTCCCATGGCTTCACAGGAATCAGCAATGAGTTCTCTGGTTGCAAGTGAATATTTCATACCCGTATGCCCCATGGCAATACCGTCGCAAACACCTATGGCGCCGAATTCGATGGGCGTTCCTCCGGCCATTCTTATTCCGGCCTTGACCGCTTCGGTTATTTTATCCAGATGTATATGTCCCGGAATTATTTCATTTTGTGAGTTTACAACTCCGATCAAAGGTCTTTCCAGTTCTTCGTCGGTATAGCCCATTGCTTTAAAAAGTGCTCTGTGGGGCGCTCTTTCAATACCTTTTTTTACAATATCACTTTTCATATGAACCTCCATTCAGTGCACCCGGTATCTGGCATGCACTTAGTCACAATAGTAAATTAATTTATATAATTCAATATATTTATCTTCCGATTGTTAAAATAATAGCCGGGATAATTCTGTCCCAGCTTGATTTAAACTTATTTCACTCTTATGTTCAGGAAGTGTCCAGACTGATTGGGCAAGTGGATAAAAAACATTAAAACAAACCGTGAACCAGGGGAGAAAACATTAATTGCCGTATAAGCAATTATAATTTTACCTGCTCCTGTTCCTGCTCAGGTGATAAAAAGCTTACAATGAAATTGTTCTGATAGAAATAACTGGCAAACTGTGACTTCTGAACCGAATCTATTACCGGTGAAAACTTGGGAAACGCACTGAACAATACAAGAATGGCACAAAGAATGTAGACAATGAATATCCCCTCTATGGCTCCCAAAACAAATCCTCCTGCTTTGTCCAGCTGCTTGAAAACCGGAAGTTTTGCTATTGTTTTGATTATAACCCGTGCAAAAATAAGTCCAAAGCGTATTATCAAATATATTAAGATCATGCTTAGAATATTTATCACGAGTGTGGCAATCTCAGAACCTATTGCTTCGGTAATTTTTTGAAAGCCCAGAACATCTTTTTTTCCGACACTTTCAATTATGGCCTCTTTTATAAAGCCCGGAAGCTTTAAGCCGTCAACAATCGATTGCACTGTCCTCTCCTGAAGTGACACACCGTCTGCCGCCTGTTGTTTGACTATACCGCTGATTACCGAGGCTTTAATATTTGTATAAATGACTGTTTTTTGAAGCATTGCCGATAAAACAGGATAAAATTTTATGGCAAAAATTACTGATAATATGTACGAAAGCAGCCTGAAGACAGAGTATAAGAAACCGTTCCTCATACCTATTGCCGTAAATATAACAATAATGACCAATACACTAATGTCAGTCCAGTTCATGTGCAGCCCTTTCACAATTATTTTATTTCAACCAGCGAAATATTTCCTCCGGTTATTACTATGGCTTCGTTACCGCCTGTCAAATAGGCATCTTTGATCTCATTGCGCGCAATATATTGTCCGATTTTTTTTCCTTTAATGGAATACAGGTATATACTTCTCTGGGTCCTCAAGGCAAGCCTGTCCCCATATACACTCATGCCGCTTATATTTTCCGGCTGTTCAAAACCGTACACCTCTTCTCCCTTTGAGTTCAGCACTAAAACCTTCTGGCTTGCCGAACCGGAAGCATCGGTAAACTTTCCTGCGAGGATGACATATTTGTCAGCAGCGGGAGCCACACAATATATTGATTCCGCGCTTTTCCTCCACAGCTGCTTTCCCTGCCTGTCCATCATTAATACCAGATTCTGCCCTATGGCCGCCACATTGTCCCCAATGGTCTGAACTACAGGAAACATATTGTCTGCTATATCCAAAACTGCAATTGGCTCCTCTTGATAAATACTGTTAAATTGAAACTTTGTTCCTGCCTTAATGCCTTTGGTAACCACCTGGTTTATCAGTACATTCTCACCGCCATTTAAAGTCTTGGCACCAAGAACAATTTCCTCTGCACAAAACTTTGTATATTTGTCAACTCCGTTTACATCGATGACAAGAACGGTAGACTTGTATTCCTTTGATTGGGTTACAACCGTGCAATCCCCATCCGTGCTTACTTCGGCATTTATAATCTGGCTATCGAGCTTCCTTGTCCAAAGCTGGGTTTTGTCCTTAAAGAAATATATATCCCGCCCGGAAATATCAAATACAGCCATATATTTATCCGAACTTCTCAAAACCGGCCTGGTCAGAGTAAGTGCTTTTTCCTGTAAAAGTTTGCCTGTTTTATCATACCACTTTATCCCATCCTGCGAAAGCACAATAATATAACCTCTGTAAACCTTACAGTCAACACTCCCGTCCTGAGAGAACGAGATATCGGCAGCAGTTCCGACCATAGCATTCTGAGTATGATTTTTTGCAAAAGTTATGGCATCATTTATATTTAAGTTTTTAAAGTCATAGCCTATTGACTTAAGATAGACTGCAAATGCCATAATTATAATGGCTATAATCAGCAGAAAAAAAATTATAACACCTGAGACCGAATTGGACTTTTTTATTTTTACGGGAGTATCTCCCTGGTTTTGCTGAATAGACAATATTACTTCACCTCAAAGTTTTTTCTTTAGTAACCAACAATATTTAACTTCCGCTTCCTTTTATTTATCGTCCTTCGTATAGTAAAAGTTTAGCATACGGGGCATAATATATCCACTATTCCCATAAGAAATTTGCTTCGCAGATCCGCCCTGCGTTCACTCAAATGCTCTGCCTATGCTACGCAAATTATCTTTTCGCTAGGTGGGACTACTCCCCCCTTCGACAAAACGCTTCGCGTTTCTGAGCATCCCCTCTAAACCGGAAAGGGGATTCCCCTTTTCAAACCCCTCGTTTAGGAATTTACTTGATTGGAATTTTGTGATGTATTACTCCAAACTCATATTTAACAGTGCCCAGACTTTCAATAAAAAAGTCATAAATTCCTATACGCAACAAATTTGCTTTGCAGCTTGTTCTCCCCGTCATCATGACTTTTTGGGGCTGCCCCCGCTTCGAACCCCCGTCTCAGCTGTAAAATGGCCTTTTACAAATTGGAAAAGTATAATGAAAAGCAGGAACAGCCCAAGGTACCCAAATACGGGATACAGGGTGGCTATCAGACTTGAAAAGCCCAGTGACGACATTGGTATGGCTACTGCACAGAGCACAGCACCGACAAGCTTGTAATTGACTTTCATTTTTGCACTGATTCTTTCGGTCAGGCAATAACCTGCAGTCACCGCAGAGGTATACATGGCTAGTATTAGAATTATGCTGTAAATATTAGCCAGAAGCTTGCTGTTGTTTTGAATTATTCCAAGCACCGGTATTTCGGATATTATTGAATGAGGATAAAAGGAGTATAGTGCCGAATTTATAACAAGCGCTGTTATGCAAAGCATTCCGCCGCCGAGTATGCCACCCCATTTGCCGACCTTGCCTGTCTTAAGGTATGGAAGCATTCTGGACATCAATACCGTGGAAAGTATTGTGTTATAGCTCACATAGAGTATCGCCGAGAATACCCAGTTGTTGGTAACCACCCTTACCTTTTCGGATATATTGAAAACAGAGGTATCCTTTGATGCCAAAATGTAAAACCCCACAAATATTATTCCTGCAATAAGCACCGGTGATACAAGAGAGCTTATTGCCACAATTCCCTTTATATTTGTCATTATTGCAACAAGAGTAGCTGCCGCTCCAATGGCAACACAATATCTGTAATCCATTTCTGTGAGTTCTGTAAGTACGTTTCCCAGTCCGGCAACCATCACACACATTATGCAGGCCATAAACAGCATTACTATGAATTCCATCAGCCTGCCAAGAAAATAGCCTGTCATTGGGAACAAAAATTCGTCATAGCTGCTTATCCTTTCAGTATAAACTTTATTGAGTACCACATATCCTACAATAGAGAACAGCAGGCCTGCCAGTATAATCCCAAAAAAGCCTCCTGCATAATACATTGAAAAGAACTGTATGATCTCCTGCCCCGATGCAAATCCTGCTCCGATTATGGTTGCCATATACAAAAATGCTACCTTTAAAATATTACCGAATTCTCCTTTAATCAAAAAAAGCAACTCCCAACATAGAATATTTGGAACCTTCCGTTCCCGAGGTTATAGCCTCTGTATAATTCTATGAGGGAGCTGCCCATCACATTACATTTTATTAAGTTTACATATCAGCCTTATTACTTCTTTTCACTTTTATCAATGGCCTCTTTGAGAGCTTTATAGGTTGCTCTTATTCCATCGGGTTCATTAAGAACCGACTTCAGCACCACTCTGTTTGTATAGACCCCATCCTTAAACGCATAGAAGTAATTTTCGTCCTTTGGTATATACTCGATGGTTACAGGCTTTGAATCAGGCTTCATAAAGTACTTGATAGTCACTCCAGGAGTTGTTCCCGCCGGCTTTGCACCTGCCTCGTACCTGTTCATGGTAATACCTATCATTGCCGAATAGAAGTTTCTGAAAAGTGACTTGGAATTGCTGTCCTCCATGTTTGCATCTTTTCCGTCAACCTTGAAGGTATCCTTGTCTGAATCATCCTTGACTGTTGTTATGTCTGATACGATAGTCTTGCCGTCAATTGTAAGTTCAACCTTGTTAACATCATTGATGTTCGGCAGGAATACGAAAGTACTTACAATATTACTGAACTTAACATCCAGGAAGGTCAAGGGAGAAATATCCACCGTAAATACACTCTTTCCGTCAGGATATTTTGCAAAAGCTGTTTTCCCTTTTTCAAGCTCTTTACCGAACAATAGTTTCTTTGTAGTTTTACCGTCACCATACTCCAGTGCAAAGGCAGGCTTATCCAGACCGTATTTGGCCAGATCAGGATTTTCATCCACAATATCGGCTATAGCCAATTGTACTACCGCATTGGTCATACCTGCCACATTTGTGGCTTCAGCCTTTTCCTTAACAGGTGCTACTATATCCACATCGCTCTCGGATTTTATATCCAGGTCAAACTGCAGCTCGCCGTTTTTCTCATATGAGAGCTTTTTCAAGGTTTTAGGGTCAACAGGTAAAATATCCTTTACTGCAAAATATCCCCTGTTATATGTGAATTTGTCCTTATAGTAAAGTCCTACCCCATATACCTTGTCTTCACCTTTTTTCTTGATATACACACCGTCGCTGGTAGGTGTATCTGATCCCACTTCAATTTCCTGAATTGAACCGTCTTTCATTCCCACCTTAACCGAGGCAGTAGGCTTATCCAAACCGTACTTGCTTAGATCTGCCGCTTTTTCTTCAATAATTCTATTTGCATTTACATCCGCTAAATCGGCTGCTGCCGAGTCAACTGAACTGCTGTTTATAGGAAATTCCATTCCGGGTTCCATTGACCAGGCATTATCTTTTCTGACCAATTTATAGGAACCTTTCTCATTAACAAACTCAATCGAAGTTACATCTTCCTGCTTTCCCGATGTAACAGAAATTTCTTCCGCCTGTGTGGACTCCGAGGCCGTACCATCATCCTTACCTGAGTTTCTATTGTTCAGATAAAAGTATGCTCCGCCCAGAAGCCCAAGAACAATAACAAGAATAATAGCATTTCTGAATAACTTCATATTTTACAAATGCCTCCTTCTGGACCAAACAACGAAGCCGCAGCCCATTATCAGAACCGGTAGAACTCCCATCAGAACGATAGCTATTACCTTAACCTGACTTTCATTTGTAGTCAGAGTTTTAGTTGATACCAATTTGGAAGAAATTGTTGTCTGGTCTGACTTATCCTGCATCCAGTTTACTATAGTATATACAAAGTAGTTTGCACCGGTTGCAAAATAAGTGGAATACTGGCTTGATAATGCCCTGTCGGTGAGGAATACTCCATTACCGAATACCAGCACCTTGCTGCCGCCCTGAATTTCAGAAGCAATTGCAAGATCAAACGGACCGGACTGGGTTGAACCCTGGTTCAAAATACTTGCTGCCTGAGCTTTATCGGTAGTTTTTACAAGTGAGTAAGTCTTAAGCCATTCCTTGTCATTCTTCAATATGGAAAGGCTTCTCGAATCTGGGAGGAAAGCATAAGCTTCATTATTACCAACAGATTTATTCACATCATTATTTTGAATTTTTGCAAATAAAGAATACTCATCCCCGGGTAAGTATAGTTTATCATCAAGTTCCTTAACTTTATCATAATTAATGCCTACATTATAAGCTTGAAGTACTTCTTCAAAGTTCGGGAAATTATCTCCCGATTCAACAGGATCAAATAAAAATATTACTCTACCGTTCTTTTTCAGGTAAGCATTTACCTTGATCATTTCGGCATCCGAAAGGTCTTTCTTGGGAGAAGCAAACACAAGCAGCTTGCAATCCTCAGGGATGTTCTCCGCTGTAACAAGTGAGAGCTGCTTAACTTCCATATTATTATTTTCAAGCGCTGTCCTTATGTGTGTGAGATCGCTGTCTACCGAGTTTTCTTCATGGCCTTCCACAAAATAGGCAATGGGTGTTTAATCTGAGGTAACAAATTTAATGGCGCCGGTTATTAAGGGCTCTGCGCTGAACATTCTTCCATATTCGGAGGACTGTCCGTAGAGATCCTGGGCGCTGAGCTTCTTGACCTTGTTTCCGCTTTTTACTACGAAATCGCCTTTCGCTATATCCTTGGTCTTGTCCTTATCAAAGGAAGCTATGGTTCCCGGGTCCTTATCAGGGTCAATATAAGCAACCTTTATTCCCAATTTCTCGTATTGTCCCAAAAGGTTGGTCAAATCTTTATAAGCATCACCGCTGCCAATTTGGCCGTCATCAAACAAGCCGTATATGGTAACATCCTTCTTTATATCCTTAATGATTACTTTACTTTCGTCACTGAGGGAATAAAGCTTATCCTTGGTCAAATCCCACTTTATGTCACCCATTCCCACAAGCAGGTTGACAATTACTGCTATTGCAATTACAACAGCTATCAAAATTATTGAATTCGAACCATATTTTAAAGATCTTTTGTCCAATTTAAATTTTCCCACTATTTATCACCCCTTACTCCAGCGTCTTTTTTCTAT
>JAEWJR010000096.1:0-55321 GCA_023386445.1 Bacillota bacterium | reverse complement strand
CCATGGTCAACACACCAGACGCGACAGGCCGCAGGCAGACAGACCGCAGGGTCAGAATAACAGAGGCGACAGACCACAGGGCGATAGACCGCAGGGTCAGTACAACAGAGGCGACAGACCACAGGGCGATAGACCGCAAGGCCAGTACAACAGGCCGCAGGGAGACAGGCCGCAGGGTCAATACAACAGAGGCGACAGACCGCAGGGTGACAGACCACAGGGTCAATATAACAGAGGTGACAGACCACAAGGTCAGTATAACAGAGGCGACAGACCACAGGGAGACAGACCGCAGGGCCAGTACAACCGGCCACAGGGAGACCGGCCGCAGGGTCAGTACAACAGAGGTGACAGACCACAAGGCCAGTACAACAGGCCGCAGGGAGACAGACCCCAGGGTCAGTATAACAGAGGCGACAGGCCACAGGGCCAGTATAACAGACCACAGGGCGACAGACCTCAAGGACAGTATAATAACAGAGGAGACCGGCCGCAAGGTCAGTACAGACAGCAAGGTTTGGATATTCCAAAGCCGGATGCAACAGTTGCTCAGGAACAATTTGACTCACTGAGAAATGAAGCACGAAGAGAATTCCAGAGCAAGGATCTGGACAAGAGCGTCAAGAGGGAAGAAAAGCAGAAGAAAGAAGCACCAAAGTCAACTGCCGATAAGAAACAGAAATTTAAACCTCAAAAAATAGTTATCGAGAAGAAGGGTGTTTCTGAAATTCTTGATGAGAACTACATCTTTGACGAGTTCTATAGTGATGACGGCAAGAAAAAAAGATTGCCAAGAAATAAAAAGAATGAAAAGATTCAGGAAAAATATATTCCACCAAAGGCGGTTCTTACTTCAATAACCATACCGGAATCACTTACAGTCAAGGAACTTGCAGAAGCTCTGAAAAAGACTTCGACTGAAATTATCAAGAAATTGATGGGTTATGGTGTTATGGCCACCCTTAATAATGATGTGGACTTTGAAACAGCTACAATTATTTCAGAAGAGTTCGGAGTAAAGACTGAAAAAGCTGTTCAGATCAGTGAGGAAGACATACTCTTTGATGATGAAGAGATAGTTGACGAATCAAAATTACAGTCAAGACCTCCTGTAGTTGTTGTTATGGGTCATGTTGACCATGGTAAAACATCATTACTTGATGCAATCAGAAGCGCTCATGTAATTGACAGTGAAGCTGGCGGTATAACACAGCATATCGGTGCGTATACAGTCAAAGCTAACGACAGACTGATTACCTTCCTGGATACACCGGGTCACGAAGCATTTACTGCAATGCGTGCCAGAGGTGCTCAGGTTACGGATATTGCAATACTTGTTGTTGCAGCAGACGACGGAGTAATGCCGCAGACCATAGAAGCCATAAACCATGCTAAAGCTGCAAATGTATCAATTATTGTTGCCATCAACAAGATCGATAAGCCCGGTGCAAATCCAGACAAGGTTAAGCAGGAGCTTACCGAGTATGGTATAGTTGCAGAAGAATGGGGCGGAGACGCAATAATGGTTCCGGTTTCTGCAAAAAAGAGAGAAAACATTGATCAATTGCTGGAAATGGTGCTTTTGGCTGCTGATATACTTGAATTAAAAGCTGATCCGGACAGACAGGCAAAGGGTACTATCATAGAAGCCAAGCTTGACAAGGAAAGAGGGCCGGTTGCCACAGTTCTTGTTCAGAGAGGTACTTTAAAAACCGGTGATTCAATAATAGCGGGTTCGGCTTTTGGCAGAATCAAAGCTATGACAAGCGACAAAGGTCAAAGCATAAAGAACGCAGGGCCTTCAATGCCTGTAGAAATACTTGGTATGAATGAAGTTCCCGAGGCAGGAGAAGTATTCTATGCTGTTACTGATGAAAAGGTAGCAAAACAGCTTGTTGAAAAGAGAAAGTTTAAGCAGAAGGAACAGCAGTACAAGGCCAGCGCAAAGGTTACTCTTGAAGACCTGTTTACACAGATTAAAGAGGGCAAGGTCAAGGATTTGAATATTATTATCAAAGCCGATGTACAGGGTTCTGTTGAAGCTGTAAAGCAGTCACTGGAAAAGCTGAGCAATGACGAGGTCAGGGTTAAAACCATACATGGTGCCGTTGGTGCTATCACCGAATCGGATGTTACTCTGGCTCAGGTTTCAAATGCTATAATTATCGGGTTCAATGTAAGACCTGGTGCAAATGTTACGGAGGCTGCCAAGAATGCTGAAGTTGATATGAGGCTGTACAGTGTTATCTACAAGGCTATCGAAGATGTTCAGGCTGCTATGAAGGGTATGCTTGAGCCAACCTACAAGGAGGTTGTACTCGGACATATTGAAATAAGGCAGATATTCAAGGTTTCGGGTATTGGAACCATTGGAGGTGCTTATGTAACTGACGGTAAAGTACAAAGAAATTCTGAAGTCAGAGTGGTCAGAGAGGGTATTGTAATTCATGAAGGAAAGCTTGCATCACTTAAGAGATTCAAAGACGATGCAAAAGAAGTTGCGACTGGCTTTGAATGCGGCGTATCCATTGAACGCTTCAACGATATTAAGGAAGGCGATGTAATCGAAGCCTTTGTAATGGAAGAAGTTAAGAGATAAGTTAAGGCTTTTTTGGAATAGGTTGAAGTGGATTAAATTCCAATTCAACCTATTTGTGTATTTGGTGTCTGGTAGTTTGTAACATCTGAAATGTATATTGTGCGGCTGCCGGTATGTAACAAAATCTTTGTACGGCAGCTCGGAGCGTACTTGAATATGCTGTGGTTGGCAATACTATTTATAAATGAATTAGTAATACACTTAATGATTTTCATAAAGTCAATTACGGTTGAAACCTTCTCCTTCCTGGTGAACATGTGCATTCAAGCATTTCATTTTGAAGGTAATTGACTTGGTCAATAAGAAATATGGAGGATGGAATTAATGGCAGATAGAATAGTCAGGATTTCTGAAGAAGTAAAAAAAGAAATAAGCGGTATTATTCAAAATGAACTTAAGGATCCGAGGCTTCCTGATATGGTAAGTATTATATCCTGTAATGTAACCAAGGATTTGAGATATGCTAAAGTATTCATAAGTGTTTTAGGTGATGATGAACAGAAGAAAAATGCCATAAGCGCACTGAAAAGCGCAGCAGGTTTCATAAGACGTGAACTTGGGCACAGATTGCAGCTCAGATACACTCCCGAAATACATTTTGAACTTGATACTTCAATCGAACACGGAATATATATAAATAAATTACTTGACAATGCAAAAAAGGAACTGGGAGACTGATCGGACTTCAGCCTGATTAAAAAACAAAAGACAGGCTCGGAAAAAAATAAAATAACCCCGTATAAAAGTAATGTAAATACTTTTTGCCGTATTTGAAAGCGATAAGATGTCGCTGGCAAAGCAGATCCGGCATTATCGGGGAGGGGGAGGTTTAATGGATAGGGAAATTGTCAAACTTATAGCCCAGGCAGGTGGGATAGCAATATTTCCTCATGGTTCTGCAGACGGTGACGCAATCGGCTCATCCCTGGCTCTGGCTATGGCTCTGAAAAAAGCAGATAAAAAAGTAATTGTTTATCTTGAAGAAAATATTCCTACGGTGTATAGATTCTTACCGGGGACAGAATTTGTCTGCTTTTATGATCATAAGGATGAGGTTATGGATATTAATATAGCTTTGGACACCGGAGATGTGGGCAGGCTTGGAAACAGGGGAGAGGCTTTTTTTAAAGCTCCCTGCACAATAAATCTTGACCATCATGTGACAAATACAAAATTTGCCCTTTTAAATTTTGTTGATGATATGTCGGCTTCAACCGGGGAGATAATATATACCCTGCTGAAAAAATTGAAGCTTGAGATAGACAGAGATGTTGCTACCTGTTTATATACTGCTGTTTCAACAGATACCGGAGGTTTCAAGTACAGTAATACTACCTCTGAAACCCACAGAATTGCTTCAGAACTTTTGTCTACAGGTATAGACATCGGAGAGCTTTCGCAAAGGATTTTTGACAATACCACTTACACAAAGCTTAAGCTTACCCAAAAATCAATAGAACTTCTGGAGCTTTATGAAAATGCAAAACTTGCTGCGGTAGCAATCTCACAGGCCGACCTGCAGGCAGCAGGGGCGAAGGATGAGGACTGTGACGGTATAGTAAATATAGGAAGATCAATTGAAGGAGTGGAGGTTTCCATTCTGGTTAAGGAAAAAAATACTGAGGAAGTCAGGGTAAATCTGCGTTCCAAAACCTATGTTGATGTTTCAGAAATAGCCGCAGCATTCGGCGGCGGAGGACATAAAAGGGCGGCCGGTTGTACTGTTAGAGGCCCATTGCAGGAAGTGAAGGAACAAATGATAAAGGCTATAAAAGAAAAATTGCAATAACTCCGAATGCATTTAGCAAAGAAAGGGTTTTATTTTAGGGACAATATGAACGGAATAATAAATGTACTCAAGCCTGCCGGGATGACGTCCTTTGACGTGGTCGGTTTTCTCAGAAAAGTTGCAGGCCAGAAAAAAATAGGGCATACAGGAACTCTTGATCCATCTGCTGTGGGTGTTCTACCCATCTGTTTGGGGAATGCCACCAGGGCGATTGAGTTCATTATAGACAAAGACAAGGTCTATCGTGCAGAGCTCACTCTGGGTTCGGCAACCGATACACAGGATTCCTCCGGGAAGGTAATTTATTCAGGAGAAGTGGAGGCCGGCAATGACAGGATAAAAGAAGCAATAATGAGCTTTGTCGGTGATATTGACCAGCTTCCGCCAATGTATTCGGCAATAAAAATTGACGGCAAAAAACTGTATGATATAGCAAGACAGGGCGGGACTGTGGAACGCCAGCCAAGAAAAATCAGGATATTTGATATAAAGATTATCAGGATATGGGAAGAGCCCGGGCCTGAAAAGATAGTGGTAAAAAAGGCACTGTTTGACGTCCATTGCTCGAAAGGCACCTATATAAGGACTCTATGCCATGACATCGGAGAAAAGCTGGGATGCGGAGGGCATATGTCCTTCCTTGTCAGAACCAGAGCCGGAAAATACAATCTGGATAATGCTTTGACACTTGAGGAAATCAGGGAGCTTGCTGACTGCCGTCAGCTTGAGAGCAGTCTTACTCCTGTAGAAACAGTATTTGAAGAGCTGGACGGTATCCGGCTTGATTTAAAGGATACGTTTAAATACTGCAATGGTGTATGGCTGCAATTAAATAATAAAAATTTTGATACAAGTCCTTTTATAAGGGTATATGATAACAATGAAAATTTCTTAGGCATAGGCGAAATTTTTCATAACGGTCAAGGCACCTGCCTGAAATCAAAAAAGTTTTTCAGCATATAGAAATTTATAAATTTAATGTTAGTGTAGGCAATATTAAAACTGAGTTTAGGGCAGCATACCGGGAAATTCAGGTTATTTGAGTTACTACAAGGAGAATTATATGCAGGTTATTCATACCACTGATGAAAACAATAGTTTTAGAATGAAAACAGGAGTTGGGCTGGGTAATTTTGACGGGTTACATATTGGTCATATGGCTCTGATTAACACACTGATACGTGAATCCCAGCTTAATAACCTGAGCTCGATTGTTTATACCTTTACAAAGCATCCCGAGAATATTCTCAGGAAAAAGCTTATAACTCCGCTGTTGTTAACTGAACAGAAGAAAGTGGAGTTACTTGGAGAAATTCATCTGGATTATCTGTATTTCGATGAATTCAATGAAGAATTTTCAAGACTTTCACCTGAAGATTTTGTAAAAAAAATATTAATTGAAAAATTGAATATCAAGCTGGCTGTGGCCGGTTATGACTATAGATTTGGCTATATGGGTCAAGGTGATATTCCTTTGTTAAAGGAACTGGGGCAAAAGTACGGTTTCAGGGTCGTTGTCATTCCTGCTATAAAATGTGACAATGAAGTTGTAAGCAGCACGAAAATAAGACAATGTATCATCAATGGCGAACTTGAAACCGCCTACAAACTTTTGGGAAGAAACTACTCCATCACTGCGGAAGTTGTCAGCGGGAGGAGGATAGGGAATACCATCGGTTTTCCCACAGCCAACATTCATCCTGAAAGATTTCTTGTGCTCCCGGCCAACGGTGTATATATTACCAAGACACTGCTGGATGGCAGGCTTTATAACAGCATGACCAATGTGGGTTTTAATCCGACTTTTGAGGATGTTAAGGAAAAAACGGTTGAAACGCATATTATTGATTTTAACAGGGATATATACGGTAAAAAAATAGAAGTATTTTTTCTGAAGAAAATAAGGGATGAGAAGAAGTTTGAATCGGTAGAGCTCCTGAAGGAACAGATAACAGAGGATATGCAGACAACAAAAAAATATCTGGAAATTGAAGAGAACTGAAAGGCCGTACTATGAGAAAATATAGGATAACAATTACGGGAATAGTTCAGGGCGTGGGTTTCAGGCCCTTTATTTATAATCTGGCAAAAAGTATGGACTTGAAGGGATGGGTTGGAAATACCGACAGCAATGTAGTAATTGAGATCGAAACCGATGAAACAGGGCTATCCGGTTTTATTGAAGATATAAAAAGAAATTCACCTGTTTTATCTAAAATTGAGGCTTTAAATTACGAAGATATGCCCGTCACAGGTTTTCAAGGCTTTGAAATAAGGCAGAGCGAGACGGTCTCAAAAGGCAATATTTTCATTTCACCTGATGTCAGCACCTGCGGGGATTGTATAAATGAACTAAAGGATCCGAAGGACAGAAGATATCAGTATCCTTTTATCAATTGTACAAATTGCGGCCCCAGGTTCACAATTATCAAGGATATTCCATATGACAGGGATAAGACCACCATGAGCTGTTTTGAAATGTGCCGTTCCTGTAGCCTTGAATATACTGATCCCTCCGACAGGAGATATCATGCTCAGCCAGTATCCTGCCACGACTGCGGTCCTGTTCTGTCAATAGCTGATGAGACCGGGAAAATTATCTCAGGGCTAAACGGTGAGGAACCGCCCGACAGCCGGCAGTGTCTTGAATATATCACAGGAATTTTGAAATCAGGAAAGACAGCCGCTATCAAGGGTATCGGAGGATACCATATGGCCTGTGACGCGCTAGACGAAAGTGCGGTAAAGAGGCTAAGGAGCAGGAAAAACAGGGATGACAAGCCTTTTGCTTTAATGATGAAAAATCTTGAGACAGTCCAAAAGTATTGTCATGTGAATGAAAAGGAAAAACAACTGCTGCATTCTCCGGCCAGCCCTATTGTGCTGCTCGGAAAAAAGGAGGGCATTGTCCTGCCAGAGGAAATAGCACATCTAAATAGCTATCTGGGTGTAATGCTGCCATATAATCCCATACATCATATACTGTTTGAACAGGATTGCTTTCCGGAGATTTTGGTGATGACCAGCGGAAATCTCAGCAGTGAACCCATATATTACCGGGACGAGGAGGCAATACAGGGACTTGTCGGAATTGCAGACGCCTTTTTGACAAACAACCGTGAAATATATATCAGAACCGACGACTCTGTAACCAGAGTTTTTAAAGATAAGGAATATATCATCAGGAGATCCAGAGGTTATGTTCCCATGCCTGTAAAACTGGATACAAACAAGCTGCTGGGCATGGATAATGCTACGGAGCTCCCTTCGGTACTTGCCTGCGGAGGGGAGCTGAAAAATGTATTCTGCCTCAATAAGGGAAATATGTTTTACCTCAGCCACCACATAGGTGATCTGGAAAATGAGAGTACAAACAAGGCTTTTGTTCATGCAGTTGAACATTTTAAGAAATTGTTTGATATAGCTCCCAGGCACATCGCCTATGACCTGCATCCCAACTATTTTTCCTCACAGTATGGACTTGAGTACAACACTAAATATAAAACAGGTGTACAGCACCATAAAGCCCATATAGCCTCCTGTATGGCAGAAAACGGGCTATCGGGCCAAGTGATCGGAGTCTCCTTTGACGGCACCGGCTATGGGGAGGACGGCAGGATATGGGGAGGGGAATTTTTCAAAGGCGGTTATTACGGTTTTGAACGTACCGGCAGTCTGCAGTATGTTATGATGCCGGGGGGTGATTCTGCTGTCAAACATCCCTGGAAAATGGCATTGGGATACCTGTATTCAGCCGGGGTGCAAATTACGCAGGCGAGCAGGGAAAATCAGGAGCATCAGCTTCTGAGAGATATAAGTCCCGGTGATATAGCTTTTACTGTGAAAATGCTGGAAAAAAAGATCAACTGTCCCGAAACCTCAAGTATGGGCAGATTCTTTGATGCGGTTTCTGCCTTGCTGGGTGTTAAGACTGATATCAGCTATGAAGGGCAAGCCGCAATAGAATTGGAATATTATGCGGTGGACAGGACTGCAAGGCCGTATGAGGTAATGCTTGACACCGGTGAAACAGGAGGCTTTGTTGTGAGAACCGATCAGATAATCAGGCAGCTTTTGAGCGATATAGAGGCTGAAAACCGCCTTGAGGCTATTGCTTCAAGATTTCACGCCACTGCGGCAGAGATTGTATTGAAAGGCTGCAGCCAAATCAGGCAGACCTGCAATCTCAACAGAGTAGTACTCAGCGGCGGGGTATTTCAGAACCTTGCGCTGCTGGCTATGAGTTCGGAACTGCTTGAAAAAAATGGCTTTAAGGTGTATATCCACTCGCAGATCCCCGCAAACGACGGTGGCATAGCACTTGGACAGGCAATTATGGCTATAGCCTGCAGTATTGCCAAGACTTGAAGATTGAAATAGTTATAAAATATGTATATACTAAAACAGTGAGAAAGTGTTATTGGCCTGCGAGGAGAATGGCCAATTAACCTCCTTTATTCGCCATATAGCGGATGAGGAGAGAATAAATTTCATTACAGTTTTGTGGCCGCAATGCGGCTCAAAGCCATAAATGGCTTAGGAGGTTAATATGTGTTTAGGATTGCCTGCAAAGGTTGTCAAGATTGATGGAAATTCTGCGGAAGTTGAAATGATGGGAGTTATAAACAAAATTTCAGTTGAACTGCTTGAAAATGTAAAAGTCGGTGATTTTGTTCTGGTACATGCCGGCTGTGCAATTCAAATAGTCGATCAGGATGAGGCTGCCAGAACAATTGACATTTTTAATGAAATCAGGGAATTGGGGATCAAGTAAAATGGAGGCAAAATGACAAATTATATAGACGAATTCAGAGACAAGGCAGTGATACAAAAAATTGTGGACTGCCTTAACGCATATTCGGGAAGAAATATAAAAATAATGGAGGTTTGCGGTACACATACAATGGCTATTTCGCGCTATGGCCTCAGATCACTGCTGCCAAAGAGTATTGAGCTGTTGTCGGGACCCGGCTGTCCCGTATGTGTCACACCAACCGGATATATTGACAGTGCTACTGAATTGGCTGAAAATAAAAATGTTATAATAACTACTTTCGGCGATATGATGAGAATACCCGGAAATAACAGCACCTTGCTATATAAAAAAGCACAGGGCTGCAATGTCCAGATGGTGTACTCACCGTTAAATTGTCTCGAAATAGCTAAAGCCAATCCCGACAAAGAGGTTGTATTCTTATCAGTTGGCTTTGAAACAACTACTCCTGTTATTGCACTTTCGGTTTTAAAGGCAGAAGCAGAAAAAATAAAAAATTTTTCTGTGCTGACAGCAAACAAAACAATGCCAGAAGCCGTCAAAGCCTTGGCAGGAGACCGGGAGCTGGCTCTTGACGGTTTTATTTATCCGGGTCATGTTTCTGCTATAATTGGTACAGACTTTTTTTCATATGTTGCGTATAATATGGAAAAGGCTGGTGTTGTTGCGGGTTTTGAGCCTTTGGATATTCTGTATTCAATAAATGTTCTGCTGAAAAATATTACCGAAGGCAAAAAGGTTTTTGAAAACGTATATTCCAGAATAGTTTCAAAGGAAGGAAATACAAAGGCACAGCAGAAAATGTATGAGGTTTTCGAACCTATAGATGCAGTTTGGCGCGGAATAGGTATGATACCGGGATCTGGTCTGGGTTTGAAGGAAGCATATAAAAGCTTTGATGCAATGAAGAAATTTGATATAAAGCCTAAAGACAGTCCTGAACCCAAGGGCTGCATGTGCGGTGAAGTTTTGAAAGGCAAGAAGCGCCCTTACGACTGTAAACTTTTTAAAACAAGGTGCACACCTGAAAATCCTGTCGGAGCCTGTATGGTATCGTCCGAAGGTACATGTGCCGCGTACTACAAATATGGGGATTAAAGCGGTAATGTTTAGCGTAACTATATAATAATTTATTTAAAGTATTAAAACAAATAAAAAAATGCTCTGATATATTAAAAATTGTGTATATAATAACAAATGAAATATGGAAGCAGGTAAAGAATAATATAAAATAATTTATGTACTTATCAAGGAGGCGGCCAATACAATATGGAAAACATAATCACTCTGGCTCATGGCAGCGGAGGTTCAGCCACACTTGCTCTTATAGATAATGTATTTAAGAAATACTTCAGGAACGAAATACTCGCTGCCGGAGATGATTCGGCCAAACTTGAGATAGGAAACAGCGGAAATATAGTTTTTACCACCGACAGCTTTGTGGTAACTCCAATTTTTTTTAAGGGAGGAAATATCGGAAAGCTTGCTGTCTGCGGCACGGTAAATGATTTGGCCACCAGCGGTGCAACTCCTCTGTATCTGAGCTGCGGTTTTATTATCGAAGAAGGGTTCAGCATTGAAGAGCTTGAAAAAATAGTTGAGTCCATGGCTTTAACGGCCGATGAGTGCGGTGTCAAAATTGTAACCGGCGATACCAAAGTGGTTCAAAAAGGTGCAGTTGATAAAATATTTATTAATACCTCCGGTATAGGTGTATTGCCAGAAGGAGTAAATATCTCGGGAAGAAATGCAAAAGCCGGTGATAAAATAATAATTTCAGGAACCATCGGTGATCATGGCAGCTGTATACTGCTTGAAAGAGAGAATATGGGCTTCCAGGCCGAAATAAAAAGCGACTGTGCACCTTTAGCGGGGGTGGTTCAGGACATGCTGAAGATAACCCGGCAGCTGCATGTGCTGAGAGATCCAACCAGAGGCGGTGTTGCTACGACTCTGAATGAGATAGCGGCACAAAGTAATGTCACCGTACAGATATATGAAGAAAAACTTCCTGTCAAAAGAGAAGTCCAAGGGGTTTGTGAACTTCTGGGGATGGATCCGTTGTATATGGCAAATGAAGGGAAGCTGTTGATATTTGTTCCAGGAGATCAGGCCGGTGATGTTCTTGAAGCACTTAAAAAGAATAATTATGGCAGGGACGCGGCTATTATCGGTGAAGTAATAAATGACAGTGAAGCAAAAGTGGTTCTCAAGGCTCTCAGCGGAGGTACAAGAATCATCAAGCTGTTGGCCGGTGATCAGCTGCCAAGAATTTGTTAACAAAACTCTATCTTAAAAAGTTGAGTTTAAATAAATAAAACATTGAAAGGAGGAAAAAAAGCTTTGATTATTTCCATGAAGAATCTGGGTAAAACATACAAAAACGGACATATCGAAGTTGAAGCTCTTAAGAACGCCAATATAAATATAGATAAAAAGGAATTTGTGGCTATAATGGGACCTTCTGGATCTGGTAAATCCACTCTGATGAATATAATCGGATGTCTTGACAGATCCACCAAAGGTGAGTATTGGCTCGACGGAGTAAATATATCTTCACTTAATGAGGGAGAACTTGCTAGAATAAGAAATCTTAAAATAGGGTTTGTCTTTCAATCCTTTAACCTCTTGCCGAGAATTACGGCACTGCAAAATGTTGAACTTCCTATGATTTATGCGGGTGTAGGAAGCAAGGAAAGACGGAGAAAGGCCACGGCGGCACTTGAACGTGTCGGGCTGGGAGAGAGAATGCATCACAAGCCCAATGAGATGTCCGGCGGTCAGAAACAGAGGGTTGCAATTGCCAGAGCACTTGTAAATACTCCTTCGATTATTCTGGCGGATGAACCAACAGGAAACCTGGATAGTACATCAAGTGAAGAAATAATGGCTGTTTTTCAGGATCTGAACAAGGAAGGTGTAACTATTGTGCTTGTTACACATGAACCTGATATTGCCGAACATACCAAAAGAGTACTTAGGTTCAGAGACGGGTTTTTGAAATCGGATGAATTTATCCAAAATCCCCTTGATGCAAGAGAAGTACTCGCAAAGTTCAATCTGGATGAAGAAAAGGAATTAGAAAAAGCTTAACAGAGCTTTTAAATTTTTTAAAATTGCTATGGTAAATTTTTCTTTAAGAGGAGACTTTTATGAACGATAATTTAGTAATTGAACAGCAAAGTAATAATCTGCCAAGGCTGAATGTATTTCAGAGAATAGCCGGCAGTATCTTCTCACCCGAGAGGCTGATGGCCGATCTGGAACAGAAGCCGCGGGTACTTCTGGGGATTATATTAAATGTTCTTGCGCCGGTTATATTAATGTACGGAACCTTTCCAATATTCAAAGAGTATTTGAGAACCACAATGGAAATGGCTACTGCCAACGCCGGACAGCAAATGACGCCGGAACTGCTTGATCAGGTTGTGAACATTTCAGCAATCTCGACACCTGTCATGGGCGGTATTACCGCAGGTGTAATGCTATTGCTCCAGGCATTGGCCATATGGCTGGTTACAAAGATATTTAAAGGACAGGCAAGTTATAAACAGGTTCTGTCGGTTCTGGGATATTCTTCGGTAATATCAATACTGGGAACAATTGTAACTATTGCAGTGACATATATAACCGGAACATATGCTGAAGTGACATATACAAGTTTAGCCTCACTTTTGCCTGAAATGAAAGGAAACTTCATATTTGGTGTGGCCAAGGTAGTAGAGGTGTTCTACATATGGCAGCTGGTTATTGGTGCTATTGGTATAGCGATTGTGAGCAAAATAGACAAGAAGAAGGCATATCTGATTATGGCGCTCGTATTTATAGTTTATGCTGCATTTACAGGCTACAGTGAAATCAAAGCTGCCGCGTTATTGAATTAGTACATAATTGGGGGTAAATTTAAACAATGAAAAAGAAAATAGTTATTGGGATATGTGTTGGAGTGCTGGTTATTGCATTGATTGCGGCCGGTATTATAAAGAATTCCGGAGCCGCCGGCTCAGGACCTGTATTTTCGGTGAGTACTTCCGAAATTAAAAAAGATGATATAAGTTCGGCTATTTCTGCAAACGGAACGGTAGCAGAAGTTGAAAAGTCCGATGTATATCTGGATACACCTGTAAAAGTCACAAAATTGTATGTTAAACAAAACGATGTAGTAAAAAAAGGCCAGAAGCTGGCAGACTTTGATTTTGATACGTTAAATCTGCAGCTTGACCAGGCCAGGCTGCAGAAAAAAACTCAGGAACTGACATTGCAGAAGCTCAAGCTTACAGATGCCGCAGTAAGTGTTTCAGCAGCTCAAAACGGTCTTAAGGTTGCCGAAAACAGTGTTGCATCAGCCCAAAGAACTCTGGATAATGCTGTAAAGGAAAGAGATAATACCAAATCTCTGTACGAAATAGGTGACAGATCCAAGAATGATTTGGATCTGGCCGAAAATAAGGTAAAAGATTCAGAAGATGCATTAAAGAATGCAAAGCTTAAGGTTGAAAATGAGAAAGATAATGTCAATTCGGCTTCCAAATCAACCAGCACCAAGCAGATAGATATTCAAAGCCAGGAACTGGCTATTGAGAACAGCGCACTGACCATAAAGGACCTGGAAAACAAAATCAAGAAATACAATGATGCCATGTATGCCACCATGGATGGTGTGGCAACACAGGTCAATGTTACCGAAGGATCTTTCACACCAAATGCGCAGCAGGTATTTACCGTTGTAAATCCCGACAAGCTCGAAGTCAAGCTCAACATTAATGAATATAATGCGAAGATGATGCAGCCGGGGCAGTCTGTAGATATTACCGGAGACTCCATACCTGAAACCAATAAGATCACAGGAAAAGTTAAGAGTGTTTCTCCTGTTGCAAATACTAATACAAACAATACCGGCACACAGGAAACTGTTATACAGGTAATAGTAAGTATTGACAGCATAACTGAGGCAATAAAGCCAGGTATCACTGTAAATTGTGACATTAAGACAGTGGATAAGAAAAATATACTGACATTGCAGCTTGATATGCTCAGCCCTGACAAAGATGGTAAAAACTTTGTTTACGTTCTGGGCAAGGATAAACAAACCATGCGCAAGGTACCTGTGGAAATTGGAACCACTTCTGATATGAAGGGAGAAATAAAATCAGGAGATATCAAAGAGGGAGACCTTGTCATAATGAATCCAAAGTCCACATTTAAGGATGGAGCCAGAGTTAAATTAGTCGAAGATAAAGGATGAGGTAAATAATGAATATTATTGAAAGCTTCAAGCAGGCGTTATCCAGTCTTCGGGCAAATAAGCTCCGGTCCATACTGACAATGATAGGTATTGTAATGGGCGTATTTTCGGTTATAACCATAGTTGCCATAGGAAATGCCACCCAGAGCTATATGGATAACGAATTCGCAAAAATAGGGGCTAATGTGTTAGCCGTATCATACAAGTCAGGCACCATTAATTCCAATGATGTGTTGCAAAATGATGACATGAAGGCAATTGCCAAGGTAGAGGAGATTAAAAACGTGGGTACCTCCATGGGAAGATCCGGTACCATCAGGCTTGGCGACAAGACCAGGAATGCAAATATAACCGGTATCTCCTCACAGTATAAGGACATCATGCCCACTGACATGTCACAGGGCAGAATGATAAATGATATTGACAACTCACTCAGATCGAATGTAGTTGTAATTAAAGAGGATTTTGCCAAAGCCAGTTTCAAAAATGAAAATCCCATAGGGCAGAAACTGAGAGTAAAATTAGGTTCGGGAAGCTCCATGAATTTAACTGTAATTGGAGTCACCAAGGCCGAGGATTCAATTTTTGGGGATATGATGTCCTACGAAAGTCAAAGTGTTTCACTGACCATTCCCTTGACCACCTTGCAGGCTTACTATCCCTGGTCTGATCAGCTGAATTACATGTACGCTACAGTTGAATCCAAGGATAAAGAGGATCTTAAGAAAATAGCCGATAAGGTTATACGGATTCTGGAGCAGAAGCATGGAAACAAGGATAAGTATTATGTGCAATTCCTGTCCGAAGTTCAGGAGCAGCTTAACTCGGTGCTTGGTATAGTATCATCGGTATTGCTGGTGGTTGCTGTCATTACACTGGTGGTTGGCGGTATAGGAATAGTCAACATACTGCTGGTTTCAGTTACCGAGCGTATCAGGGAAATCGGTGTCAGAAAGGCACTTGGAGCAAGAAAAAGGGATATTATTTTTCAGTTTATAACAGAATCAATTATTTTAACAGGTTTAAGCGGTACAGTTGGAATAATACTGGGTATATTGGCGGGTTTTGTTATTTCTTCTGCCATTAAAATACCCCCTACAGTCGATGTAACTGTTGTAATTCTTGCATTCCTTGGCTCGGTGGCACTCGGACTGCTCTTCGGAGTATATCCCGCCAAGAGAGCAGCTGATCTTGATCCGATCGAATCCTTGAGATATGAATAAGCAGCAGATAAAGGAAAAAGTGCGTTTTTGTATCTGTTTTACCAAGAACAGATACAAAATGTGGGCCAAACCTAACGGCCCACAAGCAGTTTTTCTATGGGAGTGATGCAAAAAGAAGAAATTTCATTTTGCATCACTCCTTTTTACCATTTTCTGCACATATCAACAAGTTTTCCTGCTGCCACTCCTACAAGAAAGGTTCCGCCTAAAATCCCAATTGCTGCAGTTGTTGAAAGTGTGAATTCTGTATCATCTTTTTCAGAGGTGGTACCTGAAGTTCGTTTTTTTGAAGTTCTTGCGTATTTTCTATTTTTTGTATTCTTAAATACGTCCTTATAAAAATCGAAAAATTAGACTTTATCAAAGAATAGTATTTGTGTTTATATTGAATATATACGATTTTTTTTATTATACTATATATGTATGCTTAATTTTTGAAATTATGGAAAGTAAATTGCGGCTGAAAGGCGAAGGCTTTTAATCGTAATTTACTTTGGTAAGGATAACATTAATCTATAAGTAAAATAAATGGCAGGGATACGGAAAATGAAACGTTTCCCGCCGGAAGTGGAGATGAATATGACAGATAACGTAAAGTCTCAGGAGAATCTTGACAAGTTATTTGAAGTAAACGGCATTACTGTTTATAATATAAAATCAAACCGGTTTAAAACAAATACCATAAATATTTTTTTCCAGGATAACCTTAACAAGAACACTGTAGCGTTAAATGCACTTTTTCCCTCAGTACTAAGAAGAGGTACTCATAATCTTCCAACTCTGAAAGACATTAATTTATATCTTGAAGAACTATATGGAGCGGTATTTGACTGCGGCATCGGGAAAAAAGGCGAAAGGCAGATAATTCACTTCTATTTTGAATATCTGTCCGATAAATATGCCAATGCCGAAAAAAGTAATTTTGAAGGTGCGCTGGAGTTCCTTCTCGATATTATTTACAGGCCTGTCCTGAAAGATGGAATGTTTAATCCTCAATATGTTGAACAGGAGAAGACAAATCTGAAAATGCATATAGAAAGCAGAACAAATGACAAGGTACAATACTCCATGGAAAGATGCTACGAGCTTATGTGCCGGGAGGAACCCTTCGGACTTTATGAATACGGTACTACTGATCAGATAGAGAACATAACTGCAGAGGAATTGTATAAACATTATAAGGAAAGGGTAACTACACTTCCGGCAGATATTTTTATAACCGGTGAATTGGCCGAGGATGACATGGAATATCTGAAAAACAGAATCAGCAGCATTGACAGAGGTGTGACCAAAGGACTGACCACAGGCATTGTTAAAAAATATATTGATAAAGTTAAATATTTTGAAGATAAAATGGATGTTACCCAGGGAAAGCTTTCATTAGGCTTTAGGACCAACATAACTCCTAAAGAGGATGATTACTATGCATTGATGGTTTACAGCGGTATTTTAGGCGGAGGCATGCATTCCAAGCTATTTCAGAATGTAAGGGAAAAAGCTGGATTGGCCTATTATATTTTTGCCGGTCTGGAAAAATTTAAAGGCCTGATGATAATAGGAAGCGGTATTGAATTTAAGGAAAAAGATCATGCAAGAGCCTTGATAATGGAACAACTGGAGGCTATCAGGGAAGGAAAGATTTCAGACTATGAATTTGAAGCAACAATTAAGTCGCTTGAGACGGGAATTTACTCTCTAAAAGACAGCCAGTTGCAGGTGGTGGATTTTAATTTCAGCCAGCTGGTATCCCAGACACATGATACCTTTGAAGGGATTCTGACCAAGATACGCAGAGTAACCAAACAGGATGTTGTAAATGTAACCGGCAAAATTCAGCTTGATACTGTTTATTTTCTGAATTCTCAGGATGCGGAAGCTGTGTGACAATAGTTTTATTCCAATAATAAAATCAGTGTTGATTATATGCTGCCGGACGGCGGAAATGGAGATAGAGTATGAGATATGCAACCCACGAGTTTAAGAAATATGACGAAGTAATGTACAAATATGAGCACATCAGCGGATTAAACTGCATTGTTATCCCGAAAAAAGGTTACTACAAGAAATATGCCACCTTTTCGACACATTATGGTTCTGTTGACAATAAGTTTATTATACCCGGAGATTCCGAACCCACCAAGGTGCCCGACGGCATTGCCCACTTCCTTGAACACAAGCTTTTTGAGCAAAAGGACGGAAGTGTCATGGATAAGTTTGCTGCATTAGGCTCAAGACCCAATGCATTTACAAGCTTTAATCAGACAGTTTATCTTTTTTCATGCACAGATTTGTTTAAAGAAAACTTCGAACTGCTTTTAAATTTTGTTCAAAACCCGTACATCACTGAAGAAAGTGTTGAGAGAGAAAAGGGTATAATCGGTCAGGAAATCAACATGTACCGAGATGATCCGGGCTGGAGGGTAACCTTCAATCTTTTGGATGCCTTTTACAAAAAGCATCCGGTAAAGAAGGATATAGCCGGATCAATAGAAAGTATCGGCAAAATAACAAGGGATACGCTTTATAAGTGCTACCAGACCTTTTATCATCCTTCAAATATGGTTATCACCGTAGTAGGTGATGTTGAACCGGAAGAGGTATTTGAGCAGGTCGACAGGAATATTGAAGCCAAGGAAAACCATGGAGAAATAAAGAGGATATATCCTGAGGAGGATAATGAGCTGCACAAAGCCTACGTGGAACAGAATATGCCTGTACCGACACCACTTTTTTACATGGGATTTAAAGACAGCAATTACAAGTTGAAGGGACCTGAAGTTATTAAATATGAACTGGCAGTCAAGCTGCTTATATCAATGATGATAGGCAGGAGTTCTGATTTGTACGGTGAACTGTATGACAAGGGATTGATCAACTCAAGTTTTGAATCGGACTTTTCCATAGAAAACAGTTATGCATACTCGATGATTGGTGGAGAGTCGGTTAATCCCCAGGCTGTACAGGAAAGTCTGGTTAAGGAGATAAAAAAAATGAAAAATGACGGTTTGAAGTCCGATACCTTCGACAGACTGCTGAAGGCATCAAAGGGAAGATTCCTGAGACAGATGAATTCGGTGGAGAGCATATCGAGAAGTTTCATAAATTTATATTTCAAAGGTGTAACATTATTTGATTATTTAGATGTTTATGATACAATGAATTTTGATTATATTACTGAGGTTTTTGATAAGCATTTCCAGATTGACCGTATGGCATTATCGGTAGTCAAAGGGATAAAGAAGTAAGAGCTGTCTTTAATGGGCCAATTTATCTCTGATAAAATAAATGGTATTATGTGGAGGTTGTAAAGATGGAGAAAGTAACTGTTAGTTTCCCCAACATGGGATTGAATTTTGATATACCACGGGAAGCCTTCAAGGTATTCGGTATGCCTATATACTGGTATGGCATTATTATAGCATTGGCATTCTTTATATGTGTAATATGGGCCATGAGAGATTCCAGGAAGTTTGATCTGGTACCCGAGACCGTTATTGATCTTATGCTTTTTGCGGCACCGATTGCCATAATTTGTGCCCGCCTGTACTTTGTCATATTCAGCTGGGAAAATTATAGGTATGACCTGAAGCAAATTTTCAACATACGAAACGGCGGGCTGGCTATTTTGGGCGGAATTATCGGAGCGGTCATTACAGCTTATTTTGTTGCCAGGTACAAAAAGATACCTGCCCTTAAGTTCTTTGATTTTGCCATACCATATGTAGCGCTTGGACAGGCTATAGGCCGCTGGGGTAATTTCTTCAACCAGGAGGCTTTCGGTACAAATACAAGTCTCCCCTGGGGTATGACAAGTCCGACCATAAGAGCCTATCTGCAAAATATGCAAAACAGTGGATTTAATATAAATCCTGACCTGCCGGTACATCCTACATTTTTGTATGAATCGCTTTGGGATGTAGCTGTCTTTATATTCCTGCTCTGGATGAGAAGGAAGAAGAAATTTAACGGTGAGGTTTTCTGTATGTATTTTATAACATATGGTATTGGAAGAGCCGTAATAGAAGGACTTAGAACAGACAGTCTCATGCTGGGCAGCTTAAGAGTATCACAACTGCTTTCAATTATATTCATAATATTATTTTCAATAATAGTAATTTATAAAAGAATTAAAATCAAGAATAGTTTTGATGATGTTGAGATTGGACAGAGCGGATATGCGAGTATCTTAAAAATTATGGATGAAGAGGAAGCCGTTCAAAAGCTGGAAGACAACAAACAAAATGTAGAGAACGGCAATCAAAAGCCTGATGACGGCAATCAGAAGTTTGAAGAGGATGTTCATGAAAAAGAGGACAGCACTCAAAAACCTGAAGAAGAGATTGATGTACCAGATGACGGTAATCAGAAGACGGAAGACGAAAGTGTAGAGACAGAAGATAAATAGGTGGTGAAGAATGTTATTTGTTGAGAAGTCAAAAACAACAAATCCATATAAAAGATTTGATTACCTGTTGTTCAGCCTGGTAATGATATTGGCAGCCATCGGACTGGTGGTTTTCAGCAGTGCCGTAAAGGACAGGCCAAGTTTATTCAAACCTCAGGTACTGGGCCTGATAATGGGTGTGGCTCTGTGCCTGATACTTAGTGCCATAGACTATAAGGATTTAAAGGTGCTTAGCCTGTTTATATTCTTTGGTGCCATGGGCTTGATGGTTTTGGTATTATTTTTGGGAAGCGGTGAAGATCTGGGTAATAAAAACTGGATTAATATTGCAGGTATGAGTGTTCAACCCTCGGAATTTGCCAAAATAGCGTACATAATACTGGCTTCGGTATTTCTGGAGCGTATAAAGGACAGCCCGGAAAAAAACAAGTCGGATATTTTGAAATTTTTGGCATATTCATGTGTGGCGATAGGTTTCGTATTGCTTCAAAAGGACCTAGGAACAGCTATGGTTTTTGCATTTATATTTTTCCTGTTTATTTATATAGCAGGCATACCTTACCGGTATATATTCATTCTGCTGGGAGTTGTGGGGCTTTCACTGCCATTTATCTGGGTTTATGTACTTAATGATAATAGAAGAGACAGAATTCTAACCTTTATATCACCTGATCGTGATCCGCAGAAAGGCGGATATCATGTCAGGATGTCAAAGCTGGCAATAGGTTCAGGACAGCTTTGGGGACAGGGTTACGGAAGCGGGCTTCAGACTCAGAGCGGGAAAGTGCCTGTAAATGAATCAGATTTTATATTTTCGGTGGTAGGTGAGGAACTGGGTTTTATAGGCGGGTGTATTATCATATTGCTGGGACTGCTTATATTACTGAGGATTATTTTTATTTCCAGGAATGCCGGCGATTCTTACGGTTCCTTTATTTGCATCGGTGTAGCCGGTATGTTGGGTTTTAATTTTATGGAAAACATTGGAATGAGTATAGGACTGCTTCCGGTAACAGGCCTTCCTCTGCCATTTGTCAGTCAGGGAGGTACGGCAATGCTTGCAAACTTTATGGCTGTGGGTATTGTTCTCAGTGTTTCGCTAAGGAGGAAACGGGGAAATTTTAATTCTTCATAGCCGGAAATATACGTTTTAGATGTTACAGACCACTAGTGCTTTAGTCCTAGAAAAGACGGGTTATATAACCCGTCTTTTATTTTTTTTCAAAAAAACATTGATAAATTTTTGAATTTGCAATAAAATATCCATATAAGTGGTGGAAAGTGGTGTGAAGTGGAGGAAGAAACCAGGTTGACTATGAAAAATAGAAATTTACATATTAATTGACCTGGAAATGCGAGGTGTGAAATTTGTTTTATGGTGAGTACCAGCATACGGTTGACCCCAAAGGACGAGTTATTGTCCCCTCGAAGTTTAGAGAGGGTCTGGGTGAAAAGTTCATATTAACCAAGGGACTTGACAGCTGTTTGTTTGCATACTCCGCAGAAGAGTGGACAAGCCTTGAAAACAAATTGAAAACACTTCCATTCACCGATAAAGATGTACGTGCTTTCATAAGATTTTTTTTCTCGGGGGCAACCGAATGTGAGGTTGACAAGCAGGGAAGAATACTTATTCCACAGAATTTACGCGAATATGCAGTACTTGAAAAGGACATAGCTATCATAGGAGTTTCTTCAAGAGTTGAAATATGGAATAAGACTACTTGGGAAAACTACAACAGCGATGATAATATGAGCGCTGACAAGATTGCAGAAAAGATGTCATTGCTTGGAATATGAGATTAATAATATTGTATGGCATCCGGTAAAAATCTGAAAGGTACGCCTTAGAGGTAAAGAATGGAATTTAAACACAAATCCGTATTACTTGATGAATGTATTGAATATCTGAATATAAGACCCGACGGTATTTATGTGGATGGCACCATCGGAGGTGCAGGACACTCTTCGGAAATATATAAAAGACTAAGTCCGAGGGGAATGCTCATTGGTCTGGATCAGGATGCATTTGCAATAGAGACTTCCACAGAACGCCTTGAACAAATCGGTTCAGAAACAAAGTTCAAGGTGGTTAACACAAACTTTAAAAATATCACTGAAGCTTGCAGGTTGCTGGGAGTAAACCAGGTAGACGGGATTCTGCTTGACCTGGGTGTTTCATCACATCAGCTTGATGAGGCGTCAAGGGGGTTCAGTTACCAGCAGGATGCTCCACTGGATATGAGGATGGACAGCAGTTCAAAGCTGTCGGCTTATGAGGTGGTAAACGGATACAAGGAACAGGATATTTATCGGATTATACGGGATTACGGCGAGGAAAAGTGGGCATTACGAATTGCAAAATTTATTGTTGAAGCCCGGGATAAACAGCCCATAAAAACAACCTATGAACTTGTAGATATTATAAAAAGAGCAGTACCAAGTGCCGCCAGGAGAGAGGGACCTCACCCGGCAAAAAGAACTTTTCAGGCCATCAGGATTGAGGTAAACGATGAACTGAACATATTGAACAATACCGTTGAAGAATGCGTAAAACTTCTGAAAACAGGCGGAAGGCTTTGTATAATAACTTTTCACTCGCTGGAGGACAGAATAGTAAAAGTTCGGTTCAATAAGGAAGTAAACCCCTGTACCTGTCCATCGACCTTCCCGGCTTGTGTGTGCGGAAAGACACCGCGGGCGGTGCTTGTTAACAGAAAACCTATTACTTCCGCAGAGGGCGAACTGGAAGAAAATCCGAGAGCCAGAAGTGCAAAATTGAGGGTGCTTGAAAGGATTAGTCCTTAATATAGATTACAGAGCGAAAATCCAAGGATAAACTAAACAAGGCACGAAAGAAAATTAATAAAATACTAAAGACAAAATTAGAAAAACACATAAGAAAAAATTGAAAAAAGCAAAAGAATATTAAAATTTAAATTGTTTACAAATGAAAAAATTATAAACAACAAAAGACAAAATCATCAAAATACCAATGAAGACAATTTAAGAAACAAAAGCTAAAACTTCTAAAAATGGATGGGAATCAGATTTATTTCTGATTCCCCCCAATACTTTACTGATTTTGTGCATTGAGTTCTTTAAAGGAGGGATTGGAGAATGGCCGGAGCAAATAACAGATACATATACGGTTCTGCTGCTGAAAAAATCAAGCATGAGCAGCAGCATAATCCGGATTCTGCCAACCAAAGCAAATATTATGATCCCTATGAACAAAATGCCGTTCTCAAATCTAAAAAGGCTGCTCGAAACAATGCAAAGCTGAAGAAGAAAATAATGGTAAATATATTTATCGTTTTTGGCATGTGTGCAGTTATAATGATGAGATATGCTCAGATCAGCCAAATGAATTATGAAAACAATAATCTAAGTAAACAATATACAGCAATGCAAAATGAAAATATACGCCTTTCACTTGAAATTGAAAAGGCCATGTCATTACAAAGTATCAGGAATATTGCAGAAAACAAACTTGGCATGCGCGCTCCTGATAAAAGCCAGATTGTATATATAAGTGTTCCCAAGCAGGATGTCACCATTCTGGCGGAAAAACAGGAACCAAAGCTTATATTGATGATGAAGGGAATCAAATCAGGTATACAAAAATTCCTGAACATATTAGAATAATATGAATAGTATGTATAGGTTAAATATTTATATTAATAAGGCATTTGTGCAGTATTTGATTAATCGGAAGTATCTAGTGTCCTCACCGTACAATATACGTTTTAGAGGCTACAGATTACTGGTTTAACTGAATATCTTTGATAATTAACTATAGATTTATATACCCAATATTAAGTCTATAGTTTTTTCAGTATAGTGGTCTGTAACACCTATAAGTCACATATTGCCGACGGTTAAATTCCAGCAGGATTTCGTTGACGCATTGCCTTCGTCCTCCGCCTTATCCCGCGACCGACGGCAATATACGTTTTAGATGTTCAGACCACCAGAGACTTAAATTATTATGTAAATGTTAGGGAATTTAGACTTAAGAATAATATATTCCAGTTTAAATTAATATTATTAATAAGAATTTATATCAACAAAAAAATACACTTTAATCTGATCAAAAAACAATCGAGGGGGGAGACTTTTGGCTAGTCCAAACATAACACTTAAAAAGAGACTTCTTTTTATTCTTGGAGTTTTTACTTTTTTTACAACTTTGCTGGTATTTAGAATTGGCTGGATCCAGATAGCTAATGGTCAGGAGTATCAGCAAAAAGCATACGAACAGCAAACAAATAATCGTACTATCAGTCCAAAGAGAGGCACGATTTACGATAGGAACATGAAGCCGCTCGCCGTCAGCGGTTCTGTTGAGACCATAACCATAAACCCTGAGGCGGTCAGAGATCTCAATAAGGATATTGATTTTATTGCAAATGAGTTGGCCGGGATACTCGGGATGCAAAAGGAAACAATAATTAAAAAAATAAACAGGAAAACTCAATACGAAATTGTTAAACAAAAAGTAGATAAAGATGTGGGCTCACAGGTAAGAGAATGGAAGAAAAAAAATAATGTGGTTGGAATATTTATAGATGAGGATACAAAGCGGTTTTATCCCAATAGTAATCTTGCAGCTCATGTTGTCGGGTTTACCAATATAGATAATGATGGTATTGACGGTGTTGAGAAAATGATGGAGCAGTATTTGAAGGGTGTTCCCGGAAAAATACTGAGCGAGGTTGATGCCAGCGGTATGGAATTGACAATGGGTGAAGAAAAATACATTCAGCCACAGGACGGAAATGATGTGATCCTGACTATTGATGAAACGATACAGTATTTTGCAGAAAAAGCACTTGAAAAAGCTATTGCGGACAATAATGTAATTAACGGGGGAACAGCCATAGTCATGGATCCCAGAAACGGAGAAATTCTTGCGCTGACTTCAAAACCTGACTTCGATCTCAATAATCCGAGGGCAGCTCCCAAAGGTAAGGATAAAACTGCCTGGACAGGAACAAGTAATGCGGACGTCCAATACCTTCAGAAAACTGTATGGAGAAATAAGGCAGTTGTTGATACATATGAACCCGGATCCACCTTTAAACCCGTCACTGCCGCTGCCGGACTTGAAGAAGGCGCAATAACACCCGAAACCCAGGTGACCGATGCCACCATCAAGATAGCCGGACACAGCATAAATTGCTGGAAACCAAATTATCATCTTCACGAAACCTTCAGAGAGGGTGTATACAACTCGTGTAACCCTGTTTTTGTCAGGCTTGCACAACAGTTGGGAATAGATAAGTTCTACAGCTATATAAAAGCTTTTGGTTTTTACCAGAAGACAGGAATAGATCTTCCGGGTGAAGCGGGAAGTATTATTCATACCAAGCCCACTGAGATTGATATGGCAACAGCCTCTTTTGGCCAGCGTTTCCAGATAACTCCCATACAGCTTATACAAGCCTACGGAGCTATTGCAAACGGAGGAGACCTGATTACTCCCCATGTGGTTAAGGAAGTAGTTGATGAATCAGGAAACGTCATGAAGAAATTTGAACCCAAAGTAGTCAGAAGTGTTATATCAAGACAAACTTCGGATACCTTGAAGGATATTCTCAAAGGTGTTGTTGATGTGGGAACGGGTAAAAATGCACGAATACCAGGTTATAAAATAGGAGGCAAAACCGGTACCTCTGAGACAAGAGAAAGTGAACAGCTGTTGGTACAGGGAAAAAACAAAAGATATATTGTATCCTTCTCGGCAATAGCACCTACCGATAATCCGGTAATATGCGTTCTGGTGGTATTGGATTACCCTGACGTATATAATCCTGGCGGAGGTATGCTGGTAGCTCCTGTTGTAGGTAAACTGACAGATGAGATATTAACCTATAAAGGTATTGAAAAAGAGTACAGCGATGCTGACAAAAAGCTTCTGAAACAGGAGGTTCAAGTTCCTGCTGTCAAAGGTAAAACAGTAAAAGAAGCCATTAACCTGTTGAAAAAAAGTAAGCTGGAGTATAAGATAGAAGGAAGCAACAAGGATTTGAGTGCCATAGTACAGGAGCAGACCCCAAAATCTGCGGCATTACTGCATGAAAACTCCATGGTAGTCCTGTATACATATAAACCTGCAAATGAAGCTGAGGCTATGGTGCCCGACGTAAAGAACAGAAACATAGATGAAGCCACCCAGGCCTTCAAGAAGGCCGGTATAAATATAGTCATAAACGGAACAGGTACAGCTGTGAGCCAGGAGGTTGAGCCGGGTAAAACCGTTAAAAAGGGTGCGGCAGTAGAGGTAACATTTAGAAATATTTTTGAAGATTAACGGGAAATTAACTTTTAATATTTACTTAAAGGTGTAATTGTAATGCCTTACGGCAAAAATCTAAAATAAATACAAATCTGGAGGTGTAGATATTGTTACTTGGTGATTTGATTAAGGGATTAAAGACAAAAAATATATCCGGCAAGCTTGATATGGAAATAGACGGAGTGGCATATGATTCAAGAAAAACAAGACAGGGTGTTCTCTTTGTCTGCATAGAAGGTACCGTTGTTGACGGTCATAAATATATCAATGATGCTATAGAAAACGGAACCAAAGCCTTTTTGGTCCAAAAGCCGGTACAGGTGCCTGAGGGTATAACCGTTATAGAAATAGAAGATACCAGATATGGACTTGCACATGTATCAGATGTATTTTTCGAACATCCGTCACAAAAATTGAATCTGATAGGCATAACAGGTACAAAGGGAAAAACAACAACAACATATATGGTTAAGTCTATTTTGGAAGCAGCCAGTCACAAAATAGGATTGATCGGCACCGTAGCAAATCTCATTGGAGAGGAAATACTTTACACCTCCAGAACAACACCGGAATCCTATGATCTTCAGAGTCTTTTCAGTGATATGGTGGAGAAAAAGGTTGATACAACTGTAATGGAGGTATCCTCTCAGGGTCTGGAGCTTCACAGGGTTGCCGGATGTGATTTTGATGTGGGCGTTTTTACAAACTTTTCAAGAGACCACATAGGACCCCGGGAACATGCAACACTGGAAGAATATTTCAATGCCAAGACAAAGCTTTTTAAAATGTGTAAACAGGCTGTTATAAACATAGATAATGAGCATGGCAGAAAAATGGCTGAACTTGCCGGATGCAAGGTATATACCTATGGCTTCGGAGAAAATGCCGACATCAGAGCGACTGATATAATAAAAAAGACTGCATATACCTATTTCAAGCTCATATCTCCATGGGGAACCACAGAAGTGGAGACAAATCTGCAGGGGGAATTCAATGTATATAATGCTCTTGCAGCAATCGGCTCCTGCTGTATTATACCCGGCGTGACTCTGGAACATGTAAAAGCCGGTCTGGCAAATGTCGTTGTACCCGGCAGGATGGAACCTGTGGCAACAGGGAATAACTATTCGGTGCTGATAGACTATGCCCATACGCCCGACAGCCTTGAAAAAGTGTTGTCGACAGTAAGGGAGTTTGCACATGGAAGAGTGGTAAGTCTCTTTGGCTGCGGAGGTGACCGTGACAGAGGAAAGAGGCCTGAAATGGGAGCTATTTCAGGAAATATTGCAGATTTTACTATTATTACCTCCGATAACCCGAGAACTGAAGAGCCCGAAAGAATAATAAATGATATCGAAGTGGGTGTTCAGAAGACACCCGGAAAATACATCAAAATCACAGACAGAAGACAGGCAATAAAATTTGCACTTGAAAATGCCCAGGATGGAGATATAATTATTTTGGCGGGTAAGGGCCACGAAACCTACCAGCAATTCAAAGACAAGACCATTCATTTTGATGAAAGGGAAGTGGTCGCTGAACTGCTGGAAGAACTGAAAGGGAGACTGTAAATGATATCTTTTGGCTGTGCCGAGCTTATTGAGGCAGTTAACGGAAAGCTGCTCTGGGGTAGTTCTGAAAGAATTTTTTCCGGTATTACAACCGATTCGAGAAAAGTTGCAAAGGATAATTTATTTATACCATTGGTGGGAGAAAAGTTTGACGGGCATGATTATATAGAACAGTGCTTTGACAGCGGTGCAGCGGTATGTCTTACTCAAAAGCCAATACCGGAAAGAGCCGATTGCAGCGCCATATTAGTAAATGATACTGCTAAAGCATTAAAAGATATTGCTGCCTGGCACAGAAACAAATATAATATTCCTGTTGTCGGAATAACCGGAAGCGTTGGAAAAACAAGCACAAAGGACATGATTGCATGTGTTCTGTCAAAGAAATACAAGGTTTTGAAAACACAGGGGAATTTCAATAATGAAATTGGCCTTCCTTTGACGCTGCTGAACCTTGAAGAGAAACATGAAGCGGCAGTTATTGAAATGGGAATGAGCGGTTTTGGAGAGATAAGCAGGCTGACTGCTGTAACGCAGCCAGAAGTTGCCGTTATAACAAACATTGGAGTTTCCCATATAGAAAAACTGGGTTCACAGCAGGGTATACTAAAGGCCAAGCTCGAAATACTTGAGGGGCTTAAGCCTGACGGACTTGTCATACTCAACGGTGATGATCCTATGTTAAAGGAACAAAAGGGAAAACTTGGTTTCAGGACAGTATTCTATGGAATGGGCACAGCCCTTGATTACGGTGCTGAAAACTATGAATCACTTGGTGAAGAGGGTACAAGCTTTAATATTACTTTTGGAAATAATACTTACAGGGTAAAAGTACCGGTTCCGGGAGTACATAATGTATATAACGCTCTGGCCGCAATAGCTGTGGGTATTGAGATGAATATTCCGATGGATACCATTGTAGACGGTATAGCAGAATTCAGCCCCGGGAATATGAGACAGAATATTATATCCCACAAGGGTATAAAAATTATAAATGATGCATATAATGCCAGCCCCCAATCCATGCAGGCAGCTATAAATGTGCTGGAAGAGCTGTCGGTAAAGTCAAGAGGGATAGCTGTTTTAGGAGATATGCTTGAGATGGGTGAAATGGCTGAAGAACTGCACTGCTCGGTTGGTAATTTTATAAGGGACAAAAAAATAAAGTATCTGATAACAGTGGGAAAGTACTCCGAAAACATATCCCGGGCTGTTGCAGATTCAGGTAATTCCACCATACAGCTGTGTCATTTTAATAATAATTCTGATGCTCTGGAATACATTATAAACATCGTTAAACAGGGTGATTACATCCTGATAAAAGGTTCAAGAGGAATGAAAATGGAACAGATTGCCGAAGGCTTATTGCAAATGCAGTCAGTTCCGGAATAATAAACAGGGGGAAGTTCTATTGCTTACTTTTTCGTTAACATCTGAGCACATTATAGCTTTTGCAGCTACCTTTGTTCTATCAATAATTGCAGGTCCCATACTGATTCCTTTCCTTAGAAGGCTGAAGTTTGGACAGACGGTTAGGGATGATGGCCCGCAAACGCACTTGAAAAAAACCGGGACGCCAACAATTGGCGCTTTGATATTCATAATACCTATGATCGCCGTTGCGCTGTATTATTCTCAGGAGTATCCTGAAATAATCCCAATATTGCTTACTACATTAGGTTTTGGAGCGGTTGGCTTTGTAGATGACTTTATCAAGGTGGTTAAAAAGCGTAAGGATGGGCTTTATGCCGGGCAGAAAACCTTTCTGCAGCTGTTGGTATGCGTTTCTTTTGCCTTTTATGTTATAAGGTTTACCGAAGCAGGAAGTTCAATAGTTATTCCCTTTACGGATTATGTCGTTCAACCCTGGTTATACTTTTTATTTATAGTAGTATTTATGTATTTCTTTGCCAATGGAGTTAACATTACCGACGGGCTCGACGGGCTTTGTGCCGGAGTTACACTAGTAGTAGCCATATTCTTTACCATTGTATCTTTGACCAATAGTGAATGGGGCTATATAAAGATTTTTTCAGCAGCTATTGCGGGCGGATGTCTGGGATTTCTTGCCTTTAACATACATCCTGCAAAGGTTTTTATGGGTGATACGGGGAGTCTGGCACTTGGAGGAGCGCTGACCTCTATTGTGATTATGATGAGAATTCCTCTTATATTCTTTATCATAGGAGGAATATATCTTATTGAGAATATCTCTGTAATACTTCAGGTTGGTTCCTTTAAGCTGACAGGAAAAAGGATATTCAAGATGGCTCCCATTCATCATCATTTTGAGCTGATGGGATGGAAGGAAACAAAGGTTGTGGCCGTATTTATCATAATAACGGTTTTACTTGCGGTTATATCACTGATGGTAATAGGTGTAGGGACATACTGAAACTGCCTGTTGGAATTAATTGACGAAAAATTTCATATAATCAGAATATGATTGATTCCGGTCATGCAGGACGATGAAATATGGATGAGGCTGGAGGATTTAATGAAAAACAAAAACAAAAAGCCTTTTGACTTTTGGATATTTGCAGCAGTAATATTATTACTTTCATTAGGCACCATAATGGTATTCAGTTCAAGCTACTATTTTTCGGTGAAGGAAGTAGGAAACTCGTTTCTTCTTCTGGTGCCGCAGTTGCAATATATGGCTTTAAGTATTGTAGTACTGGCAGTTACAATGAACTTTGATTACAGAAAATGGGGCAAGATTTCACCCATATTGCTGATGTGCAGTATTGGCTTGCTCATTTTGGTGCTGATTCCCGGAGTGGGAGTTGTGAGGAATGGTGCTCAAAGATGGCTGGGTGTTGGAAATAAAACAATACAGCCCTCGGAGCTTGCCAAACTGGCGTTGATAATGTTTCTTGCATTCAGCCTGTCAAAAAGGAAAGACGTTCTGAAATCCTTTACAAGAGGGCTGCTCCCTTACCTGGCATTAATAGGATTAATAGCCGGATTGGTTATTATAGAGCCTCATCTTAGCGGAACTATCATAATTGTATTGACTGCCTTTATAGTACTATTCTGTGCCGGAGCCAAAATATCGCATTATGTGGCTATGGCCGTGCCGGTAGTACTTGCAGCCGTGGCAGCCGTGCTGGTGGCGCCCTATAGATTTGACAGGGTAAAAGCCTGGCTGGATCCCTTTGCATATGCCAGGAATGAAGGGTGGCAGACGGTCCAGTCTCTGCTTGCAATAGGCTCTGGAGGGATTTTTGGAAGAGGTCTTGGACAAAGCATGCAGAAATACCTCTATATTCCCGAACCTTATAATGATTACATTTTTGCGGTTCTGGCAGAAGAACTCGGACTAATAGGTTCGTTGGTTGTAATGCTGTTGTTCCTGGTGTTTATCTGGAGAGGAATAAAGGTAGCCATGAATGCTCCGGATACATTTGGAAGCCTGATGGCCACTGGCATTACTTCACTGATTGGTCTTCAGTTTCTGTTCAATGTGGCAGTTGTAACAAATTCCATACCATCAACAGGTATTTCGCTTCCTTTCTTCAGTTATGGGGGAACGTCACTGTTGTTCCTGATGTTTGGTGTGGGTATTTTACTTAATATATCCAGATATTCGAATTATGAGCGTTTCTGAGTTTACAGGCTCCGCTGCATATTCAAAGTATAATAGCGGATGGAAATACAGCGCTCTGTTTGTGGTAGACAAATGGCAGGTGCACAGTGCCCGGCATGGACACATTTAAAATAAATTTAACCCCATAAAAAAGTATTGAAATACTTTTGAGTGCCCAAAGCACAAAGAGCGCTTCGGGTCAATACATTGAGATCAATCTTATTGACAGGGTCAAAAGTAAGGTGATCCTGCACATTATGGGGACATGGAGGTTAAAGTGAAGGTATTAATAGCGGGCGGGGGGACCGGAGGACATATAAATCCAGGGCTTGCAATTGCAAGGTATATTCTTAAAAAAAATCCCACTGCAGAAATTACTTTTGTTGGAACCAAAAAGGGTCTTGAAACCAGACTTGTTCCAAGGGAAGGTTTTACTCTTGAAACTATAACGGTAAGGGGATTCAGAAGAAAACTTTCATTTGATACCGTAATGGCAGTGAAAGAACTTGCACAGAGTTTTTTCCAGGCTTCAAACCTTTTAAAAAAATTAAAACCTGATGTTGTAATAGGTACTGGAGGCTATGTCTGCGGACCTGTTCTTTATGTTGCAGCTAAAAAAGGAATACCTACGCTGATACATGAATCAAACGCCTTTCCGGGGATTACTAACAGGCTGCTGGAAAAGCATGTGAAATATGTAGCGGTAAGTTTTAAAGATGCTGAAAAATATTTTAAGAATAAAAATAAGCTTGTCCATACTGGAAATCCGGTAAGGCAAGAGCTGCTGAACTCCAACCGGCAGGCAGTATTAAAACAGATGGACATAGTCGAGGGCAAGCCGTTGATTGTAGCCATGGGCGGCAGCAGAGGCGCCAGGAAGATCAATGAAACCATTGCAGAGATGCTTAATAATCATTTCAAAGGTGAGTTCAATCTTATTTTCGCAACCGGTGAAGCTCAGTTTAAGGATATTAATCATTCCATATGTCTTGATGAAAAGTACAAAAAGATGGTAAAGGTGGTACCGTATATATACGATGTTGCAAAAGTATATACTGCCAGCGATTTGATGATATGCCGCGCCGGGGCCATAACAATCAGCGAGCTGCAGACAATGGGAATACCTTCGATACTTATTCCGTCACCATATGTAACTGCCAACCATCAGGAGCATAACGCCCGCTCACTGGAGAGAGACGGCGGGGCTGTTGTGATCCTTGAAAGCGAGCTGAATGCAGATGTTTTATATAATAAGATCTGCAGCCTCATATCAAACAGAGATGTATTGAACAAAATGGCGACAGATGCCACGAAAAACCGGATCACAGACTCAGTCGAGCAGATTTATTCCCTGGTCGAAAAAATAATTAAATAATTATAATTTGGGAAACGGTTAAAATAGTCGCAAGAATGGTATGAGTACAGATACTGTTTATGTGACTATTTTTATGCAGGAGTACTCAGGCGTATTCCTGTGTACCGGTCGGAAAAATCTCTGAATGATTTTTGTGCTGAATGCTTTATAAACATATGGATTGCTTTGCTGATCGGCTGCTATTTATTTCAGCGTGAAGAGACTAAATGGTACGCAGGGACAACTTATGGAAATTCGGAAGTGGGGTAAAAAGCTGCGGCAGCAAAAACGCCTGTGGTGAACTGTACAGATTTCAAGCCTGTACTTTTGAGTAATCCATTTATTGAAATTGGAACGGGAGCGATATTACGATGTATGTAACATGTATTTTAATTATATATAACTATTACACAGCTTTTTTTATATAAAAAAATTTTCATTAGTTGGTCCAAAAGTACCATAGCAAATTTTCAGTTGAAATAAATATATATCTATAAAGCAAAGCTCCAAATATTTACATAAAGCAAAAAGCTAAAGAAAGCTAAAAATTTTTAGATATTTTGTAGACATTTGATGAACACTTGTGATATACTTGTCTGCGGATAAAAAAACTTTTAAATTAGTCCAGAGAGGCTAGTAAGGTACATAGTACAAGTACGTAAGTACGAAGTACAGGGGAAAAGTATGTCGTGATTGGATGAAACCCAACCTTGCTGCGCCTAACAGGCAGTGAGGTTTTTTTATATCCACCTTTGTTCTATAAAAAAAATAATAGGGGGATTTAACAATGAAGTATTCAAGACCCGTAATCCAGGTTGAAGAAAAAGTTCCTTTTTTAAAGGCACTTCCGCTCAGTTTCCAGCACCTGTTCGCAATGTTCAGTGCATCGGTTCTGGTTCCGTTCTTATTTAACAGCTATGCAAAAGATCATTTTCTCAATTCATTAAAATTAACCGTTGAACAATTGAGCGCGGATCAGCTGGCACAGTACAACAGCATACAGGTCATTGATCCGGCACTGGTTCTTTTGCTTAACGGTATAGGTACTTTGATTTACCTTTTTATCTGTAAAGGAAAAGCACCTGCATTTCTTGGTTCAAGCTTTGCCTTCCTTTCACCTACAGCTTCAATAATACAGGCTTCATCAAGTTACGCGGATAATTTTGCCAAAGCTTTAGGCGGATATATTATTTGCGGAGCAATTTTTATAATAGTAGCATTTATCATAGGAAAGGTCGGTACCCGCTGGCTGGATATAGTTCTTCCTCCTGCGGCAATGGGACCTATAGTTGCACTCATAGGACTTGAATTATCAGGCACGGCTGCCGGCATGGCCAAGTTATTCCCCAATGCAGACGGCAGTTTTGATACAAAAGGTATTATCATTTCATTAATTACATTGGCAATATTAATAATAGGCAACTTGTGTTTCAGGGGCTTCCTGTCGGTTATACCCATATTGCTGGCGGTAATTGCAGGTTATGGACTGTCCGCAGTAATGGGGTATGTAGATTATTCCATAATTGGAACAAAGAGCTGGTTTAATATTCCGGAATTTGTTATGCCGACCTTTGAGTTAAAAGCGATGTTGATACTTGCTCCGGCAGCACTGGTTGTATTATCCGAACACATAGGACATCTGTTTGTAACAAGCAATATTGTAGGAAGAGATTTAACAAAAAATCCGGGACTTCACAGATCCTTGATGGGTGATGGTATTTCAACCATGCTGTCAGGCTTCTGCGGATCCTGTCCTACTACAACCTATGGTGAAAACATGGGAGTTATGGCAATTACAAGAGTTTACAGTGTATGGGTCATTGGCGGTGCAGGTATAATCTCAATAATAATCGCTTTTTTTGGTAAACTTTCAGGTATTATTTCCAGTATACCCGGACCAGTAATGGGCGGAGTAAGCTTACTGCTTTTCGGTACAATTGCTGCATCGGGTATTAGAATGATTGTTGAAGCTAAGATTGATTACAGCAAAGCGAAAAATCTGGTCCTCACCGCATTGGTTTTTGTTGTAGGTATCAGCGGTATATCCATTAATCTTGGAGAAGATGTTCAGCTTAAGGGAATGGTTCTTGCGACATTGGCCGGTATGGCACTGAGCCTGATATTCTTCCTGCTTGAAAAATTAAAGCTTACTAACGACACAGAAGAAGCTTAATATATAGCATACTTAAATAGGAAATTTTAATTAAAGCTTCGCACTGCTTTTATGTGCGGAGTTTTTTTATTGTTGAAATTGCGAAGATGCAGGTGTTCATAATTATATAAAATTAAGATTCTTTACACGAAATTTATAAAATTACATAATTATACATAAAGTTACTTGAATTTCTATTTTTTATATATTATAGTAATAAATAATTTGCTAATAATTACAGTAATTTACAAGGAGGCGGTACGGATGTTTAAAATGGAAATTGATAAGTTGAAGAAGGTTTTTTTTATTACAGCTGCTGGATTTTTTTCAATGCAGGAGGGCATGGACTTTATGGCAGAGTATCAGTCCAAGACCAGCATGTTTGATCCTAAAGATTATACTCTTATAGTTGATGGAAGAGAGGTTAAGGCTTCAGCCCAGGATGTGGCTGATCAACTGAAAAATATGATCTTGCTGTACATGAGCGTTCCTTTTAAAAAGAGAATTATCATTCAGCAGCAATCAGCAGTTGCAGTTGGGCAAACAAAACGCCTTGCAAAAGACATACCGGGGTTCGATACCATTATTTTTGCCGAAACAGTTGAGGAAGCTCAGTCTAATATATAACGAAATAATGAAACAATTGAAATAGCAGAAATATTGTAATACTGCTTCCGCCCCAATTTTAATAATTGGGTTGCTCACAAAGTACATGCCTGAAACTTGTACAGCTCTTTACAAATGTTTCACCTACAATTTCAAGCGTGTACTTTTAATAGAGCTTACGATTTATTTAAGTTGTACCTGCAGACTATAATCAATAGCGATCCTTGTAGATTATAGTCTGTATAAGAGAGCGCATATGTTATATCCTGCACCGACTGAGCAGAACATTACATAATCTCCGTTGTCAATTACTTTGTTGTTCAGTGCTTCGTTGTATGCTATGATTGGGCTTGTAAGGCCGGTATAGCCGTATTTGTTTCCTATGAATGTATACTTGTCCAAACCCACAGACATCAAATTTAAGGTTGTTTCTGCATCAGGCCTGGAAAACTGAGAGAAAAAGAACTGCTTTATATTGTATTTACTTATATTGTATCTCTCAAAAAGTACCTGCATTAACTCAACCCATTCTTTACAAATAAAACTTGTATCGAAAGGGTCGAGTTTCAATTTCTTATCTTCTACGTCTATTTCGTTGTTGTAAAAATCCGAAAAACCGCATGCCGGAAATTGAAATGCATTTTTTACAACAGGATCTGTTTTAAAGTTTGAATCGATAAAGCCCCTTTTATACGGCTCATGAGCTCTTTCCAGTATTACTGCTGCTGCTGCATCGGCCAGATTTGAGTAACATACCGGGTCGTTTTTACTTGAAATAAAGCTCCCTAAAAAACTTCCAACAACAAGAGCTTTATTAATTCTTGTATTACTTTGCATAAGGCGGCTTGCAACATCAATTGCAGACAGCATGCCTATGCAATTTGAATTTAAATCAAATATCTGGTGGGCATTAACTGTGTTTAATTTATCGTGAAGGAGCAATGCATTAGAGGGAACCAACTTTTCAGGACTATCGGTTCCAAATATGATTATATCAATTTCTTCAGGTTGAACATTTGATGTCAGAAGTGCTTTTAAAGATGCCTGATAAGCCATTGTTACCGCATTTTCACTTTTTGTCTCAGCTACACATCTGGTATTTCTTCCAAGATGCTCTATAAGACCGGATACATCAATTCCCATGCTTTTAAAGTGATTGACATAATAGGAATTATATGTTTTTGTAGCTGGATGATAAGTTCCTATACCCTTAAAAACTATGTTTTGATACATCTAACCACCCCTTTTTGTAGTTATATTATTAGATTATAATAGGATTTATGTAAGATTACAACAATTTAATTCGGATTTTACATAATTAGTAGTTATTTGTAATATCAGATCGGAAATATAACAAGAGCGGTAAAGTCACTTTATTCGCGGAGTGTGATAGTCCTTTCACACTGTGCCTCTTCATTGACAGCAAAAAACCTCATTCTGGTTGGAATGAGGTTGATTAATTTATATTTTATGAGCTTCTGCGGGATTGAAGCTTTAATCTCAGAAAGCGTCTTCTTCGGCGCATTTCGGAAGGGAAGATAAAGACTTCATTTTTTATAAGACCAAGTGAAGTTTCAACAATCTTTTTAGCTGAATCATGGTCAAAATATTCACGCTGGGCCTGTTTGATCTCATTCAGGCCTTTTGCGTTATCTGCCAGAAGTTCTGAAACTACTGACGAAAGATTTGACAATTCTTCACAGAAAATCCCAAGATTGTTATTAACGGCAAATTGGGGATTTTCCTGCTCCTGTCCGGGCAGGGCTCCTGTTATTATAAGCGGTACATTGCAGGCTATAGCCTCCATCATTACGTTCGGACTTCCCCGGGTAAAGGCTATATCGGATTTTAGCATATAGTCCTGAATATTTGTTATATAGCCATGAACTTCAACTCTTCCCGGGTACTGAAGTGAAAGGGTCTTTTCAAGCTTTTCCTTCATGGCTTCATTTCTTCCGGCAATGATCTGTATATTGCAGTTGAAATTATCAAGCAGGATTTTTGATACCGTGCTCATATCTCCCGCCCCTTCACCGCCGCTCATAATCAGGCAGTCGAGAGGTCTGTCAAGGCTGTAATCAGGCTTTTGAATCCCCTGGGAGATATGCTGTGTAAATCTTGACCTTACAGGGAACCCGATTACTTTTATTGAGGACTCAGGTACTCCAAAGCCAATACATCTTTCCTTTGCCTCTGCAGTGGGACATATGATGCAATCTGCGCGTTTGTCAGCCCATAGTGGCGATATGCTTACGAGATCGGCAACAAAAACTGCAAAAGGGATATTTATTTTATAATCTCTAAGAATATTCAGAACAGGTGAATTAAAAACCGGATGAACTGAAAGTATCAAGTCGGGTTTAAGTTTCCTGAGCATTTTTATAAAGTTTTCCCGGATGGTCAATTCTGTAAATTCATGTATGAACGTCGGGTTCCTTTTGGATATTTTCCAGGCCAACTTCCAGAGTTCTTTTGCGTTTCTTGTAACCAAACCATAGGATTTTCCTACTTTAACCCACATGTTTCCGCCCAGATCAAATCCATCTATTATTTTAACATTAACATCATCATGCAGATTGAATTGTTCCAACAACGATTCACTAATACTCTTGTGACCATGACCAGTGTAATCTGATGAAATTATTACAACATTTCTCATGTTTTCTCCTTAGCCTCCAAAATTGTTAACTAATTTAACAGCACTATCATTCCTTATATATAATAATACAACATTTGGGTTAAATGATAGGTATCAAATGTTAAATCTAAAAAATTTTTTTAATTTTTGTTTCTGTTTATTTTACGAGCTACACGCCTAAATGTTTGATTATATTTTTTATAATTTTAATATTATTTAGTCGTTATAATCCAATTTTTGTTTTCATATATTATAACGCTTGAGTTTTGTACCATTTATTTCATAAAAATATGAATATAATTTTTATTCATATTGGAAAGCTGGGGATGTGAGGCTGTTGAGAAAAACTTTAAGAATTGTATTAAGTATCATAATTATTTTATCCTGTTTATTGTCTGCGCTTGAGGTTTGGGCGGATGATACCAATGACGATGAGCCCATAAGCGGTTTTACCGCTAATGACAGTATTGAGACAACAGGCAACAGGATGCCCAGGGTGTCTGCAGGAGCAGCAATAGTACTGGATATGGCCAGCGGAAGGGTATTGTACGAAAAGAATGCCTATACCAGACGTTCTATAGCCAGTACAACCAAAATCATGACGGCGATAGTCGCACTTGAAAACAGCAATGATGGGGAGGAAGTCCTGATAAGCAAACGTGCAGCTGCAATTGGCGGGTCAACAGTCAATCTTAAGGAAGGAAAAACCTACAAGCTAAAAGATTTGATGTATGCAATGATGCTCAGATCCGGAAATGATGCTGCCATAGCTGTAGCAGAGCATATAGGCGGCTCGGTTGAACTCTTTGCAGAGATGATGAACAGAAAGGCTGCCGAAATCGGAGCCATAAATACGAATTTCGTTACTCCTCACGGACTTGACGATCCGCAGCATTACTCAACCCCATACGATCTGGCGCTTATAACTCAATATGCTCTAAAGAATGAAAAGTTCTGTGAAATTGTTGGAACCAAAAATTCAGTTTTTGAGGGCAGCAATATCACCAATACCAATGAGATGCTGGGGTTATATCCCGGAGCGGATGGAGTTAAAACCGGATATACGGGGCAGGCCGGAAGATGTCTGGTGACATCGGTTACAAAAGATAACTGGAAAATTATATCCATAGTCCTTGGCTGCCCTACAAGAACTGTAAGGGCACAAAGCAGCAAGATACTCCTTGATTATGCCTTTGAGAATTTCAGAAACTATGAGTATCTCAAAAAAGGTCAGCCGCTGCAGCTGGTGAATGTTCATAAGGGTGTGCTTGACAGGGTTCCCGTATATTCTGACTCTGACATAACGATACCACTTAAACAGGAGGAAGTTGATAAGATTAAAGTTATTTACAATCTTCCAACTGTTATGGAAGCACCTTTGATAAGCGGCACCAAAATAGGAACCGCTGATTATGTCCTGGATGGCAAGCTTTTAGCAACAACTGATCTCAAGAGCTTTGAAACAATAGGAAGAAAGGATTTTTACTATTATTTTGATTCAATATTCAAAACCTGGGCCAGACTTGTACATAACTGATAAAGGTGGCATAATATTAGGATAGTAACGAACCCTGCATCAGTCTTGCAGTACAGGGTTCGTAACAAACTGATATTTAAAATTTGTACAGGGAAGGCTGTTAAACTGAAATGAAAACGGTACTGGTTGGTATTAACTCAAAATATATACATACCTGCCTTGCAGTATGGTATTTGAAAGCTAGCTTGAAAAACACTGCTGAGACGGAGGTCAGGGAATTTACCATTAATGACAGTAAAGACGGTATCCTGGCTGAAATTTATAAGGAAAAGCCCGATATTCTTGCTTTTTCCTGTTATATTTGGAATTATGAAGTGGTAAAGGTGCTTATTGTGGAAATAAAAAAACTTATACCAAAATGTTTTATAATTCTAGGAGGCCCGGAGGTTTCATATACCGCAGCCCAGGTTTTAAAAGAAAATGCTCCTGTTGATTTTGTATTGTGCGGAGAGGGAGAGGAGGTTTTTCCCGCCTTGACCCAGGCAATTCAAAACGGAACTAAGGAGTATAAAACACTGAAAGGCATTGCTTACAGGGAAAACGAGGAGATTATATACAGAGAGGGATTTAATCTGGTCGCACAATTGGACAGGCTTAATTCTCCTTATACCGATGCCTTGCTTGACTCAGCTGAAAATAGAATTATATATTATGAATCCTCAAGAGGCTGTCCGTTCAACTGTTCCTACTGTATATCCTCAACTTTTAACGGTGTCAGGTTCTTTTCGTTTGAAAGAGTAAAAGCTGAATTGGAAAAGCTTTTAAGGTATAACCCCAAATTAATTAAATTTGTTGACAGGACCTTTAACTGCAATAAAAAAAGAGCGAAAGAGATAATAGAATATATAATTTCTCTGGAGTGCAGTACAGTTTTTCATTTTGAGGCGGCAGCAGACTTATTTGATGATGAAATGCTGGAATTGCTGCGCCATGCCCCAAAGGGAAGAATACAGCTCGAAATCGGGCTGCAGACCACGAATCCCGAAACACTTGAGGAAATTGACCGCATAACGGATATGAACAAGCTGAGAAACAATGTTGAAGGGATTCTCTCAGGCTCCAATATTCATGTGCATCTGGATCTGATTGCAGGCTTGCCTTTTGAAGATATTAATTCCTTCAGAAAATCTTTCAATGACGTATATGGTATGAGGCCTCATCAGCTTCAGCTTGGTTTCCTTAAAATGCTGAAGGGTGCACGGGTTAGAAGTGAAGCTGAAAAGCACGGTTATATCTATAGGGGTTTTGCTCCGTATGAAATTCTTGAAAACAAATATATTAAATATCAGGATATTTTGGGCTTAAAGGATGTGGAGGAAATTGTTGAAAGGTATTTCAATTCAGGCAGGTATCAAAAGGCCTTAATGCTGCTGGAGAAAATATACTCCGGGGATTGTTTTGAATTGTATAAAACACTGTCTGTTTATTGCAGGAAAAACGGATATCTGGACAGGCCAATAGCATACCGTGAAAACGTAGGAATTTTATTCAATTTTGTAAAGGCCGAATTGACAGAAACGGTTAATATGGAGGAATTCAGGCAGGCTATGGTATTTGATTTTCTGAGCTCCGACAGTTCCTGTGCCATTCCGGACACAATAAGGGCAGAACGTGATTTTATACCTGCAAACAGGATACATGAAATTTTGAAAAGTCAGGACTTTATCAGGGATTACCTTCCAGGATTTGCGGATATTCCTGCAAAGAACATTCTGAAGAAGGTATTTTTTGTTTCGCTGGATTTTATAACAAAACCCGATGAACTTCTTATATTTGATTATAATCAAAAAAATGAGGTGGATGGAAAATACCAAAACGTTAGAATAAAAAGATAACTTTAAGAAAACTGCTTTATTTGCCGATTAAAAATTAAAGTAAATTATTTGAAGAAATAAAGGAATTATGTAACTTGAGTCGAATAGTGTCAGTGCGCTAATTTGTTTAAAGGGAGTGAACAAGTTGTCCAGAGAGAAAATTACCGCTAATGTTTCAGAAAGAGATTTGATTAGAGAATGGAATATGCTCAAAGAGGCTATAGAACACGAACCATCGCTTAGATCAATTACAATTAAAGCATGGGACAGGTGTAAAAAACTTAATGTTGACCCAGAAAAGCTGAAGTTTGTTTATTTAGATGATGAAGAGCTGGAAAAGAAACTTACCGAACTTGATTTTTTAGTGCAGACAGTAAAGTCTTACCTTGATTATCTTTCACTTAGCCTGACAGGTATTCCGCACGTTGTAGCCCTGCTTGACATGGAGGGATGGGTTATCGATATCAAAGGGACAGCAGAGGAGTTTGGTGGAAGGGACAGCGGGCAATGTGCAGGGGCATGCTGGAAGGAAGAATTTATAGGCAACAATGGTGGAGGCACCTGTTTATTGGAGGATAAATCGGTTTTTATTTATGGTTTGGAACATTATGGTAACATATTTAAACCCTTCTCTTGTCTTGGAGTTCCTATTCATAAGGATAATAAGCTCATTGGAGCAATAAGCGTCGCAGTTTTGAACGAATATGCCCATCCGGCAAGGCTTACCATGGTGATGGCCTGCGTAGATGCCATAGAAAAAGAAGTTTCCAATATTCCCATAAAGCCAAAGACTTCAAAAGGCAACAGAAAATCCATTGCTACTGCAGAACTTATGGCAACAGCTGTTCATGATTTAAAAAACCCTCTTGCAAGTATCAGAGGACTTGCACAGCTTGGGACACTTACCTCAACCTCTAAAAAGGAGCATGGATATTTTGACAGGATAATAAAACAGGTTGATGCCTTACACCGGTCTGTAGTTGATCTTCAGAATATTTTCAAGCCTGAAACCAGAGTTGAATTTCAGCCGTCAGAACTAATCAGGCAGGTAATTGAAGAGATGCAGCCCGACTGTGAAATGAATAACATTAAGCTTTCCTTCATTAATTGCTTTGACGGAAAATTAAATATCCATCATAAAGTGTTTAAGAGGGCTCTGGAAAATCTGGTCAAAAATGCTGTGCAGGTTATTAACCGTGATGGAAAAATAGAGATTGAAATAAATGATCAAAGCAACTATGTACTCATTTCGGTAAATGATAACGGACCCGGTATTCCGGATGAAATCAAGGAAAAACTTTTTCAGCCCTTTGTTTATCACAGAAAGGACGGCACAGGGCTGGGGTTGTTTATGGTTTACCATGCCATAACGGAAGTCCACGATGGTGAAATATGGTTTGAAAGTACTGTTGGCAAAGGTACTACTTTTTATATAAGACTTCCAAAAGATTGACAAAACTTCTGCCTGCAAAGCTGCCTATCCGGGCAGCTTTTGTCCATTCTTATTCTGGAAGTCATATTATATTTCACGCTGACAAACTATAATGTCAGCAACATTTCATATTGGCGGACACTATTGGTAAATCCAAGAGCCAGCAGAAAATTTACTGCTGAAACTGCAGTATTATCCACATTCAGGATTGCTATCCGACCGGCTTCGGTAGAGGCTGAAAGATCTGAAATAATGCTTCTGCCGACTCCCCGGTGTCTGAAAGTTTTATCGACAGCCAGTTGTACCAAATCTCCAGAAATCCTGTCTATAACTCCATAACCAACTATTTTATTCTCCTCTTTTACAAGGGAATAAATGAAGGAGTCGCTTACGGCATTGACAGAATCAATGGAATTTTGCCAGGATGGATGGAAATCCCAGAAACATTTTAACTGTTCCCAACAGGAGGGTTCAATTTTATTTACATGTTCCACGTTATATGTACAGGGGGCGGAAAAGTCTGCCTTATCAAGACTAAAACAGGCAAAATCCCGGACAATCTCAAACCCCTGTTTTATGTATAAGCTAAACGCCGATGTATTGGATTGAATGACTTCGAGCAAGTACTGATCTATATTTTTGGATTTCAGCAATTCCTTTAAGGCGGTCAGCATTGTACTCGTGATCCCCTGCTTTCTAAACTCCGGGATCACACCGGTTCCCAAATCATATACTGTGGGCTTATCGTTCCAGGACCTAAAGCCATTTAAAACAAAGCCTGCCAAAACATTATCCTTAAAAGCACCCATCGAAATCTCCGGAACAAAACCTCTTCTTTTCAGCATTATCTCAAATTTCCATAGGGGTAAATCCATTTTAACCTGATAATCGGAAAAAGCATTGACGAACGCTTCATGAAGTATAGGAACAGCTACATCGTCAAGTGTTTTATATATAAACATGTTATAATTCACTCCAATCCTCATAAATTAATCTTGATTTTCCGGCTTATTTTTATAATTTCCGGAAAAAAATTGAATTAATAAATATTACCCTCTATTAACAATGTACAATACGTTTTTGAGTGGTGTATATTGTCAATAGAAAGTATATATGGAATAACTCAGAAATACAATCTCCAATTCAAAAAGTACAAAAACTAAAGCACAGAAAAGTACTTATTCAATAATATTTTTCCAATACTCACATATATTTTAAAATGAGATATTTTATCAGGAACAAATTTCAAAACTATTGATTATAATGACAGTAAAACTGTTTGTTCCTTCAAATCTACCAGGTAAAAAGGGAGGTTTCCAGATGACCACACCGGAGTTTGACTTCAAAGCAATGATTCAAAAGGACAGAGATGATAGGGTAAAAAGGGTATTTGAAAGCACGTTTCTTGAATATCTTCAGTTGGTAAAATCAAATCCAGAGGTGGCTGTTCTTGCTCATCAAAGGTTGTATGACCTTATAGCATCAAAGGGGGCGGAGGTTGTTCGAACAGATGAGAATCCAAGATTAAGAAGAATATACGGAAATGATATTATCAAAAAGTATGCTTTTTTTGAAGAGGATTTTTTCGGTATTGATAAAACCATTATGAAGATAGTCAGGTATTTTCACTCGGCTGCAATGGCCGGTGAAGAGTCACGGCAGGTGTTATATCTTGTGGGACCCGTAGGTGCGGGTAAATCCTCACTGATGGAAGCGTTAAAAAAAGCACTTGAAATGGCAGCACCTGTCTACGCTTTAAAGGGCTGTCCCATGAGAGAAGAACCGCTGCACCTTGTGCCCAAACATCTTAGAAAAGAATTTGAGGATACACTGCACGTTAAAATAGAGGGAGATTTATGCCCCATATGCAGATACAGACTGAAAAACGAATATGCAGGAGAATATGAGAGGTTTCCAGTAGAAACAGTGGGCTTCTCGATACGCTCCAGAAAAGGTATCGGCGTAGTTCCCCCGGTTGATCCCAACAATCAGGACTCTTCCATACTCACCGGAAGCGTAGACATTTCAAAAATTGACCTCTATCCTGAGGATGACCCCAGAGTACTGTCCCTCAATGGGGCATTTAATGCGGGTAACCGTGGAATTGTAGAATTCATTGAGGTTTTTAAAAATGAAACGGAATACCTGCATACCATGATAACTGCAACACAGGAAAAATCCATACCGTCGCCGGGAAAAGGCGCCATGATTTACTTTGACGGAGTAATCCTGGCCCATTCAAACGAAGCCGAATGGAACAAGTTCAAATCCGATCACACAAATGAAGCCATATTGGACAGAATAGTGAGGATAGAGGTTCCATATTGCATGGAATTAAACGAAGAGATTAAAATCTATGAAAAAATGCTGTCAAAAAGCAAATTCAGAGCCCACATAGCACCGCATACCATTGAGATTGCATCAATGTTTGCAATTCTTACAAGACTCAGCCCGTCAAACAAGGTTGATACTATGACCAAATTAAAAATATATAACGGCGAAGAAATCCTAGAAAAGGGCATGACCAGAAAAATAGACATATTCGAGCTGCGTGAGGAAGCTCCCCGGGAAGGCATGACAGGTATTTCAACAAGATTCATAATGAAAGCCCTGGATACTGCCTTATCAGAGTCTGAAAATGACTGTATAAATCCTATTGCTGTGATGGAATCCTTGATAAAGTCTGTCAAGGAACTGGGTATAGGAGATGATGAAAAAGAAAGATATTTAAGATTGATATACGATACAGTAAAGAAGGAATATAATAAAATACTTGAAAAGGAAGTAACAAAGGCCTTTATACACGGGTACAGAGAGCAGGCCGAAAGTCTGTTTAACAATTACCTGGACCATGCCGAGGCCTTTGTAAACAAGACTAAAATAAAAGATAAAAATACCGGAGAGGAACTGGAACCAGATGAGAAATTCATGAGGTCCATAGAGGAACAGATTGGAATATCCGATACGGCTGTAAAAGGCTTCCGGTCAGATGTGACTGCCTATATGTTCTTTGTTATGAGAAATGGAGGAAGTCTTGATTACACCAGTTATGAACCTTTAAAGGATGCAATAGAAAAGAAACTTACAACTTCTGTGAGAGATCTCAGCAGAATTATTACCCAGGCAAAAGTGAGAGACAAGGAGCAAACCCAGAAATATAATACAATGGTTGAAGAAATGAAAAAGAATGGTTACTGCGACCATTGCTGCAACGTAATATTGAAATATGCTGCCAATAACCTTTGGAAGGATTAGTTATGGAGGCTGATATATTATGGCTATATTCAGAGAAAACAACAGCGGCGGACGTGACAGATCTGCTGAAGACCGTCGGAGGCACAGGGAATTGGTGGAGGAATCCATTAAAAAGAATCTGGGTAATATCATTGCAGAAGAGAGTATTATCGGAAAAAGCCGGGATAAGAAAATAAAAATACCTATAAGGGGTATTAAGGAATTTCAATTTGTTTACGGTAGAAATAAACCTGGTGTAGGTTCGGGCGACGGCAGTGAAAAAAGAGGCGATAAATTTACTGGGGACGCCCAGAGCGGCAGCGGAAAAGGAAGAGCCGGAAATCAGGAAGGTGAAGAAATATACGAAACTGAAATCACAATCGAAGAGGTAATAAGATACCTCTTCGATGACTTAAACCTGCCCGATATAGATAAAAAACAACTGTCACAGTTGGAGGAAAAAAGCTACAGAAAGCTTGGCTACCAGCAGAGGGGTATTCCTCCAAGACTTGCAAAAAAGCGCTCAGCGGTGGAAAAGATCAAGCGGAAGCAGGCTACAAAGCGTACATTGAATGAGCTTAATCAGGAAAAGACTCAAAAATATGATGAAGATTCTGATGACAGTTCTGAAATTTATGTAAATTCTATTCAGATAAATGGACTGCAAAAAAACAGATTTCCTTTTATAGAAGATGATTTGAGATATTACAGGATAAAGGAAGATAATAAAAAGGACTATAATGCCGTTGTATTGTGTATTATGGATGTATCGGGTTCAATGGACCAGACAAAAAAGTACCTTGCAAGAAGTTTCTATTTTTTGCTGTACCAGTTTTTACAGCTCAAATATTCTAATGTGGAGGTTGTGTTTATAGCGCATACAACCACTGCAAAGGAAGTTAACGAAAAGGAGTTTTTTCACAGAGGCGAATCGGGAGGCACATATATCAGCAGCGGATACGAAAAGGCGCTTGAAATAATCAGTGAAAGATACAGTCCATCCAATTGGAATATTTACGCCTTTCATTGCAGTGATGGGGATAATTGGTCGGAGGATAACAAAAAAGCAGTGGACAGCGCCAAAAAACTGTGTGAGGTATGTAATTTATTCGGCTATGGAGAAATTGTGCCGGGCTATTATAGTATGGGAAGTACTATTAAGGCCGAACTTCAGAGCAAGATTGACAGCAAAAATTTTGCAGCAATAAGCATAAATAAAAAAGAAGATGTCCTTCCGGCATTAAAAAAACTTCTTGAGAAGGGCGAATAGCTTATTGGTTGCCGGTGTAAATGCATGGATACAGGAGGTTTTATGGCGGATTTTAGCATAGCTGATTTGGAGTATTGGAATGAACGGATAGAGCGAATTGTAAAGGATTGCGGACTTGATTATTATAATCAGGAATTTGAGATAATAGATTATGAGGACATGATTGGTTATGAATCCTACGTAGGGATGCCTTCGCATTACCCGCACTGGAGTTACGGCAAATCATATGAAAAGATAAAAACTCTTCATAAATACAACCTTACGGGTTTACCCTATGAAATGGTTATAAACTCAAATCCATGCCTTGCATATCTTATGAAAGACAATTCACTTCTGCTTCAGGTTCTGACAATTGCACATGTATACGCTCATAATGATTTTTTCAAAAATAACAGGCTGTTTAAGTTGGGAACCAAGGCGGAGTATACCGTAGAAATGTTTAAAAATCATGCTAACCGTATAAGGGAATACATCTCTGATCCCAGTATTGGTTATGCGCGGGTTGAAAAGATTTTAAATGCCGCCCATGCGGTAAAACTTCAGACCGAAAGGGTCATGGAGTTCCAGAACAGACCGGATAAACCCGAAAAGAATGTATCTGCCCTAACCGAGAACAATAGGAACTTTCCCTATCTGGAACGCTACTCTCAACAAAACCCGGAGGAAGTTAAGCAGTTTGTTCAGCAGGAAATAAAAATTCCTGAGAAGCCTGAGGAGGATATTCTAAAATTCATAATCAAATATGGCAGGATGCAGGACTGGGAAAAGGATATCCTGGCAATAGTAAGGGAAGAGGCTCAATATTTTCTGCCTCAGATAGAGACGAAAATAATGAATGAAGGCTGGGCAAGCTTTTGGCACTATAGTATCATGAACAAGCTTGAGCTTCCTCAGAACATGCATATGGAGTTTTTAAAAAGGCACAATGAAGTGATCCGTCCTTTAAAATCAAGTATAAATCCTTATTACATAGGATTTAAAATATTTGAAAGTCTGAATGAGAAATATGGTAAGGAAAAAATCTTTGAAATAAGGGAGACCGAAAGAGACCAGTCATTTATCAGAAGATATCTCACACAGGAATTATGCAGTGAAATGAACCTGTTTGAATATGTAACGGCAGGAAACGATTATATGGTATCCGAAGTATCCGATGATGAAGGCTGGAAAATCGTAAGGGATACCCTTTGCAATACGGTGGGAATCGGCAGCATTCCTTCAATAAAAGTTGAAGAGTGGAATCAGAAGGATAACACACTTGTGCTGGCACATGAGTACGATGACAGGGAGCTGGAATTGAGTTACGCCTATGAGACCCTGAAGCACCTTGTGGATCTGTGGAGCGGAAAAATCCTGCTGGTAACCCAGCTTGAAGGCAAGAAAAAGAATATATCCTGCGACGAGCAGAAGAGAATATCCTTATATGGTTAATTTGAACAATAGATTTTTATTAGCACTCTTGTTAATCGAGTGCTAAAAAGTACTTGAAAGTTTGGTACAATAGAGGTATATTATTATTGTTGAAAATTTTCAAGCGGAGGTAGATTTATGAAACACGAAAGCGGAAGTATTTCAATTAATACCGAAAACATTTTTCCAATAATAAAAAAGTGGTTATATTCTGAAAAGGATATATTTATCAGAGAGCTTGTTTCAAATGCAAGCGATGCAATCAGCAAACTTAAGAAGCTTGACGCCATTGGTGAAGCTGAGCTGCCGGATGACAACAGGTTTGAAATCAAGGTTATTGTTGATAAAAATGAAAAAACCATAAAAGTTATTGACAATGGTCTTGGTATGACTGATGAAGAAGTTAAAAAATACATCAATCAGATTGCTTTTTCAGGAGCGGTCGATTTTCTTGAAAAGTACAAGGACAAGTCTGATGACGGACAGATAATTGGTCATTTCGGCTTGGGATTCTATTCAGCCTTTATGGTTTCGGAAAGGGTACAGATAGACACGTTATCCTACCAGCCAGGAGCTGCTGCTGTCAGATGGGTAAGCAACGGAGGTACCGAGTTTGAAATGCTGGACTCCGACAGAACAGAGAGAGGAACCACAATTACTCTTTACCTGGCTGAGGACGGTCTTGAGTTTACCGAAGAATATAAAATGAGGACGACTCTTGAAAAGTATTTTGCTTTTCTTCCGTATGAGCTGTACCTTGAGGATACTGCTAAAGTTCCTGAAAATACTGATGATAACAAGAGTGCGGACGAAAAGGATGCTGCTGAAAATGCAGAACCCAAAAAGCCTGAACCCTTAAACGATACTCAACCCCTGTGGCTGAAAAATCCAAAGGATTGTACCGAGGAGGAATACAAGCAGTTCTATACAAAGGTATTCCACGATTTCAACGAACCCTTGTTCTGGATTCATTTGAACATGGATTATCCGTTTAACCTCAAAGGCATACTTTATTTCCCCAAGCTCAAACATGAATTTGAGACAATGGAAGGTCAAATCAAGCTTTACTATAATCAGGTATTTGTAGCTGACAATATTAAAGAAGTCATTCCGGAATTTCTGCTGCTGCTAAAGGGTGTCCTTGACTGTCCTGACCTGCCGTTGAACGTATCCAGAAGCTTCCTGCAGAATGACGGCTACGTAAATAAGATATCCACTCATATCACAAAGAAGGTTGCAGATAAGCTGACTTCCATCTTTGAAAATGAACGTGAAAATTACAATAAATACTGGGATGATATCAATCCTTTTGTTAAATACGGTTGTATCAGAGAAGAAAAATTCTATGACAGGGTCAAGGATATACTCATATACAAGTCAACAAAGGGAGGATATACAACCTTAAAGGATTATCTGGAAAACAACAAGGAAAAGCACGAAAACAAGGTGTTTTATGTTTCAAATGAAAAGCAGCAGGCTCAGTATATCAGACTGTTTAACGAAAACGGAATGGAAGCGGTCATACTTTCCACAATGATTGATAACCACTTCATGCAGCTGCTTGAGAGCAAAATGTCGGGTGTGCGTTTTAACAGAATAGATGCTGATATATCCGACAGTATGAAGAACGGCGATACAGGAATTGCTGAAGCTGACGTATCATATCTGGAAAAGCTGTTCAAGGCTGCAGTTGATGATGATAAACTGAAGATTCAGGTTGAGTCGCTGAAGAATGAATCCGTTCCTGCAATGATTCTCCTGTCTGAGCAGTCAAGAAGAATGCAGGAGATGAGTGCCATGTTCGGCGGCATGGATATGAGCAATATGTTCCCGAAAGAGCAGACGCTTGTACTTAATTCCTCGAATAGGCTTGTCAAGGCTTTGACCGACATGAAAGAGGATGAAACCAGGAAAGATCAAATCAAGCTTATCAGTGAACATATATATGACCTTGCCATGATGAGTCATCAACCTCTTGAACCTGAAGCAATGGCAAAATTCATAGAAAGAAGCAATGAGATTTTAATGAAGCTGGTATAAGCCGATTATCAATTTAATAGTCATTTAAATTTAAAGTAAAAATTATTCCCGAAAAAGAGGCTGTTTAAATATTGTAACAGTCTCTTTTTTGGTTCTGTCATGTTGATAAATGGTATAAACTTTGCTACAATTGGAAGAATAACGCAATTGCGGAGGTTGAAATGGTAGAATTAAATATTGATGAATATTCCAGGGCCATTGAACCGTTAAAGGCCCTGGATATAAATACTCTGTTTGCACAGGCTGTGATAAACAAGCAGATACCCGGCAAAGTCTATGCTGACAATACTGAAGAGCACAAGACTTTTTATATAGTACACCCATATGGCATGTCGCTGCTTTTGGGGAAGTCGGACAATAAGGAGTTTAATGCTGAATTGGTAAAGTATCTGCTTAATTCAAACGGGGAACGCAAAAATGTTGAGTTCCTGCAGGTGTATCCTCTCGACTGGAAACCTGTCATCGAAATGCTGGCAGGCTCTTCTTTTATGGGAAATAGTGAGTTGGGTAATGGTACACAGGATAATAAGGACAAAGTTATCAGATACACAAGGATAAATTTTGAATTTGATATAAACCGATATAAGGATTTTAAACTGCATTCAGGCGTTGATTCTTTTCAAATCGTAAAAACATCCGGCCAAATGTTTGATAATATAAAAGGAGCGGTTATTCCAAAATTATTCTGGAAGGACGCAAAGGATTTCGAAGTCAATAGTGCAGGCTATAGCCTTATATCTGACGGAGATATAGCTTCTACAGCCTTTGCGGCATTTCTGATGGAAGGCAAATTGGAAATAGGTATTGAAACATCCGGAAAGTACAGGGGAAAAGGGTATGCCGCCCTGGTTTGTTCAGCGCTTATTGACTACTGCCTGACTAAGGGCTTGGAGCCTGTCTGGTCCTGCAGACTGGAAAATACTTCATCATATAATCTTGCCCAAAAGCTTGGCTTTGTTCCAACCAAAGAACTGCCCTATTACCAGCTACCTGTATAGAAATTTAATTAACTTATATCGTGCTAATCTATAGCTTGAAGTTGTACTCGCGTACCTGTATGAACATAAACTGTGCTGCTGCAAAGTTGAGCGGCAATTTAACTGGCACAACAGGTTAATTTAATATACACATATATATGAGAAAAACTGACTTTGTTTACAGAAAGTTCATCATTTATAAATGGTTTATTAATAAAATTATATTATCATTTAAACATAAACTTTTTCATAATTTGTTTCTCCTTTAAAACCCTTTTTTCAGCCCCGTAATTTACGGGGCTTTAGTATTGCTCAAATATTTGTAACATTCCTCAAATAAAATTCATTTAATATTATAGCTGAAATTTTGACAGGAGTTAAAAGATATGTTTCTAAACAGCTACATTGGTGAAAATATTTTTTTGTGCCTAAGAAAAATAGCCGAGCAGAATACGGTTTTAAACTATTTCTATGATGTTAACGATATAATCTATGCAAAATTGATGGATGTCGATGAAATAGGAATCTGGCTGGAAGGGGCAGGAACCATAACGAAGATCATAGATGACGGAGGTAATGAGATCCCCAAGGAAAAGCAGGTATCCCAAAAAAGATCTACAAGTATACTTGTGAGGTGGGAATATATTGATGACATATATGTTCTAAATCCCGGTGAAAAGAAGATTAAGCCCATGGGCTTCAGATTTGATCCTGCAAGGGAATAAGATGGAGTACAGCAGAACACTCAACATCCCTGGTTCAGAGTTGCTGCTCAAATCGGCAGGAAACCGATTTGAGCAGCTAAAACACTTGTGCTTTCCATAGTCAGGCATACTTTTAATGGAGCTGCCCAATTATTTTTATTTCTTATCGCTGTCGGTCTCTCTTATCTCAACGCGTCTGATCTTACCGCTGATTGTTTTTGGGAGCTCTGCCACAAATTCTATAATTCTCGGATATTTGTACGGAGCAGTTACTCTCTTCACATGATCCTGGAGTTCTTTTACAAGCGCGTCGCCGGGAGAATAGTTCTTTGTCAGGACGACGGTAGCTTTGACAATCTGGCCTCTGATTTCATCCGGAACGGCAGTGATTGCGCATTCCATAACGGCAGGATGTTCGATCAAAGCGCTTTCCACTTCGAAAGGTCCGATTCTGTAACCGGAACTTTTAATTACATCGTCTGCTCTTCCAACAAACCAGTAATAGCCGTCCTCATCGCGCCATGCCACGTCACCGGTATAGTAAATTTCATCATGCCAGACTTTATGAGTAAGGGCAGCATCTCGGTAATATCCGCCAAACATTCCGGCCGGTTTCTTTTTATGGGTTCTGACCACTATCTGACCTTCTTCACCATCTTGAACAGAGTTGCCTTCATCATCCAGAAGGTCAATATCATAACCCGGTGAAGGCTTGCCCATGGAACCAGGCTTTGGCTCCATCCAGGGATAGGTTGCAAGAGTTACGGTCAATTCTGTTTGTCCGAAGCCTTCCATAAGCTTTATGCCAGTGGCTTTATAGAATTGGTTATAGACCTCGGGATTAAGAGGCTCACCCGCTACTGCACAATACTTCAGGCTGCTAAGATCAAACTTGCTCAGATTCTCCTTTATAAAGAATCTGTACATGGTTGGCGGAGCGCAGAAGGTGGTGACTTTATGCTTTGAAATAACCTGCAGCAGTTCCTTCGGAACAAATTTATTATAATCATATACAAAAACCGCACTGCCAGCCAGCCACTGACCGTAAATCTTCCCCCAGACCGCCTTTGCCCAGCCCGTATCGGCCACAGTCAGGTGTAAGCCGCCGTCGCTGACATTTTGCCAGTATTTCGCCGTCAGGATATGCCCCAACGGATATACAAAATCGTGCTGAACCATCTTGGGCATGCCTGTTGTACCAGAAGTAAAATAAAGCAGCGATATGTCGCTGTTCTGTGAAGCCTGATCTCCGGTTGGTCTTTCAAAAACATTGGAGGACCTGTCAATTTCACTGGTAAAGTCAAGCCAGCCCTCTTTGCTATCGCCCACAAGAGCTTTATATTTAAGGCTGGGAGATTTGCTCAGGGACTCCTCGATATGCATGATTACTTCCGGCTCAGATACCGAAACTATCATCTTGATATCGGCGGCATTTGCTCTGTAAACTATATCTTTTGAAGTCAAAAGGTGAGTTGCCGGAATTGTAACGGCACCCAGCTTATGTAATGCCAGTATACAGAACCAGAATTCATAGCGTCTTTTTAAAATCAGCATTACCGGATCACCCCGTTTGATGCCGGCGGCTTTAAAGAAATTTGCAGTTTTATCACTGTATTCCTTGAGTTGAGCGAAAGTAAATGTCGCTTCCGCGCCTGATTCATCACACCATACAAGTGCAATTTTGTTTGGATCGGTTTTTGCATATTCATCAACAACATCGTATGCAAAGTTGAAATTCTCAGGTACTTTTATCTTGAAATTCTCGTAGAAATCCTCATATGATGAGAAGTCCACCTGAGAAAGATACTTGTTTAACATTTGTTATTTTCCCCCTGCTACTAAAGAATAATTGCCAAAAATTTTGCCTGCTTGCCGTTTAAGGCTTTCATGCCATGATTTGCAGAGGAGTCGAAATATACCGAATCTCCTTCCTCCAATACCAGTTCATGACCGTTGATTATTATTTTCAATGTACCCTCTATAACATAATTGAACTCCTGACCTTTATGTGAATTAAAGTGAACAGGAAAACTGTCGGCTTCTGGAGCAACAGTTACAATAAAAGGTTCAGCCTTCTTTCCTATAAAGTTGTTTGCAAGGCTCTGATATTTATAATCCTCTCTTCTTTCAACATTGGCACCTTTTCCTTTTCTGACCACCTGATAGGTATGCAGCCTTGGATTGTCACCTGTTAGGATGGCTGACAGCTCAACATTGAATCTGTTTGCTATCTGGTAAAGAAAGCTGACAGGAATATCGGTATTTCCACTTTCGTATTCGAGATAAATTTCTTCTGAAATATTAAGCTCAGCTGCAAGACTTTGGGCCGAAATAGCCGAAATCTCACGCAGTTCCTTTATTCGGGATGCAATAAGCTTGATTTGTTCAGACATTTAATCACCTTCCCATTATGTATAATAAGCGATTTATTTTCTATAAACATAGCACATTTCATTAAACGCTGTATATACTGTAAGCTATCTTTTTTTTATACATTTTTAATGTTTTCTGCCCTGTTTATACGTATAATGTATACCCTCTATTGACAATGTACAATACGTTTTTGAGTGGTTAATTTGCCCTGCGGCTGCGTTGAAGCCGCTTGCAAGGCACAAAGCCTTTACTGCACGCCTTTGCCTTGCCGCAAGCCAAATTAT
>JAEWJR010000066.1:0-3894 GCA_023386445.1 Bacillota bacterium | reverse complement strand
TATTTGACAGGTTATAGGCATATTTTAAGGAATTTATGAGCTTGAAGGCATTTTCCTTTGAACCTACCCTTATTGTCAGAATAGCACCGAATTTATCTCCAAACTGTTTACCCGCAACTTCAAAATCCTTAGAAGCTTCCAGGCCTGGATAATTCACTGCGGTTACCCTGGGGTGGTTCTGCAGTACACTGGCCAGCTGCAATGCATTGCTGCAGAGACGGTCCATTCTCAAAGCCATGGTTTCCAGGCCAAGGCTGCAGAGGTAAGCATTAAAAGGTGCCATACATGCACCGAAGTCTTTAAATAACGTCTTTCTGAGTTTTGCAAGATACACAAACCCTCCGAATTTTTTATAAGCGCTCAGAGAAGGAAATTTTTCAAAATCCCATTTGAACTTTCCTCCGTCAACAATAATTCCTCCGATGGAATTTCCGCTGCCATTGATATATTTTGACGTTGAATGAATGACAATATCTGCTCCAAGTTTAAAAGGCTTTACCAAATAAGGAGTAGTAACCGTATTGTCAACAACAAGCGGTATTCCATGGCTGTGGGCCAGCCGGGAAAGCTCCTTGATATCGTATACATCCAGCTTCGGGTTTCCTATGGTCTCAATATATATGGCTCTGGTCCTGTCATTAATGATTTCTTCAAAACTTTCAACAGAATTATCTTTTGCATACCTTGCAGTAATGCCGAAATCCTCAAAACAACCGAACAGTGAATATGTACCTCCAAAAATTCCGCTTCCGGAGACTATTTCCTCCCCGCTCCTTACGATATTCAGCAATGCAAGAGTAACTGCCGCCATGCCGGACGAGCATGCTACGGAACCGACACCTCCCTCCAGAAAATTTATCCTTTTTTCAAAAGCTTCAATGGTCGGGTTGCTGATTCTGGTATACAGGAAACCTGGTTCACGTCCCTTAAAAATATTTTCCAGCTTTTCAGCAGTTTCCTGTTCAAAGGCGGAAGACTGGTAAATTGGAACTGTGGTAGCTCCGGTTTTACTGTCTGCCCCAAATTCACCATGTAAAAGTGCAGTATTGAATTTCATTTTTAAAAACCTCCTAAGCCGCCCTTTTCAACAAACACGGTAAAGGTTCCATCTTCATTGTTAATAACGTTCAAAACCTTATGCCCCTCATCTTTAAAACTTCTGGGAACGTTCTGAATAGGTTCGCCCTCATTCATTTTTACTTCAAGTATCTGACCGTCCTCCAATTCCTCCAGGGCAACTTTTGCCTTTACAAAGGTGATTGGGCAAACCACATCAGTTATATCAACAAAATCATCAGCTTTTATATTTCCCACATTGACCTCCAATTCCGAACTAATTGTGTTCACTTTTCATACTTTATTACAATACGCTTGCAACTTCTTTCTCAAGCAGTTCCCAGCCTACTCTGTCCACGGTGTTTCTGAAACGTTCGCTGGACTTGCCGTGTTTTTCATAAAACTTTAATGTAGCATCCACCACTCTGAAGAGTTCATCTGTTGTGAAAACAATTGGCAGAAGCTTTTTGCCTATTGCTATCCTGTTTCCGAACAAACCCCCGAAGTAAATTATAAACCCGCTGCGGCCTTCCCATGCCCCGGTCGGACAGGCTCTTACACATCTGCCGCAGTAGTTGCAGGCTTCTTCCTTAAAAACGAGCTTTTTCCCCGCCTTGTCAACGGTTATTGCCTTTTCACGGCATACAGCCTCACACAAACCGCAAAAAGTACAGGCATTTTCTTTCCATTCTACTCTTTCTCCGCCCTTAACGCCCAGATCGTTTTCCTCGGCTTTAAGACAGTTATTGCAGCAGGCGGTAATTCCGAACTTGAACTTATGAGGAAGTTCCCTGCCGTGATAACGCCTGTCAAACTCGTATGCCAGATTTGTGGAGTCAATAATACCGTTGGGACATATTTCACTGCCCTGACAGGCAGTAATTGTCCTTACCCGTGGTCCGCAGACTCCCGGCTGCAGATTTGCTTCGGCAAGTTCAGCCTTGACTTTCTCCACATCTTCCAGCTTTATAAACGGTATTTCTATACTTTGCCTGGAAGTCATATGTACATAACCCTGGCCGTATTTCTTGGCTATTTCATGAACCTTCAGCAATTGGTCGGCCTGTATCTGACCGCCGATAATCCCCAGTCTTAATGAAAAATTGTCCTTCTGTTTCTGGCGCATAAAACCGCCTTTTTTTAATTCCTTATAATCCACCTGTGCCATATAATCTCCCCTTTACGCTCCCAGCGCGTATACAAATAGTAATGAAACAAGCGCATGCCAGCCTCTTGATTGCTCAAATGCGCAAATAAGCCAAGGGCTTATTTGTTATGCGAAGCGTACGATGAATGCACGAAATGTAAACTTCGCATTTTTCACGCTATTCACCTTCTATAATTAATTTTTCTTCACTGATCTCACTCTTGCTGATGTTGAAGCTTTTTAAAACAATATTCCTGTCATCCATTAGAGATATTATGAAATAGCTGGCTTCAGGATCAAAAGCAAGTCTTTTGTCTTCTTCCGAAGGCCTTGAAGGTGAAGCAGGATGACTGTGAAAGTTTCCCAGCATGAGCCATCCGTTATTTCTCATATCCTTAACAGCTGCAAACTGCTCTTTCGGATCCATGGAAAAATGCTCAGGGCTATGATCTGTGTTGGTAAGCAGGTATACTTTTCTGACATATTTAATATCATTTTCAACTATGCCGCCGAGCAGCCCGCATGCTTCATCAGGAACAGCCTGCATGGAATGATCCACTACCTCTTTATATTGTTTTTGAGTAATTACAATCAATTATAGCACCCACCCTCCATATTAGAAACCAGAAACCTGTTTGTACTTTATAGTAGCATAATTTTCTTACCCTTAACATTGATAAAATTTACTTTTTACCGTAAATAAATTTCTCTATTACCGGACAACAGAATTAGGAATGCCTTAGGTCGCAGACTGCCTGCTCGTAATCAATCAAAGTTTTTATGGATGGATTTTCTCCGCAAACCTGACATTTTTTATTATAAGGCAGATTTATTTTTCGGAATTCCATTTTAAGCGAATCATAGGTTAACAGCTTGCCGGTAAGCAGTTCGCCAACTCCAAGTATATATTTTATTGCTTCTGTTGCCTGTATGGTTCCGATTATTCCTCCCATTACTCCGAGAACACCGGCCTCCTTACAGGTCGGCACCGCATTTGCAGGCGGAGGATTCTGGAATACGCATCTGTAGCAGGGTCCCTGACCGGGAACATATGTCATGGTCTGACCTTGAAATCTTATGATCCCCGCATGTGAAAACGGTTTTTGAGTGAGTACGCACGCATCATTTATTAAAAATTTAGCTGGAAAATTATCGGTTCCATCAATAATAAAATCATAATCCCTGTCATTAATGATGTCTTTAATGTTGGAGGAACTTACCCATTCCTTGTAGACAGCCACCTCTACATCAGGATTCATTTCATTTATGGTTTCCTTACCTGAAATTACTTTCGGCTTTCCAACATCCTTTGTCAGATGTATTATCTGTCTTTGCAGATTGGATAGCTCAACGGCATCAAAATCTACGAGACCGATGGTACCCATACCTGCCGCAGCCAGAAACATTGCTGCCGGTGCGCCAAGACCTCCGGTGCCGATAATGAGTACCTTTGACTGAAGCAGCTTCTTCTGCCCCTTGACCCCTACTTCCTTAAGAATAATATGTCTTGAATACCTTTCAAGCTGATCATTGGAAAAATTCATATTAACCTCCATGAGCCATATTTATGGCTTTGAGCCGCTTAGCGGCCACAAAACTGTAATGAAATTTGTTTACTCCTCTATTCCTCGGCAGCTCCTCCGCCCATGAAGTAAAGGAATTCAATAACATCTCCGTCCTTTACCTGCAGT
>JAEWJR010000060.1:0-12269 GCA_023386445.1 Bacillota bacterium | reverse complement strand
TCCTTCTCCTCTATGTTTGTGTTAAAATATCTCCCCATTGCGGGCGGCAGGTTTCTTTCCATCTGCCCTACCCTGTATACAAAGTTAAAACCGAAGAAATCTCCCGAACAGCCAACCGGAGCATGATTGATAATGGCTGCATCCTTAATCATGGAAAGCTGGCAAAAGGCATTCCCCGAGCTGCAGCCCATACATTGGCTGAAACTCCTGGTACTGTCCTGAAGCTTTCCCGCTCTTGCACAATTAACAAGTTCACCTGCCGTACCTTCAAAACCGGTTATTGAACCCAACCGCACTTCACGGATTTGCACTTCCGGACTTTTTATATTAATTGAACTCACTAACAAGACCTCCTTAAATACTGGTGGTGTGTTTCATATAAATATATTACAGATTACCTGCCGCTTCGGTTCTTACTTCTCCGGTTTCCAGCGCCAGCAGATAATCGCCCCATTTTGCAGCCCAGGCTCTGAGTTCTGAAACCTCAAGCGGTGCCGGAACCTTTGACTGCTCATGACCGGCGATTTTAGCCGCAAGTGATTTATATACCTGCGCCTGCTTTGAGTCAGGAGCTGCTTCAATTGTTGTCTTTCCCTGAAGCTCACTTTGTGTGACAGTAACCTACCGGGGCACATATTCAACCACCTGGGTATTTGTCTGCTTTACAAAATCATCTATAATATCTTTTGCATACGGCGCATTTATTGAATTTGCAATAACCCCGCCAAGCAGTGCTCCGCCTGAATTTGAATATTTGTGTATTCCTTTGAAAAGGTTATTTGCGGCATATACTGCCATGAAGTCGGCTGAGGAAACCGTAAATACATGTTCGGCAATGCCTTCTCTGATGGGAACTGCAAAGCCTCCGCAGACAACATCACCGAGAACATCGTATATTACATAATCCAGATCCAGTTCCTCAAATATATTCTGCTGTTTGAACAGCTGCACCGCCGTAATTATTCCTCTTCCGGCACAGCCTACACCAGGTGCGGGTCCGCCGGCCTCTACACAGTAGATTCCATTGAAGCCTTCAAAAATAACCTCATGTGCCTTAACTGAATTTTTCTCACGCAAGGTATCCAATACGGTAGGTATGTAATTTCCGCCTCTAAGGGTATTGGTAGAATCACTTTTAGGATCGCAGCCGAACTGCATTACCTTGTAGCCTGCTACAGAAAGAGCCGCACTGATATTTGAAGTTGTAGTTGACTTTCCTATACCCCCTTTACCGTAAATCGCTATCTGCTTGATCTTTTTAGCCATTTAATTCCTCCGTTCCGCTGCTGTGCAGCGACATAAATAGTATTGAAAAGCCTTTTACAATTTATTTGTTCACTGTCTCCTTTGAGTGGATAAGTGAAGTAATAACTTTATTTAATGCCGTATAAATCAAATCGGGAATGACATAAGCCCTTATTCCGGCATTGCCCAGTGCCGTTTCCGCACCGTAACCTATTTGGGAAACTACAACTACACTGCAGTCCGATAATTCTCTTATTACCTGCTCCAGAGCTGATTCACTGTGCTCGCCGGAGCTGCATGGAGGTATGGTGCTTCTGATCTCCTTAAAGTCCCACTCCCCGTCATGAGAAATTTCAAAAATGATAAACTGTCTGCTGTGGCCGAAATGTTGATTTACAACTTTGCCATCACTGCTGGCAACTGCTATTCTGTAAGACATAATGCAATGACCTCCTTCTATCCGTGTGAAAACGTTTGCAAGGGCTGATCATAAAGCAGTTCGGCCAGATCCTTTCCCTTTCCTGGAATCCCGCAGGCATCTGCACGACACTGCTGACAATGCCTGAAAACCTGAAGATATTTCTCTGCAATTACCCTGGAACTGTTCAATTCATTACAATCCGGTGCTCTGTAACTGATCAGCTCATTTTGGGGTATTAAAGGTATGATATTCATAACTGAAGCCCCTGCCGCCGAAGTTACTTTGGCTATCTCTTCAATATGCTGCAGGTTGATTCCCGGTATCAGAACAGTATTGATTTTCACAGTAACTCCCGAATGACTTATTTCTCTGATACCCTCCAGCTGCTTGTTTATCAGAATTTGAGCGCCTTCTTTGCCCTCAAGGTATTCACCCTTATAAACTATCCCTGAACATATATCCTTTAATATTTCAGCATCAACTGCATTTACAGTAACAGAAATCGTCCTTACACCTGCGTCAACTATCCTCTGGGCATATTCGTACAGCATAAGACCATTGGTACTCAGGCATTTTATCAATTGGGGATACTTTTTATCTATCAGTTCGAAGGTCTCAAGTGCATTTGTTGTTGCAAGAGTATCACCCGGTCCGGCTATTCCCACAACTGTTATATCAGGACACAGCCAGAGTGCCTTTTCAACCGTATTCAGAGCTTCCTGGGGATTCAGAACCTTACTTGCTACTCCTGGCCTGTTCTCAGTTTTATTTATGCTTCTTTTACAAAATTTGCAATGAATGTTGCAAGCAGGACTGACGGGCAGGTGTATGCGTCCATACTTAAAGTGAGCTTCACCGCTGAAACAGGGGTGTTTCTTAACCAAATGATCGAAGTTTTCTTCTGTTTTTGCAACAGAAACATTTAAAGCATTAATTCCCACAAAATACCACCTCTTTAAAACTAAATTTTTTTTAGATAGCTATACATATAGACTTCAGCAGCAGGGTAACGGCAGATAACAAAAAAGACCAAGCAAAGCCTGTTTCGGCTTAACTTAGTCTCTAATATCTTTAGTCAACTAACTTATTTGAATAAATTCGATTAATATGTAATTATTTAACCCTTACCTTCTCATTCTTTTCAATCTGAATGAGCCTGCCATCCTGAAATACAAGTGTTATGGAGCCATATTTCAGAGTCTTTGCCATTTCGTATAATTTCTCTAAATCATCTTTTGAGATTGGTACTTTTGACTGATTATCTTGAGCTATACCCACTTCAGCACCACCTTCACGAAATTGTGCGGAACTTATATTTGATGCTCCTTATAAATCATATTACCAAAGTCAATTACGGTTCAAAGCTTTCGCCTTCCGGGCGAATTATGCCTTCAGCCGACAGTAATTGACTTCGGATAAATACAAATTCCTATTAAAATGATTAATCATATATGTTTTATATGTTATTAAGAGTATAGTATGAGATAGCTCAAATGTCAATAGGTTTTTTATAAAAATAAAAAAATAAAAGCATATATCCAGAGGGACATACACTTTAATTTTTATAAATATTCTTTAAAGAATGCTTATTATTTGTTCTGCAGCTTATAAATTATCCTGCCGCCTTGTTCTGCAATATATTTCTCAATCTCGGTGGTATTGAGTGAATTTGTTCCTATAACCACATTGCTCTTTCCGAAAGCACTGCTGTATACTGCCACATGAGTTATATTGGCATTGAATTTTGCAAATGTACTTGTGATCATAGACAGCATACCCGGAGCATCATCAACTTCAATGGTCATTCTGGTACCGGGCTCTCTGAAACCAAGTAGTTCAATAAAGGAATCAAATATATCACTTTCGGTAATAATGCCCACCAGCTTTTCATTGTCTACAACCGGAAGAAATCCTATGTCATTATCCCTCATCAGAAGTGCTGCTTCTTCCAGAAGAGCATTGGGAGATACGGTTACAGGATTCTTTGACATTATACTGCTTATTTTTGTCTTTGCAAGCAGGTAGGTTATTTCACCCATGCTCAAGGCTGTTGCTTTTGAAGGAGAAACCTTGACAATATCCCCTCTCGATACTACGCCGACCAGCTTGCCGTTGTCAACAACAGGCAGACGCTTGATGCCGTTATTTTTAATTATTTCCTGAGCATCAGGGATTGTCTGTGCCGGTGAAATAGTAAAAGGATTTGAAGTCATTTTGTTTTTAACAAACATATTAGCCTCCCAAGCCATTTTATGGCTTTGAGCCGCATAGCGGCCACAAATTAAAATTTTGGTTCACTCCTCTTTCCGCTATAAGTCGAATAAAGGAGGTTAATTGGCCATGTGCGCTTTGCGCACACTAAAATAGTAATGAAAAAACAATATGGTCAACCGCCCAGATACGCTTTTCTTATTTCATCACTTTGCATTAATTCGGCTCCGGTACCCGACAGTACTATGGAACCGGTTTCCATTACATATGCTCTGTGTGCTATCTGGAGTGCCATGCTTGCGTTCTGCTCAACTAATAATATGGTTGTACCGGCCTGATTTATGATTTTTATTATGTCAAAAATTTCTTTAACAAAAAGCGGTGCCAGACCCATGGAGGGTTCGTCCAGAAACAGCATTCTCGGACTGCTCATCAATGCACGCCCCATTGCAAGCATCTGCTGCTCTCCGCCTGAAAGCGTTCCGGCTGCCTGTTTCTTTCTTTTTTCAAGAATCGGAAAGCGTTCATATACCATTTTCATATCCTTGCCTATTTGTGCCTTATCCTTTCTGAGGTATGCGCCCAGTTCAAGATTTTCCAGAACGGTCATTGTTGAAAAAACCCTTCTTCCCTCCGGAACCTGGCATATGCCCATTTTAACCCTGTCCTGAGGCGATATTGAAGAAATATCCCTACCTTCAAAAATTATTGAACCTTTAGTAGGTTTCTTTAATCCTGAAATTGTTCGAAGAGTTGTTGTCTTGCCGGCACCGTTGGCACCTATCAAAGTTACTATTTCTCCCTGATTAACGGTTAGCGAAATGTCTTTCAATGCATGAATCACACCAAAATGAACATCTAAATTCTTAATTTCAAGCATTGTCGACCTCCTCTCCCAGGTATGCTTCAATAACCCGTTTATTCGTCTTTATTTCCTCAGGTGTGCCATTGGCAATTATCTGTCCGTAGTCAAGTACATAAATCCTTTCGCAGATTTTCATGACCAGTGACATATCATGTTCTATAAGTAAAATTGTCAGATTGAACTGTTTTCTTATAGACTGTATCAAGTCTGTCAGCTGCGCGGTTTCAGCCGGATTCATACCTGCGGCAGGTTCGTCCAGCAGGAGCACCGACGGTTCTGTCGCAAGAGCCCTGACAATTTCAAGATGTCTTTGCTCTCCGTAAGGCAGATTTTTTGCCAGCTCATCTTTCTTACCCTCAAGATGGAATATCTTTAAAAGCTCAATACTTTTTTTCTCCAGTTCCTTCTCTGCCTTGACATATGCAGGGAGATGGAGGAAGGAAGATATCAAGCCGTATTTTACATTTTGATTCATAGCTATACGGACATTGTCCAGAACCGTCAAATCCCTGAACAAACGAATATTCTGAAAGGTTCTTGCCAGGCCGTCCTTGCATACGGTATAGGGCTTTAACCCTTGTATTTCTTTCGATACACCGTTCCTTGTCAATGTAACAGTGCCGGTCGTGGGTTCATAAACACCTGTAAGGAGGTTGAATGCAGTGGTTTTCCCGGCTCCATTGGGGCCAATCAGTCCTACCAGTTCACCTTGCTGCAATTCAAGGTTTACCTTTGAAACAGCAGTCAGACCTCCAAAGGATTTGGTCAAATCCTTAACTGAAAGAATTGCCATTTATACCCCCTCCTTTCCGCGTTTTGATTTAAGACCGAGCTTTTTAAATATTGATAGTGAAATTTCTTTTGAGCCCATTAAGCCCTGCGGTCTGAATAGCATTAATATAATCAGCAGCAATGCGTATATTATCATACGTTCGTCTGAAAATGACTGTAACAAAGTAGATATAATAGCCAACAATACTGCAGCTATTATTGAACCGGAAATGCTTCCCAGTCCTCCAAGAACTACTATAACCAGCACGTCCACAGACTTGAGAAATCCAAACATGTCCGGTTTCAGGAAATAGAAATAGGATGCGTAGATTCCGCCTGCTACTCCTGCAAAAAACGCACCTAAAGTAAATGAAATAACCTTGTACTTTGTTGTATTTACACCCATCGATTCTGCAGCAATCTCATCCTCGCGGATTGAGATACAGGCACGTCCGTGGGAAGATTTCAAAAAATTTGCAATTATTACTATGGTACCTGCAGTGAATACAAACATCCAGGTCCAGTTTACAAACTGCGGAATACCCTGAAGTCCGGCGGCACCATTAGTAATTTTCAAATTCAGGAAGATAATTTTAATTATTTCGGCCATACCCAGGGTTGCAATTGCAAGGTAATCCCCTCGCAATCTCAGTGTGGGAAGACCAACAAGGGCACCAACCAATGCAGCCGCAATGGCTCCGGCAATTATTCCTGCAATAAATCCGACGGTAGTAGGATTATTGATTGTGATTATTGCACATACATAAGCACCGATTGACATGAAGCCGGCATGTCCCAGTGAAAATTGTCCCGTAAAGCCTGTTATCAGGTTCAAACTTACAGCAAGGATTATATTTATACAAATGGTAGCAAGAGTGGCCTGCCAATAATCATCAATAATACCGACCGTTATCAAACCTTGAATTGCTGCATACGTTATTAAAATCGAAATAAATTTTTGAAGGGCTTTTTGTTTAAATATATTTTTCATATGGTTACACCTTCTCCTTGGTATTTTTGCCAAGCAGTCCGGCCGGCTTAACAATAAGAATAATTATAAGGATTGCAAATACAACTGCATCTTTATATAATGAGTTACCATATCCAGATACAAAAACTTCTACTGTTCCGATAAAGTATCCGCCAATCATAGCCCCGGGAATTATTCCGATACCTCCGAACACAGCGGCGACGAAAGCCTTGAGTCCGGGAATTACACCCATTAGCGGATCTATGGAATTATAATAGATACCAACCAGCACACCTGCCGCCCCGGCCAACGCCGAACCCAGAGCAAACGTAAAGGAGATGGTTGAATTAACGTTTATCCCCATTAATTCCGCAGCGTCCTTATCCAGTGAAACTGCTCTCATAGCCTTTCCCATTTTTGTCTTTTTAACTATGAACTGAAGTAAGGCCATTAACACAATAGTGCTTGCTACTATTAATATCTGCTGTGCTGTAATCATCATATTCCCAACCTTGAAGCTTTGAGCCAGCCAGCCTGTCATTGGAGGATATGCACGAACATTTGCCGTTACGATTTTCATAGTCCCGTATTCAAGGAACAGGGAAACACCTATTGCAGTGATCAGAACTGCTATTCTGGTTGCATTTCTCAATGGCTTGTACGCAATTTTCTCAATTAAAACTCCAATAATTGTACATGCAAGCATTGCAATAACCAGGGACGGAAATACGCCTAACTTTAATGAGGTCATACAGAAATAACCGATGTATGCACCAAGCATATACACATCACAATGTGCAAAATTTATTAGTTTTATTATTCCGTAAACCATGGTGTAACCCAATGCTATCAGGGCATATATACTACCTAGGGATATTCCGTTAATCACCTGCTGTAAAAAATTATCCAATTCATTTCCCCCTTATTTCATACAGGTTTAATGTGTATAACATAGAAGTAAGGGCGATATAAATATTATCCCCCCTACTTCAATGTAAATCTTAATCAAATATTTCAAATAATACTACATTGTATTGATAATTATTCAGTTTTATAAATCATACCTTTTTATTTGTTTCCGCTTTTTACAGCAGTTGCCTGAACACCATTTTCCAGACCTACAACAACTATGGCCTTAACCGGGTTGTGGTTTTCATCGATACTGAAGGAACCTGTAACACCTGTAAAATCCTTGGTAGCAGCCAATGCTTCCTTCAAGGCTTCACTGTCCAGACTCTTACTTCTCTTTAAACCGTCGGCAACGAATTTTGCAAGATCGTATCCCAACGCATGGAAAGCATTCGGTTCTTTATTGTATTTCTTTTTGAAATCATCAATAAATTTAACAACAGCAGGATCCTTATCCAGTGAAGAATAGTGGTTTGTAAAGTATACCTTTGACAAAGCAGCAGCTCCTGCCAGATTTGTCAAATCAGGTGAATCGAAACCGTCGGCTCCAAGGATTGGCTTGTCTATTCCGAGAGCACGGGCCTGCTTTATGATCAAGCCTGCTTCCTCGTAGTAGCCGGGAAGATAAATTATATCGAAATCAAGACCTTTGATTTTGGTTAAAATAGCGTTAAAATCCTTATCCTTTGCAACATAGGCCTCTTCACCAACAATTGTACCACCTGCGGCTGTAAATGTCTTTGTAAAGTTTTCAGCCAGGCCCTTGGCATAATCACTTGAACTGTCCTTGACAATAACCGCTTTCTTTGCACTCAGATTCTCTGAAGCAAAGTTTGCCATGGCAGTTCCCTGGAAGGAATCGGTATAGCATATACGGAAGGCATATTCCTTCTTTCCGGCCTTGTCCACAGTAACATCGTCTGCTGTGGCAGAACCGCTTATTACAGGAACCTTTTTCTTTTCCGCAACAGAAATTTCCGATTTGAAGGAACCTGATGTAGCCGGTCCAAGTATGGCAACTACATCATCCTGGGAAATAAGTTTGTTTGCAAGTGTTATAGCTTCTGCAGGTTCCGACTTGTTGTCATATTTTACAGGAACCAGCTTTTTACCGTCAACTCCGCCTGCCGCATTGATTTCATCAATAGCCATCATGATGCCGTCAACCGAACTCTGTCCGTATGATGCAACACCACCTGACAATTCATAGTTTATACCTATTTTGATTTCATTTGAATTCGCCTGTCCTCCATTGGAATTCGCACCGCAAGCGGTCAGTCCCGAGACCAGGAGGCCAACAGCGAGTAACATACTAAGCTTCTTTTTCATGATATGTCCCCCTATATTTTTTTCTTATATGATTTGTTTTTTTATTCTATTATCTTTTTATCAGCTTGTCAATGCGCCGCTTTAGTTTGTTAACATAATAATTTGTTAAATTTCCGCTTCATATATTTTAACGGATAATTGCCGACTACTTTATTATAATTTGCTGTTTTACGTATGTCTACATATTTTAATTTAATATCTGTAGTTAATTATTCGTTTATATCTGCCGTATTCATTAGGTTATACGTTTTGCTTTAATATATACCTGTCATTTGTTTTTCAGAAACTCATCATACAGATCCGGCCTCTTTTTCCTGGTCCGTTCAAGGGATTGCTCTGTTCTCCACTTTTGTATATTGGCATGATGTCCGGATAACAGTATCTCCGGAACAGGCCTGCCTTCATATTCCGCCGGCCTTGTATATTGTGGATATTCAAGCAGACCATTGAAATGAGATTCGTCACTGAAGGAACCTTCACTGGACAGGACACCGGGAATAAGCCTGCTTACACAGTCTATGAGTACCATGGCCGGCAGCTCTCCGCCTGTAAGCACATAGTCACCGATAGAGATTTCCTCATCCACCAGTTCTTCAATTATTCTCTCATCTATTCCCTCATAATGTCCGCACAAAAGTATCAAATGCTCCTCTTTTGACAGTTCAAATGCCAATTTTTGTGTCAGTACACGCCCCTGCGGGCTCATATATATAACCTTGGGCCTGTTATCCAGCCCTGCGGTTACAGACCTGAATGCGTCGAATACCGGCTGACACATCATAACCATACCGTTGCCACCCCCAAAAGGATAGTCATCGACCTTTCTATGCTTATCCTTTGTATAATCCCTTATATCAATGGCATTTACTTCAACCAGGCCTTTTTCCTGAGCTCTGCCTATAATGCTTTCCTTCATCACAAGTTCAAAGGTCTCGGGAAAAAGTGTAAAAACATCAAATTTCATCAGTCCAATAATCCTTTCGGCAGTATTACCGATATTTTCCTTTCCTCAAGCAGCACCTCTTTTACAACGCTTTTCAGGGCCGGTATCAATATTTCCTTTCCTTCCTCATCCTTTACAACGTATACGTCATTGCTCCCTGTCTGGATGATATCTGCAAGGGTTCCCAGCAGTGCATTATTTTCATCATATATCTTCATTCCGAGTATATCGGTTATAAAGAAGGAATCTTTCGGAAGCTTGACGGCATTGGCTCTGTCAATTTTCATATACAGGCCCTTTAATTTCTCAGCCTCTTCTATGCTGCCCACATTTTTGAACTCAAGGATTACAAATTGCTTGAAAAATTTGACACCTGAAATATCATATTTTTCAAGACTGCCGTTTTTATCTATATAAACCCATTTCAGTTTTCTAAATCTTTGAGGATCATCGGTTAAAGCTGTTGCCTTAAGCTCTCCCTTAACGCCATGAGTATTTACCAATTGTCCGACTATTAAATATTCAACCATAATGCCTCCAGTTTCAGCGCGCAATTAGAAAAAGGGCTTATAGCCCCTTAGCGAAGAACAAATTGCATGGCAATTTGTTCTTCATTGTATGATATCCACAACTACTCTTCTATTGTCCTTGACTGCCGCAGCCTTAACAACGGTTCTGATAGCCTTGGCAATTCTGCCCTGCTTGCCGATCACCTTGCCCATATCATCCTTGGCTACCTTCAGTTCAAGTATGATGGACTTTTCATTCTGAATTTCGTTAACGAAAACTTCGTCCGGATAATCTACAAGGGCTTTTGCGATATTTTCAAGCAATAACTTCATAATAAACCTCCGTCACTTTCAAAGGTACTCTTGGAGGTTAAGCAATAACCTCCATCATCGTCCCGATAACCGAATTAACCGATTATGCCCTGCTTCTTAAGAAGTGACTTAACTGTATCAGTAGGCTGTGCACCATTCTTTATCCATTTCTGAGCTTTTTCAGAATCAATATTAACCTGGGCAGGCTCAACTACAGGATTGTAAGTACCTATTTCTTCAATGAATCTACCATCTCTAGGGTATCTTGAATCAGCAACTACTACTCTGTAAAATGGGTTCTTCTTAGCACCTATTCTCTTTAAACGTATCTTTACTGCCATTTATTTTCACCTCCTTTAAAGGATTATAATCTTATTATTTAACAAACCGGTAACTTTACCGACTTATCAGATATTTATTAAAAAGGCATTTTAAACTTTCCTAAACCGCCTTTTTTACCACGTTTTCCCATGTCGGTCATCATTTTCATCATCTTTTTCATTTCTTCAAACTGCTTGAGCAGCTGGTTGACCTCCTGAATGGTTGTACCGCTTCCTGCTGCAATTCTTTTTCTGCGGCTTCCGTTCAGTATGGATGGGTCATTTCTTTCTTTTCTTGTCATTGATTGGATAATAGCCTCGGTATGAGCCATTTTCTTTTCATCAATGTCAACATTCTGCAGCGCCTTTGAATCCATACCTGGCAGCATTCCAAGGATATCGCCCAGCGGACCCATTTTTTTCATCTGCTGCATCTGCTCCAGAAAATCTTCCAGAGTAAACTGCATGGTGCGCATTTTCTTTTCAAGCTCAATGGCTTTTTTCTCATCATAGGCTTCCTGCGCCTTTTCTATAAGGCTGAGGACATCACCCATTCCCAGTATTCTGGAGGCCATTCTGTCCGGGAAAAACGGTTCAATATCGCTGAGTTTTTCACCCATACCTGCAAACTTTATAGGTTTACCGGTAACAGCCTTAACCGAAAGAGCTGCTCCACCTCTGGTGTCACCGTCGAGTTTTGTTAACACGACACCGTCTATTCCAAGCTTCTCATTGAAGCTTTCGGATACATTTACAGCATCCTGGCCTGTCATTGAGTCTACTACAAGTAATATCTCATGCGGAACTACCGATTTTTTTATATTCAGCAGCTCATCCATCAGCTTTTCATCAATATGCAGCCGTCCGGCAGTATCCAAAATTACAAGATCATGCTGCTTCATATTTGCAAACTTGACAGCTTCCTTTGCAATCTCAACGGGATTCTGATTATTTTCCAGTGTGAATACAGGTATATTGAGCTGACTGCCAACAACCTGGAGCTGTTTTATAGCAGCAGGCCTGTAAACATCACAGGCAACCAGCAGCGGATTTTTTCCCTGCTTTCTCAGCAAATTGGCCAGTTTTCCGGAAGTAGTCGTCTTACCCGAACCCTGAAGCCCGCACATCATAAATACCGTCGGCGGCTTTGATGCAAACGTTACCTTGCTTTGCTCCCTGCCAAGGAGTTCGATAAGCTCTTCATGAACTATCTTGACAACCTGCTGCCCCGGAGTAAGACTTTCCAATACCTCCGACCCTACACATCTCTCTGAAACCTTATTTATAAAATCCTTAACAACTTTAAAATTAACATCGGCTTCGAGCAAAGCAAGTTTGATTTCCCTCATCATATCCTTTACATCTTTTTCGGATACTCTGCCCTGACCGCGGATTTTTTTAATTGTCTCTTGGAGCTTTCCTGATAAACCCTCAAAAACCGACATCCCAAAACCTCCAATTCAA
>JAEWJR010000044.1:0-41563 GCA_023386445.1 Bacillota bacterium | reverse complement strand
GAATTTATGGCCGTGCGAAATATTCAAAGTATTTAATCAATACTTTGAAAGCGCACATGGCCAATTAACCTCCTTTATTCGCCACATTGCGATAAAGGATATAAGTTTTCATTACATTTTGTGGCCGTAAATGTGGCTCATGGAGGCTAATATGAAAATAATACATACGGGAGACTGGCATATCGGAAAGATTGTAAATGAGTTCAGTATGCTGGAGGAGCAAAAGTATATACTGGACCAGCTTGTTTCTGTGGTGGAAAGGGAAAAGCCCGACGCACTGATCCTGGCCGGAGATATATTCGACAGAAGCATTCCCCCTGTAGAGGCAGTTGAACTGGTGGATGAAGTATTCAACAAGCTGCTGCTGGAAATGCAGGTACCCATTCTGGCAATAGCCGGAAACCATGACAGCGCCGAACGCCTGTCCTTTGCAAGCAGGATTCTGACAAACAACGGTCTGCACATTGCCGGGATGTTCGATGGAAATGTTCCCTGCATATCTTTGGAAGATAAATCAGGACCGGTAAACTTTTATCTTCTGCCATACACCGATCCAAGAAATATCCGTCACATTTTTGATGATAATCAGATTTCCACACATGATGATGCCATGAAAAAAATCATGGATAAAATAGGACAGGCCTTTAACTCCGGTGAGAGGAATATCATGGTGACCCATGGCTATATCACTCAGATGGGAAGGCCGGCAGAGTATACCAGTGAATCCGAGCGCCCTCTGAGCATCGGCGGAACCGAATTTGTAAGTTCGGATTACTTCAATATGTTTGACTATACGGCGCTGGGTCATCTGCATGCACCGCAGAAGGCCGGATACGGCAATGTCAGGTACTCCGGTTCCCTGCTGAAATACTCCTTTTCGGAGGTTAATCAAAGAAAGGGCGTTACAATAGTTGAGCTGGATCAAAAGGGAAGCGCAATTCACAGACATATTGACCTTATTCCAAAAAGAGATATGAGAATCATAAAGGGGCCAGTGAATGAATTGATCAGTCCTGAAGTCTACAAGACCGCCAATACTGAAGACTATATTTACGCCGTACTGACCGACCGGGGAGAGCTGATAGATCCCATCTCCAAACTGAGAGCGGTTTATCCGAACATAATGGGGCTTTCAAGGGAAAGCGGGAGCCGGAAAGAGGGCTCTAAAACCTCTGCCTCGCAAGGTTATAAATCGAAAACCAAGCTTGAGCTTTTCAGAGAGTTTTATGATTCCATTCAGGGTGAGCCTCTGGGCCAGGAAGCTGAAGCTGTTATGGCAAAAATAATCGGAGAAGTTGAGAGGTTAATATGAGACCGTTAAAACTGACCATAAGTGCCTTCGGTCCTTATGCCGGAGAGCAGTACATTGATTTTAGCAGGCTTAATGAACAGATATTTGTTATTTCGGGGCCGACGGGTGCCGGTAAAACTACTATTTTCGATGCAATCAGCTTTGCACTTTTCGGGGAGGCTTCGGGCAGCAGCCGTGACAGGGACAGCCTGAGAAGCGATTTTGCCCTGCCCGAAACAGAGACATATATAGAACTGGAGTTCGAGCTTAGAGGGAAAACCTACAAAATCAGAAGATCTCCCCAGCAGGAGCAAAAAAAACTGAGAGGTGAAGGTTATACAATAAGAAATGCCGATGCGGAACTCCTTCTGCCCGATGAGACACTTGTGACCAAAATAGTGAATGTTGATGATAAAATCAATGAACTGCTGGGTATAAATAAGGCACAGTTCAAGCAGATAGTGATGCTGCCCCAGGGTGAATTCAGAAAGCTGCTTGAAGCCGACAGCAGTGAACGTGAACTGATTTTCAGAAAAATATTCGGAACCGAAGGTTTTGCAGAAATCCAGAGAAGGCTGGAGGATGAAAGCAGGGAGCTTTATAAGTCTGTTCACGACATAAAAACCCAGATCGACACGCACATTAAACATGTGGATACGGGTGAGAACCAGGAGCTTGAGGAACTGAGAGCTGCTAAAAACATAAATGTGGTGCTTTTCATTGAAAAATTGAAAGAAACCGCCGGCCATGACAGCAGTACATTAGAGACGCTGAATTCCCGGCTTCAGCTTCTTGCCAAAAAACAGGGGAGTGTAAAGGAAGAGATAGCAAAAGCTGCTGAAGTCAACAAAAAGCTTGCAAACAAAAAGCAGTTGGAGGCTGAATATAATACTGCTGTAAGCAGACTTGAAGAATTCAGGGAAAAGGAGATGAATCTGGAGCTTTCCAGGAAAGCTTTGCCCATAGCAGAGGTTGACGGCCAGTTAAAGAAAGCGGCGCAGAGCATACTGCTCAAGACCGGCCAGCTTGAGCAGGCAAAGCAAAAGGTTCAAAGCTGTTCCAGAGAGTTTGAAGCGGCTCAGCAGCAGTTTAACGCTCAAAAGGAAAAAGAGCCTGTCAGGAAGAAGTATGAGACTGAATTAACCTTACTTAATAATATGCTTCCCAGGGTCATACAATACGAGAAAAGCATAAAAACCCTGGAAGCTGCGACCCGGAAAGGCAATGAAATAAAACAGGAGCTGGACAGAACCCAGTCCCAGCTCGAACATGCAAAAATAAGTTACAGGGAGCAGGAAGAAAAGCTGAGAAGCTTATACGCGGCCGAAACGGAAAGTATCCGCCTGGACAGGGAAATATCAGCTAATAGAAAGCTGTTGGTGGAACTGGACAGCATAAAGAAACTTATTGAAGCCTGCTTTGAGCAGAACGGCTTGTATGATTCGGACAAGCTGTCCTTTGAAAGCTTTGATCTGGAGTATGTCAGCTTCAGAAACAGGCTGGAGCAGGAAGAGGACAATTATTTACGCGGGCAGGCAGGTCTTATGGCCAAAACACTGCAGGACAATTGCCCATGTCCTGTATGCGGCTCCACCGAGCATCCCGCGCCGGCTGCTCTGCCGGCAAATATAACCGATCAGGAACAGCTTAAGGGTTTGAAGCAGCAGTTTGCGGTATTGGGCGAGCAGAGAACAGAGAAATTGAAAGGACTGTCTGAACTGAACGGAAATCTTGAAAGCAAAAGGCTTGAAATAATGAACAGGCTTGCAGCATTGGAAGTGGGGATTTTACCCTCAACCGATTTTGAGGTTGCCGGTCTGGCTGATACCGGTGCTGTATTACACAAAATGGAAAAAACCATGGAGCAGATTAATAAAAAGGGGACTGCATTAAAGGCAGAAACTCTGGCACTTAAAGATATGTTCAGAGTTAAAAACGAGCTTGTACAGAACAGGGCCTCTTTTGAAAATACATATAAGGAAACAGCAGATGGCATTACAAAGCTGGAGGAAACTTTGAAGGAGCTCAACGAGCGGAGAACCGTTGTTTCAGAGGAAGTATCCCGTGCGCGGACCGAAGTTGCCGCCATAGAGCAGGAGGTACCGGGGGACATGAGAGTCATATCAAAACTTAATGCGTCGGTAGAGGCTGTAAAGAGCGCTGTTGCAGAACTGGAAACAAGTCTCGCAAATGCGGAGCGCTCTCAGGAACAGACCAGACAGGCCTTGAGCAATGCTGAAAGGGAACTTGCGGTAACCGTCACCTCTCTGAAAGAGAGTGTAAAGGAAAAAGACAGTCTGGAGGAGCTGCTGGTGGAAAAGCTTAAGGCCGCGGAGTTTAAGGACTATTCGCACTATGCTTTAATGAAAAAAACTCAGGAGGAACTGGTCTTTATACAGGAGGACATCAACAGCTACTATCAAAAGCTTAAGTCCTGTAAGGATATGCTGGTACATCTCGAGGAAGAAACAAAAGATATGGGCATTCAGGATGTGAGTATTCTGGAACAGGACTATCAGAAGCTGCTGAAAGACCAGAATGAACTGCAGGAAAAGCTGAATATAGTGTTTTCAAGATATTCCAATAATGTTAAAACCCTTGAGCAGCTTGAAAGAATAATGGTCCGCCTTCGGGAGTTTGAAAAGAAATACAACATAATAGGAGAGCTTTCAAGAATAGCAAAGGGAGATAATCCTCAGAGACTGACCTTTGAAAGGTATGTGCTCGCAGCATATTTTGATGAAATAATTACGGCAGCCAACCTTCGCCTGGAGAAAATGACAGGTTCAAGATATTTGCTGCAGAGAAAAGAGGATAAAAGCAAGGGACGCGCCCAGCAAGGACTTGAGCTGGAGGTATTTGACAACTACACCGGCAAGTCAAGGCACGTAAAAACCCTTTCGGGAGGAGAGGGTTTTAAGGCTTCACTGGCGCTGGCGCTTGGATTGGCCGATGTTGTCCAGTCCTATTCGGGGGGGATAAGCCTCGATACACTGTTTGTGGATGAAGGCTTTGGCTCACTGGACCCCGAATCACTGGACAGCGCCATACAATGCCTGGTAGATATACAGAAAACGGGAAGATTGGTTGGTGTAATATCCCATGTTGTTGAACTGAAAGAAAGAATAAAGTCGGTGCTTGAGGTAGTTTCAAAGAAAGAGGGCAGTTTTGCCAGCTTTAACGTTTAATTAAGTATGATTGACTTTAGTGATTTTGTTAGGATATAATTGGTATAGGAATAACCAAATAATAAACTTCCAGTTTCTTGAACGGTTATTTTCCGCCCTTTCGGCGTTGTCGTCGGTTGTAATAAAGCAATTATTACGCCCTCCTCCGCCTTGGAAGGACAAAAAATCCCTCGTTCAAGAAACCGATTTTATTATTTAGTCATTCCTTAGAAATTTAATAATTAGATATTGGCTGCTTAAGAAATTAAGCACTAAGAGGGAAGCGGGTGAAAATCCCGTACAGTCCTGCTGCCGTGATGACGGAGGAGGTTCTCTGGAAGCTTTGTATTTTCAAGGTATAGAGTTTCTTAATGCCACTGGGCAATCAGCCCGGGAAGGTGAGAACCGACAAAGATGTCTTAGTCGGAAGACCTGCCAGTATTATCTGCTATTGCCAATATGCAGAGTGCTATGACTTCACAGAGTATGAAGTGTGTAGTTTGTCAAAGAGACGGAATACCATAATATAAAATTATGTTATTTTTTCTTTTTACAAATAAAACCCTTTTCTTAAAGAACATAGAGGTTTTATTTTTTTTGGCAAATATTATTAAATCATTGGGGGTTTTAAAAATGAATAATGTAAGTCTTAAAAGGATTGCTGTCTGTTTTGCAGCGGCAATAAGTCTCTTCCTGCTGTTTCCTTTAAGCGCAAATGCCATGCACATTATGGAGGGATATCTGGCGCCGGTCTGGTGTATAAGCTGGGGCGCACTTTGCATTCCGTTTCTGGTAGCAGGTGTATTTGCAATCAAAAAGAAAATCAGTGCTTCAGCTAAAAATCTTACACTGCTGGCAATGTGCGGAGCTTTTGCCTTTGTGCTGTCCGCATTGAAAATGCCGTCGGTTACCGGAAGCTGTTCACATCCTACCGGAGTGGGACTGGGAGCGGTATTGTTCGGACCCACGGCCATGTCGGTCATAGGAGTTATTATATTATTATTTCAAGCTATTTTACTTGCTCATGGAGGTATAACAACACTTGGTGCAAATACCTTTTCCATGGCAATTGTCGGACCTTTGGTTTCATTTGCAGTATTCAAGCTCTCCAAAAAAATGGGGGCAAAATCAGGACTTGCCGTCTTTCTTGCAGCTTTCCTCGGGGATCTGATGACCTATGTTACCACTTCGGTGCAGCTGGCCATGGCATACCCTGATGCCACCGGAGGCTTCATGGTTTCCCTTGGGAAGTTTACAAGTATTTTTGCTTTCACCCAGTTACCGCTGGCTGTTTGTGAGGGGCTGCTGACTGTTGTGATCTACAATGTACTGGTAAAATACAGCTCAAAGGAGCTAGAACAGCTTTCTGCCATTTAATAAGAGGAGGATACGGTTATGAAATTATGGAAAAAGAATGTGATATTGATACTGGTGGTTGTTTTATTGCTTGCAGCTCCGCCTCTTTTAATGAAGAACGCGGAATTTGCAGGGGCTGACGGTTTAGCGGAGGAACAGATACTGCAAATCAACCCGGATTATGAACCCTGGTTTAATTCTCTGCTTGAGCCTGCAAGCGGTGAGATAGAATCCCTGCTGTTTGCTCTTCAGGCTGCAATCGGTGCCGGTCTGGTCGGTTTTGTATTGGGCAGGCTTACAGGCAGGAAGCCTGATTCCGGTATCGAGGGATGATGCTGACTGATAAATATGCCTATTCCTCAAGCTTATCAAGAGTTAGTCCCGAGGCAAAGATGTTATTTTCACTGGTTCCTTTGGCAATATGCATTTTATTCAATTCCATTGCGCTAAGCCTGGTAACAATAGTGATTATGGCGGTAGCTACCGTAAAATTCGGTAAAATGAGCCTGTCCAGATACATAGGATTTATTCTGGTTCCACTGGGGTTTATGGTTATCGGAACCTTAACGATACTGATTAACAGATTTGAACCGGGACATGCTCTAATTTTGGGATTACAGGCAGGACAATATGCATACGGAATTGATGGTGCTTCACTGAACCTGAGCCTGAAACTGGTATTAAGAGCTCTTGGTGCGGTAAGCTGCATGTATTTCCTTTCATTGAATACTCCTTTGTCTGATCTTTTTCAGGTGCTGGGCCGTACAAGGCTCCCGCAAATCATCGTGACACTGATGGAGTTGATATACCGTTACATATTTGTCCTTTTGGAAGAGGTTGAAAGGATGATAATAGCAAAGGATTCAAGATTGGGCAACATCAATTTTAAAACATCACTGAGCTCCCTGGGTGAGATTATAAGCATGTTGTTTATCAGGGCGTATCAGCGGTCTGAAAGAATTTATGCAGGGCTTGAGTCAAGAGGCTATAACGGGCAGTTCAAAACCATGAATGAAGAATATACATACAGCAAAAATATGTATATTGCCTCTGCTGTGGTAATCATACTGCTTTTAAGCGCAGGCGCGGCTGAAAGGTTTTTTTATATATGAATATAATTGAGACAAGGAATCTAAGCTACTCATATAATGGAGAAAAAAATGCTCTGGACAAGGTGGATATAAATATTCCCAAAGGTAAGACCACAGCTGTTTTGGGTGGAAACGGAGCAGGTAAATCAACTCTGTTTCTGACTCTTAACGGTGTGTTGACTCCTGAGGCTGGAGAGGTTTTTTTCGACGGTAAAAGGGTAAATTATGATAAAAAAGGCATTATAGAAATGAGGAAGCGCATTGGCATAGTATTTCAGGATCCCAATGACCAGTTGTTTTCTTCAAGTGTCAGAAAGGATATTTCATTCGGTGCCATGAATCTGGGATTGGGACTTGATGAAGTGAAGGCCCGGGTCGAGCTGGCCATTACACAGACAGGTATTGCCGAATATATTGACAGCCCGACCCATGCTTTGAGCTTCGGGCAGAAAAAGAGGGTGGCCATAGCAGGAGTACTGGTAATGCAGCCCGAGGTGATTATACTGGATGAACCTACAGCGGGACTTGATTCCAGAGGCGCAAGTGAGATATTGCAGCTTTTATCTGATATAAAGGAAAAAACGGGAGTAACTGTTATACTGGCCACCCATGAAATGGACATAATTCCGCTGTACTGTGACTTTGCTTATGTTATGGATCATGGCAGGGTTATAACGGGAGGTGCGGTAAAAGACATCCTGGCAAAGCCGGAGCTCTTAAGAAGTCATTCTTTAAGACTTCCCAGAATAGCACACCTGATGGAGATATTAAATAAAGAGGACAAGCTGGAGGTTGACATGACTGCAGCTACAATATCAGCAGCCAGAGCGGCCATTAAAAAAATTGTTTCTTAAATAAATCTGCAAAAAATTAGGGTTCTAAGTAAGGGTGTTATCATGGAGGATTTTGTTGTAATAGATGGCAGGAAATTAAAGTGCGGTTTTACTACCGGGAGCTGTGCAGCTGGAGCGGCAAAGGCGTGTGCAGAAATGCTTTTAACAGATAAAACAGTTGCGGGGGTTGTTATAGATACTCCCAAAGGAGTGAGGCTGAGCCTTGAGGTTGAGGATATAATAAAACAACCGGGGTGGGTTAGCTGCGCAGTAACAAAAGATGCAGGAGATGATCCTGACGTCACACATGGAATAAGGATTTTTGCCAGAGTTGAAAAAATTGAAAATGGTATATTGATCGAGGGCGGAGAAGGTGTGGGACGTGTTACAAGGAAAGGTCTTGCCTGTGCAGTAGGAGAGGCTGCTATTAAACCGGTGCCCAAAAAAATCATAACCGAAGCTTTGATGGAGACCTCCCTGAAGTGCAATTACAAGGGCGCTTTCTCTGTTTTGATCTCTGCCGAAAACGGTGAAGAAATTGCAAAAAGAACCTTCAATCCACGGCTGGGAATAACCGGTGGGATTTCAATACTGGGAACCAGCGGTATTGTTGAACCCATGAGTGAAAAGGCGTTGATAGATACCATTCACGTTGAAATAAACAGCAGGCTGGCAGAAAAACAGGAGACTCTCCTCATATCGCCCGGAAATTACGGGAGGGATTTTGCAATAAAGCAGTTTGGGCTTGACCTGGAAAAGGGAATTAAATGTTCGAACTTTATCGGTGAGACCATAGATTATTCCGTTTATATGAATGTGAAAAACATTCTGCTGATAGGACATGCGGGGAAACTGTGCAAAATTGCCGGAGGGATAATGAATACCCATTCCCGGACTGCAGACTGCAGGTGTGAAATATTTGCGGCACATGCAGCTATTGCGGGGGCATCAAAAGATCTGGTCGGAAATATAATGGAGGCTGTAACTACCGAGGAGATGGACGGAATATTGCAGGCGGCAGGACTGATCCCGCAGGTGTACGACAGTATGATGTCAAAGATTGAATACCATTTAAATCATAGGGCCGCCGGAAAGATCAGGATGGAAGTAATAATGTTTACAGGGCAGGGAAACTGCTATCGGACAGCGGGAGCAGATAAGCTGATAGAAATGCTGTTAAAGGAAAATACCGGCAGCTGACATATGGGTGATATAGTTTGAAAGACTTCGCTGGTGCTCGTCTTCCAAACTAACCTGTGAATTTATGGCCGTGCGAAATATTCAAAGTATTTGCCATACATAGGTATTTAGCAATACTTTGAAAGCGCACATGGCCAATTAACCTCCTTTATTCGCCACATTGCGATAGAGGATATAAGGTTTCATTACATTTTGTGGCCACAAATGTGGCTCATGGAGGTTAATATGGATGGAATATTATATGGTGTGGGTGTCGGGCCTGGCAATCCCAAGCTGCTGACGTTACAGGCTGTAGAAATACTTCAGTCTGCCGACGTAATTGCGGTACCCGACACAAATGGTGAAAATACAGCCCTGAGGATAGTTAAGGATTATATAGAGGATAAGGAACTTCTATTTTGTCCCATGCCTATGAGCAGGGACCGGGAAGTGCTAGACAAGGCACATGGGACAAGCTGTGATAAGCTGGAGAGGGAATTGTCCAAAGGCAGGAACGTGGCATTTATAACCCTGGGCGATCCTACAATTTACTCAACGTACATGTATATCAACAGAATTATGTCTGAGAGAGGCTTTGCAACAAAAATAATACCCGGGATCACCTCTTTTTGTGCTTCGGCCGGTGCGCTTAATATGTCCTTATGTGACGGGGATGAAGCTCTAATGATCATACCTGCCTCTTATAAGATCACAGATGAGCTTCTGGCATTGAAGGGTACAAAGGTTTTTATGAAAAGCGGCAGGAGCATGGCTTCAATAAAAAACAAGCTTAGGGAAATGAAACTGTACGACAGGGCCAGGATGGTCGAATGCTGCAGTATGGAGAATGAAAAGGTATACAGAAGTCTTGATGATGCGTCGGATGATTCAAGCTACTTTTCTACTATTATTATAAAAGATAATATAAAGGATAAATGATTATGGTGACATTTGTAGGGGCAGGACCAGGGGCAGCCGACCTGATTACCGTCAGGGGAAAAAACTTGCTTGAAAAAGCGGATATTGTTATTTATGCGGGCTCCCTGGTCAATCCCGAAGTGCTCAAATATACCGGGGAAGGCTGCAGCATCTTCAACAGCGCAGACATGACCCTGGAACAGGTTATAGAAGTGATAGAAGCAGGGGCAAGGCAAAATAAAAATATTGTTAGGCTGCATACAGGTGATCCGAGTATTTACGGGGCTATCCGCGAACAAATGGATTTATTGTCTGAAAAGGGAATAGAGTATTCCGTGGTTCCCGGTGTCAGCTCCTTCTGTGGTGCAGCAGCAGCGCTTAAGGCGGAATATACCCTGCCGGAGGTAAGTCAGACCGTAATATTGACAAGAATGGAGGGACGGACTCCGGTGCCTGAAAAGGAGGAAATATCAAGGCTGGCTGCACACCAGGCATCAATGGTTATTTTCCTGAGTTCCTCCATGCTTGAAAAGCTCAGTGACAGGCTGCTGGCGGGAGGATACAGTCCTGACACCCCAGCTGCCATAGTATACAAGGCCAGCTGGGCCGATGAAAAAATTGTGCGGACCAGCATTGACAGGCTGAGTTCTGCGGCAAAGGAAAATAATATTACAAAAACTGCTCTGATCCTGGTGGGGCATTTTCTCGGAAACGAATATGAAAGATCAAAACTCTATGACCCTGCTTTTACACATGAATTCAGAAAGGGTTCAAAATAGTATGAAAATACAACTGACCTCCTTTACGGAAGCAGGCGGCATATTGTGCAGAAGGCTCAGGCAGGAACTGGTTAATATGGGGTATGAAGCAGAAGGCTACTGCAAATATGCCACTGAGGATTTGATGCTCCTGGCCGAAGATATAAGGATACATACAAAAAAAGGCTTTGAAGATTGCAATGCTATCATATTCATAGGCGCAGCCGGGATAGCAGTTCGGGCCATAGCGCCGTATATCTGTTCAAAGGACAGCGATCCGGCGGTTCTGGTCATCGACGAAAAGGGCAGATATGTGATACCGGTTCTGTCGGGGCACATGGGAGGAGCCAACAGGCTTGCAGTCCGCATTGCGGACATTCTTTCGGCTCAGCCCGTTATAACCACGGCCACGGATATCAACCGGAAATTTGCTGTGGATACCTGGGCGGAAGAAAATGGCTGCTTCATAGCAAATACTGAAATTATCAAGCATATTTCGGCTGCCATATTGAGGGGTGAAACCATCGGACTGTATTCGGAGTTTCCTGTTGACGGCAGTCTGCCTGATTATATAGACACAAGTGATAACGCCCATGCAGGTATTTGTATTTCAAGGGAATACAGGCAATGTTTCCCTTACACGCTGCACCTTATACCAAAACAGTATGTACTGGGGATTGGGTGCAGGAAGGACACCGGATACGAAAACCTTGTGGAGGTCATAAATGCAGTCCTGCGCAGTCAAGGGATATTAGGCTGTGAGATAGGTGCCATGGCATCAATTGATATAAAAGCCGGGGAAAAGGCATTGATTATGCTTGCAAAGCATTTGAAAATACCTTTTTATACATATCCGGCTCAGGAGCTTTCGCAGGTGCAGGGATCTTTTTCACATTCCGATTTTGTGAAGGAGACTACGGGGGTTGACAATGTATGCGAAAGGGCGGCTGTGAGGGCGGGCAAGGGAAGACTGGTAGCCGGCAAATACAGCAGTAACGGGATAACTGTAGCTATAGCAGAAAAGGAATGGAGATGCAGCTTTGAGAATAATACTGGCATATTTGGATCATAAATCGGCAGATATAAATGTCCGTGAAAAATTCAGTTTTACTGCGGGAAGGATAAGAGAAATACTGAAAGATATTGTACGGAACCGGAATGTTTCAGGTGCGGTGCTGTTATCAACCTGTAACAGAACCGAACTGTACATATCTGCTCAAAATGTATCGGCAGCGGATCCTGTGCAGATCTTATGCAAATATTCAGGTGCCTCAGAAAGAATTGATTCAAATATATTTAAAGTAAAATATGACAATGATGCAATTCTGCATTTGATGGAGGTGGCCTGCGGGTTGGAATCAATGGTACTTTGTGAAGACCAGATTATAACCCAGGTTGGAAACGCAGTACAGACCGCCCGGGAAGAAAAAGCCACAGATTCGGCGCTTGAGACTGTTTTCAGACTTGCGGTCACTGCGGCTAAAAAAGCAAAGACCATGGTCAGGGTAAAGGCTGTTCCAGGTTCCGCAGCTGAAAGTGCCGTTAACTTTCTTGCAGCAAAATGCAGGCTGGGTAAAAAGAAGGTACTTGTTATAGGCAACGGTGAGACGGGAAGGTTGTGCTGCAGGGAGCTGCTTGAAAGAGGAGCGGAGGTAACAGTAACCCTGCGGAAATACAAGTATGGTGACACAATTGTTCCTTTCGGTTGCAAGACTATAGCCTATGATGAAAGAGCTGCGTTTATGTCAATTTCGGATGCTGTCATAAGTGCAACTTTGAGTCCTCATTATACCATAACCTTTGATATGGTAAAGGGGCTTGAAAAAAAACCTGCTTTTTATGTGGATCTGGCACTGCCAAGGGATATTGATCCGGAGATTAAAAATATAGCGGGGATTGAGTGTTTTAATCTGGATGACTTTTGTACCGATTATGAAGAATTTAACTTTAAGGAAATAAGTGAAATAAAGCAGATAATACAGGAACACCTGCTCAGGTATCTTAAATGGAAGAACTATAAACCAAAACCAATACAGAATATTGTGTCCGTGAAATGAACGGCATCAATCACATAGTAAATTTTGCAGGAGGTCAATTTGAAAATATATGTTATAGGTACAGGGCCGGGAGAAGCGGCACAGCTGACCGGAAAAGCCCTGGAAGCATTAAACGACAGTGATTTGATCGTTGGATATCAGGTATATATTGATCTGATAAAACATCTGGTTCCGGATAAGAGCACCTTTTCAACACCTATGAAAGGGGAGGTTGAACGCTGCAAATATGCTGTAGAAGCCGCTGTGGCCGGGAAAAAGGTTGCAGTCATTTCAAGTGGGGATGCGGGAATTTATGGAATGGCAGGGCTCATATATGAGGTGCTTGAAGCATATGAAAATCTTGAAATACAGGTAGAGGTAATTCCGGGAATAACGGCTGCTTCATCTGCGGCAGCTGTGCTGGGCGCACCCCTGACTAATGATTTTGCAGTTATATCTCTCAGCGATTTACTGACCAGGTGGGAGGATATAGAAATCAGGTTACGGCTTGCAGCCCGGGCCGGTTTTGCTATATGTATATACAATCCTTCAAGCAGAAAGCGCGGAGATTATCTCGGAAAGGCGTGTGAAATAATCATGTCTGAAATAAGCGGTACCACGCCTTGCGGTTATGTGAAAAATATAGGTCGTGAGGGACAGGAGAGTAAGATACTGACTCTTGAAGAGCTGGCAGCCGAGCAGGTGGATATGTTTACGACGGTGATTATAGGAAACAGTAATACGAGAGTGATAAATAACAGGCTTGTCACTTCCAGAGGATACAGGGTATAGGAATATATTAACCGGCACAGTACATTGTCAATAGAGGGTAATATCAGGAGATGAAGGGATGCAAATGAGGGTACTGGTTTTTGCAGGTACTACAGAGGGCAGGGAAATTACTGAATTTCTGGCTCAAAACAGGATAGCTGTCACTGCCTGCGTGGCTACGGAATATGGCAGAATGGTGATGCCCTTTAATAAAGGGGTTGAGATCAGGACAGGGCGACTGTCACAGGAGCAGATGGAAGAGTTGTTAAAGGACTATTCCTTTGTTGTTGATGCAACCCATCCATATGCCGAAATAGTTACATCAAATATAAGTGCGGCATGCCTGAATTCCGGCATGGAATATATCAGGCTGCTCAGACCCTCGGTAAGTGACCGCAACGTTGTTACTGTAAAAGACACAAAGGCTGCCGCCGAATACCTGAATACTGTTGAGGGGAATGTTCTTCTGACAACGGGCAGCAAGGAACTGGAAGCCTTTACCGCTGTCGGAGATTTTGAAAATAGACTGTATGCCAGAGTTCTGCCGGCACCTGAGGTTGTTGATAAATGTGTGAGGCTGGGCTATAAGGGGAAAAACCTCATCTGCATGCAGGGGCCTTTTTCCCACGATTTGAATCTGGCAATACTAAAACAAATAGATGCAAGGTTTATGGTTACCAAGGATACCGGAACAGCCGGGGGCTATGAAGAGAAAATATCGGCAGCGGTCGCTGCCGGTGTAACGGTCGTTCTTATACAAAGGCCTTCAGGATCAAAGGGTTTGACCCTTGAACAGTTAAAAATTTACCTGACTCAAAAAACAGGTATACAAAACATATGATAAACATGTAATGCAATAAACTAAAATACATTACAATTTATAGCCGCCATTGCGGCTCAAAGCCATAAATGGCTTGGGAGGTCAATTATGAAGGCAATATTGATACTGGCTCACGGAAGCCGGGAAAAAACAACACAGGAAACCCTTGAGAGGGTTACTGAAATGACAAAAGCCCAGTTGCCGGAAGTCGTGATTGAAACAGCTTATATGGAATTCTGTGAGGTAAATCTGGAAAATGGGCTGGATACTCTGATCGAAAAGGGTGCTGATGAAATAGTCGTAATACCCTATTTCCTTTTTGAAGGTATTCATATAAGGGAGGATGTACCGGGAGAAATACATGAATATCAAACAAAACATCCCGAAGTGAAAATCTCCCTGGGCAGTACCCTGGGATCTGATCCCAGGCTGGCCGGCATTCTTGCCGACCGTATCAGAGAGGTACTATGAAAAAAAAGCTATATATTATAGGCTCCGGACCCGGAGCCCGGGAACTGCTGACAGAAAGGGCCCTGCAGGTCTTGAAAAGCTGTGACCGGATATACAGTACTACACATAGACATAAGGCAATTTTGTCCGCTATGGCGGCAAATATTCAGGAGTGCCGGATTCAGGAAATTCCCTCGGTCCTGGAAGCTTCGGACGGCACAAACATAGGACTGCTGGTTTCCGGGGATACAGGTTTCTTCAGTGTTGCAGGAAGTTTGCAGCAAAGGTTTGGGGATGTGGCAGACATGGAAATTGTCTGCGGTATCAGCAGTTTGCAGTACTTTTGCGCTAAAACAGGGATAAGCTATGAGAACATTAAGGCAGTGAGTCTGCACGGAAGACAGAGTTCCATAGCCGGAGCAATTTCTTACAACCCGAAGGTATTTGTTCTTACAGGAGGGAACAACAAAGCCCATCTGATATGCAAAAACCTGGTGGAAGCAGGTATGTCACATATCAGAGCGTCAGTTGGAGAAAACCTGTCGATGGAAAATGAACGTATTGTCAAGGGAACCGTAAAAGAACTGGCCGGGAATATCTTTGAGGACCTTTCGGTATTGCTGCTGGAAAATCCGGATTTTATCAATTGCCATATTCCGCTGTATGACAGGGATTTTATAAGAGGAGAAGTACCTATGACCAAGGAGGAAATACGTGCCGTAACACTGTCAAAGCTGGCTGTTGAACCGGATGAGGTAGTTTACGACATTGGAGCCGGTACGGGTTCGGTGGCAATTGAGATGGCCAGGAAAGCCTATAACGGCAGTGTTTTCGCCATAGAAAAAAACGATACTGCACTGGGGCTTATAAACAAAAACCGTGAAAAATTAGGTGCATTCAATGTAACGGTAGTTCCAGGAACTGCCCCGGATGTATTTAACGAGCTCCCATGGCCCAATAAGGCTTTTATTGGCGGAAGCAGCGGTAATATGAATCAAATAGTTCGGGAATTGAAGATCAAAAATCCCGAGGTGGCTATAGTTGCAAATGCAATCACCCTTGAAAGCCTTAATGATGCAATCAGCACCTTTGAAAAGTATGGACTTGCTGCAGATATTGTGTGCATTAATTCAGCCGTAGCCAAAAAGGCAGGCAATTATCACATGATGAGCGCCAACAATCCAGTGTACATTATTTCAGGGAAAAGCAGGCCGTGATGGAGGAAAGCATGGAAACAGGCAAATTTGACGGTATACTCTTTGCAGGAACAGGGAGCGGCTGCGGAAAGACCACAGTTACCTGCAGCATATTAAAAGCACTCATCAACAGAGGTATAAAAACAACAGCCTTTAAGTGCGGACCTGATTATATCGATCCCATGTTCCACTCTGAAATAATAGGTACCGGTTCAGGCAATCTTGATACTTTCCTATGCGGGGAAAACAATGTAAAGTATCTTTATGCAAAAAATGCAAAGGGAGCTCAGATATCGGTTATTGAAGGGGTAATGGGGTTTTATGACGGACTGGGCAGCGACGGCAGCCATTCAACATACACTATGGCAAAGCTTACCGGCGCTCCGGTGGTACTTGTAGTCAATCCGAAGGGGATGTCACTGTCCATTGCAGCCGTTATCAAAGGGTTTAGAGATTTTATGCCCGATAATAATATAAGAGGGGTAATAATAAACTCGGTAACTCCTGCGCTATATGAAATGTATAAGCCAATGATTGAAGAGAAAACCGGTATAAGGGTTTACGGATTTTTACCGGCATTGAGGGAAGCTGTTATTGAGAGCAGACATCTTGGTCTGGTAACTTCAGGTGAAATAGAGAATATAAAGTTGAAGCTGGAACTCCTGGCTGAGAATGCCGGGAAGTACATTGATATTGATGGACTGCTGCAGCTGTCACAAACAGCGCGGTCCATCCAATATGCTCCTGTGGAGATACACAAAAACTACAGCTGCAACATAGCAGTGGCCAGGGACAGAGCCTTTTGCTTTTACTACAGGGACAGCCTTGAACTGCTTGAACTGCTGGGCGCAAAACTCACCAGTTTTTCACCGCTAAAGGATGAAGCCATACCGGAAAATGCTGATGGACTTATCCTTGGAGGCGGGTACCCGGAATTATATGCCGAAGAGCTGAGTAAAAATAAAAGCATGCTCTCAAGCATAAAATCGGCAATAGAAAAGAAATTACCCGCCTATGCCGAATGCGGAGGGTTTATGTATCTGCAGCAGTCCATCACTTCTATGGATAAAAACAGCTATCCGATGGTTGGGGCTTTGAAGGGCAAAAGCTCCATGCAGGACAGACTGCCGAGATTCGGATATGTGACACTTAAGGCAAAGGCCGACAATCTGTTCTGCAGGAAGGGTGAGAGCATCAATGCCCATGAATTCCATTATAGTGACAGTGACAATAACGGCTATACTTTTGAGGCCCTCAAACCTGACGGAAAGAGAAAATGGGAATGCATTTTTGCAGATGAAACCGTAGCTGCGGGATATCCCCATATGCACTTTTACGGGAATACCGGGTTTGCTGAAAATTTGGTGCAAAAATGCAGTGAATATGGAAAATCAAAAGCTAAAAATATTTGAGCTTTTAAACATATAGAATTAAAGATGACAGAAATAGTGAAAGAAAAGGATAAGGTTATGGCAAAGTCGCTAATGATTCAGGGCACAATGTCAAATGCGGGCAAAAGCTTGCTGGTGGCAGGATTGTGCCGTATTTTCGTACAGGATGGCTACAGGGTGGCGCCCTTCAAGTCCCAGAACATGGCTCTGAACTCGTTTATCACCGCTGATGGATATGAAATGGGCCGGGCCCAGGTGGTCCAGGCAGAGGCAGCAAGAAAGGCTCCGGACATAAGGATGAATCCTGTTCTGCTTAAGCCCACCAGTGACAAGGGTTCACAGGTAATCGTAAACGGAAGCCCCATAGGAAACATGGCTGCTGTGGAGTATTTTAAATATAAACAACAGTTAATACCAGGTATAATGGAGGCGTATCAAAGTCTTTCCCGGGAAAATGACATAATTGTGATTGAAGGTGCAGGCAGTCCGGCCGAGATTAATCTGAAGCAGATGGATATTGTCAATATGGGTTTGGCTCAGATGGTGAAAGCTCCTGTACTGATAGCAGGTGACATAGACAGGGGAGGCGTTTTTGCCTCTTTGTTCGGTACGGTTATGTTGCTGGATGAAGCGGAAAGAAAGTACGTAAAGGGTACCATAATAAATAAATTCAGAGGTGATCCGGAAATCCTCAGACGCGGCCTGGATATGCTGGAGGATCTCATACATATACCTGTAATAGGTGTTGTGCCTTATCTTTCGGTTGATATAGATGATGAGGACAGCCTCACTGAGAGATTCAAAAACCGTCAATCTCCCGGACTTATTGACATTGCAGTTATCAGACTGCCGAGGATCTCAAATTTTACCGATTTTAACTCTCTGGAACACATAGAATGCGCATCTGTGAGATATGCTGCAAGTGTGGGTGAACTTGGAAGTCCGGACCTGATAATTATACCCGGCAGTAAAAACACCATAGCCGATTTGAAATGGATGAGGGAGAACGGGCTGGAGGCAAGTATCCTTAAGCATGCGTCCCATAATAAGCCGGTAATAGGTATCTGCGGAGGCTATCAAATGCTGTGCGATACAATTTCAGACCCGCTTGGAGTTGAACAGGGGGGAGATATCCGGGGTATGGGTCTGCTGAAAGCAAAGACCGTATTTGAAGATCAGAAGACCAGATCAAGAGTGACAGGAACTTTTGCCGATGTTAAGGGCATATTCAAAGGCTTGAGCGGAAGGACCTTCCAGGGCTATGAAATACATATGGGTCAGACCTGTTTGACGGAGGAGCCAGGGAGCAAGGAGTGCAAAAACGGTGAAAACCATATCATACCACATCTCTCCCGCCTTGCTGAAACTGGCGGCTTGATCAAGCTTGACGGAATGTATAGCGGTAATGTATACGGAACGTATGTACATGGAATTTTTGACAGCGAGGATGTGCTTTTCGAAATAGCAGATGCTCTGATGAGGGAAAAAGGGCTGAAATATATTAAAAATACGTCCTTCAACCTGAATGAATATAAGGAAAGACAGTACGATTTGCTTGCCGATGCCTTGAGGCAGGCGTTGGATATGGATTATATATACAGGATTATCGAGGAAGGGATATAGAAAGGCGACAGGTACCCGGATGAATATAATGAAACCCATGGAAATTGAAATGAAAAGCTTTGAAATAATAAGCCGGGAACTTGCCGGCAGGATTTTTGACGCGCAGCAGGAGCCGGTAATAAAAAGAGTTATTCATACAACTGCTGATTTTGAGTACGCAGATAATTTATATTTTTCCGAGGCTGCAATGAGTACGGCAATTGCAGCAATCAAGGAAGGTGTTTGTATTGTTACAGACACTCAGATGGCTATGGCGGGAATAAACAAAGCGGCATTAAAGAGATGCGGCTGTGAGGTCAAATGCTTTATGTCCGATCAGGATGTGGCGGAAAAGGCAGCAGAGGAAGGTATAACAAGGGCGGTGGTATCAATGAGGAAAGCCGCTGAAATTAAGAAACCTGTTATATTTGCTATAGGTAATGCGCCCACTGCTTTGATGGAACTTGAAAGACTTACAAGGGAAAAGCAGATACTTCCGACGCTTATAATCGGCGCTCCTGTGGGTTTTGTCAATGTAGTCGAATCAAAGGAGTTAATCATGAAGCTGAATGTTCCGTATATTGTTGCCAGGGGCAGAAAGGGTGGCAGCAATGTAGCGGCTGCCATAGTCAATGCACTATTGTATCTGGTATCACCCAGAGAAAACTGATAAAATGGTATTTTACAGTTTGTTTAAATAAATATCACATAGAGGTCCTGGCAAATGAATTTACTGATCGCCGTCATAATCGGTTTCATATTGGATTTAATATTCGGAGACCCGCAGTGGCTGCCCCATCCGGTAAGGTTTATGGGGTGGATGATTTCAAAAGGAGAAAGTTTTCTAAGGAAGCTGCTGCCGGGCACACCAAAGGGTGAATTTTTTGGCGGTATGGTATTGACAATACTGGTAACAGCCGGTTCTTTCGCTGTTCCGTTTACCTTACTATATTTTGCAGCAAGGCTAAGCCCTGTACTGGAAGTAGCCATTTCATCAATATTCTGTTACCAGATACTGGCCACAAAATGCCTCAAGACAGAGAGCATGAGAGTATACTATCAGCTTAAAAACGGAGCTCTGCCTGACGCAAGAAAATATCTTTCCTGGATAGTGGGCCGGGACACTCAAAATCTGACAGAGGACGGAATTACCAGAGCTGCTGTTGAAACAGTTGCAGAGAATACTTCCGATGGGGTTGTGGCTCCGCTGATATTTCTTGTAATTGGCGGAGCTCCTCTGGGCTTTTTATATAAGGCTGTTAACACACTGGATTCAATGATCGGGTACAAGAATGAAAAATATCTTTATTTCGGAAGATTTGCCGCAAGGCTTGACGATGTAATGAATTTCATACCGGCCATATTTTCGGCATATGCAATGATTCTGGCAAGTTTCCTGAACAGGCTGGATGTAACAAATGCTCTCAGGATTTACAAAAGGGACAGAAGAAATCATTCCAGTCCCAACAGTGCCAGAACTGAAGCCGTGTGTGCAGGAGCACTGAAGGTTCAGCTGGCCGGAGATGCATATTATTTCGGAAAGCTTGTAAAGAAGCCCACCATTGGTGTCAATATAAGGAATATTCAAATAGATGACATACCAAGAGCGAACAGGCTTATGTACACTACTGCGGTCATATCAGCAGTTGTCCTCAGCCTGCCGAGACTGATTATTCTTATTTTTTGAAAGCTACGGAAAACTGTGGAGGTAAAATGAGCAGGCAGATTCACGGCGGTGATATATACAGTTATGAATATATAGCAGGCAATACAAGGTTAATAGACTTTTCGGCAAATATCAACCCCCTGGGGCTGCCCGAGGGCGTAAAAAAAGCTGTAATTGAAAACCTGGATGATTTCAGCAATTATCCCGACTCTCTGTGCAGAGAATTGATAAAAGAAATAGCCCTGCATGAAAATGTACCTGAGAGTTATATCCTCTGCGGGAATGGTGCTGCCGATATAATATACAGAATTGCGGAGACTATAAGGCCGGGAACTACTCTGGTTACGGCACCGACCTTTTCTGAGTATGAGGAAGCTGTGAGGACGGCGGGCAGCAATATCAAATATTATTATCTTCATAAGGACAACGGCTTTAATGCCGGTAAAGACATCCTTGATGAAGTCAGTCCCGATATTGAGCTGATGTTCCTGTGTAATCCCAACAATCCTACGGGTAATTTGACAGATAAAAAATTGGTTTTAACTCTGGCTGAAAAGTGCAGGGAGAATAAAACCATATTGGTGGTGGATGAATGCTTTATTGATTTCCTGGAAAATGCCGTTGAATTCAGCATAGTCGATTGTCTCCGCGATTATGATAATGTAATAGTATTAAAAGCCTTTACCAAGATATACGCAATGGCAGGAATTCGCCTGGGTTACGCCATATGCTCCAACAAAGACATAATCCGGCGGCTTGGAAAGGCAGGGCAGCCCTGGAGTGTATCGTCGGTGGCGCAGCTATGCGGAACTGCTGCACTAAAGGAAACGGATTACATATATAGGACGAAGAAATTGATAAAAGAAAATAGGGAAAAACTGACGCTTGAATTGAGAGCTCTTGGCTTTGAAGTTTTTGCTTCCTGCGCAAATTACATATTGTTCAGAACAGAAAATAAAGCTTTAAACACGGAGCTGTTGAAATATGGAATTCTGATCCGCTCCTGTGACAATTTCGTGGGTTTGGATAATACCTTTTTCAGAATCGCCATAAAGTCAAAAGAGGACAATGAGTATCTTGTGGAAAGCCTGAAGAAGTTAGTACGGGAGCACTATTAAATGTATCACAAGTATTTAAATTATGTTAGCTTTGAACAGCTCCTTCAGAAACTTCCTCCTTCAAAAAAAGCGGCCTGAAAACCAATACGCTCAGGGGCGGAAGTGTCAGCCTCAATCTGCAGGGCCTTCCGTGCAGAGGTTCCTGCTCTGTTTTATATATTATATTTTCACAGTCGGGTTCATAACCGCCGTATTTTTCGAAATTGCTGTTCAGCACCAGCTCATAGTCCAGCTCAAAGGGTGCTCCTATACAGTAGTTAGCGTTAACCGCGGGAGTAAAATTACAGACAAAGATCAGCATATCGTGGAAATCGGTACCCTTCCTCATAAAGGAAACCACACTGTGATCGTTGTCATTGCAATCAATCCATTCAAAGCCGTCATAACTGAAATCAACCTGATAAAGAGCCTTTTCGATCACATATAAGATATTCAGATCACGGACAAAGGTCTGCATTTTTTTGTGCAGCTCATAGTCCAGCAGGTGCCAGTCAAGTCCCTGGTGATCATTCCACTCGATAAACTGCCCGAATTCGCTTCCCATAAAGAGCAGTTTTTTACCCGGGTGTCCAAAGGTGTAACCATAGGTTACCCTTAGTCCGGCAAACTTCTGCCAATAGTCGCCCGGCATTTTGTTCAGCATGGAGCACTTGCCGTGAACCACCTCGTCATGTGAAAGGACAAGAATATAGTTTTCACTGAAGGCATACATGATGGAAAAGGTTATGAGATTGTGGTGATATTTGCGGTATATGGGGTCCATGCTTACATACTTGAGAAAATCATTCATCCAGCCCATATTCCATTTAAAAGTGAAACCCAGGCCTCCCATATATGGCGGTTTTGTTATCATGGGCCATGAGGAGGATTCCTCGGCTATCATCATTATACCCTTAAAGTAGCTAAAAACTGTAGTGTTGAGCTGTTTTAAGAAGTCCATGGCTTCCAGGTTCATATTGCCACCATATTTGTTCGGAACCCATTGATCGGGCTTTTTTGCATAATCCAGATAAATCATTGAAGCTACGGCATCAACTCTCAAACTGTCTATATGGTATTTTTCAAACCAGAAGACAGCATTGGATATCAGGAAGTTTCTGACTTCGTTTCTGCCATGGTTGAATACCAGGGTTCCCCACTCAGGATGCTCTCCCTGCCTTGGGTCTTCATGTTCGTATACCGCTGTACCGTCAAAACGGGCCAAACCATGTGCATCCTTTGGAAAATGAGCCGGTACCCAGTCCAGAATCACACCTATGCCGTTTTGATGGCACTGATCCACCAGATACATAAAATCCTCAGGTACGCCGTAGCGGCTGGTAGCAGCGTAATAGCCCGTAACCTGATAGCCCCAGGAGCCGTCAAAAGGGTGTTCTGTTACAGGCAGCAGTTCTATGTGCGTATAGCCCATATATTTTATATATGGAATCAGTCTGTCTGCAATAGTCCGGTAGTTATGAAAAATATCGCCGTTTTGGTCAGGTTCGGCCTGGGTGGACCAGGTACCAAGATGCAGTTCATATATTGAAACCGGTGAAGAAAAAACATTGACATCCGCCCTTTGTTCCAGCCATGCCGAATCACTCCACAAATAGTTATCAAGGTCATAGACGACGGATGCTTTTGCGGGACGTTTTTCCGCATAAAAGGCATAAGGGTCTGCTTTGGTCAGTATTTGCCCTGTCCGGGTCTTTATTTCGAATTTATACATATCTCCGCTTGTCACAAGTGGTATGAACAGTTCCCAGATGCCTGAGGCACCCAATTGCCTCATTTGGTGCCGCCGTCCGTCCCACTGGTTAAAGCTGCCTATGACACTTACTCTTCCGGCACAGGGGGCCCATACTGAAAAGAGTGTGCCCGGCACATTCCCTATGGTTGTGATGTGGGCACCCAGCCTATCAAATATCCTATGGTGATTTCCCTGGCTGTAAAGGTAAATATCATATTCCGATATAACCGGCCAGAAGCTGTAGGGATCATGAGTCAGATAACTGTTGCCGGCCCGGTCGGTTATTTTCAGCTGATATTCAAATAAGTCCTTTCTGTTTGGAAAGATTATTTCAAAAATTCCATTCTCATATTTGGAGGGGATGGGATAGAAGGTGTTTTCCGATACATCCAGCAGTTCAACAAGCGCTGCATCAGGATGATAAACTCTGACTGCAATGTCTTTTTTTCTTCCTTTGCCGTCAACAACATGCATGCCGAGATAAATATGGGGATCTTTGCAATCACCGCTGGTTATGCTGTTAATAATATCCTGATATCCGCTTCCCATTAAACCACCCCTGATAAAAAATTTGCCGGTCACATTGGACAAGCTCTATATTTACCATACTATATCATTTTAGTGAAATTCACAAGAACTATGGTGGAAAGCCGTTACCCAACTTAGGTTCAGCGCAAATTTTTGCGTAAAAAAAAGGGAGCTTTCGCTCCCGCATACTAATGCCAAAAGTGGCAATAAGGAAGAATAAAAAAATTGAAAGATGAACTATGCCCTCTTGCTGAACTTTATATCAAACCAAACTGCCAGAAGAAGTATTAAACCTTTAACGATGTACTGTGCCGCAACATTGGCATTCATAAGGCTCATGCCGTTGTCAAGACTTCCCATGACAAGAGCACCTATTATACAGCCGGCGATTGTTCCGGCACCGCCAAGAGTACTTGTTCCGCCGATGACTGCAGATGCGATGGCATCCAGTTCCATGTTTGTTCCGGCGGAACCTGTTGCCGCATTAAGTCTTGCAGTATATACGATACCTGCAATGGTGGAAAGCAGCCCCATTAAAATGAAGATGCCCAGATTTACCTTGTTTATGTTTATACCGGAAAGTCTGGCGGCTTCCTTGTTACCGCCTATGGCATATACGTGACGTCCAAAGGTCGATTTTTCGGCAATAATTGTGAATATTACAATTATTGCTATTAAGAGTAATATTGCATAAGGGATACCCATGTAGCTTGCCATTATTCCTATTACCAAGGCAATCAACAGTGAAAAGCCCACCATTTTTGCAATTTGCAGGGACATTGGAAGTACTTCGAAGCCATATTTTATCCTGGATCTTCTCTTGTTTATTTCAAAAACCAAATAACATATAATAAATGCTATTCCTATTAAAGCACTGGTATCGCTAAAAGGAAGGTCCGGATTTATTTTTGGCAGATATCCCTGTCCAATGGCTTTAAAGGTATCATTCATAGGTGCAATGGAATTACCGCCTGTAATTGCAATAACACCGCCTCTGAAAGCCAGAAGGCCGGCAAGTGTTACTATGAAGGCCGGTACTTTTCCATAGGCGACCCAGAAGCCCTGGAAAAGACCTATTAGAAGTCCGATACCTATAGTGATGGCAATGGTCTCTATTGTACCCATATGAGCCTTAACCATTAACTGGGCGGCTATTGCTCCTGTCAAACCGACAAAGGAACCGACCGAAAGGTCAATGTGGCCGGCCACCATTACAAGAACCATACCGCAGGCGGCTATGGCGGTTGCAGCACACTGTAAAAACAGGTTGGACAGGTTTCTTGAGGAAATAAATATTCCGTCCGTGACAATTGTGAAGAAAGCCCAAATGACCAACAGGGCCAGTATCATTGTGTACTGACGCATATTTCCCTTGAGTGTACCCACTAAAATTTCTCCGATTGATTTAGTATGGCCCAAAGCATTCTGATTGTTTTTAGCAATGGTTTTTATTTCTGCATTTCCCATATTACATTCCTCCTGTGGCATAAGTTAAAATATTCTCTTGAGTTGCTTCTTCCCGGTTAAATTCCTTTGTGAGACGGCCTTCATGCATAACCAGGATTCTGTCACTCATTCCAAGTATTTCAGGGAGCTCGGAGGATATCATGATAATGCACACACCCTCGTCGATCAACTTGTTCATAATGTTGTATATTTCAAATTTAGCACCTACATCTATACCACGAGTAGGTTCATCCATAATCAGAATTTTAGGCTTTGTCATAAGCCATTTTGCCAGGACTACCTTTTGCTGGTTGCCACCGCTGAGATTGGAGGTTTTTTGCTCAATACTCGGAGTTTTTATTCTCAAATCTTCAACGTATTGATTGGTATTTTTTATCACTTCATTGCTGTTGATCAGCGTTAGCTTTGAAATGGATTCAAGACTTGATAGCGTAATATTGTTTTTTATGTCCATTCCAAGAACCAAACCATATCGCTTTCTGTCTTCAGAGACATAACTTATACCGGCTTCAATGGCCTGCTTTGGATTTTTTATGGATATTTTTTTACCTTCCAGTATCAATTCACCGCTGACATTGGTTCCATATGCTCCGAATATGCTCATAACCAGTTCTGTCCTGCCGGCTCCCATAAGTCCCGCTATGCCCAGAATCTCACCTTTACGGACTGTAAAATTTGCATCGTCGATGAGTTTCAGTTCAGGCAGATCTGGGTTGTGAACATTCCAGTTCCTTACTTCCAGGACTACCTGTCCGGATTTATGCTCTTTTCTTGGGAAACGCTGCGTTAATTCACGTCCAACCATTTTGGCTATGACTCTATTCTCGGTGATTCCACCAATGGGTTCAGTTCCGACGGTTTTCCCGTCACGGAGAATAGTAATGGTATCAGCTATTTCAAAGACTTCATTAAGCTTGTGAGAAATATATATGCATGTTACATCCTTGGATTTCAGTTCCTTAAGTATTTGTAACAGATTTTCCGTTTCTGACTCGGTAAGTGCGGCGGATGGCTCATCCAGAATGAGGATTTCGGCTTTCTTGGCGATTGCCTTTGCAATTTCAACCAGCTGCTGCTGACCAATCCCCAGATTTAATACCTTGGTATTAGGGTTTATATTAAGTCTTACTTCATTAAGGACTTTCTGACTTTCCGCATAGGATTTGTCCCAATCAATAAGACCGGTCTTTTTGACTTTTTCATTGCCGAGAAAAATATTTTCGCAAACGCTCATCTGTTTCACAAGCGCAAGCTCCTGATAAATAATAGCTATTCCTGCCTTTTCGCTGTCCTTTATGCCGGAATAGCTTTGTGCAGTGCCTTTTACTATTATTTCGCCCGTATAAGTACCTGAGGGATAAACTCCGCTTAGGACTTTCATGAGAGTTGATTTTCCTGCTCCGTTTTCTCCGCACAGTGCATGAATTTCACCCTTTTTAACCTTGAAGGTAACATCGTCCAGTGCCCTGACCCCAGGGAACTCTTTAGTTATGTTATTCATTTCCAATATATATTCGCTCATATGACCTCCAGTATGGGCTTCCTTATTTTCACTTTAAAAGTTTTTATGGGGGAATAAGGCAGTTGCCATTCCCCCATAAAAATTTCAGTGATTTATATTATTTGCCGTAAACGTCTTCTTTCTTGAGGTAACCGCTGTCTATAAGGATTTTGTCGATATTGGATTTGTCAACTGCTTCAGCAGCCAGCAGAATTGACGGTACATCCATCTTTTCATTGTTTACTTTATCGTTGGCTCCGGGATCTTCACCTTTTACCATTTTTACAGCAGCTTCAACTGCTGCTTCACCAAGTTTTCTGGTATCCTTGAACACTGTCATTCCCTGAGTACCTTCAATAATTCTCTTGGCAGCGGAAAGTTCCGAATCCTGCCCGGTTATGGGCACTTTACCGGCCAGACCCTGAGCAGCCAAAGCCTGGATACATCCGCCCGAAGTTCCGTCGTTCGGAGCAAGAACTCCCTGAATATTATTGTTGTTGGCGGTTAATGCATTTTCCATCAATTTAAGTGCGTTGTCAGGCTTCCAGTCGACAACCGGCTGTTCCATAACGACCTTGTAATCCCCGCTGTCTATTTTGGGCTGCAGATATTTGGCAGCACCCTGTTTGAAGAGTGTGGCATTGTGATCTGTAGGCGCACCGGCCAGCCAGACAATATTACCTTTATCTAAATGTTCGGTTAACCATTTTCCCTGAAGTTCTCCAACCTTTACGTTGTCGAAGGACATATAAACGTCAATATCAGTACCTGTTATAAGTCTGTCATAGGCAATAACCTTTATTCCGGCCTTGTGAGCCTTGTCAACTGTTGAAGCGGCCGCCTTGGCATCGTGAGGAGCTAGAATCAATATATCGATACCCTGTGAAAGCAGATTTTCAACCTGTGAATCCTGCTTTGCGGCATCCATGTTTGCAACCTGAACGGCAATATCAGCTCCTGCCTTCTTGGCCGCTTCTTCCATAACGCTTTTGTCTCTGACCCATCTCTCTTCCTGCAGAGTAGGAAGAGAAAGACCTATTTTAATTTTCTTGTCAGCTGCCGGAGAAGATGAAGCTGTTGAGCTGTTACTTGATGATGAGCCGCTGCTTGCCGAATTGTTTGCACCACAGCCTGCAAAAAGCGAGATTGACATAATACCTGCTAAAGCCATAGCAGCTATACGTACTGATTTTTTCATATACAATCCTCCAGAAATGTAATATTTTCTTTGCAACAGGCTGTATTAGTCAGCTGTTGCAGATACATTAACAGGATATATCAGAGGAAGCTTAAAGTCGCTAGAGAGAATTACTAAGGTCTTACTATAATTGTTCTGGCAAAAAATATACCTGTAGATATTAGCATTTTTTTAATGTGAATTTAGGTAAGATAAATCACACCATATTACATACTTGTACAAATATTAGGAGAATACTAATATGAGTTACTTTTAATATGGAGGGATTCAATATGCAGGATAACAATGCAGATATTTTATCGTCTGAAGTTTCAGGATTGTGGTCAACCTATATGTATGATTCTTTAGCAATTTGTGTTTTGGAGCATTTTATAAATACACTAAATGATGCTGAGATACAACCTATTCTTAAATATGCCGAAAATGTATCAAAAGGGCACATAAATGTAGTTTCCGGCATATTCGACAAGGATGGTCTTACAATACCCAAAGGCTTTACCCGGGAGGACGTTGACCTGAACGCTCCTAAATTATTCACCGACCCCTTTTACCTGTTTTATTTGCTGAATATGGGCATGATAGGAATGAACAATTATACTTTGATTTTAAATCATAGTTCCAGGTCTGATATCAGGAATTTCTTTTCAGCGTGTATACGGGAATCGATTGAATTATACAATATGACGGTGGATACTTTGCAAAAGCAGGGTCTTTTTATTAAATCACCAAGAATAGAGTTTACAAAAAGTATAGATTTTATTAATACCCAGGATTTCTTTTCAGGAGGGTGGTTTGCCCAAAAAAGAAATCTGCTGGCACAGGAGGTAACTACAATATTCGCAAACTTAAGATTTAACAAGGTAGGCGGAGATTTAATTGCCGGATTCGCCCAGGTCGCAGGCTCTGCCAGGCTTAGTGATTACTTCTTCAAAGGAAGGGAACTTGCAACTAAAAAGACTAAAAGATTAGTGCAATTTTTTACAGATGAAAATATTCCTGTTCCATCAACGTTTGATTCCTTTATAACTGATTCAACGGCAGCACCTTTTTCAGATAAACTCATGCTGTTTCATATAGTAACACTTATAGGGTCAAGTATAATTCAGGATGGGGCGGGTCTAGCCACTGCTATGAGACATGATCTTCAGCTTCATTTTTCCGGGTCTGCTATGGATAGTGCGAAATATTCGGAGGATGGTCTTGATATATTGATTGAAAACCGCTGGATGGAGCAGCCGCCGCAGCATATTAACCATAAAAGACTGACATAGCTGTTAGGACCACCGGCCACAGCTTTTATACTTTGACAGCATATCAGAAAAGCAGGGTTTTTACTATGATGAAAGTTATTTTCCCGGTAATTTCAATAATATTATTTATTACAGTTGCATTTAAAATTCCGAGAAGACTGACATATATAGAGATATATGCAAGCACGTTTTTTACCATGTGCCTGCAGTTGGTAACCGACACAATTTTAGACCTGAGATTTGATTTATACAGGACACTTCAAAAGGGACCCGATTTATTGCCGCTTTTTATTTTTTTCGGTATTTATCCGGCATTCAGTTATATTTTTGTGAACTGTTTTCCCTTTTCAAAAAAATTGAAGACAAAAGTCCTGTATATTTTGTTTTTTACTGCTGTTGCAACATTATTTGAATGGCTGTCACTTAAAGCCGCATACTTTACCCATATAAAATGGGAATTATGGTATTCCGCATTAAGTGATATATTAATATTTGTAATTCTGTCAGGCAACCTGAGGCTGGTCAGAAGGCTTATCAGGCCGGAATATCTCAGACAATAAATCTATTTATCCGGCCATTGATTTCTCGGAACGTTGAGATATACGTCCTCCAGTCTGTGGAACCCGTCACTTATTACCGTATCAACCAGATTATCCTTTGTCACCACTATGGGATCAACTTTTGCAAACGGTATGTCGTTTTCACCGTCGCTGATATATGTATTGCAGGCATAGTAATTATTTTTGAGCAGGCCAAAGGCAACGTCAACTGCTTTTTCCGCCAGTTGATCAATAGGTTTGTATATCGTCATCAATTGAGTTCCTTCGGCAACACGCTGACAGCCGGAAATATCCGCATCGTGGCCGGCAACCAGTACTTTTCCTGCCAATTGCTGCTCGGAGAGCGCTTCTATGGCTGCACCGGCAAGACTGTCATTGGCCGCCAGTATGGCATCAATCTTTTTTCCGCTCTGAAGTGCTTTTTCGACACATTTGAAGGAGTCTTCCGGCCTCCAGTCATTTGCCCATATTTCATCAACTATTTTTATTGACTTATCATAGATATATTTATTAAGAATATTTTTGTACCCTTCGTTATACATATAACTATTGTAATCGGTCTTTGCACCGTTGATTATAATATAGTTGCCGGTGGGGACTTTTGAAACCATCAGGGATGCCATGTATTCGCCAACCTTTGTATTGTCGAAGGATACATAGAAATCCGCATTGGCATTTTTTATCAGGCGGTCATAACAAATTACTTTGATACCCTTCTTTTTTGCAAGATCTACAGCTTCTGCGGATTTTTCCGCATCCTGAGGTACGATCAAAAGGATATCAATATTTTGATCCAGCAGGTATTTGACCTGCTTAATCTGATCCTCGGTACTGTTGTTTGCAGTTTGTACGATGACTTCGGCACCTTTTGCTTTAGCCTTTGCAACCAGGATATCCATATCCCTCTGCCAGCGCTCCTCCTGTAAAGTTGCCATGGAAAGGCCTATGGTAATTTTTCCGTTCTTATCCGCAGTTTTGTTCTGCCCGGACGAGGAGGCACAGCCTGCTGAAAAGAACATGGATAAAATAAAGGCTGAACCTAGCAGAAAAGCTTTTAAACGAACATTCTTCATCAAGAAACACCATCCTTGTTCATATATAGAATACTGTCCCTGTACTCGGTAGGTGTAACACCCACTGCTTTTTTAAATATTCTGCTGAAATAATTAGGGTCGCCATAACCGATTTCATAACATATTTCCTTAACGCTCATAAGGCTGCTCTTCATTATTTCCTTGGCTGTATTGATCCTCAAATTGGTAAGGTAATCAATAAAATTTTCTCCCATTTCATCTTTAAAGAGCTTGCTGAAATAATGAGGACTGATATTGACTTCTTTGGACACTTCCTCAAGAGTAATCTCGGTCCGGAAGTTTTCTTTTATATATTCAACTGCTCTTACTATAAGTAAATTTGTCTTCTTTTCTCTGGACTCGGAGATATTCTTTGTAATATAATCAATTTTTTCTAGACACCAATGCTTTAATTCTGTGAGGGTGTCAAGGGTTTGGAGCTCGGATATAAAGTCAATACTGTTAAGATTATTAATAATATTATAATCGTAAGCCAGCCTGGATATGAGAATCATAATTTCGGTAAGCTTGGATCTTATTTTATTGACAGATCCATAGTATTCTATTGTCAACCACTCAAATATATGACAAAAGGCTTGTATAGACGACTCCCGCTCCCCGAGCGCCACCTTTTCCAATAACAGTTTCTCCCTGGAAATCGGGTATCTCTCAGCCGGCAATTCTTTTTCAGTAGGTATATCCATGATGTGCAGGATACCTGTACCGTTTATAAAGCGTATTGCCCTTAGTGATTCCTCATAGGAGAGGTAAATGTTATCGAATCCGCCGTAACAGCTGCCTATTCCTATATAAAAGTCGGCATCTACCTTTTGGGATATCTGGTCATAGACATATTCTGCTACATTCACCGCCTTAAGCCTTCTTGAGTATTCATCGGTCTCTGTTTCGGCTGGAATATAAACAATAATCCTGTTGAGGATTGCAGGACCCATAAAGCATCTGCATCTGGCCTTTAATATATCTCTTAAGTAGGGATAGAAGGATTGGCTTTTAATACTCAGCCCTATTCTGTTGACCATTTTACCGCAGTCATTGGATTGGGCAAATTCTACGGTCATAATATAACCGCCGTTTTCTTCTATCTCGAAAATATTACGGTAACTCTCTAATTCCGTTGAATTGTCATCTAAAAAAAGCATGGAATAAATAAATCCGTTTTCAAGAACAGGGAGAATATTTTCCATTTTCTCCTTAAGATCCAATTCCTTTTTCCTTTTAGTACGCTCCTTTTTTATATTATCAATACTTCTTTGGAGGGTTGAGATTATTTTCTCCCTGTTGACAGGCTTGAGTAAATACTCCGAAACCCCCAATTTGAGAGCATCTTTCGCGAAGTCAAACTGATCGAAGGCGGTAAGTATGATAAATACACAATCCAGGAGTTTGTTCCGCAGTTCCTTAATTGCCTCAATACCGTTTATACCGGGCATGTTTATATCCATGAAAATTATATCAGGTATAAATCTTTCCGCTTTTTCTATAGCTTCCCTGCCGGAACGGGCCGACTCAATGGAAAAAATTCCGGGGAAGCTCTTGTTCACTATAAAGATAAGAGAATCTATAACAATCTGTTCATCATCGGCAATCAATAATTTATACATTTGCATGCTCCTTTACGCCGGCAGGTATTTTCAGACATACCGAAGTCCCTTTATAAGGTTTGCTTTCTATGCTGACAATATTATCCTGACCATAAAAAATATTAAGCCTGCTGATTACATTTCCCATACCAATCCCTGTGGTATGGCCTTTTTTGGCCTCAATGCCGCTGGGTTCGTTTGAAGATGGTTCTTCAGACTTACCAAGTAATTGGTCCACTTTTTTCTGGTCCATTCCTTTACCGTTATCAGAAACCGTTATCTCTACATAAGTCATACTGCTCTTAACCGACAGGGTTATTACTCCGCCTGACTCCATGTTGCTTATTCCATGAATAAAAGCATTTTCAACAATGGGTTGAAGAATCATGCAGGGCATTTGTATGTCAAGGTTTTCAGCCTCAATATCCTCAATGAACTCTACTCTGTCTGTAAAGCGGGTTTTTAATATATAAATGTAGGTTCCTATGTTGCTTATTTCTTCACTCAGGGATACTGCTCTGTCCAGCTTTTTAAGATTGTATCTGAACAGGTTTGCAACATTTTCAATAAAGTAACAGGTTTTGTCGGCACCTTCCATCATGGCTATCTGCGCACCGGTGTTAAGCGTATTGAATATAAAGTGAGGATTGATTTGTGACTGCAGAGCCTGAAGTTCGGCTTCCTTTAAATGTGTTTTCATTATCAGGTTCTGCAGCTCCTGTTCCTTTAATTTGCTCTGCAGCAGGGCTCTTTCCTCAATTGAATCAATATGCTCTCTTATACTGCAGGCCATCTTATTAAAGGCACTGGCCATAACACTTATTTCATCCTCCGTATCAAATTCGACCTGAGGTACGTCAAAATTACCTCTTGAAATCTCATCAGCCGCCTGGGATAAAGTTATAATCGGCTTTGTGGTTTTATAAGTAGTAAGTATTATAAATACAAGATTGAACAAAATAACTCCCACAATAATAGCGATATTTATCATTTGAACAATATCTATTCTGCCCGCAACCACATGATACCTCTGGGTATTCTCTTTAAGCAGCTCATTGTTAAGCTTGTTGATATACATATCTATATATCCAAAAACTCTGTTTGCATCGTTGTAGTAGGCGGTATACTTGTTGATATCACGGGCACGTTTTGACTGAACGGCATTATAGGCAATATCCAGGTAATTGTTTATCATGTTTGCTATGTCTCTTTGCAGCAGTCCGTTGGAACTGTAGTCCGATTCTTCAATGATTTTTTGTGACAGCTGCTGCAATTTGTTTTTTGCACCTATAAAGCCTCTGAAACTATCTGAATGTTCAGTATCCAAGTAACTTTCCAGATACTGCTGAACGTCGGTAACAGTGTCCTGGAGTTCATTAAGGGATATATTGCTTATAAACAGAGAGTCCATCTGAGTCATTAACATTTTGGCATTATAGTAGGTATAAAAACTTGCTGCGGCCATTAGGATGGTTGTTATCATAAAATATAGAATAAGTTTTTTTCGTATTTTGTTTTTTATTAGAAATCTACTGAAAAATTTTATCATAAATTTATCCTTAATAAAATACTATTGGCATTATTTACCCGGATCTCCAGTAGAAAGGGTAGCTACATTATCTTTTGTAACAGCGTATACCTCAGTACCTACATAGGCTGAAGTCCTTTTGGCAGTCTTCAGTTCAAACAGGGCCCGTATGGCTTTGTAACCCATATCCTGAGGATCACTCACTACACTTCCGTATATTACATTCTTTTCTATATATCTCAGTATTTCCGGGTAACTTCCAAAGCCTACAACTTTTATCTGTCCAACCTTGTTCAAATCAACTACCATCTGTGTAACTCCGAGCGTATCCCTGGGATTTGTACAGAAGATAACGTTTATCTTGGGATTGTTGGTTATAAGCTCATTGGCTATTTCACCTGCACTGAATATACCCATTCCTGATATGCGTATTTCTTCCACATCTACTTTCCCGTTGTAGCATTTTACAGCATCCTTAAAGCCGGTCACACGTAAGTTTTGTGAGACATCACTGGCACCGGGAATATAACCGTTTAAAATAATGGCGACCTTGGCTTTACCACCGGTGGCATCGGCAACCATTTTACCCCCTACGGTACCAACCTCATAATTGTTATTTCCGATATAAGCCATTCTCCCGCTGTTATTGGCATCACTTTCCACAGTAACAACGGGAATGCCGCCTTTTATTGCATTATTTATAACCGGTGTAAACATGGTTTCATCGGGAACATGTGTCGCAATACCATCCACGTTGGACGCAATTGCGATATTAAGGTATTGAAGCTCTTCATCCAGATTTGTAAATCGGGGACTGTTAAATTCCACCGCAACATTAAATTCCCTGGCGGCTTTGAAAGCTCCTTTTTTTACATCGTTCCAGAATGGATCATATGAACTCGGCCCTATCACTGCAAAATGATAATCGGGTTTTTCAACGCTTTGGGCAAAACTGTCATCAAGAGGAGCGGGTTCTTCCTCGACGGACTTTATAAGTACTGTTGCAATTACAGTAATTAGAACTAAAAACAAGGAGACGAATAAGACAACAAATTTTTTCTTTTTATTCATTTTAACCTCTATTTTGCTGCCATGCAGCCATAAAAATAGTGATAAAAAGCATATGATACAATTGTTCAATTATTGTAGAATTATACGAATATAGATTATCAAATAATTACAAATAATACAACCTAAAATTAGTGTAATTTAGTAAAAATAACTAAATGGTCTAATGTTTAAATTGATGTATTTTCGGCGGCAGATCACTGATAACGCTGCATTTGTTTGAAAGCGTATCAGTTTCCCTGAGAATAATTTAATTATTTTTTAGGATAAACAAAAGAACTTAAAGAACGATTTTGATGCAAAGCCAAAAAACAGGTTCAGGTGATATTACCACTTGGCTCAAAATTAAAGTGGAAAGTGTTATAAATAAAGATTCTTTTAATAAATTAAAGCTGAGATTTGAGCAAATAAGAGATGAGTAGAAGGCAATATTAAGCATTCCCTATTCTGTTGATATAGTTCGTGAGGGAGAGGGCAGAATGTCTGTAAGGCTTGGTACCGATGAATCTGGGCTAATAAACGAAATAGAAGAATGTGTAAATGTATTAACAAATGCGGTATAAATTTATAGGGAATGTGTAACGGCCTGCCCTTATAACTTAGATACGTAATGGCGGTTATCTCAATAGAGGTAGCCGCCATTCTGACCATATAAAAATAGCGAAATTAGAGAAATGCATATACTTACGAACTTTAACATCAAATTATGTTGTCAGTATTGGAGGGACTTTGCCATACAGGTAGTTTACTGTTTTAACTATATCAGGATCAAATTGGATGCCGCAGTTATTTATTATTTCCCTTTTACATTCTTCCCAGCTTAGAGCCTGCCTGTACGGCCTGTCATAGGTCATGGCATCTATTGAATCGGCAACGGCGATGATACGTGAGCCAAGGGGGATTTGAGTTTGCTTCAAGCCGCCGGGATATCCATTTCCATCCCAGCGCTCATGATGGTGCAGAACTATTTCCGATATTTCCTTCATGTACTTTGATTTTTTTAAAATATTATAGCCTATCTCGGGATGTCTTTTAATTTCCTCCCATTCTTCAGGTAAAAGCTTTCCTCTTTTGTTCAGCACTTCTTCCGAAACTCCGATTTTACCAATATCATGAAGGTGGGCGGCAAGGTGAATGGTTTCCAGTTTGGATCCTTTTATTCCCATTGCCTTTGCGATTTGGAAGGACATATCCGCAACGCGATTGGAATGTCCGCTTGTATATGAATCTTTAGCATCCATCGCTGTTGTGAGACATTCTATGATATCGTGGAGTCTACTTTTTTCAAAAAAGCGTTTTATTATATACATAATATATTTATCCTCTAATTTATATTCCGTAAAAATCAAAGGCTTTTTTATTCCAATACCTGTTGTCTATGCGGATAGTGTGAAATCAAAGTTGTTGTTTGTGATTGAGTCTCTGATATCCTGTCTGGCTTTGTCGAAGCTTCTGAATAGTTTCAGAGCTTTCTCGGGTGCATGATATACTTTCCAATACCTGCAAAGCAGACTGTTTTCACCCTTATGATTAATAAAGCCTACCACATCTTCCAAAGGTATTCCAAGAAATATACCGATTTCGTGAGGACATACACATTCAAATCTTTGTCTTAATTTATCCATGCATTCTTCCAGAGTTATTGTTGAGGAATAGCCCATTTCATTTAAAAACTCCCGGTTGCTGCTTTTATTCAAACATTCCTCCAACAACCTGGTCTTATAAAAGAGTACTCTTACGCTGTCCTTTGTATCTCTTAGCAGGGTAAACTCCAGATTGAGCCTTTTACATACCTGGAAGCCAAAATTTTCCCAAAGATCATACAGGTTTCTTCCGGCTCTGGTGAAAGTCATAAGAGAGGAGGGTTTCTCCTCCCTTATGGTAGGAGCCGTTCCGTAAGCAATCAATGACAACAGATAATCTTCATCGGAAAGCTTACTTAATAAATTTATGAAGTTTAGTGCTTGAATTTGATTTATTGCCATTAATATCACTTCCCGTGTAATTGTTTTATCTGTTTCCTCAGGTTTAAATAAATCGATATAAATTTAACTCATTGTGGCTGTTCCGCAAGTATATTGGAAAACACAATAAATTAACTGGCACGATGCGTTTAATTTATATGGTTGACACAAGCTTTTGGCCAAGTTCTCTGCAGAGCTTCAATCCCTCTTCATCAGGGGTGGTATGTATTTTTAATCCGGAGTCGGCAAGTTTGACTCCCAGACCTGTCATTCTTTCCTCCCAGTCGGACAGCCATTGTCCATCTCCCCAGTCATAGGAACCAAAAAGTACCATGGGCTTATTCTTTAATTCCAGGCTTTCCAGGGATTGTACAAAAGGTTCCATTTCAGACTCCTCCAGCACTTCACAGCCCATTGACGGACAACCCAAAGCCACAGCATCCGAATTTTGGACATCCTGCAGACTGGCACTGCCAACATCCTTTATGATCACTTCCATATCTGTGCCCTTGGAACCTTCGGCAACTGCCAGCGCCATTTGCTGGGTGTTACCGGTACCGCTCCAATAAATTACTGCTATATTCTTCATAAGATACCTCCAAATATTTTTTATATTCCCATTATGAGGGACAGGCAGTATCTTTTTCGCTTTCCAGCTTTTTTAGCAGATCCAGAAGGGATGAGGCACTGCTGCTCTGACTTCTTACTACGCTGATGTTTTTCTTTTTAGCTTCCTTCATGGCTGTCAGCATCATCTTGTGTGAAACTGTGGAAGTAAAAAGAACTATCCTGTCAGGGTTGCCGATAGCCTTATCAAACCTTGCGGGCATCTGGGTGTACACTTTCACCCGGTGTCCCCGGCTGGAACAAATCTCCCTGTACTCCTCCTGCATCCTGTCATGTCCGCCGACTAAAACAATACTCATTTATAAACCTATAACCTTTCCGCTCACATAAAATTCAATTAAATCCACGTTCCTGCCGTGAGCCTGGTAAGAGGTGAATTATGCCTTGTATATCAGTACCGTGTATTTTCTATTTGTACAATTCCTATTTTATGATAATGATAATCATTATCAATTAAATATAGTCTACCAAGTATTAGATAGTAAGTCAATACAAATTGTATGAATTGGGAGCGAAAAGTTTTTAATGCAACGAAGCAATAGATATCTTTGTCTCTGCAGCCTAAAAATTTTCTATTTAATTTGTGCCTGATACAAAACGCACAAAAATTATGTAAATCACGTTGACTTTTATGTATAAATATTATATTATGTAAGTGGACATATCAACATAACAATATAATAACATGTAGATATGCTATGATGTTCTATTAGGGGGATAGCGATGATAGGAATGATACCAAAATACTATCTGGTAAAACAGAAAATAGTAGAGATGATTAATAATGAAGAGATAGGACCTGACGGCATGATTCCAAGTGAAAGAGAGCTGATGAGCAGCTTTGGAATAAGCAGAATCACTGCCAAAAAGGCTATCGATGACCTTGTTAATGAAGGGTATCTCTATAGGATCCAGGGTAAAGGGACATTTGTTAAAAAAGATACGCTTGACCAGGACTTGATATCAATTACCAGTTGCACCCAGGATATTGTAAAGCTGGGCATGACGCCGTCAAAGCGTCTTTTGACGGCAGAAGTCATTGAGGCGGATAAGACGAGAGCGAAAAAACTGCAGCTTTCCAATGGGGAAAAGGTACTTAAGGTTAAAAGGGTCTATTATGCAAACAATGAGCCTATAAACCTGACCACAACGTATTTGCCGTGCAAGGCATTTCCTTTAATAGAGACCCATGATTTCGGAGTGGACTCTATTTATGATGTTCTTGAAAGCAAATACAATACAAGGATTACAAAGGCTACAAGAACTATTGAAGCCGTCCTGGCGGTTGATGAGGTTGCCAAGGAACTGGAGGTAAAGGAAGGAGATCCCGTACTGCTGTTCAGGGCTGTAACTTTTGGAATGGTTAACGGGAGGGAAGTTCCTATAGAAACTTTTAAGAGCTTCTACAGATCAGATAAGTTCAAATTTTATATTAATCAAATCCATCAGTAGCATTTCAGCATAAAACGAAGGAATGATTGAACTAGTTATATTTAATCATTCCAGGATTTTGAATTATCACATATGCCAGGTAAAAAAAGTATAACTTGCCACGGCTTGGTTTTTTGTACCCAAAAAAGGCTTAAGAAGTGGTTATTTATAAAGAAGTCTTAATGTCGCGGCTAAGACTTCTCTCTAAAACAAATATTATATTCATCAAAACATCAAAACAGTATCAGAGGAGTGGTTGACATGGAAAAAATGAAATTTGCAAGAAAGATGTCTTTTATACTTGTAATTGTTATGTTGGCTTCTATGCTTTTCGCAGGTTGTTCTACCAAAACAAATGATTTAGGAATTGCGCTTATCACTTCTGCAGCAGGACCAAACGATAAGGGTTATAACCAATCGGCAGTTGCGGGATTGGAAAAGGTTAAAACTGAATTAGGCATAAATTACAAGGTAGTTGAAACTTCAGATGTTCCGGGAAGCCTGTCACAGTTGGCCGGAGCGGGTTATAAACTGATTTTCAGTCTTGAGTACAATTTCGATGCCCTCATTAAAGGCGTTGGCGGAAACAAGCCGATTGCAGAGCAATACCCCGATACAACCTTTGTAGTATTCAATGACAATCCAAATGTTAATGAGGATGGAAGTGTAAAACATAAAAATGTCGTTTCAGTTCTATTCGATGTTCATGAAGCATCATTTATTGCCGGTGCTTTGAGTACCCTTGTAAATGAAAATGCTTCTGCTCTGTTTAATACCTCAGACTATGCCTTCACCACAGGAGATGCGGGAAGAAAGGTTGGTTTCCTTGGAGGAACAAAGTCAAACGGTATTACGGTATTTGGTTATGGTTATGCAGAAGGAATCAATTATATTGCAAAAGAGCTGGGGGTAAAATATACCTTCTACAGTGATTATAATGCCGGCTTCAGTGATTCTGCCGCAGGCGCAACAAAAGCCAACACATATTATTCCGACGGAGCAAATATTGTTTACGCAGTAGCGGGAGCTGTCGGCGACGGAGTTACAGCCAAGGCGAAAGAAGTTAAAAAGCTCGCGATAGAGGTTGATGCAAACAAGGATAACAATCAACCGGGTTATATATTGACCAGTGTGCTGAAAAATACAGAAGTGCCTGTATATGAAATAGCAAAGCACTTCAAGGATCAGACCATGGACAAGGTTAACGGACAGGTTCTAAGCTATAACTTAGCATCCGGAGCAACAGGAATTACTGATTTGAGTGTAATTGAAAGCAAGATCAAACCTGAAGGAAAAGCTAAGTGGGATGAGATCAAGACACAGCTTAAAGCTGTGGCAGACAAGATAGCAAACGGTGAAATCAAGGTTACAAATGCCCAGGCAGGTGAAAGCTTTGATAAATCAGCACTTACAAATCTTAATATGCCAAATGACTGATAATTAAAAAATCAAACGAAGTCAATTACTATTAATTTTTCACCAAAGGAAATCTTAAAAGTAATTTACTTTATGAAGGTGGTAAATATGTACGCAATAGAAGCTATTAATTTAACAAAAAAATATGGCGATTTTGTTGCTAATGAGGATATAAATATTTCCATCGGACAGGGTGAAATTACTGCCATTGTCGGAGAGAACGGAGCCGGAAAAACAACTCTTATGAACATGTTCTTCGGGCTTCAGCGGCCAACCGGCGGAGAACTAAGAGTTCAAGGCAGGACGGTTTCCTTCGGCTCTTCATTGGACGCAATAAACTGTGGATTGGGAATGGTGCACCAGCATTTTAAGCTGGTGCCCAGCCTCACCGTTTTTGAAAATATTCTTCTTGGTACCGAAATAAAAAAGAATATAAAAATATCAGGCAAACTAAGCTTTAAAAGCCCGATAATTGACCGTAAAAAGGAAAGAAAGACTGTACAAAAGCTGATAGATGATTATAAGTTTGAACTCAATGCTGACGACATTGTGGAAAATATCTCTATAGGGGCAAAGCAAAGAGTTGAAATACTGAAAATGCTGTACCGCAATGTAGATATTCTTATTTTTGACGAACCGACAGCCGTCCTGACTCCACAAGAGGTTGATGAGCTGCTTGTAAGCTTCAAGGAACTGAAAAAACAGGGCAAGACAATTATTTTGATTACCCACAAGCTCAGGGAAGTTATGGAAGTAAGCGACAAGGTAGTGGTTATAAAACGCGGCAGAGTTGTGGGGAGCAGGGCGACAAAGGAAACCAGCGCCGCTGAAATAGCTAAAATGATGGTTCGGCGTGAAGTTATTCTCAATGTAAATAAGAAAGAAAAGGATGCCTGCCAAAACAAGGTTGTATATTGTGTTAAAAATCTATGTACCGAGAATAATTTTGGCAAGAAAGTTCTTGATAATATATCTT